>CAWHLW010000010.1:0-133633 GCA_963830305.1 Candidatus Dormiibacterota bacterium | reverse complement strand
CTCCGGCTGATCGTGATCATTTGGCTGTCCGTCATTCGGTTTAGATGCATCAAAGCTCAGCGAAAGAAGACGGTCAGAGCCACAACGGGCACACAATCGAGACAAGGCTTCTACCATCGTGCCGCTCGCTCATCCCTTCGTCTGTCCGCTAGCGCTCCCTCGGGCGCTAGACGCAAAGCTCGGTGTCCCGATGAGGGGCAGCAGATTTCTTCGCATCTCTACGGTGCGACGGCCCGAGCAGATCGACGGTCCTGAGAATCTACCCTCAGGCCATGGCGCTCCTGCGTTGCGCCCTCCGGACAACTCCATCCAACTCGGCGGTGATAGCTCGGTAGCACTCACACGCGGCTGCCTCGAGCCCGACGCGATCAACGATGGTGACTCGACCGCGGGAGTACCTGATGAGGCCCGCGGCTCGAAGGCGCTCTGCGGACAGGGTGACCGTAGCTCGACGCGAGCCAAGTATCTGGCCTAGGAGCTCGTGGGTGATGGCGAACTCGTCAGTGCCGACGCGGTCGTGGCTCATCAGCAGCCAGCGGCTCAGGCGCTCTTCGTTCGAGTGGAGTTGATTGCACGCCGCCGCCTGGGCGATCTCGCCGAAGAAAGCCCGAACATAATCGTTGACGAGTTCCTGCAGACCGGGGTCGGCTTCGACCTCGTCGACGAAGGTCGACGCGTCCATCCGGTCGATCCATCCTCCCACCGAGGAGATGGCCCGGAATGCGAGTGAGCCCCCCGGGCGGATGGGCACACCGACGATGCCTTCGTTGCCAATCGAGGCCACCTCCACGCTCGTGCCCTCTTGGAACGGTGTGACCAACGAGACCACGCAATTGCGGGGGAAGTCGACGAAGGCAATTGGCTCGCCCGGCTCGAAGAGTACTGTCCCAATATCCAGGCACACCGGACTCAGCGATTGGCGGAGCCGTCGACGGCCGTCCACTGGAAGCGAATCAAGAAGCCGGTTTGCCCCGGCGCTGACGCTCACGCCGCGGTCCACGTGGGTTGCCCCTTGCGTGCTGCACACGCGCTGTTAGAGCGGCGGCTTTCTCAATCGGGTCCCGTCTCCCGTTGGCCGCGGCGGCCTAGCCTTCAAACTGATCCTACGCTTCGCATGTCGGCACTCGGTCCCTACCGGCCAACTCCCTGAGGCGGCAGCGCTGCGAGCTGGTATCCGGCCGCCTCCAACTCGGGTATCAAAATGGCCACCGCGGCAACTGTTTCACCCCTGGTGTAGCCGCCCCCGTCGTGAAAGAGCACCACCATCCCGTTGTGAAGCGCCGCCATCACGCGTATCACAATGAACTCGGTCCCGGGAAGCTGCCAGTCTCCCGTGTCCACGCTCCAGAGTTGCATCTTCATCCCCAACCCGGATGCAATCCCCACGACCGATGAGTTGAACGCTTCATAGGGAGGTCGCCACAAGGTTGGCGTCTCTCCGGTCAACATCGTGATCAAGTTCCGGTCCCGACCGAGCTCGACGTAGACGCCACTCGCTGACAGGTCAGTGAGATTCGGGTGTGACCAAGTGTGGTCTCCGACGGTATCGCCGTCCTGCGCTTCGCGCTCCACTAACCCGGGCCACCGTTTGGCGCTCTCGCCGATGACGAAGAAACTCGCATGTGCGCCGTACTCCTCCAGGAGGGAGAGGATTTCCGGTGTCCACGTCGGGTTGGGGCCGTCGTCGAAGGTGAGGTAGATCGTTTTGGTTAGGTCTGTGGAAGTGACTGGTGCGAGTGCAGCGAAAGGCGGAGCGAGGATTTTCGGTGTCCCCGAGGGCTCGGAACCAGCATCGAAGATGAGCGAGATTGTTTTGGCTGTGTCTTTGGGCGTGACTGGTGCGTGCGTCGCGAGAGGGGGTGCTGATGCCGTGACCATTGGCGCCCCGATCGACGAAGGGTTTGGATGCGCGGTCGCGGAGGCGCAGGCGGTGATCATGACACCTATGAGCGTCGCAACGGTCCTTAGTCTCCCGACATCGGCCATCAACAACCCGCCTTTGATCGCGCACTGAGCGCTCAGCGGGCACTGGAATGCACCGTCCGCACGCACCTCCAGAATACGCCACTCGCCCGACTGGGAGATGTGCTGTCACAAGCATTGGGAGAAGCGAGCTAGGAGCTTGATGAGGCCGTCGGCTGGGTGATGCGGGGGCGAGATTCCTGGACAGGAAGGACGAGGAAACCACCGACAATGAAGAAGACAACGAACATACCGAACACAACCGGGTAACCGCCGAGCATTCCGAGAATGTGGGCGCCCGCGTTGAAGTGATCCAGGATAGGGCCGGCGATGAAGCGAGCAATGATTCCTGCGCCCGCGGTCGCGATGTTGGAGAAGCCGAGAAACCGTCCAGCCTCATCATGGGGGATGACGTCGACCGTGAAAGCCCAGTCGACGGAGAGAAAACTCCCAGTGGCGATACCGATGAGGACACCGAAACAGAGCACCTGCGCCAGTCCGATCGGCACGTTGAGCAGCGAGGCGATGGGTGACGTCACAGCCGTTGGGATGAGCGTGAAGTGGGCGAACACCAGCCCCAAGGTCCCTACCGCACCGACGACTGCGCAGGCGACCACCAGTGGCTTGCGTCCAACACGATCTGAAAGCCGTGCAGCTGGATAGGAGACCAGGAGCGCCAATAGCACAATGACTGCGAGAAGGTAGGTCGTCGCGGCGTTGGCCAAGTCGGTAGGTTGGCTGCCATTTCCCGGGTAGAAGACGTCCTTGAAGAAGAAGTTCGCGAACGTCTCCAGGCCGACGATCCCCATGAGAATGAGGAGACGTGAACTCATCAGCCAAAGGAAATTGCCGTAACGGCTCGGGCTCACCTGGAAGGTGCCGAGCGTCACGTCTGCGATGTGCAACTTGAGCCCAGGGGCGGGGCGGGCATCGTCGGGGACGAGGGTCACCGTTAGCACCATCGTCACCAGGAGCATCGCCGCCATCGAGTAGAACGCCAGGTCGTAGCGGCCGTGGCTGGTGAAGATACCGACCACCACAAAGCCCAGAAGCGTTCCGAGCAGATTGCCGAGACCGTAGAAGGCGCCCGCTTTGCCCAGGTCGGCGTCGGGAACGACGTCGGGAAGGAGTCCCTGATACGGGCCCTGCGCCGTGTTGGACGCGAGTTGGAGGAGGAAGTACACAGCGAACAGCCAGAAGTAGCTGCCGACGAAAGCCATGAGCACCAGGAAGAGCGCTGATCCGATCGCCCCACCGGCGACATATGGCCTCCGCCGGCCCCAGGCGAGGGTGGTGCGGTCGGAGAGAGCGCCGATCATCGGTTGCCAAAAGACCGCAATCAGGGTGCCCGTGCTTTCCAGAACGGACAGGGCAGTCCCCTGATGTGCCTGTCCGACGAAGCCGCGGATCAACGGCGGCAGCACTTGAGCGCCGATGGAATTCCAGAGGTAGCCGATGGCCACCCAGTACAGGCTGAGTAGGGTGAGACGACGGAAGCTCAGTCGCGCCGGCGTGACTGCGATTGCCGTTGGTCCGGAGACCCCAGCCGTCGCCACGCCGCCACTCTACCGGGACGAGACCAAGCTCATACGAAGTTGATTCGAGCCGATGTTGCCAAGCCCGGAACGCGGCGCATCGAGGCGCTTTGCGCGACGGCGTCGCGGCCAGAAGGGCAGGTCAAGCAATTCGAAGAGGACCAGCCCAACCGCGGTGGTGCCGAGGACGTACCAGTGCCTCGGACCAAGCAGGCTTTGGCGGCTCCCGGGGGAAGGGCAGCGCAGAATGCCGTAGTTACCGTCTGTGCCCCCAGCGCGCAAGAAGCACACCTGAGATGCGGCTGAGGTGAACCTCGCATCACCGTCTTTGGCGGCGTTGTCGAGAACGGACGTAGAAGTCCAGGTTGACGTCACCTTACAGCAAGAAGTGAAACGCGCCGTCGCGCGCTAGGAGTCGCCGAAACGCAGAGACGACGCACAATGTGAGAGGCCCGGCGCGGCGGGGAGGACGGCGGGAACGTCAGCCCTGTGTTGTGTCGCGGAGCGAGAGCTTGGGCATCTGGTCGTCGCCCGACTTCCAGCATGTTCGCGTGCGCGGGCTCGACGGCGGGAGGGTGCGAACCTCGCGGCTGGCCGGCTTCGACCCGCTGCTGATGCTCGCGTTTGTGGGCCTCGGCGGGCTTGGAGTTCCTGAACCTGCAGAGCCTCGGCGACACTCAGGAGGCGATCCATCAGGCCGTCTGCGTGGGCATCGGCATGGTGGCGATGGTTGCGTCGGCCCGCATCAGCGCCCGGACCTGGCGTGGGCTCGCGGTCGCGATCTATGGGGGAGCGCTCGTGCTGCTCGCTGGGGTTGCTGCTGCTGGTTCGATCGCGTATGGAGCGCAGCGATGGCTGAGCCTCGGGGCCGTCGTCTTCCAACCGTCGGAGCTAGCCAAGCTTGGGCTGCTCCTCATGCTCGCGGTCGTGCTCGGCAGCGTGCCGCGCTATCGCCACCGCCTGCTTCTCGCGCTGCCGATCGCCGCGGTCCCGATTGCACTGACCCTTCTCGAACCCGATCTGAGCACTGCCATCCTGCTCACCCTGGTGACGGGCTCGATGCTGTTGCTGGCACGGATCCGGGTCCGGAGCCTGCTGGTGCTCGCCGCGGGGGTCGCGATGGTGGCGCCAATCGGGTTGTCCCTGCTGCGCCCTTACCAGCTCGACAGGCTGCAATCATTTCTCAACGGCGGAGCCAACGTGCAAGGTGCGGGCTGGGCGCTGTTGCAGTCGCACATCGCCATCGCGTCCGGCGGTCTTCTGGGCACAGTGTCTGCCTTGCCTCGGTATCTCCTGGCCCAGTACCTGCCGGCGCGTGAGACCGACCTCGCGTTTGCGAGTTTGATCGAGCAACGAGGCATGGTCGCCGGTGCGCTGGTGCTGCTCTTCGGCGCGGTGGCAGTGTGGCGGCTCGCCTCGGCGGCAACGCGCACCCGCACCGCGGTCGGTTCGCTCGTTGCTGTTGGGTTCGCGACCCTAATGGGCGCTGAGATTGCCATCAATGTCGCCGGAAATCTCGGCCTGCTACCACTGGCGGGGGTTCCCTTCCCGCTGCTGAGCAGCGGGGGATCGGCCGTGGTCGCCCACTGCGTCGCGGCTGGCGTGGTCATGGGCGAGCGTCGCGACGAGACGCGGCGCAGGCTCTGGTGTCCGCCTCGTTTCGCGAGGCCTCGACCTCGTCTGGCCCGACTGACCGCGGCATGCCTCGCGATCGCGCTGCTGGGTCTGGCGGTCGGCACCGTTGACCTGCGCCAGACCGAGGGCCCCGAGCTCCGCGCGGCAGCACTGCTCCAGGCCACCCGGACGATCGTCTTGCCGCCAGCTCGTGGAGAGATCGAGGATCGCCACGGAGTGCCACTCGCGCTCGACAAACCGGTGGTTCGAGTGCTTGCCATGGCCAGCATCACGCTTGCCACCCCTGGCTCGGACCGACGCCTCGCGGCGCTACTCGGCGAGCCACTCAAGGCGGTTGACCGCGCGCTCGTGGAACCGCCCCCCAATGATGGATTCGATGTAGTGGTGGCGGCGAGCGTTCCGGACGCCAGCGGCGCGCGGATCGCGGCGGCACACCTGGCCGGGGTGATCGTAGCTCCAACAGTCGAGCGCAGCTACCCCTACGGCTCCCTGTTTGCGCCCCTACTCGGTTTCGTCGGCATCCCGACCGCCGGTGACGCTAAGTCAATCGGCGTGCTCCCCCCCGACGCAGTGGTCGGTCGGGCCGGCTTGGAAGAGGAGTACGACTCGTTGCTGCTCGGTGCGGACGGGAGCCAGTCGATCCTCGTCGATCCCACCGGCAGCCCGGTTGCAATGACGTCCGCCCGGGCTCCGGTCTCCGGTGGCGACCTCCGGCTCAGCATCGATCTCGGGCTCCAGGAGCAGGCGACAACGCTCCTCAAGCGCGCCTTGCGAGGCGTCGCCGGGCAACCCCGTGGCGATGAGGGATCCATCGTGATCATGAATCCGCAAAACGGCCAGGTGCTGGCAATGGCAAGCCTGCCTGCCTACAACGACAACCTCTTCGGGCCGCCGGTTGACGCTGCCGGTCTGGACGCAGAGTTGGATGCCCCCGGTGACCCGTTCCTCGAGCATGCGACCCAGACGGCGATGCCGCCCGGATCGACGTACAAGCTGGTGGTGGCCGCTGCGGACTTAGCCACCCACGTGGTGCCTCCGAACAAGGTGATCACGACCGGCTCGACGTTCACGTACGACGGGACGACCTTCCACAACTACGGCGACCTGCCCCCGCAGGACCTGTCTCAGGCGGTCGCGTGGTCCAACGACGTCTACTTCTACAAGCTCGCAGTCGCACTCGGGCCTGCGCGGATCGATCAGGCGGCCGCGGAGATGGGGGTGGGCGAACCGACCGGGATCGATCTGCCCGGCGAAGCCTCGGGATTCCTAGGCACACCGGCGAACGTGGGCCGCGTCGGCGAACAGTGGTACCCCGGAACGACTGCGATGTCTGGAATCGGACAGGGACCCCTGACCGTCACACCCCTCCAGGACGCACGCTGGACTGCTGCGGCAGCCACGGGAGTGTTGGTGACGCCGCGTCTGGGGCTTTCGGCTCGACCCGCGGGCGGGGAAGCATATGTACCGATCACATCACCGCCGCCCCAGCCGCTGCCATTCGCCACCGACCTCGCTCCACTGCGTCAGGGTCTCCGCGAGGAAGTGGTGAGTGGCACAGGTACCCTGCTCGACCGGCTGCCGGTACCTGCTGCCGGGAAGACCGGGACAGCCCAGGACTCGTCGGCCCCCGACGGCGGACCGGATGCTTGGTACACGGCGTATTCCCCCGCGGACGCGCCACAGGTGGTGGTGACCGTGAACGTCCGTGGTGGTGGCCAGGGTTACAACACCGCTGAGCCGATCGTCCGCGACCTCCTCGAATACTTCGACAGCCACACGGCGCAGATACTGTCGACTGCGCCCGCGCAGCCGCCTGTGCCTCCAGCGGTCGCTGCAGTCGCGGCCTCTGCCGGCGCTGCTGTGACGACGCATCCAGTGACTGCACAGCCAGTGAAGTCTGCGACGGCCCTGATCCCGATCCTGCCTACCGGCCTCCAAAGGCGGCAACCACGTCAGGTTGAGACAGGATCAACGCGGCACCCTCGGCCACGCACGTCAACGGCCGCTCCGAGTGCCGAATTGAGAATCCGAACGCGTCTTCGAGGCGCTGCTCGAATCCCTGCAGCAGCGACCCGCCACCGAAGACGAGGACCCCCTCCTGCATGATGTCGCCAGTGGCCTGCGGAGGCAGCTCCGTCAGACAAGCAGCCAGTGCCTCGATGATGCCGTCGACGGTAGGGCTCAGCGCGTCGGACAGCTCATCGGGCTCGAGCGAGATCAGGGCTGGGCGCCCGGTGACGAGGTCGCGACCCTCGACCATCAGCGGTCCACGGCCGTCCGGATTGCGCAGCCGGACCTTGAGATCCTCGGCGGTCAACTCCCCGACCAGCAGATGGTGTTCGCGACGGAGGTGCTGGTGGAGTGCGGTGGTCATCTCGTCGCCGGCGATCCGTGAGGACTTCGTAGCGAGCACACCGCCGAAGCAGAACGCGGTGACCTCGGCCGTCCCCCCGCCGACGTCGACCACCATGTGGGAGCGCCGGGACAGGGGATCGAGACCGCAGCCCACCGCCCCGGCGATCGGCTCGGGAATCAGGTCGACGCGTCCGACGTGCGCCTCCTCCACAGCCTCAACGAGCGCCCGCCGCTCAAGCGATGTCGCTCCGGTGGGGACGCCGACGACACAGCGCGGACGCAGGCGCTCCCACGGCCGGCGGTTGACGCTCCGTAGGATCGAGATAACGAACGCACGCGCGGTGTTGAGGTCAGTGATCACGCCGTCGCGGATGGGACGGATCGCTTCCATGCCGACCGGGGTGCGTCCGACGAGTTCACGCGCAGCCGAACCGATCAGCAGTGCTTTGCGATGGTCGTCGGTGCGCACCACCATGACCGACGGCTCGTTGAGCACGACCGCACCGTTGGCCCGGCAAACCACAGTGTTCGCTGTGCCGAGGTCGACGCCGTATCCCACCGAGAACCAGCCGACACCCAACGATCACCTCGCAGTCCGCCCTTCGATCAGTATGCGCTCCAACCGAAATTCGCTGTCATTGCAAGGTTTTCGATGACCGCCCCGCGGCGCGTCTCGTACGAGATCGACATCGACCAGGTGGAGTGGTTGGGGCGGCTCGGCCGCAGCCGTCACGGCGATGCATGGTTCGTGCGGGTTGGGGCAGCTGACGTCTGCATCGCGAAGCGGGTGCCGTGCGTGGGTCCAGAAGCGCAGCGGCAATTGACGCGTCGCCTTCGACGGATCGCTCGGTGCGGCGACAATTCGCTCGTCCACGTCGTAGCTGTCGCCATTGACGGCGATGCGGTGGTGCTGGTTCGCGCCCTCGATCCGGGGCTGAGCCTGGGCCGGCTCGCCTCGGTCGGATCGCTGGCGGCTGGACAGGTCGCGGCGCTTGCGGAAGGCATCCTCGGAGGGCTGGGGGCACTCCACAGTCGAGGGCTCAGCCATGGCGCGATCCACTCGGGCAACGTGCTTGTCGACGCCGACGGCCGCATCCGGCTGTGCGATGCCGGCCTCGCACCGCGGTCTGTCTCTCCCACTCAGCGTCAGGCTGATCTCGACGCTACGGCGGTCGTGCTCCTCGAGGTGTGGCGACGATCCCGGCTGCCGGCGAATCCGCAGCTGGCTGCTCTGCTCGAGCACAGCCGACTCGCCCGAGCGGTCGATACGGCGGGAGCCATCCAGGCGCTTCATGATGTCTGGCCAGAGTCCGACCGCGTGACCGGGCGCGACGGCCTGGGTGAGTTCGCCAGGCGGCTCGCCGGCGAGGGTCCACCGTCACCGCCGCAATCGTCACTCGTGGTCGCGCCACGCCGCGCAATGCTGCCGATCCCTGACATGCCGAACGAGCCTGCCGAGCCATCGCCAGAGGTGCCATCGCTGCTGCTGCGAACACGGACCCCGGTCTCACGATGGCTCGGCGCTGCTGCGGCCGTCGTTGCTGTGCTCGCAATCGGCGCATCAGTCGCGGTCCTAATCCATCACGCCCCGGGGGCCGCTCCAAAGGCTGTAGCGGGGCGCACAGGCCGGCTCCCTCCGGCGCGCATCTCACCTCAGCCGGCCAAGCTGCCCACGGCACAGGCAGCGCCAGGAGCTGCGGTTCTCGAGCCTCCAGCTCCGCGTGCGCTCGGCTACCTTGAAAACGCGCTGTTGACGTTGTCGCCCGCAGGCTGCGGACCCGGAAGCACCTGTACTCTCATGTCTCGCATCGACCTGGGGTCGCATCCACAAGGGACCGTCATATGGCAGGTCGTGGCCATCGACAGGTGCTCCGGCGCAGAAAGTGTGCTTGCGAGCGCGTCAGGCGTGGACGCCGTGAACGATCAGTACATGTGGCAGGAGGCGACCGCCACGCTTCCCCGAGGCGATCCCTTGGCGCTCTACGTTGTGAGCCTCGCTCCGGTGCGGGTCGCGTCGTCGGCGGTCGATGTTCCCGCGGGCGCGACCAATTGTGCGGGAACGGATCCGTGATCGTCGTGGGTGCTGCACACGCGCGCGAGTTGTGCGGCAGAGGAGCACTCGACATCTCCTCTGGCGTCGAGTTCGAACCACAGCCCTCCGCTCTCTTGTTCCACCCAGTCAACGCACTTCACGCGCGTCGCTCGATGCCAAACGGCTTGCGGTGGGGCCGAAATCCAGTGGGGGGTCGGCTGTGAACCGCCCCGGAAATCCTGGAGACTCCTTCTAGCAGCATCTTTTCATTCCTCAGGCGCGTAGGGTTTCCGAGCAGAGGCCATCCCGCCCATGACTGTGTTCTTCGTCCCGAGCGTTCCAAGGGGAGAGGTAGAGCTGGTCTATGCGCGCCTTGCCGTGAGCTGCGGTTGTCAGGTTCCCCCACCTGCCGAAAGGATTCGCGAGATCCGTTGGACACACGATGGCGACGAGTGGGTGGCGACGGTAGGGGAGAAACTCCATGGCCAAAGGGTACGAGTGCGGCGGCGAGGAGGGTTCTTTGTCGAGGTCCCCACTTCGCTGCACGACCCAGCGACGGTGCGCGCCATCTTTCCCGGAGCCTCATACATGGTGGTCACGGATTCGCGTTCGATGGGCCCGTTCGTGTCTTACTGGAACAACCCATTCATGGCAGGCCAGCCGACTGTCATTGTAAAGTTCGCGCAACCGGGATCACGAGACGATTGATCGCTCAACATCGGCCCACGGCCTCGAGGTAGTCGGCGACAGACTTCTTGATGAAGTTTGTCTTGCAAGGCCGGCACTATGGCGGCAATCGGCTCTGCCTCGCGATCCCATTCCTCCAGATCGTGCGTGAGATAAGGAGCGTGAGCTTGGCACGCCTTCTTCTATCGGCCTTGGATACCAGAGTCCTCAGGCCGACCATGTCGATCAGGTTGGTACTCGAGCAAATGGGGTTCCGACCGTGCGGAGGCCTGCATGTTGGCGATTGGGTTGGGGGCGCGAGGGAAACCCATCGGCCATGCATTGCTCGTTTCAGGGACAGCGCGTCATCGAGCCCAGGGACCCCACCGGCTAAGTCTCGTTCGGGGGACAGCGTCCCGAACGATCTGACCCCGCGAAGCAGCCGCACCGAACAGGTTGAGATCTAATAATGAGGTTCCCGCGCCATCTGTGCGCCCTTTCCCGATGCCACCGCCGTGACCAGCGGTGATCCGCGCTGCGTCGCCGTGTGCCGAGTCAGCTACACGGTGACTGACGAATTCCCAGAGCAGGAGCGAGTGAGCCGAGCGTTGCCCCGTCTCCCGCTTAGACCGTGAGCACCTCGATGTGGCCGTCGCGAATGCGCGATTCCATCAGCGGCAGAGGCGGTAGCGAGTCGGGCATGTGCTTGAAAGAGAGCGGAGCGGGCGCCACCTCGGCAACTTTCCCCAGGCCTTCAGCCACCTAGCTCTGATCAACGCCGTCATCCATGTGATTCCGGCGGAGCAGCCGGACGCTCCGCATCCCTTCGCACGGCTGATGGCGTGACGACTTGGAGGAGATCATTGCCATGAGAACAGATGCGTACGACGTGGTGGTCGTGGGCGGCGGAGCGGCCGGTTTGAGCTCGGCTCTCGTGCAGGGTCGGGCCCGTATGCTCCGAACCTTGGGGTACGCCAAGCTGAAGCGGTCAGTGGCGTGAACGAAGTCCGTCGGTAATGTCTGCTTCGACCAGAATCTTAAGCGTTCCGTCGTGCTGGCGCTGAAACACAACGACGTACTTTCCCTGCTCGTTCGGAGTGGCGTAGCGACCGAGGTCGACGACGAGGTCGCCGCCCTCGAACACGTCGACGCTATCGAATGTGATGGCGATCGGACCATCCTCGAACTCCTTGTTGTAGAACGCGGTCACGGCCTGATGCCCCCGGATCATCGGGGTGTCGGAGAAGAACAGCCTCGCGTCACGCGCGTAGAGACCGATCATTCGGTCGACATCCTGCCTCGCCATGGCCTTAGCGTATTCGTCGTTGATCGCGTCGACGTCGTCTCGTGTCGTCACCGACTCCTCCAGCGTCATGCGGATTGCGTCATAGCAGTGAGCGTAGATGTCGACGCGATTCCATTGGAGTCTATTACGCGCGCTCTAGTCGTCATCCAACCAATTCCCCACAAAACCACTCTAAATCGAACTCAGCGCTCATCGGGAAATGAGAACTAGTCTGGGGGACCAGGGGTCGCAGGTTCGAGTCCTGTCTCCCCGACAGACGCGCAATTGCGTTCGCGGCGCTGGAGGGATCCACCGAGTCGTCATCGTCCACGTGCGCTGACACGGGCGGCGGATACGCCTCAACGTTGGCGATCCGTGTCCCGCTTTGACGGACACTTTTGCTAAATTCGATCACTACTGTCCAGCGTTACCGTTCGGCAAGAAACGCGGCGATCGCGGCGACGAACTCGGGCGCGGTAAACGCGCTTTCATGATCGCCCGGCACGCGGATGAATCGAGCATTGGGCAGGAGCGCCGCCAACTCATCGGCATCAGCGCGCTCATCCTGATCGCCGATCGCGACAAGTGTCGGAATCGTGATCTTGCGCAGCGCATCCTCGGGCGTCGGGACGAGCAACTCCGACACGTACAACAGAGCCCGTGGGTCGGCGCCGCTCCTTGACATCCAGGACGCCGTCCGGGCATCGTCCGAATCAGGCTCGATCTCGACACCGTCGACGAGCGCAGTCAGCACACGATGAGTCGTCCCGCCGCCCTGGGGGCCGCTCACCTTGGCTAGTCCCTGTCCGGCCACGATCGCCCGCCTCGGTTTGGCACCCCGCGCGAGCATACGCACCACGATGCGCGCACCGAGCGAGTAACCACCAAGATCGTAATCCCCATCGCCGAGCCCAAGATGCTCGACGAGCGCAAGCCCATCGTCAGCCAACACGTCAGGTGGATAAGCGGCAGGATCGTGGGGCCTTGCGCTCTCTCCGTGGCCGCGCAAGTCCGGAAGCACGACGCGATACCCCTGCTCGGCGAGCGCATCGAGCTTGCCCTGCTCGAGCCAGTGCGAACCCGATCCCATGAAGCCGTGCAGCAGGATCAGCGGTCGGCCGGACCCTGTCTCACCGCATGCAAGATCTACGCCGTCGCGGCCAACGAAACGATAGGCGCCCATACCGCGTCGGATCGTAAGCCACATAAGGCCGTGATCCGTTCTGGGAGATCTGCCGAACTACTATCGAACCTCGTTCGGGGACGGATGGACACTCGCTGGAGACGCAGGTCACCACAAGGATCCCACCACTGGATTTGGCATGTCGGACGCATTTGCGTCGGCCGAGTTGCTGGCGACCGCTGCCGATGCGGTGCTTCTCGGAGAGCGCCCATGGAAGCAGGCCTTAGGCGATTACCAGCGGCGCCGTGATGACGCGACTGCGAACGGTTTCCGCCTCACCTTGCGTGCGGCGTCGCTCGACCCCGTAGCGCCTCACCTGCAAGAATCTGTATGAGGCGGCGTCCACCCGGCCCGAGGAGGTGACCCGGATCATCGGAGTGCTGGGCGGCATCACGCCGCTCGGGGGCAGGTTCTCAAGAAGGATAACTGCGGAACTGGCGGAAAGCGAATTGCCGGCGGAGTCGGACGATTGGTGACCACCACAGAAGTTAGCCATGGATTTGTTGCGTGAGCCAGGGTCGCGTACCGGAGGATCAGGACGATGACGAGCGTCAGTAGGCAGAGTGACTGGACAGTCGTTGATGAAGGCTGGGGGCGCAAAGCCGTCGATTTCGCCGCGCTGAGCGAACCGGGCAACTGCCGTGAGTACGTGGCCATGCACCACCGCCTCGGTGTGAGCGACGGTGACCGGCTTGTTGATGTGGCCTGTGGCGCGGGTCTGGCCATTGAACTGGCGCGCGCCCGGGGCGCCAGTTGCGCGGGCATCGACGCGTCCCCCCGGCTCATCGCCGTCGCACGTGACAGGAATCCCGACGCCGACGTCCAGGTGGGTGACATGCACGCGATGCCTTGGTCGGACGAGAGCTTCGATGTCGCGACCAGCTTCCGAGGTATCTGGGGAACGACTCCGGCGGCCCTGA
Organism: Candidatus Dormiibacterota bacterium; assembly: GCA_963830305.1. Lineage (GTDB taxonomy): Bacteria > Chloroflexota > Dormibacteria > Aeolococcales > Aeolococcaceae > Palsa-851. Next base: position 120,060 of record CAWHLW010000010.1, on the reverse strand, counting down.
GTGAGATTCATCGTGTCCTTGCATCCGGCGGCCGATTCGGCCTCACGGTGTGGGGGCACATCAAGGTGTCGTCGGGTGCTTGGGCGCTCGCCCCTTTCCGGTTGGCGGCTTCCGCGAAGGTCGAGAACCAGGCGGCGATGGTCACGTTGGGCCGGCCAGGCGTCGGCGAGGCGCTGCTCACCCAATTTGGCTTCATCGATGTCGAGCGCGTGAGCATCCCCTTCGCGTGGGAGTTCTCGGACCCCCAGATGTACGCACGCGCTCTCGCTTCGACCGGTCCAGCTTACGAGGCGATCCAGAACGTCGGTGAGGCCGCGTTCATGGCGGCCGCGATGCAAGAAGCTCAGGAGCAGGTTCGGGAGGGCCTGCCCCTGAGAGCGGAGATCGATGTCGTCGGGTACCTTGCCCGCAAGCCCGGGGCGATCACGAAGGGGACAGCATGAGCGCCATTGGTTTTCTCTCCGCGAAAGCGCCTGACGCTGAGGCGCAGCGCATCTTCGACGATGACGTCGCCGAGCTTGGCTACGTGATGAACGTATCGAAGCTCTGGGCGTATCAGCCGGCAACCCTGAACCACCTCTTCGACCTCATGGGTGAGACCTACGCGACGGAGGGTCTCACCTTCCGCCAGCGCGGAATCCTGGTCACCGCCTGCGCGTCGACCTTGGGTGATGCCTACTGCTCACTGGCCTGGGGGACGAAGCTCGCCAGCAAGTCCGACGCGGGAACAGCCGCGGGGGTGCTCCGGGGCATTGATGATCGCCTCAGTCCCGAAGAGCAGGCAATGGCGCAGTGGGCTCGCAAGGTCGCGCGCGACCCGAATGACATCGGAGCCGCGGATGTGCAGGCCCTACGTGAGGCCGGGTACAGCGATGCACAGATCTTCGGGATGACGGTGTACGTCGCTCTGCGACTTGCGTTCTCGACGATCAATGATGCGCTCGGTGCTCGGCCCGACTCCGCGTTCCGGTCAAGCGCACCGAAAGCGGTTCTCGATGCTGTCGATTACGGCCGCCCCATCGACGAGTAGATCAAGTCGAAAGCCGCTACGGAAAGGGAAGGCCAGCGGTCATGGCGAGCGAGCACGTTAAGGTGCCGGTTTGCGCCATTCCAATGGATTTCATCGCACGTGCTCTAGTCGTCGGAGCCAAATGAATACTGCTCTGGGGGGCCACGGGTCGCGGGTTCGGGTCCGGTCTCCCCGATTGATTACGCCCGAATGGTCTTGAAGGTCCAGCTGATACCGTACTGTCCGTCGGTTTGTCAGCGAATCGACTGATTTTGGTAAGGCTGACATATCGCTTTGTGCGGTCGTTCGTGTTACTTAGAAAATTGCGTCGTCGGCCGGGGGAGGAGGGTGCCGTTGACATGGATGTCGACCCTCTCGTTGTAGAAGGCGACGAGCCCGGCGATGGGGAGGAGTTGCTGGGTCGGGAAGTCGTAGGTCCACGCCACCTCGTGCGGCGTCGCATCGCCTGTGAGGAGTGACCAGTAACCACTGGTTCGTCCCTTGTACGGGCAGGCCGTGACCGTGGCGGTTGATCTCAAGTGTTGAAAGTGCACCTCGGTTCGATTCAGGTAGTACCGCGTCGGTAGACCAGTCTCGAAAACCATGACCGGTGATGACGACTCAGCGAGGACCGTGCCGCCAGATTCCACACGGACGTGGCGTGTCGATCGCACCGCATCGACGCGGGTGTATGGGTTGCGGGGGTGGACGAAAACCTCCTCATCCTCCTCGAACCATGCGTCAAGGGCGTCCCAGTCGAAACGGGCGGTGCCCGCCAGGCTGCTCGGTGCCTCCGGGGTGAGAATCCGCACCGAGCGCGGACGATTCGCCACGCCAACCTGTAGTCCGTGGAGTTGTGCCGTCCCATTTCGCCAATACGCCGTCGCCTTCTCATCGACGAGCAGGCGCGGGTTCACGTCCGCAACCGGTATGTAGTACTGGGGATAGTTGGGCGACTCCCACACGTATTGCGCCCGAATGGTATCGAGCACTACCTCGCCGGCGAGGACGGCGCGGATCCGTCGAGGTACCGGCTCGATGTGGTCGATGGGAACGATCACCTGCGGGTAGTCACGCATCAGATCCCGCTCGCTGTCCAGCATGCTGCGTTGTGGAACCTCCCGCTCAGGTCGCGGGAGCTGCGATCGCCGCCAGCAACCCCTCGAAGTCCTCCGCGCATGGGCCGCAAGCACGCAGGTGCGCTGCGATTCCCGGGTATCGTGACGCCGTGGCCGGGTCGGCGGCCACCAACTCGACGTAGACGTGCAGCCACCCCATCGCCTCCTCGCATCCCACATCCTGGGGATCGGTTTGCAGGAAGCGATCCAGAGCCGACTGGCCGTTCACGGTGTCCTCGAAGTGTTGTTGTCCAGATACCCATTAGCGACGAGCGCTGCCCGTAACTTACGTCGAGCGTCGAACAGAGCCTTGTAAATGGCGTTTCGGTTCGAGCCGAGCTCGGCGGCTAGCGCGTCGACGGGGACTTCATTAAGCACGATCGAGACGAAGATCCGACGTTGCCGGTCGGTCAGGACCGTGTCAATCAGCCGGTGCAAGGCGGCCACCAGTTCTCGCCACTCAGCCTCTCGGGCGGGGTCGAGGGCGAGCCGATCTGGAAGCCGCTCCCAGTGCTCTGCGTCAATCGGCGCGGCCGGGTTGCGCCAGAAGTGACGTCCGATCTTCGTCGAGACCTCGAACATCACGAACTTGTACGCCCAGGTGGTGAAGCGGCTATCGCCTCGGAACTGCCCGGTCTTCGCGATGATGGCCATCAGCGCGTCATTTGCCGCCTGGTGCGCGATGTCATCGAGCTCGGGTCCACTGATCTTCAGCTGGCCACTACGCCGTTGTACTTCGCTGCGAGCGATGCGCAACAGCAGAGCGTGGAGTCGGATCTGGGCAGCATCGCTCTCGCGGGCGCTGCCGCCGAGCGAGCGGAGCCACTCGGCAGAATCGGGATCCAGCTCTGCATCTAACGTCGCGCATCCGCCGCGTGCGGCCGGCTCCGCTGGCTCCATGACCCGATTCTAGTGAGCCCGGCGACTCATCCGCTTCGGCGCTCGGTTGATGGATCGGCTCCCCAATGCCCCGACCGACTGAGGCGCACGAGGTAAGACTCGACGCCGGCGCCGCCACCAACCACACATGAGTATCTCGTTGGAGGGTAAGACCGCGCTGGTCACCGGAGCGGGACGAGGCATCGGGCGTTCCGTTGCACTGCAGCTCGCTGGTGCCGGCGTTGCGGTTGCCCTGGTCGCGCGGTCCCGAGACGAGCTCGACGAGACAGCTCATCGGGTGCGCGCCCTCGGTGGAACTGCACTTGTTGCCCCGGCGGATCTCGGCAAGGTGGACGAACTTCAGCGAGCCGTGCGACGCACAAACGACGAACTGGGAGCGGTGGACATCCTTGTCAACAACGCTGCGGTCGTCTGGCCGCTCGGTGCCAGCGTCACGGTCGAGCCAGCCGAGTGGGCGGCGGCGATCGCGATCAACGTCGTGGCCGTCGCGGCACTGAGTTTCGCGCTGCTTCCGGCCATGCTCGAACGAGGATGGGGACGCATCGTCAACGTGTCGAGCGCCATCGCCGAGCATCCCGGCGCCATGATCGGAGCCAACGCTTATGCGACCGGCAAGGCCGCCCTCGAAGCCCACACGATCAACCTGGCCGCCGAACTGGCCGGAAGTGGCGTCACCGTCAACGCCTTCCGACCCGGATCGGTCGACACCGCCATGCCCGCGTGGATCCGCGGCCAAGATCCAGCACGAATCGGGGCGCCACTGCACGAGCGGTTCGCGCGCTCGTACGCCGAAGGCCTGCTGAACTCCCCCGAACAGCCTGCCCGGTCTCTGCTCATGCACCTGCAGCGTGACGCCACTGGAGAGATCTGGGATGTGTCCGACACCATCTAACCACCCGACCGCACAGCAAGGAGACCCGCACATGACTCTGCTGCATCCGGGCGACGTTTTCCCTTCTCTCACCGTGATGCCGGTTGGCGGGGCAGCGCTCCAGCTTCCGGATGCGGTCGCTGGCCATTTCGCCGCAGTCTTGTTCTACCGAGGATCGTGGTGCCCATACTGCAACGGCCAGCTGAGGGCCTTCGCACGAGCACACGACAGCCTTGCTGACGTGGACGCGAAGGTGATCGCCCTCTCGGTGGATGACGAGAGTACGACCCAAGCATTGATCGCAAAGCTCGGCCTCAACTTCCCCGTGGGATACAGCGCCGACGCCGAGGCCATCGCAGAGGCGACCGGGGCGTTCGTCAACCCCGACCCCATATATCTGCAATCCACGGGGTTCGTGCTCGATCCCGGCGGACGAGTTGTCGTTGGCGTCTACTCGAGCGGCGCCATCGGGCGCCTCGTCCCCGAGGACGTCGTGGGCTTGATCCGCTACCTGCGCGACCATGCCGCTGCGGCATGACACCGCTTCGGCGACTAAGCAAAGCGCCACCGCGTCTGCCGATCGGCGTGCGCGCACCGCATCCAGGATGAAGACGTCCTCGCTCACGCGCCCTTGGTTACGGCAGGCTGACACAGATACCGGCACGACAGCTGCCCGAGCTCCAAGCGGAACTCAAGCGGGTCCGCGAGCGAGGATATGCAATCTCACAGGGTCGGCGCTATGACGGCGTTGTCGGTATCGCAGCTCCAATACTCGATGACGAAGATCGCGTCGTTGGAGATGTGGTGCTTTCCGTTCCCGAACAGCGTTTTGATCCCCGACGGACGCGAGTGGGTAGGCCCTGATTCGGGAATCTGCGCGTATCGATGTTTCTAGGGGCCCCCCCTGACGCGACGGTCGGCTGGTCGCCCGTAGCCTCCGAAGCGAATCTACTCACATCGGAGGACTTCGCATGGCCGGCGCGACCTTATTCAGCGGACGAGACTACGATCTCGGGACCATGTTCGACGAAATTCACGATGTCGTCCACGGGGCGCGGCCGTGATCGTCAGCGAGCCGGAGCGCGAGACGGTCCGCCCGGAACAGACCCGGGCGCGCTACCCCGACTCCGAGGGGTTCGTCAGCCGCGCGGGGGTGCGCACCTTTTACGAGGTGTATGGACACGGGGAGCCGACGATCCTCCTCCTCCCTACATGGTCGATCGTTCATTCGCGCTGCTGGAAGATGCAGATTCCCTACCTGTCACGGCACTGCCGAGTAGTCACGTTCGATGGTCGTGGCAATGGCCGGTCTGACCGGCCACCGGAAGCTGAGGCATACGCAGAAACGGAATTTGCCGCAGACGCACTTGCGGTGCTGGACGCCACCGAGACGAAGAGCGCATTCGTGGTCGCCTGGTCGATGGGAGCGCAGCGGGCGATGGTACTCGCAGCAGACCACCCCGAGCGCGTTGACGGCGTCGTGTTCATCGGCCCCGCAGTGCCGTTCGGGCAGCTCAGCAGCGCCGAGGCGATGACAGTGTTTGACGAGAAGGTCCCCCCATATGAGGGATGGGCGAAGTTCAACCGTCACTACTGGCTGGAGCATTACGAAGACTTCCTGCGCTTCTTTTTCTCCCAGGTCTTCACCGACCCGCACAGCACGAAACAGATCGAGGATGCGGTGGATTGGGGACTCGAAACAACCCCGGAAACACTCATCTCGACCGCGGTCGCACCTGAGCTCGACGAAGGGGAATTGCGCGAAATTGCCGAGCGCATCCACTGCCCGGTTCTCGTCATTCATGGAACCGACGACGCCGTGCGTTCGCACGAGGCCGGCGCCGCCCTTGCCGAGCTCGCCGGCGGGACGCTCATCAGTATCGACGGTGCCGGGCATGGTCCCCACGCTCGTCAGCCGGTCAAGGTGAACCTGTTGGTCCGCGACTTTGCGTGTCCGCGGAAACCTGCTGTTCGGTGGACAACTGGGTCTCGGCGCCGCAGGCGCGCGCTGTATATATCCTCGCCCATCGGTCTCGGCCACGCACAGCGTGACGCCGCTATCGCTGACGAGCTGCGCCGCCTCCATCCCGACCTCGAGATCGACTGGCTGGCGCAGCATCCTGTGACCGCCGTCCTCGAGGCACGTGGCGAGCGCATCCACCCAGCGAGCGCGCTCCTCGCCAATGAGTTGCATCACATCGAGAGCGAATCGTCCGGGCACGACCTGCACTGTTTCCAGACGTGGCGGCGAATGGACGAGATCCTGCTCGCGAATTTCATGGTGTTCCACGACCTGGTGCGAGACGAGGACTACGACCTCTGGATCGGCGATGAGGCGTGGGAGCTCGACTACTATCTGCATGAGAATCCGGAGGAAAAGCGAGCCGCGTATGCGTGGCTCACAGACTTTGTCGGATGGCTGCCGATGCCCGACGGTGGTGACGCCGAGATGAGTGTGACGGCGGACTACAACGCCGAGATGATCGAGCAGATCGCTCGGTATCCTCGAGTGCGCGACCGCGCGATCTATGTGGGCAGCCCACCCGACATCGTGCCGGACACATTCGGCCCGGGTCTACCTCCCATCCGCGACTGGACCGCTGCCCATTTCGAGTTTCCAGGCTACATAACCGGATTCGATCCAGCCGAGTTCGCTGACCGCGAACGCATTCGCGCAGAACTTGGCTACCGGCCCGACGAGCAGGTGTGCATCGTGACCGTGGGAGGTTCAGGTGTCGGCCATGACCTGCTGCGCAAGGTGATCAACGCCTATCTCGCCGCAAAGGCGCAAGTGCCGAATCTCCGCATGATTGTCGTCGCCGGGCCGCGGATCGATCCCGCAACGCTTCCCGCTCCTCAGGGTCTGGAGGTGCGGTCGTACGTCCATCGGCTCTACCGTCATCTCGCGGTGTGCGACCTCGCCGTCGTTCAGGGTGGACTGACCACCGCGATGGAGCTCACCGCGAACCGGCGGCCCTTCATCTACTTTCCGCTCCGTCACCACTTCGAACAGAACCTGCACGTGCGTCACCGCCTCGAGCGGTATCGCGCGGGCCGCTACATGAACTATGAGGAGGAGACCAGCGCAACGATCGCCGAGGCGATAGCTCAGGAGATCCATCGTACTGTGGACTATCTTCCGGTTGAGACCGGCGGAGCTGCTCGCGCAGCTGCCCTGATCGCCGACTTGCTTTGAGTGCTCATGTCAAGCGGAAAAGGATGGAAGGGCAACAGTTCGCGAACGGCAAGACACGGAGCGACCGGTCTCGAGACGTTCTGTCGATGAGGCGGCTGTGAGAGCCCTCCACCGGGTCGGCGTCAATCCATAGCTCCGCTTGAAGTGCCGCGTCATGTGGCTCTGGTCGGCGAAACCGGCCTCGGCAGCGACTTGTGCGAGTGACTGCCCGCTCTCGATCGCGGCTTGCGCGAGCGCCAGGCGGCGCATCGTCCGGTAGCGGTCGGGGCTTGTCCCGAACGCCCATCGGAAGTGGCGGGTGATCGTGTAACGGTCGGTGCCCGCGATCTTTTCGAGAGTCGACGCCGGCGTCTGCTCCCGTGCGTGGGCCGCGAGGTACTCGCGTACGAGCTCGACTGCCCTGATGTCGACGGTGGTTCGGCGGCGGTCGGGGCAATCACTGAGCGACACGAGGCAGTCGGCGGCCCTCACCGCGATCTCGGCGCTGCTCAATTCGCTGATCGGGTCGTCGATGTCGGCGAGCAGGGCAACGATGGGTCGAGCCGTGGGCTTCGGCTCCTGGACGGGATCGGCGACGAACGGCAGGGCGCGACCGCCGAGGGCGCTCCGGACGAGCTCGGGCGCGATGTAGAGGATCCGGTAACCGAAGCCGTCCTCGGTTCCCGGGCCGCCGTCGTGCGTTTCGTCGGGATGCAGGACCTGTAGCTGACCGGGGAGGCAGACCCGTTGCGAGCCGCGGTAACGAAAGGTGGCCACCCCGGCCGTAGCGACGCCGATCCCGTAGGTGTCGTGCCGGTGCGGATCGAAGCCGCGCGTGGAGATGTAGACCTCTGCGCGCTCGACGCCGTAAGCGCTCGGTCCGAACCTGATCGAGTCCGAGCGTCGGGCGCAGGATCGTTCAAGACGGTCAGCATTGGCGCCTCGTACCGTCGGCGGCATGACTCAGCGGTATCGCGGCGGCAATGCCTGAGGCGCTTCCCGTCGCGGCGATTCGGCGGGGATCGATCCCGCCGCTCGCCGGAGGAGCACTCCTCGGTGTCGCCAATCCGACAGCACGGGCCAATCCTACAGTAATTGGCTCTAGCGATGTGGAGCCAATTACACCAGGATCGGATCCCATGAACGGCACCCGGCTGCACCGTACGACTCGCGTATTCCTCCCCGGCAACTCCGTGTCCACGGTCGGAACCCGGTTGGTGCTGCCGTTCCTGCTCATCTAGGATGAACCGCCGCGTCTCACACCTCATCGCGGGTTGGCGCACCGGGCTCGCTCGCCCCGTGCTCATCCTTCAGGCGGGAAACGCCCTCAACTTCTTCGGTTACGGGCTCATTCTTCCCTTTGAGATCATCTATCTGCACCAGATACGTGGCTTCTCAACGTCGACAGCCGGGCTGGTTCTCGCGGCGACCATGGGGACTGCCGCAATCGCAACCCTGCCGACGGGAGCGCTACTCGACCAGCACTCCGCCAAAGCGATCGTGGTCGCAGGCAGCCTGGCGAGCGCTCTGGGCTACGCCGGCTTCGCCTACGTCGACCATCCCTGGCAGGCCTTTGCCTGCTCGATTGTCAGCGGAGCCGGAATCGGCGCGGCCGGGACGGCCAACCGGCAATTGACCATCAGGTTGGTCAAGCGCGAGCAGCGAGCGGCCGCCTTCGCGCTCAACCGCGTCGCGGGCAACTTCGGTCTCGGCGCCGGCGCGACCGTAGCCGGTTTCGTCATCGCATCCGCACAGCAGCTCAGCTCGTTCCAAGCGCTGTATCTCTTCGACGCCGTCACCTACGCCGGATTCGCGCTGATCGTGCTTGCTGCCGTACCGAGCCCGCGAGCCGAGACCGTCACAGCGACAGACGCCAACGGCACCGGCTTTCGCGCCGTCGCTCGAGATCGGCTCTTCCTCACTGTGATCGCAGCCAATATCGTGCTCGTCGTCGTCGGCCACACGTTCTTCTCCAACATCCTGCCGCCGTTTGCAAAGGCCCACACATCGCTCGGCCCCGCCGCGATCGGGATCCTCGTCCTCGTCAACACGTGCTTCGTCGTCATCGCGCAGATCCCGGCGGTGCGCGTCGTGGCACGGATGCGACGCACACACGCTTTTGCGGCGGCCAGCGCGCTTTTTGCGGTCAGCCTGCTCGCGGTGCTGCCAGCGACGCTCATCCACTCGGAGCTCGCTGCGACGAGTCTCCTCGCCGGTGTTGCGATCGTTTTCGCAATCGGCGAATGCGTACACATTGTCGTTCTCGGGCCACTGGTCGCGGACATGGCTCCAGCCCATCTGCTCGGCCGCTACCTGTCTCTCTACAGTCTGACCTTCAGCATCTCCCTGGCCCTGGGCCCGGCGATTGGTGGCGTGCTCCTGCAGACCTCGCCAGACGCCGTCTGGTGGGGTGGCGCGCTTGCCGCGGTGCTGGCCGGAGCCGTCCTGCTTCGACTCGGCGGCCGCATTCCCGACCCGCTGCGCGAGGAAACCAGCGTCAGCGTCCAGTCATTTGCGCCCAACATCGCGCAAGACGGGTGATGGCCTCCGTGAGCGTCGCTGGCTGGGAGTAAAAAGGAACGCGAATCCTGTCGGTCGCTCGACCCCCACGGCACGAGAGCAGTGGCCCGGCGATGACGGCGACACCGGCAGCGAGCGCGCGGTGGCTGAATTCGAGCGCGTCGGTGCCCGGGAGACGTATCCAGAGGTTCGGACCGCCCGAAGGCCGGCTCCATTCAGCAGCGGGCATCGACGTGAGCAGCGCTGATTCGAGCGCGTCGAGTGAGCGGCGCAACTGCTCGTTTCGCCAGGTGCGAGTGGCGTCGTGATGGTGGTGCAAAAGCTCGGCGGCGATGATCTGCATCGGTGCGGAGGTGCCGAGGTCACTGCCCGACCTTTGCTCGATGAGGCGATTGATCAACGACGATCGAGCGCGGATCCATCCGAGTCGAAGTCCACCCCAGTAGAGCTTGGACATGCTGCCAATCGTGACGACACGAGCCTGGTCGTCAAAGGACGCCAGGGGCAGCGGCGCAGTTGCGCCATGGTCGAGATCGGCATGGGCGCGGTCATCGATGAGCACCACGTCTTCTTCCTGTGCGACGCGAACAAATCGACGGCGTGTCTCCGCTGACATCAGCGCGCCGGTCGGGTTCTGGAAGTCTGGTGCGACGATTGCGACGTCGACCCGTCGTCTGCGACAGGCAGCCTGGAGCGCATTGACATCTGCTCCGTCCTTGCCCACGGGTAGCAGGTGCATGAGCACGCCGGACCGGATTGCAAGGTCGATCGCTCCAGGGTAGGCGACCTCCTCGATCGCGAGTCCGTTCCCTGGCCGGGTCAACTCTGCCATCAGCAGCGAAAGTGCCTGCTGGGAGCCATTGGTGATCATGACCTGATCGGCGCGCGTGGCCAGACCCTGCGCGCTGAGCAGCGCCGCGACCGCTGCACGGAGATGCGGATGTCCGGCGGCGTGGTAGCCGTGACCTTGCGTGAGAACGCTCGGGTCGGGCAGTAGCGAACTCGGATCGGCAATGGATCGCGAGACGATCGGCGCAGCGCCGGGCGCGGCGACGGTCAGGTCGATCGTTGTGCTGCCCAAGTCGCGGAGCAATTTGGCCATCACCGAATCCGCTCGGTGCACTGCGGCCTCCGATGTGCGTGAGGTGGCGATTCGCGTCGCCGATCCCTGCCGCGCTTCGATCCATCCCTCTGCCCGGAGCACGGCATAGGCGGCGGTGACGGTGTTGCGGCTCACGGTCAGGGCATGCGCCAGCTGACGTTCGGGCGGGAGATGACTTCCGTCCACGAGATATCCCTCTTCAGCGAGCCGTCGCAACCCATCGGCCAGGCGCCGAAAAAGGGGGCCTTCCTCCGTATCCTCCCAGCCCAGGAGGGTCGCGATCTTCGTTGAGTCCAGCGATAGCACGAGCCAATTATCCATCAATTGGCTCTTTTTATCGGGGCCCAATTGGACAAGGATCGGATCCAGTGAGCCAGGTCACCCGGGTGCCCCGTACGACTCGCCTGTTCCTCGCCGGCAACACGGTGTCCATGGTCGGAACCGGGCTGGTGCTGCCGTTCCTGCTCATCTACCTGCATCAGGTCCGGGGGATCGCCCTCCCCGTGGTGGGAGCGCTGCTGGCCGGTGCGGCCGTCGCGGGCCTGATCGTGGTGCCGATTTCCGGTGCGCTTATCGATCGGCTGGGTGCTCGCCCTGTGCTCGTCGCGATCATGCTTGGACAGGCCATCGCCGACGTTTTGTTCGCCTTGGCCCACAACGTCGAGACGGCAGCGCCTGCGGTGCTGCTCTACGGCGCGTTGTGGGTACCGATGTTTTCGACTCTGCAAACGATCATCGCCGGGCTAACTCCGGATCCGGTCACGCAGCAGCGCGCGTTCGCGATCAACTTCACCGCTCAGAATGCAGCGCTCGGCATCGGAGCCGCGGTCGCCGCCGCAGTCGTCGGCGCCGGCGCGCACAATCCCACGTCCTTCGAGGCGCTCTTCCTTGCCAACGCAGCGTCGTGTCTGCTGTTCGTCGCCGTGCTTCCCTTCATCCAAAATCCGCACCGGCCGCGGCAACGCAGTGAACCGAAGGCGGGATACCGCGACGTGCTGGCGCACCCGGGACTGCGACTGGTGCTCGTTGCCTCGCTGCTCCTGGCGTTCACCGGCTACCCGGCGTTCGACTCCGGCCTGCCGGCGTTCTCCACGGTGGTGGCGCACGTGTCGGTACGCGTCGTCGCGCTCTCGGTCACCGTCAACACAGCCCTGATCGCTGCGACGCAACTGCTGGTACTTCGACTCGTCCGGCGGCTCCGCCGAAGCGTTGCTGTAACGCTGATAGGAGTGATCTGGGCAGCGTCCTGGGCAGTGTTGGGGCTGTCCGCGCTGCCGACCCTGCCAGCCGCGAGGGTCGCCTGCGTCCTCGCCTTCACCGGTCTGTTCGGCCTCGGCGAAACCTTCTTTTCACCGACCATGGGTTCCCTGCTCAATAGCCTCGCGGACGACCGGATCCGTGGCCGTGCTAATTCGATCTCGGGCTTCTCCATGTCGCTGGGTTTCATCGCGTCGCCAGCCATCGTCACCGGATTCATCGCAACAGGTGCCGCCGCGATGTGGATCGTGCTGCTGTGCCTCCTCTGCTTTGGCACCGTAGGCATCGGTGTCACCCTCGGTCGCAAACTCACCAGCGAGCAGGATCACGTCGGCACGTACGCAGCAACGCTTCCTGATCCGGCCGCGTCCGAACGCCCGGAACGCACAGTCGTGGGTGGGACGGACTGATGCGGGGTGCATTGAGGTCACGTCGAGGATGGCGGTCGAGCGGGAGTTGATGTGTCGACGAGAGCCAAGGCGCTCGATGATCTACTCAGACGTTGTAGCCACAGTCGGCCGTACTTCTCTCGTTGAACTCGCGCGGCTCGCGCGAGGTTTGCCAGGGCGCTTGCTCGCCAAGCTCGAGTATCGAAACCCAGGCGGGAGCATCAAGGACCGATTGGCAGTGGCGCTGATCGACGATGCGGAACAGCGTGAGGTGCTGCGTCCTGGGATGACGATCGTCGAGCCGACCGGGGGGAACACCGGCGTCGGCCTCGCCGTGGTCGCTGCGGTCCGCGGCTACCGGTTGGTGCTGACAATGCCCGATGCGATGTCCGGCGAGCGGGTCGCGCTCCTGCGCCAACTGGGCGCCGAGGTTGTCCTGACGGCCGGCATTCTCATGGGCGACGCTGTGGACGCAGCGCGCCGGCTTGTGGAGGGTCGCCACGACGCCATCATGCTCGACCAGTTCTCCAATCCTGCCAACGCCGAGATCCACCGGCGCACGACCGCGGTCGAGATCTGGGAGGACAGTGGCGGAGCGATCGATGTCTTCGTGTCCGCAGTCGGCACCGGCGGCACGATCACGGGCGTCGGCGAAGTGCTCAAACAACGCAATGCGAAGATACGGGTGGTTGCGGTCGAGCCGGCGGGCTCAGCGCTGCTCTCCGGCGGCAAGGCGGGACCGCACCAGATGCCGGGGATCGGTGTCGGCTTCATCCCTCGGATCCTCAATCGCGCGATCCTCGACGAGATCTTCGTCGTCACGGATGAGGAGGCATTCAGCTGCGCGCGACGCCTCGCTCGAGAGGAAGGTATCTTGGCGGGCGTCTCCTCCGGCGCGGCGGTGCACGCAGCGCTTCGGATTGCAGCTCGCCCCGAATCCGAGGGTGCAGTCGTGGTTGCAATCATCCCTGACACGGGCGAGCGCTACATCACGACAGCGCTTTTCGAGCACGAGGACAAGCAACGTGGATAACAAAGCGACCCGGCGGCGGTTTGCGATGCTGAGCACGGCACATGTGGCGGATGCGTGCATTCGAGCTCAGATCCCGGTGCGCTGTGCGCCAGCGCTCTTGCAGGCTGTCGTCCCTGGTAGCCGCCTAGCTGGTCGCGCGTCTCCCGCGCGACACGTCGGCAGCGTCGATATTTTCCTGGAGGCGCTCGAAGGGGCTCAAGAGGGCGACGTGTTGGTGGTCGACAATGGCGGACGACTTGATGAAAGTTGTGTAGGCGATCTCGTAGCTCTGGAAGCCCAGGCTGCTGGACTGGACGGCATCGTGATCTGGGGGCTCCATCGCGACACACCTGACATACGAGCGATTGGGTTGCCAGTCTTCAGCCTGGGTACGATCCCGACCGGTCCCCAACACCTCGGTGTCCGCTCCCATGATGCGTTGGAGTCCGCTGGCGTTGGAGATTGGACGGTGGGTCGCGAGGATTTGGTCCTAGGCGACGACGATGGTGTGCTCTTTGTGCCCGCTGCCTCCGCTGGGGACGTCCTCACGCTTGCAGAAACCATCCGCGACACCGAGCGGCGCCAAGCCGAGCTCATGCGCGGAGGTGTTTCTCTGCGTAGTCAGGTTCAGTTTGATGCCTACCTTGACCTACGCGAAAAGACTCCGTCTCTACGCTTCCGCGATCATCTGCGAGGCGTGGGCGGCGCCATTGAGGAATAGCCGGAAATCTCATCGTGATAGACCGATGATCTGGCTGGTTGCGTCATTAGACGGCCTGGAGTGAGAAACCGACCTCGATGGCGCGAGAGGCCTGCTGCGAGTGAGTCGGGCTCTTTGCCAAGCACGGTGGGGGAGAGGACCCATCGGCTCCGAGGCAATAGACGCCGGTTGATGTCCTCGTGATCGCAACCTATTCCATCACACGCGGTCTAGTCGTCATCCCAACCAATTCGCCACGAAACCACTGGTCCGGCACTCAATCAGCCGGTACTAAATGAGTGTTGGTCTGGGGGACCAGGGGTCGCAGGTTCGAGTCCTGTCTTCCTGACGCGCAGCCCATTGCACTGCAGTGAAGCCATTTCCATTCAGTTGCTGCCGATTCCAACTTGCGGGGATCAGTCACATTGCAGGGACTAGTCCGGGTCGGAGCCGGGTCCTTGCCATCCACCAACGGAAAGTCCACTGTGTGACGTGAATCTCGCTGAGGAGCGCGACGAACTCCACGGTGCGCTCAGGGGGATACAAACGCCTAAGGACCACGAGCCACTCCATTCCGAAGGTCTCGCGGCGGAGGCGACAGAGGCTGTCGCCAACGCACCGCTCCCCGCGGCGATCATCGAGGTCGCGTCGGGTCGGATCATGGCGGCGAGCCCGCCGATGCGCGAAATGTTTGCCTCGGGTGGAGGCACGGTCCTGGGCAGGACGGTCGACGAGTTCATGACCGACCAGCCATCTGGCGCGCTCGATCTGCTGCGCACCGGTCGCCTCCAAGGCTACGTCACGACGCGTTCGCTCCGCCGCAGGCAAGAGCAGCCCATGCCGGTGCAGGTCTGGGTGCGCGCCCTGGGCACGGACACTCCGCCGCGCTTTGCGGTCGCCGTGTTTGCGACCTCCCTTACCAGGACCGGCGCACTCCTGCCCGAGGTTGCGCGCTCGGAATTGACCCCCGTCGTGGGGACGTCGGACGAGAGCCTGTTGATCGACCGCATCAGCAGCGACGTCGAAGGCCTGCTCGGATATCGGCCATCCGACGTCCTTGGGCGGTCGATTCTGTCGTTGGTGACAGATACGAGCATCCCCGACCTGCTGAGCTCACTCGCCCATGCCGCGGCGACCGGGGCGGGGGTCACCCTCAACCTCGTCGCCTGTTCCAAGCAGGGCGATCCAGTTTTGCTCGAAGCGGTTCTCTGGCCGCTGCGCCCGCCACCACGCTGCGGCTTTGCGTTGCTCCCCGGCGCCTACGCGGAGTTTGCATTCGGGACCGCGGCCGATGTGGAGAACTGGATGTCCCGGTATGTGAGGGACTCTGATGCCGTATCACTCTCGCGCCGTCTCGCCACAACGCCGCGCGAAGGGGACCTGGCCGGCCTCTCCGGGCTGACCACCAGGGAGCTGGAAGTCGTCAGCCGGCTGGTCTCTGGTGACAGAGTCCCGTCGATTGCGAAGGCGCTGTTCCTGAGTCCGAGCACCGTGCGCAATCATCTCCATTCGATCTATCGAAAGCTCGGTATCCATTCGCAGCAGGAGCTGATCCACGCATTCCGTAGGGGGTCCCCGTTTCGCTGATTCCTGCGTCGGAGTGTCGTCGCGCACGGTCATATCTGTTCTCTCGCCTCGAGTTGGTAGGACGGATGACGCCCCGTCTACCACTGTGTGATATCACGCCTATTCCGAATGGGCCGCGGCAACCCTCACACTGACATCGATGCCCGTGTCCACACCCACGTCCCTGCCGGAATCGAACGCGCCGCGGGTTGCGGTGAGCCGCGTGCGGAGCAGTCACTAACAGCTCACTGGAATGTGGCAGGAACAGCTCGGCGCTGGGGTCGACGAGGTACATGTCACGGCGGGCGCCCTCATCTTGCGCGCCGGTCAGCTCCCGAGGATTGCATTGGTGGTGACCGGCATCGTGCGCGTGTTCATCTCGACACAACTCGGCCGGCAGATGACGATCCGCTACGCGCGAGCCGGTGATCTCGTCGGGCTTTCACCCTATCTGGCGGGCACCGACCAGTGGAATGCGGAAGCGATCACCGATGTAAGTATCAAGGTGTTCACCTTCGACCACGTGCGCAGCGCCCGAGCACATGATCCGGAGCTGCCATGGAGCATCGCGCAACACGTCGCGGCTGTGATGGCGGAGGCATTGCGCACCGTCGCCGACGCAAGCGGACAACCGATCAAGGTGCGAGTTGCGCGCCACCTTCGCGAGATGACGTTGCGCGGACTCGACGGTCGCGCCATCGTGCATATCAGCCACCAGCGCTTGGCTGATGCGGTGGGCACCGTTCGCGAAGTGGTGAGTTGAGAGCTCACTGCATTGCGAGCGGAAGGAGTGATTGACAGAACTGCGGGAGCAGTGAGGGTCATCGACGAGGCGAGGCTCGCGAGCCTCGCCGCAGGCCAATCCACCTTGGGCACGAGAAGACGTGACCGCAGTCACGCGGATGGCAATCGCGGTCACTGATGTTTCTCGCCGGGCTTGGTATAAGGGTACCAGCACCATCGCGAAACGATCTCGGGCGGAAGGGAGTCGACCGTGTCCTCGCAGCTTTTCAACATGAGCGGACTGACCAGCCTCGGAGCACGTCGAGGTGAGCGCGTCGCTTATGACAGCGCTCATTCGCGAGAAACTGGACACCAGCCGATACCCGCTTCCCATTACACCGCGACGCTTCTCCAATTGACGGACGCAGCCATGTCAGGCATGGCGATCAGTCAGCTCGCGCGACGCATACTCAACGCGGGCAGCAGGGTGCTGCGAGCTGACGCGGGATATGTCGTCGAGGTCGACTCCGGGAGCCGGGTGCTGAGCGTGCTGGCGTCTCGCGGGCTGCCGCTGGTCATTCCGAGATCGACCCTCGATGAGGGAAATGCCGCGGCACGCCTCCTGGAATCTGGTGCACCCATCCTCGCGGTGCCGGACTACGACGTCGGCGGATTCGCGGATGGTCTCGTGCTCAAGGAGGCTGGCATGCGCAGCGGTCTCACCGCACTGATCCGCGGCACCGAAGAGCCATATGGATTCCTGAGTCTGTATGGCCACGAGCCCCACTCCTGGGCCGCCGAAGAGACCGAGTTCCTGCAACTGGTGGCCAACGTCCTCAGTGTTGCGGTAGCAACAAAGGTTGCATCCGACGACCGAAGGGTGCTGATGTGCCGCCTGGTCCGGGCCCAGGAGGAGGAACGCAAGCGGATCGCTGTTGAGATTCACGACGACGCGGTGCAGGTGATGACGGCTGTGAACCTGCATCTCTCACCGCTCATCGAGCACCTCGAAGGGCAGGAGTACAAGCGAGAAGGCCGCCAGGTCCAGGAGACCGTGCGGCTGACCATCGGCCGGCTGCGCCGGTTGCTGTTCCAGCTCATTCCGCCCGAGCTGCAGCTGCATGGCCTTGCGCCGTCGCTGCGGCTGCTGCTCGAGACCCTGCAAGAGGACAGCGGCGTGCGGTGGGAACTCGAGGATCGATTGATCGACGAGCCCGCCCCGGCTGCGGCGCTGGTGGTGTATCGCATCGTGCAGGAAGCGCTTGGCAACGTCCGCAAGCACGCGGGTGCGTCGAACGTTCGACTCCGTGTGGCGTCCGGCGAGGGCGGCGTCGACGTTCGTATCGAGGACGACGGATGCGGATCGTCACGTGCAACCCAACATGAACCCGGTCACCTCGGGGTGGTCGGCATGGGCGCGCGCGCCGAGATGTCAGGAGGCCGGCTCCGAGTCCGCAGCGTTCCCGGGCACGGGACGATCATCGAGTTCTGGATCCCGATGCCGGGCTTGAATGAGCTTTCGGCCGTGACTGCGGTCACAGACGCAATTGCGGCGCCGGCTTAGGGTGAAACGTGAGGCGCGCGCAATCACTGCAGCGGTCTCGCTGACGCATTCCGTCGCGCTTCAGGCAGTTCGTCCGATCTTCGAGTGAAGGCCATCGAAGCGACCGGGGTTGTCGCGCGCCGTGAGAATCGGATTCTGGCAGCACTCCCGCCCTCGGACCGGCGGCAGCTGTTCGAAGCTGCCAGCAGCGTTGCTGTCCCGGTGAAAACGGTGCTTTTCGAACCGGGACGACCGATCGATGCCGTGTACTTCCCTGTCGACGGGGTGATCTCGCTGGTCACACCGTTCCAGGACGGCGCCATCGTTGAGGTCGCCACCGTCGGGATCGAAGGCATCGTCGGCGTGCCGGTTGTCCCATTCGGAGGCCTGGCGGTGCGTGCCATCGCGGGCGTCGCCGGCCGATGTCTTCGATTGGATGCGCCCACATTTCTTGAATGGGCAGACCGCTGTCGTGCGTTCCAAAGGCTTGTCGAGAGCTACACGCAGGCGCTGTTCGGTCAGATCGCGCTGTCCGCAGCGTGCAACCGGCTCCACTCGAATGATGCGCGACTTGCCCGCTGGCTACTGATGAACCAGGATCGCCTCGGGTCCGTGTTCACGATCACCCAGGACTTCCTCGGTCAACTGCTCGGCGTCCGGCGCTCGACCGTGTCGGTCTCCGCGGGACTCCTGCAGCACGACGGGGCCATTCGTTACACGCGCGGCCGCGTCACGATCGTCGACCGAGAACTGCTCGAGATGATGTCGTGCGAGTGCTACGCCACGATCACCTCCGAGCTGGAGCGCGTCGTGTACCGCGCCCTGCTGCAGCGCGCCTGAGACTTCCTCCGATCCGGCGGCGAGTCTCCTTCGAGTGCGCCGGCCAGCGTACTCGTGATCTGGAGTTTGGAGACCCCGCTTCGAGATGCAGCAGAAGAGCGCAAGATGGCGTTGGGCTTACTGCGGGAGGCCACTTGATGACGGCAACGAAGCGGCTCGGGTCATGGACGTCTGTGGCGGCTGCGATCCTGGAGTCTTCGCCTGCCTACGCGGCGACGCTGTCGGCACTGGTCGCAGATGCCGGATGGGAAGCGCGCATGCATTTGGAGTTTCATCAACTCGTTCGCTCCATCGAGGCCGCGGGCGCTCAACTGGTGATCATCAGCTCGCGCGACCTTCCGTCGGAAGATACGGCCCTCTCAGTGGTACGCAGGACGTTCGAGGGCCCACTCGTGGTGCTCGTGGACGACGAGGACGAGCTCAAGAGCCGGCTGCGCCAGGGAGCAACAGTGGTTGTGCAGAAGCCGTTCGATCCCGAGTACCTGCAGCTCGCCGTGCGCGCCGTGCTCGCGCGCGCGGAACCGCTGCGCCACGCACTCGGGCAGGCAGCGGTGCTCGGCGATCTTCGGGTCCGACTGGTTGATCACACGCTCGAGCGGCGCGGCCGTCGCCAAGTGCTCGGCCCGGCGGAGTGGCAACTCTTCGCGTTCCTGATGGCGCACCCGCACAAGGTCCTCAACCGCGGCGAGCTTGCTCGCGGCGCCTGGGGTGCCGAACTGCCGGGTCGCGAGGCGGAGGTCGAACTCTACATCTCGCGCTTGCGCCACAAGGTCGAGCTCAACCCGAGGCACCCTGAGTTGATTCTCACGATTCGGGGTCGAGGCTACCAGTTGAACGCAGTTCCCGAGCCCATGACGTTAGCGTCGACGACCAACGGCACAGAGTTGGGGCCGCCACCCATCACGATGCGCGGGTACTGGCAGGGAGCCTATGAGGAGCTCGTCCGGGTGCAGACGCGAATCATCGATCGCACCTACGGTCTGCCCGAGCCGGCTGCCGAGCCAGTCCAGAGTGAACTCCTCAGCAACGATCTTCCGTCCCTGCAACGGGAGATGTCGCGTTGCCAAACGCGCCTCGCCTTCTGGACCGCATGGCAATGAAACGTTTGATCGTGTCGCGCGATTCGACCCGCTGACAGACACCTGACAGCCTTTAGCCACCGTCTAACGCGGGAGTGGCCAGCGCTGTATTTCATTCCTTTCAGTAACGAAAGGTACCTCCGGCGCCCTTGACATGGGCGGTCCCGTTTGGTGACTAGTGTCCTAGGCGTCTGTACGCTGGAGAACGCAAGCAGGAGGTGCAGCTATGACTCTTGTGACCTGGGATCCCGCCGATGACTTGAAGGCGCTTCACAAGAACCTCGATCGGATGTTCGGTGGAACCCTGGTGGATGGTCTCCCGATGCGGTTGGGAGATCTACAACCGGCGCTCGTGGCGCCGATTGATGTGCACGAGGACGAGAAGGGACTGAAGGTTGAGATGTCACTCGCTGGATTCGCGCCGGAGGACGTGACCATCAGAGCTGAGCCGCGGCGTCTTGTCATCGAGGCTGCAACCGGCAAACAGGCGCATCGGCGAGACAAGAACTGCATCCGGCACGAGCGATTCGAAGGCCGGATCCGCCGGGAGATTGCCCTTCCGGACGGAGTTGTCATCGACAAAATACACGCCGGGTTTGACAATGGCGTGCTCAAGATCTCAATTCCCATCGATCAATCGGCAGCGCAACCGAAGCAGATTCCGGTTTCGCGAAATCCGCAGTCAACGAATGATCAGCAGGATTCGACCAAGGGCCAGCGGGAATCGACCCCGGGTGGCGAAGCCGAGATGATCGGTCGGCAATCGCAACCGCAGAGCGCAGCCGGTAAAGCCGGTAAAGGATGAGCACGTCGGCACCCTGGGACAAGCGCCTGCGGGCACCGACGTTGCGACGCATCGCGCAGAACCAATCGCTCGGGGCACGCTATTTCCGAGTCGATCACCACAGCAGCTCGTACGGCTTTCCGGGGGAAAACGCGCTCGTTGACGCCTGCGAGGTCCTCGAGGAGATCGCCAATAGTGGCCGCTGCATCGTGGTCCTTCCAGATGAGTCGCGGCTTGGCCTCTACTTCGTCGAACCCGAGGCAGGTCAGTCGCGGCTCGTCTGGTATGAGCCTCGCCGGCTGTTGCCGCCGGCTGATAACAATCACCAATGGGCCGTCACGCTCGAAGTCGTCGCCAGTCGAGGTGAGGACGGGTTCAACAGACCACACCGCTCACGTATTGAGGAGGCGCTCGATGACTAACGCTGCAACCACCGGTGCACCATCGGAGACGACCACACTGCCCAACGACAGCGTCGTCGCGGCATTTGACACAGTCGATGCCGCCACTTCGGCGATCGAACGGCTCGTCAAGGCCGGTTTCCCAACAAATCGTGTTTCGGTCATCGGCCAGGGCCTGCAGAGCGAAGTACAGCTCAACGGGTTCGTGACCACCGGCGATATCGCCAAGACAGGCGCTGCGGCAGGAGCGTGGGTTGGTGGGCTCTTCGGCTTGCTCACCGGGGTGGCGGCACTGTTCATCCCGGGCGTCGGCCCGGTGCTGGCCATCGGACCACTGGCGTCGACCGTCGTCGGGGCAACCGAGGGTGCTGTCGGCGCCGGCGTGCTGAGCGCGATCGTCGGTTATTTCGTGTCGAAGAAGCATATCCCCAAGTACTCCGAGTACCTCAGGGCGGGCAAGTCGCTCGTGGTCGTGCACGGTTCACCTGACGACGTGCAACGCGCCAAGCAGATCCTGGAGCAGACCGGTGGCACCGATGCCATGGAGCACAACCGCGCGCAGGACGCCTGACCATCGCATCGGCTTCAGATGCTTGGGTCAATCCTGCGCGGTAGCCATGATGCTCACCCAAACGGCTGCACGTGTCGGCGCCGGACATCGACCCGCCTCCCGATCTCCCACCTACACGGTGAGCACCTCGATGTTGCCGTCCCGGATGCGCGATTCGATCATCGGCAACGGCGGTATCGAATCGGGCATGTGCTTGTAGAGAACGCTGCCATCAAAACCGAACGCCGCACTGTGACAGGGACAATCGAGACGGCGCGCCGCGGCATTCAGCTGCAGAAGGCAGCCGAGATGGGTGCAGACGCCGGAGAGCGCGGCAATTGTTCCCCCGCGGTTCACGAGGAACCCGCGTACTGAGCCGGTGTCGAAGGTGCGAGCAGTGCCCTCCGGGAGATCGGCGAAGGTTTCGGAGGGCCGTATGCTCTCGGCATCTCGACCGACGTCGGCGCGGCACTGATCTATGCATTTGTCTTCGCCGGCCTGCTCATCCTTGACTTGCGCCCCGACGTCAGGGTCCTCAGCTCGCAACGCATCATCGTGCCCGCGAGCCGCCGGCTCGACCCACGCCTCGCACAGGCATCGCTCGACGAGGCTGCGGCTCTCGATGCTCTGCAGCGCCAGGCAAGCAGTTACGCCGCGGCGCATCGCCGAGGATAGGCGGAAAGGGCAGAGATGAGAGTACTTTCACCGGCACACAACACGTATCGGAATTTCGCCGTGGGCAGCCTCGACAACCGCCCGATTGTCCTGGTGATACACGGCAGTCCCACCGTGAGGCACGCGCTGTTCGTGACTTTGGACCTCAACGGCTTTGACGTTCGCGCCGTGCGAGACGCCGCTGAAGCGGTGATATGGCTGGCGGACGACCGGCCGCACGCCATGATCGTGGAGCTATCCGTCCGAGGTGCGGGGGAGGATGACCTGCTTCAACAGCTGCGTTCCGAAGAGGCGACGAACGACACGCCGCTCATATTGCTCACTCGATACGCCACGGCGCCCCCAGTCGGGGAATCGAGCATGAGCGGCGTGCACCAGGTGGCACTGGAAGATGGCATCGATCGGCTTCTCGACGTGCTGCACGAGATCGTGCGATCGCAAGGGCAAATATGACCTCGGCTGGCCGCTGCACCGCCGCATCCGTCGCTCAGCTTGATCGCACCGAAGGGACGACTCGTCTGCTGTTCAATCCAGCTCATCGACGACGTCCTGGACGCGTTGGAGCTGTGGCAGTCGGTCGGCGTTACCGATGGCCGATAGGTCCTGTCGATGTGGTCGGGCCGTGTGAGCCCGAGGATCGGGATCGAGCTGCCGCGTCGTGTTCGCAACGCCGATGAGCCCTGGCGTTTCTACGAGGCGCTTCTCGCCTGGCAGTGCGAAAGCGCCGAGACGCTGCGCAGTCCTCAGATTCCGTCGTGGACGGTGAGAGCGTAACCGTCGGGGTCCACGAAGGTGAACATCCGGCCGAACGGTCCATCCATCGGCGCCGAGACGATCGGAACGCCCGCGGCCGCGAGCTGATCGTGCAGTTCTTGCGCGGCGTCAGCGAATAGCCACAATGACACCCCGACCCCGGGGCGGGGGCTCGCCGCTTCGAGGTCAGTCCCTGGCAAAGGCTCTCGGACGGCAAACGGCACCGGCTTGGTGTCGAAGACCACTGCGCCGGGCGGACTCGCTGGCAGCCGCCGTAGTCCGAGCCGGCTCTCGTAAAAGGTCGCGGAACGGTCGAGGTCACGGACCTGCAGGGCGAGGAAATCCGGTCCAGTCACTGCCATGTGTGCTCCTCCGAGTCGATGTCAGGGTATTGACATGAGATTATATGTCAGGATACTGACATGGCGCAAGTCGAAACCGTGGGACCCTTGGACGAGTCCGTGGGATATCTGCTCAAGCGGGCTGCCACATCGCTGCGATCCGGGCTGGACGCCGCACTGCGACCGCTGGACCTGACCGTTCCGCAATATGCCTGCCTCGAGCTACTTGGACAGCGGCCCGGGTTGTCGAACGCGGAGCTGGCGAGGGGCGCGTTCGTGACGCGTCAATCGATGAATGGAGTGCTACGCGGCTTGCAGGACCGTGGCCTTGTCACCCGGCCGGCCAACGCTCCGAGCGGCCGAGCATTGCCTGGCCAACTCACACAAGCTGGGCGGCGCCGTCTCCGGGTTGCGAGCGCCAAGGTGCGCACCGTCGAGAAACGGATGCTCGCCAAGTTTTCGCCAGCCGCGCAGAACCGGTTATGCCGAGACCTCACCGCCTGCATCGCCGCCCTCTGACCATCCCACATCGAGGGTCGCGTCACAGCACAGCATGCGCAGTGCTCTCGGAATGCAACGCACGGTCACATCAGACCCCGGCGGAATGTCGACGGTCTCGCCATCTAACTGCGCGGCACCGCCCTTCTCCCAAAAGAACGTCATCTTCGCGCTTTGCGATTGTGTATGCGGCCATACCATCGCCCGAAGGCCAAACCAGCTCATCCGGAGCGCTGCCGGCCACCCGCGATGTGGTACGAGGATGACTTCCATCAGCCCGTCGGCGCGTCGCGAGTTCGCACTAACGCGAAAGACCTTCGCCATCGTGGGGATGATGTGCCAACTGAGGCTGTCGACGCGGGTTAGCCGGCAATCGATCACCACAGACACCGGCCGCGCTCGCAGCAACGTCTGGGGAATGAGGGCAAGATTGGCGAGCATCCCCCGTCGGCGACCGTTGACCACGGAAGCCCCCGTGGCCAAAGCACCGATCGCTGCATACGACAGCGCGTACTGTGGCATCGCTTGTTTGTGATCGTTGACGCCGTATGACACCTCGAGGACATCCACCGGGACGGGCTCTGCCGACAGCACGCCCTCGAGCCGGATTCTTCGCGAGAGTGGCCAGCTCCGGTATTGATCATTGGCATTACCGCCGCCGCAGGCAACGAGAACAACGCGGCTACCGAACGCGACAGTCGCAGAGAGTATGCCGTTGCCGATCTCGTTGAGGGTGCCATCCCCGCCGATTCCGATGATCGTCCCATCAAGGTGCTCGGAAGCCCACGTCTCCGCCACCGCGCGAGCGTGCCCAGCGTAGTTGGTGGTCACGAGGTCAACCTGGCTTTCGGACGATAACGTCAGTTGCCGAAAAGCAGCCTGCGCCATGTTGTCGCCTCGTCGAGAGAGGGGATTACCGTTCGCAACGATGAGCACCGGATCTCCGGTTCGCACTCGATGAACAGATGTCCCTAAGACAGCCATCGTATTAGCCTGAGGGCTCCCGGGGTGGACATCAAGTCCCGGTCCACCACCTATCTATCGACCAGCATTCGTTCCGGAGGGCAACTAGCAAACGGCATCATTATTCGGCCGGGCCCGGAGCCAGCTGCTCATTGGGAAGGCTAGTGTCACTCCAGCGCCTATATGGCGCTGACGCTTACTCCGACGCCGCCTCTTCCAAGACACGTTGCCCCTTTGAGGAGGAGGCGGCGGTGATCGTGCGTTGCACGGCGCTCCTCGACAGCACAAAGAACTGGGCGTCGCTGTAGAGATGGAAGTACCAGTTCGCCGAGAGCATCGCGGCCTCCAGCTCGAATGCAAGTTGGATCGGATCGACACTCCGATCGAGCTCGCCGAGACGAAGCCCGTCCCGGGCCGCACCTTCCAGCATGTCCAGCCACTGTCGCTGCAACAGTGCGATCGTGTCGCGGACGACGCCGGGCCGAGCGTCGAACTCAGCCATGGCGGCGGCAAAGAAGCAACCGCCGGGGAACACGCATCGCTCCATGAGGGCAACGTAGCGATCGCAGAGTCCGTAGAGGGTCGCGATCCCCGATGAGTGAGCCAAGCCCGGGATGATCACCTGGTCGACATAGATCTGGCGTGCATGCTCGATCGCGGCGAGTTGCAACTCCTCCTTCGAGCCGAAGTGAGCGAAGAGGCCGCTCTTGCTCATCGCAAGGTCGGTCGCAAGGCGGCCAAGGGTCAGCCCATCGAGACCCTCGACGCTTGCGATCGCAGTGGCGACTTCTAGGATGCCCTGCCTGGTGGCATGGCCGCGAGACGTTTGTGTCGGCACCAGGCTTGTATAGCACGAACGGTCGTGCTATGGTCCCCACCACAAACAAACGACCGATCGGTCGTGCTATTCAAGGAGGTGGCCACGATGCCCTTGGTGAACGTCAAGCTGATCGAGGGGGTGTTCAACGAAAGCCAGAAGCGCGACATCGTCCGCAGGCTCACCGATACGATGGTGGAGATCGAGGGCGAGGCGTTGCGACCGGTAACGTGGGTCATCGTCGAGGAGGTCAAGAGTGGGGACTGGGGAATCGCCGGCAATCCACTCACAACCGCCGACGTTAAGGCGCTCGCCGCCGGGCAACCTGTCGGGTAACGCGGCCGTCCGGCGCTGACGACGATGTACGACGTCGTCGTCGTAGGAGCGCGCTGCGCCGGAGCGTCACTCGCGATGCTCCTGGCGCGGCGCGGGCACCGCGTGGCTCTCGTCGATCGAGCGGAGTTCCCCAGCGACACCATCTCGAGCCACTTCCTGTGGCCGCAGGGCGCTGCTCGACTTGCATCCTGGAGCCTTCTCGACCGCCTGAAATCGCGCGGTTGCGACCCTATCCCGGCGTTGACGTTCGATTTCGGATCCGTGGTCCTCACCGGCCGCGTTCCGTCAGTTCTCGGAGTGAGTGAAGCCTTCTGTCCGCGGCGCACGGTGCTCGACAGCCTCCTGGTCGATGCGGCCGTCGAGGCGGGCGTCGAGCTCCTCGACCGCACCTCGGTGCGATCGGTCAGGTGGTCTGAGGGCTACGCGTGCGGCGTGGATATCAAGCCGGCTGCCGGAGCGGCCGGTCATCTCGACGCGCGGCTGGTGGTGGGCGCGGATGGCCGTCATTCGTTGATTGCCGCCGAGGTTGGATCCAAGACGTACACCGACGAATCGCCGCTGACCTTCGTGTACTACTCGTATTGGAGCGGGGTCCCGACACCGTCGCCGACGTACCACATGCGACCCGGACGGCTGATCCTGCGCTGGCCGACGAATGACGGCCTCACGTGTATCTACGTGGGCGGCCGCCACTCCGAATTCGCGGAATTTCGACGAGACGTCGAGGGAAACTTCATGCGGTCGCTCGATGAGATCCCCGGGCTTCGCGACGAGGTCGGCGCGGGACGGCGCGAGGAGCACTTCCGAGGTGCAGCGGACCTCCGGAACTACTATCGAACGTCGTACGGGAACGGATGGGCACTCGCCGGCGACGCGGGTCACCACAAGGATCCGACCACCGGATTCGGCATGTCGGACGCATTCACGTCGGCGGAATTGCTGGCAAGGGCTGCCCACGAAGCACTCGTCGGGGAGCGTCCGTGGACGCAAGCGCTGTCCGACTACCAGCGGGGTCGCGACGAGGCGACAGCGAACGGCTTCCGCCTGACGTTGACTGCGGCGGCGCTCGGCCCCCTGTCGGCCCGATTGCAACGTTTCTACGAGGTCGCCTCGACACGACCGGAGACGGTGGCGCGGATCATCGGGGCGCTCGGCGGCGTCGTGCCCCTCGACGATGTCTTCTCCACGCAAAGGATTCGGACCGCCGTCGAGGCGTGATGTGATGGTGTTCGGCGTCAGTCGGCCCCTCGGACCATGAAGGCTTGGATGGTGCGCGAGTGGGGGCCACCAGAGCGCATGTCATTCGAGGAGGTGGCGGAGGGGCCCGTTGCCGCAGGCGATCTCCGGGTGGAACTGCGCGCGGTTGGAGTCAACTTCTTCGAAACTCTCCTGGTGGCAGGCAAATACCAGGTACGCCCAGAGTTTCCGTTCATCCCGGGAATCGAGGGATCCGGCGTCGTCATCAGCGAGTCGCCAACGGCGCGCGTGCGGCCCGGGGATCGCGTCGCGTGCATGTCGCGATTCGGCCGGGGTACATACGCGGAGCTCGCCGACTGCGATGCGCAGATGGCCTTTCCGATCCCCGACACGATGGGCTTCGACGAGGCGGCGGCGCTGCTCAGCAACTACTGCACGGCCCACCTGGCCCTGCATCGCAGAACTCACATCCAACCCGGCGAAACGCTGCTGGTGCACGCCGGGGCAGGCGGCGTGGGGAGCGCTGCGATCCAGCTTGGAAAGGCGGCAGGGGCGCGCGTCATCGCGACCGCGGGCAGCGACGAGAAGACAGCCCTTTGTCTCGCGCTCGGCGCTGACGCAGCGATCAACTATCGCGAAGCGGATTTTGTGCTCGCGGTCAAGGACCTCACCGATGGTCGAGGCGCCGACGTCATTCTCGATCCGGTGGGCGGCGACGTGTTCGATCGCTCCACCCGCTGCATCGCGTTCGAAGGTCGCCTGATTCCCGTCGGTTTCACCTCGGGACGCATTGCACAGCCGTCCGCAAGCCACGTCCTCGTCAAGAGCTACTCGGTTGTGGGCGTCCATCTGTCGCTCTACCTCGAGCGCGAGCCGCAGATCATCAGCCGCATCGTCGATGACCTGATTCGACTCTATGGCGAAGGTGCAATCCGCCCGCAGGTGTCGGTCAGGTATCCGTTGGAAGCTGCGCCCGATGCGATGGCGGCAGTCAGCGGACGCAGAACCACTGGAAAGGTAGTATTGGTCCCTCGTCTTCGGTCCTAGGTCTTTGCCGCCGTAGTTGCCGAAGATGCCCTGCCTTGAGCTTCGACCGTGCCGCCCGATATCGCTTTGTCCGGTATGACGTGGGCCTTGAGCTTGGACCAGTTGGCCCGCATGGGCTTCTCTTGGAGGCCGGCTTTCTGGATCGCGGCACCTAGTTTCGGCATTTCGGCTTCCTGAGCCTCGCGCGACTCCCAGATCTCAATGACGATGAGGCCCTTGTCGGTCGTAGCCGCCGTATGTGCAATGAGCCCGTCCGGCCAGTCTCCGCCGCCGTTTATGTCGACGCCAAGCTCGGCGTTGACCTGGTCGTATTCCGCCTCGCCAATGCCGTCGATTTCCGTGATAAGCAGCTCCGCCATCTCGACACTCCCGCATACCGGTCAGGCCCTTCCACGAGGGCGGTACGAGCATTGCATAGTGACGACCTGGCTGTGGCAGCGATTGCCACGTGTCTGACGCAGGTGATGAACATCGCAAGGGTCGTGACCTGGGCCTTGCCGAGCTGGTCGCCCTCCTGTCGCTCGGTACGGACCTCGGTCTGGGCCAACCGATGGAACACATGGCGCGGGCCTGTCTCGTGGCCCTTCGCTTGGCCGAGGAGCTGGGCCTGGACGAGTCCCAGCGCACCACCGTCTGTTACTCGGGGCTCCTCGCGTGGGTGGGCTGTCAGCGCACCTGACGGAACGACCTAGTCGCACCCCTGCTCTGTTGGTTCTCCACGATGCGATCACGTTTGAAGTTATGGTTGCGTTTCAGCATATGGACGAGACCGCCTCTCGGATTCGAGAGCTTCTGACCGAGGCAGCAGAGACCCATCATCGCGTCTACCGCATCGTCGACGGAGATGACCCGGACTGGGCATCCTGGTACGCTGATTGGCTCATCAAACTGTCGGAGTTGCCCACGTTGCTCGGCCGCACGCCGGTCCGTAGCGAGCTCGTCTACCTGCTCGTCAAGCTGGACAAGGATTTCACGGCACGGCCCCGTGAAGTTGGATGGGAGACGTTCTACGCGCTCGAGGTTTTGAGCGAGCTCACCACCCGGTGAGGCGGTACCGGGATTACCTCATCTGCTAGCACTCGGAGGATGCTCGACAGTTTCAGAGGTGATCGAGGTTCTCGCAACTCGAGGATGGCTTCGAACGCTTGAGATCCTTGGTATTCGCACGACGCATGACTCGAGCCATCAAGGGGCCGGCCGCTTTTGAGAAGCCGGATGGCTCGCCACGATTTCTCAGCGTCGTGCGAGCTCCGCCTTCCGCCGTGTCCTCCCATTCGTAACTCATTTCCCTGAGGAAGCCCTAGGCGGTGCCCATCACTTATCGCGTCCCCGGTACGGGCTGCCTAATCTCCTCGACGTATTTGCCAGCAATAGCGCGCGCTGCGTCAAAAGCCCGCGGAATCCATCGATCGATGGATGTTTGACGGGCTGCGTGAGCCTACGGTGGGGTCATCGATCAACCCGCAGAGGAGCAGGAACATGGAAACCAGCATCAGCCAGGACCGGGAGACGAACATTGGGCTCATGTCAGAGGGCTACGCCGCCTTTGGACGGGGTGACATGGAGACGGTCGCGCGGCTTTTCCACCCAGACATGGTCTGGCACGCGCTTCGACTTGGAGAGCTGAGTGGCGACAAGGTCGGCCGCGACGCCGTCTTTGCGTTTTTCAGCAAAACCATGGAATTGACCCAGGGCACGTTCTCGGTAGTTCCCGAGGAGATTCTCACCAGCGCTACCACGGGCGCTGTCGTCTGCCGGTCGCGGGCGCGGCGAAACGGCCGCGAACTCGATGACCAGCAGGTGCATCTTCACCGCATCCGTGACGGGCAGGTCGTCGAGGTCTGGCAATACGCGGGACCGTCGGCCGACGATTTCTGGGCCTGATACCGCGTTCTTGTGTGCAGCGGCATGGGGGGATAATCGCCCCCCGTGCCTGCTCTGCCACTCTCACTGCGCCTCGCCGAGCCTCTCGCTGCCCTGTCGCTCGCTTCAGACCTCGCTCGAGGCCATAGCCAGGACGAGGCGCTGCGCGCGACGACAGTCGCCATGACTGTCGCTCGCGCCATGAAGCTCGCCTCGGCACAGCTTGACACCGTTTATTACGGCACCCTGCTTCGCTATGTCGGATGTACCGCAACGTCGCAGGAGTACGTTGACACCTACGACGCCAGTGATATCACCGTGCGAGAACGCGGCGACTACATCGACGTCAGCTCGATGCGCGAGGCGATGCGCTTCCTCATGTCTCTGGGCGACGAGCTCAGCACTCCTCGACAACTCTCTCATTTTCTGGGCGTGCTACGGCGTGCGCGCGCATCCGTGCCAGAGGCGGCACGCGCCGACTGTGAGGTGGGCGCCGCGCTGGTACGCCAGTTCGGCCTCAACGCCGAGGTGGCGGAGGCCGTGATGAACGCGTTCGAGCGCTGGGATGGCAAGGGAGCGCCCAACGGCGTCCGCGGCGAAGCGATCCCAATCGCGACCCGGATCGCCTCAGCGGCGTACACGGCGGTGATGGTGGCCGAGCTGGATCCGGCGTTGGCGCGGGAGACGCTTGTTACTCGATCCGGGAAGTCGCTCGACCCCGAGGTCGTCGCGTGCCTGCTCGACGAGTTCGATGTTGTTAACTCGGCGATCGTTGATGATGCCTGGGTCGAGGCGTTGGCAGCCGAGCCCGCGCCGATGCGAAGGGTTCACGATGACGAACTCACCCCGATCACGCGGGGATATGGGCACGTCGCGGACCTCAAGAGCATCTTCCTCCAAGGCCACTCGAACGGAGTTGCGCAGGTCGTGAGCGCGGCGGCCGCCCTGTCGGGCTTCTCAGCGCCCGATGCACTCACCCTGATGCGCGCCGGCTACCTCCACGACATCGGCCGTGTGGGCATCGACACGCGCATCTGGAACAAGCCTGGGGTGCTTACGCTGACGGAATGGGAGCAGGTCAAAAGGCACACTTTCGACACCGAACGCATTTTGCGGCGAGCTCCGTGCCTGCAGCCACTCGCCGTGATCGCAACCGCACATCATGAGCGCCCCGATGGCAGCGGCTACCATCGGGGCATGAAGGCGCCGGAGCTTTCCCGCGGTGCCCAACTCCTCATCGCCGCGGACGTCTTCCACGCGTCGATCGAGAACCGGCCCCACCGGCCGCCAATGACAGTCGCCGAAGCAGCGTCGACCGTCAATGGGCTCGGCCTTGACGCGGCTGCGGTACGCGCCGTGCTCGAGGTTCACGGGCA
The DNA here is from genome assembly GCA_963830305.1 of Candidatus Dormiibacterota bacterium. Lineage (GTDB taxonomy): Bacteria > Chloroflexota > Dormibacteria > Aeolococcales > Aeolococcaceae > Palsa-851. Next base: position 88,655 of record CAWHLW010000010.1, on the reverse strand, counting down.
AGCGCTGCCGCGTCGCGAGGAGCACGCCGCTGGTCTGAGTGATCGCGAAGTCGAGGTCCTTCGGCTCCTTGCGCGAGGCCTGACCAAGCGGGAGGTCGGATCGTCACTTCACGTGTCGCCCGCGACAATCCACACTCACACGATGCACATCTACGACAAAATCGGGGCGCGCAGTCGAGCTGCCCTCGCGCTCTTCGGGATGGAACACGGGTTGCTGGGGTCGGACCGCATCGAACCCATGAGGGCTCGCGGCCGCCCTTACTGAGACGCATCCATTCGTCTCCCTGCGAAGCGATGCGTAGTCATCGCGAGGCGCGTTACCCGCGTGTGAGCGCGATCCAGAGCTCGGGCTTGACGAGTGCGGCCAACAACACCCCTCCTACCCTCGGTCCATGGCAGCTGAAGGCGACGACCTCGTCGGGGGCGACGTCGAACGACTGCTCCCGGCTCAGATGCCTCCCTTGCCCGAGCCGCAGCGTGTGATGCCCAGGCGCCACGGCTACCTCGACCGTCTCCTTGGGCGCAAGGGAGCCGACCGCTGTGCCGTCGATGGCGATCGGCCATTGCTCGTTTGCGCCGAACAGCCCGGTCCAGCGCCGTTCCAGCCTGAGCGTTCCGTCACCCATCGTCGCCACCTCCTATGCGCGATATCCGTCGAACCGCTCCGGCGGGCGGGCCCTGGCCGCCACCGCTCGGCGCTCGCTGAGCCGACGCGCCGGTGATGAGCCGCTCGCGATCGAACAGGGCCGAGACGACGCGAAAGAGAATCACATCAGCCACGAGGAGGATCAGCGCGAACACCACCGCGAGGGTGACACTCGGCGTGAAGACATTGAAGGACACCAAGGCCACGACAGCGAGCGGCGGAATGCTTGAGAGCGTGCCCAGCTGCTGCGCAACGCGAACGTCGCTTGCCCGCGCCGAGATGCCGATGCCAACCCAGATCGACCAGCCGGCGAGGAGTGGTGCGAAGAGAATCTCCGCCAGGATATGGGATCCCTGACCCAGGGCTGACACCACATACGTGTTGCTGGCAAAGAGATGGGCACAGACCTGAACAACGGCGAACACCACATAGGCGAGGCCGACCGCAGGAACAACGACGCCGATTGCCTTGCCGAGCAGCAGTTCCTCGCGGCGCAGTGGGGTGGTCAGCAGCGGTTCGAGCGTGCCCTGCTCGCGCTCCCCAACCACTGAGTACGCTGCAATGACAGCTGGGAGCAATGCCGGCGCGATCAACAGCACGAGAAACGTGCCGCTGACGGCCCTATCCGCGGTGCTTGCCGCGACCGAGGGGCCGATGCGAAAGATGGTGATGAGGGGTTCGATGAGGAAGACGAGCGGGAGCACCGCCATGGTCAGGATGATGAAGGGGCTGCGCCGATACTCGCGGAGCTCCTTGTGCAGCACCGCACCGAGACGTATGAAGCTGAACTTCATCGCGGCGATGCCTCGGGGTCGTCGTTGATCAACTGCAGGTAGACGTCCTCGAGGGAGTGACGCGACTCGCCGATCGAGACCACATCGGCACCTGCAGCAACAAGGGCCCGGGTCACTTGCGGAGCGATGTTTCTCGGATCCGTGACACTCAGTACATAACTGCTCGCGCCCTCGGGCCGCCAGCTCTCGACGCCATCGACGCCGTTGAAGACATCGTCCGGCGCGAGGAGCGGTGTCCTCGTCTCGACGAGCAGGGACCTGCTGAAGAGCCGCTCACGCAGCTCGTCGGGTCGGCCCACCAAGCGCAGCGTCGTGTTGAGGAACGCGACCCGATCGCACAGCCGCTCCGCCTCCTCCAGGCGGTGGGTTGTGAGGAAGACGGTGACGCCGCGCTGACGCAGCCCGACGATGAGGTCGTTCACCTCGCGCGTGGCCACGGGATCCAGGCCGGAGGTTGGCTCGTCGAGGAACATCACTGCAGGGTCGTTGAGCAACGCGCGCGCCAGACCAACACGCTGCCGCAGTCCCTTGGACAGACTGCCGCACAGATCGCGTGCGCGCGCTGTGAGGTTGACGGCTTCAAGCGCTTCGCCGATGCGAGCAGCTGCGTTGCGCTGCTCGTAGAGACCGGCAAAGAGCTGGAGGTTCTCGGTAACCGTGAGGCGCCGGTACAGGCCGGGGTTTTCCGGCATGATCGCGATGTGCTGGCGGATCTCCGGTCCGTTGTCCGAGTTCAATGGAATGCCGGCGACGCTTGCCGAGCCTGAGGTGGGTGCGATCAGCGTCCCAAGCGTTCGAACCGTGGTCGTCTTCCCGGCCCCGTTGGGTCCCAGGAACCCGAAGACCTCGCCCTGTGCGACAGAGAACGAGACGTCCTCGAACGCGGTGCGCTCACCGAAGCGCTTGGTGAGGTGGTCGACGACCAACGCAGGTGGCTTGCCAGATGGTTGCTCCCCACGGGCAGCAGCGGTGGTCGTGTCGGCCTCCATATCTCACTGATATCATCTCAATAGCCTCCTCGTCATCGAATTCGTCCTCCTTCGAGCACTTGTCGACGCAGGGCGGATCCCATCACTCCGACTGCCCCGAGTACGCCCCCGATCAAGCGCTGACGTCCTCCGTGCGGTGCCGTGCGCCTGGGAGGTGGTCAGGACGCGCGGATCCGGCGCCCGGTGACCTCATCGATTGACAGCCTTACCCAATGCCCGCTCGAGCGCGTTGCCCAGGAGTGCAGTGGTCCGCGACGGAGCTCATCGAGCTCGCTGTCGTCGGTGATCTCGTGCGCAGTTCCCTTGACGAGAACGCTCCATCCGGCGTGGTCGAGCGGCCGGCTCTCGTCGACTTCAAAGACGACGCGAGCACCGCCGCCGATCGCGCTGAGCTTGGTGCCGGGCTCGGTACAGAACACGATGGAGTCATCGTCGGCGAGATAGTTGACCGGCAGGATCAGCGGCCGCCCTTCGACCACGAAGCCGATTCTGCCGACGAAGGCATGAAATTGCAGCAGCTCAAGAGCCTCGGCTCGCGTGAGCTGGTGCACACGTGTCTGAAGTGTGGTCTCCATGGGTTCTCCTCTGACGACCGACGGTTGATTACCAACATTGGATGGTCGTAACGCTCGAATCCAGAGCCATAGGTCCCGAGCATGTGGTCCGATAGACCCTTCGCGAAGATCGATCCATGTCGAAGCCAAACGGCCCGCGCATGTCGGGACCGATGACCCTGGTGATGGATCGCCGGCACGCGGAGACTGAGTTCAGCGGAACGTGCGCGAGTCCACGACGCAACACTCACAAGAGGAGCACGCAGCCATGAAAGCACTCGTCTACCACGGTCCCGGGCGCATGGCCTGGGAGGAAGCACCAAAACCGGTCATCGCCGCGGACACTGACGCGATTGTTCGGGTCGACGTCACCACCATCTGCGGCACGGACCTGCACATCATGAAAGGTGATCTTCCCGCCACCACGGATGGGCGAATCCTCGGCCACGAAGCTGTTGGTACCGTTGAATCGGTCGGGGTCGCGGTGAAGAACGTGAAGCCGGGAGACCGCGTGCTCGTCTCCTGCGTCAGCGCGTGCGGGACATGCAGGTTCTGCCGCGAAGGACGCTATGGGCAGTGTCTCGGTGGCGGCGGCTGGATCCTCGGTTACATGATCGACGGGACACAGGCCGAATTCGTGCGCGTGCCGTTTGCGGACACGTCCACGTATCCCGTCCCGGCAGGCGTCAGTGACGAGGATCTGCTGATGCTCGCAGACATCCTCCCGACCAGCTACGAGGTCGGAGTCCTCAACGGTCACATCACCCCGGGCGACGTGGTCGCGATCGTCGGTGCCGGACCCATCGGGCTCTCAGCGATGCTGACCGCGCAACTCTTCAGCCCCACCCACATCATCGCGATCGACCTCGCGGACGTCCGCCTGGAGGCTGCCAAGCGGTTCGGCGCGGATGTGGTCATCAACAGCGGGCGGGAGGATCCTCTCGCCGTGGTGCGCAAGCTCACCGGCGGCCTCGGCGCCGACGTTGCAATCGAGGCGGTTGGTATTCCGGCAACGTTTGAGCTCGCAACCAGCCTGGTCCGGCCGGGTGGTCGCATCGCGAACGTCGGCGTGCACGGCAAGCCTGCAACGCTGCATCTGGAGACGCTCTGGACGCGCGACGTCACCATCACCACAGGGTTGGTCGACACCTATACCACACCGACGCTGATCTCCTTGCTGGCCGGCGGCCAACTCCGCACCAACGCATTTGTCACCCAGCGCTTTGCGCTCGACGACATGATGGCCGCGTATGACACCTTCGGGCGCGCATCGGAGACCGGTGCACTCAAGGTGGTGCTCACGGCTTCGAGCGTGTCGCCCAATGGAAAGGTGGCCGAGCTCGCCGGCGCAACAGCGGGGCGCTAAGAGGAAACGAAACTGAGGATGCTCTCGAGAGTCACGGATCGACCGCGATTCTCGGGAGCACATCATGAAGATCCTTCTCGTCGGCGTCGGAGTCATCGGGACGGTGTATGGCGCCAACCTGGCTGCTGCCGGGGACACCATCTCGGTGCTTGCTCATGGAGATCGCACCGCGGTAGCAGCGAAGCACGGGCTGAGTGCGCGTGACGTCGCTGACGGGCGCACCGTCTCGGCACCCGTTCAGGTGGTCTCGGATCCTGGTGCCGACGCTTACGATGTTGTCCTGGTCGCCGTCACCCGCGATCAGCTCTCCGCGGCCTGCGCATCATTGACAGCGCTTGCCGGCGCTCCCACGATTCTGCTGCTCGGGAATGGCGTTGCCCGAGGAGCGGTTTCTGGTGCGGCGCGAGGGCGTGTGTGTCTGGGGTTTCCCGGTGTTGGCGGTACGCTCGTCGGCGAAACCGTCGACTACGTTCGCATCAAGCCCCAGCCCCTCGCACTCGAGTCAATCGATGATCCGGGTCTCGAGGAACTGGCGGCCCATCTCAACGCGTGCGGATTCGCCGTTCAGCGGGTCGATGACATGGACGGGTGGCTCAAATACCATGCCGTGTTGGTGGCCTGCATCTGTGCGGCGCTGTATCGTTGTGGGTGCGACACACAGAGGTTAGGCCGTGATCGCCGAACACTCCACCTCATGTGCGTGGCGGTGTCCGAAGGGTTCCGGTCCCTTCGCAGGCAGCGAGTCGATGGCATGCCGGCGAACCTGCGTGTCCTGCACAGCCGGGGGCTGACTGCAGTCGCCGCTGCGTATTGGGGTCGAACCATGCGAGCCTCGACGGGTGAGTTGTGGTTCGGCGCGCATGCTCGTCACGCCATCGCCGAGATGCACGCGCTGAGCGCCGACGTGCTCGAGGGAGTCGGCGTGGATGATGGGGTTGCAAGCCTCCGTGAACTTCTCGATCCGAACGGTTGGAGGAGCCTGCGAGACAGCTCGCTGCCGGCTCCGTCTCACCTATAGCAGATTTTGGCTAAGCTGCGCTCGTGACGCGGCTCGAGTGCGACGTGCTGATAGTCGGGGCACGTGTCGCGGGTTCCACCGTCGCCACGTTGCTCGGTGACGGCGGTTTGGACGTTGTCCTCGTGGACAGCGCCACCTTTCCGAGGACAACACTTTCGACGCACTTTTTCCGTGGGCAGTGGGCGGTCAGCGTTCTCGAGCGCCTCGGTATCCTCGACGATGTGCTGGCATTGGAGGCGCCGAAATTGGTCTGCCAGTACGACTATTCCGAGGGGTCAGTGACTCCGCAGGTCAATCCGCCGCAGGATCCCGGTTCCGCCGGGTTCTGTCTCTCGGTACGACGCGAGCCGTTGGACGACCTGCTGATGCGCCGAGCTGCTCGCCAGACCAATGTCACCGCTCTCGAGGGGACTCGTTTTGCCGGCACCATCAGCGATAACGACCGGGTTGTGGGGGCCACGCTGCAGCGAGGCAGTGAGCAACTCGAGGTCTCGTGTCGATTCCTGGTCGGTGCGGACGGGCGTCGTTCGGCGGTCGCGAAAGCTGTGGAGGCTGCGGTCGAATTGAGCGATCCGCCGATGCGGGCACTGTATTACCAGTACGTCCGCGACTTTCCCTCTCCGGGAGCGAATGCTGGACCGGAGTTCTCACTGCAGGGTGATGAGGTCGCGTACGTCTTTCCGAGCGACGACTCGCTCGCGTGCGTTGCGATATCGGTCAACCTCCGACGGTTCGAGGCCATGCGCGGATCGATCGCCGCGAGCTTCCGGTCCGCGATCGAGGAACATCCCGCTCTCGCCGACCGATTCGACGCGGCCAGGCCGGAGGGCCGCGTCCTCGGTTGCGGCCCCGAGCGAAGCTACGTCCGCTTTCCGGTCGGACCGGGATGGGCGCTTGTCGGTGATGCGTCGATCCATCAGGATCCCTGGTCCGGCAGAGGGATCGACTTCGCCGCGACCCACGCCACGTACCTCGCCGAGGCGCTGCTCGATGGAGCCCTCAATGACAATTCGGAGGCAGAGTCCCTCGATCGATATCGGGTGCGCCGGGATGAACATGGTCTGGCCGGCTACCGCGAGACGACCGAATTCGCGGCCGACCTGAGCCGGCTGACCGAGAGCTGATGCTCATACCGCGGTAGCGGGCTCATGACACGACGGCGGTTAGCGCCACGCGGACGGCGAACGACTACGGCACCATACGGACCCTGACTGTGTACGACGTGACCGTCGAACGCACCATCGCGTGTCCGACGGCGGCAGTGAAGGCGGATACCTCGGCGTGCGAATTCCCGAGCTTGTGGCCCGGGCTCCTCGACGAGGTGTGGGCGTTCCTCCGGGCCACGCCTGGTCTCTGGACCGACGGGCACAACGTCTTTCTGTACAAGGGCAATGCTGGTGGAGTAGGGCTCGCCGTCGAGGTAGGTGTCCAGGTCGCCGGTTCATTCGAAGCCGCCGGTCGTGTGGTGCCGTCGAGGTTGCCTGCCGGTGAAGCGGCGAGGACGGTCCACAGCGGACCGCCCGCGGAGATCGGTGCGGCGCATGACGCGGTTCGATCATGGTGCTCGCAACAGGGCCGAGAACTGACCGGCGTGTCATGGGAGGTGTACGGAGATCCGGACCGCGCGACGCACCACTTCGACGTCACGGTGTACTGGCAGCTTCAGACCGCGGATCACGATCCCAGCGATGTGTTGCGTCAGGGATCCATATAGGACGGGCATCGTCCATATTGGCTGATACGGTCGCCACGCATGATGAATGGTGGTGGAGCGGGCAACGCGGCCGTGAGCGCGCAGCGCGGAACCCTCGGCGTCTGGCGCGGCGCTGCGCTCTATGTCGGCTCACTCATCGGCCCGGGTGTCCTGCTGGTCCCGGCGCTTGCCGTCCAGGCCGCCGGTCCAGCGTCGGTAATCGGATGGGCGCTGCTCGTGGCCATCTCCGCACCGCTCGCGCTGACCTTCGCAGCGCTCGGTGTGCGCCTCCCCGTCGCCGGCGGCGTGGCCGCCTACGTCGAGCGCGGATTTGGCACGGCAGCCGGAGCGACGACGGGCGGCTGGTTCCTCACGGCGGTGCTCATTGGAGGGCCGGCGGTCTCGTTGATCGGCGGGTATTACGTGGCCGATCTCACCGGTGCGGGGACCCCGGTAGCGGCAGCGGTGGGGCTCGCCATCTTCGTGGTGGTGCTCGGCGCGAACGCGCTCGGATTGCGACTCAGCTCGCGACTGCAACTCGTCCTCGCAAGCGTGCTCACGCTCGTGATCGCGGTTGCGCTCGCAATCGCGCTGCCGACGCGGGCGACGCACAATTGGACGCCATTCGCCCCGCACGGCCTACTCGCGATCGGGACCGCAGCGAACATCCTCGTGTGGCTCTTCGTAGGCTGGGAGGCGGTGGCACAACTGGCGGGTGAATTCGAGAATCCGACGACGCAGCTTCCCCGCGCGATGGCGATTGCGTTTGGGACTGTCACGGTCCTCTACATCGGGCTCGCGGTTGCGACCGTCGGCGTCAACGCCAACTCTTCGTCGAAGGTCCCACTCGCCGACCTCATCGCGGTCGGATTCGGCATGTGGGGACGCGACGCAACGGCCGTGCTCGCCGTTGCGCTGACGATGGGCACGATGAACGTCTACATCGGTGGCGCAGCCAAGCTCGCCGCCAGCCTGGCCGCATCCGGATCACTCCCGGCGTGGCTCGGCCGCGAGACGAGTTGCAGCATCCCGAGGCGGCCGCTCCTCGTCGTGTTCGTGGTTGGCGTGCTGCTACTCGTCGCACTCTTCGCGGGCCACGCGAATGCCGACGAACTCGTGCGGGCCACCTCCGCATGCTTCATCGTCGTGTATGTCGCAGCCACTGCAGCCGCGGTTCGCATTCTGAGCGGCGCCGGTCGCTCGGCCGCGCTCGTGTCGTGCGCGTTCAGCGTGCTGATCGCGGTGTTCTCAGGCTGGTACCTGCTCGTGCCGCTGATCTCGTATGTGTGCTTCGCGCTGATCCGTTTGGTCACAGCCCGAGAGCAAAGCTCCTCCGCGCCTCGACAATCAGATTGACGGCGAGCGCGCCTATCCACAGAACGCACGTCGTTGCCAGCAGGCGCTCGATCAGCCCCGCCGCCGGCATCGACGACATGTTCGTTGAGACCGCAAGGAGCACGTAGAGGGCGGGTCCGATCACGCGAGCCGCATACATCACCGGCTTGAGACGGCGCCACCCCGGAAGGACCGCCATCCGGCGCCAGAGCGGGAACGGGACGATGGCCAGCACAAGAAACGCAAGTCCAGCGACGATCGCGTCGGTGAGTCCGCCGGGGCTGAGGAGTTGCGCGTTGGCGGTGCAGCCGGGATCCGACAGCCGGCACGGAATCAGTGGGAATGAGTTGCCGAGAGCCAGAGCTGCGACGGCTAGCATCCACGGCGCCTTGTCGGCCAGCTTGCCCGCCCCCGCAAGAGCCGGTCGCAGTCCAAAGACCACGAAGCCGAACGTCCCGAGTGCCCCGACCGCGAAGCAGATGATCGGAAACCAGACGTGCGGGGCGGTACTGGCCTGCATGTCACTGATGCTGTCCCGGATCGGTCCGTATCGCGGTCCTTGCCACGTCTCGCTGATGACCCATCCAGCTGTGAAGACCGCCTGAGCGATCACTCCGACGATGCCCCAAGCCAACCATTGGCCGGCAGGCCGCCGACCGGGATGAGATGGGCTCGGGCGATCGGTCACGAGAGGAGTGGCGGACAAGATAGTTGACAGAGTATAGCAACTAAATGAGATAGACTTGTTGCGTGGTACCAAGCGCCCGCGACGTCGAGTCCATGGTTGTCGCTTTGTTTACCTTGAATGCCGGGATCGAGCGAGCTCGACGCGAGCGCAAGGCAGCCAGGGCTTTGAATTTGCTTCAGGTCATCGCGTCTGGTGAAGCCACCCGTCCATCAGAGATTGCCGCGCGCCAGCAGGTGCACCAATCGCTCGTCACCCGGCAGATACGCGAGATGGAGGATGCGGGCTTTGTTGCTGTCACCGCCAATCCTGCCGACGGACGTTCGTGTCTCGTGGGACTCACGCCTGCGGGAGGTCGCGAGCTCGCTCGCTTGACAAAGATCGGTCTCGAGCGCTTTGCGTTGTTCGTGAGCGACTGGGAGTCCGACGATGTTCAAACCCTCACGTCGTTGCTGGAGAAACTGCGGGAGTCGATGGCCTCAGTCAGCGTGCGTGAACGCCCCAGCACGGGCGGTCGCCGGTGGGCACGACAGACACCCAGGCGCCGCGCTGCATCGGTGGTGGCGAACCCCGGCTGATTGCCGCTGATGCCGACGACGGTGCCAAGCGCCAGGCGTCAGGCAGGATCATGGGACGGATAACTTACCGTGTCACAATCGCGAGATCGGCATCCCCCGGGTCAGGACAGGTGAAACAACTCCTCGAGCGGCTGCATCCGTGCGTCAGAACTCCGCCACCCGATCGGGCCGGATTTGGAGGACGAAGCAGATCCGCTGCACTCTTCTGACCTTTCCTTTGTAAGGTGGCGGCCATCAATCGCGGGATCGCTTGTCCTGCAATTCGTGGTTGATCGACGATCTCGGCCATCTTGAGGGAAGCGTCGAACAAACGCATGACCGATGCGTCACAAGGTTCCTCGCCGGCTCGTCAGCTGACTCCGGTGAGGCACGAAGCCGGGTAATCCGCCTCAATCGGGTTGCATCGCGGCCGGCTCGAGGACCATCGACTCGGGTGTTCCAGCCAAACCTGGCGAGTTCTCAGGGTTGGCCCACACCTGGGTGGTCAGAAACCCCTGGAACGACCGCGCTTCCGCGGCACTGTCGAAGTCGAGTTCGATCACCACGTATTTCTGGTCGTCGACGGGACGTTGAATCCGCTGCGCCCGAACCCCGGCATTCCGGCGTGCCTCGGCGAACCGCTGGAATGCAGACGTCCACGTGTCGAAATCGGTGACCGCATGCTGGATGTGCAGTGTTGCCATGGCGTTCTCCTCGCGGATGATCTGATGCATTGAGGCTAAGAGCGAGGCTCGCGCGGCCGCCATCCCAGCTTTGTGGGATCTTCGGTAACCGGAACCGCGTGAGTGGGGCGCGTACGATCGATCGGTGGCAGTCACCTCCGTTCAAGGACGGGCGATCGAGCGGATCGGCCGTGTCAGCAAGTCGGTATCTGCAGACGCGTTGTCGCTCCGGCACGCTGTGCTCGAGGAGATCCGCCGAGTGGTGGATTTCGATGCCTTTGCGTGGCTGCTCACCGACCCGGAGACGGAGGTCGGCTCAGCGCCGCTCGCCGACGTTCCGTGTCTGCAGGAACTCCCGCGGCTCATCCGGCTCAAGTACCTGACGCCGGTCAATCGCTGGACGCACCTCGAAGCTCCGGTTGCGCTGCTCAGCGCGTCGACCGTCGGCCGGCTGGAGCGCAGCCTCGTCTGGCGCGACATGCTCTCGCGATTCGAGGTCGCCGACGTGGCATCGGTGGTCTTTCGCTGCCGCTACGGGTGCTGGGGCTTCCTCGACCTCTGGCGGAGTACCGACGGAACGACGTTCAGCAACCAGGAAGCGGAGTTCCTGACTGCAATCGCGAAGCCGGTGACCGAGGCGTTACGCCGGTGCCAGGCAAGCACATTCAAGCTTGCCGCGCCCGCGAAGGTCCGCGCCGGGCCCGTTGTCCTCGTGCTTTCACCGGAGCTGGAGGTGCGCGCGCAGACGCGCGAGACGAACCAGTACCTGGAGGTCCTGGTGCCGCCGGGCACCGATCGCCGGCCGATTCCTGCCGGCGCCTACAACGTCGCCGCGCAGCTCCTCGCGCTCGAGGCCGGCGTCGATGACCATCCGCCGGCAGCGCGCGTCCATCTGTCAGCCGGGGTGTGGCTCACGCTCCGCGCCGCGCGGATCGGCACGACAGTGCCGGCGTCGGATCAGGACATCGCCGTCACGATCGAGGCGGCATCACCGGCAGAACGGATGACCCTGTTCGGCCGTGCATCTGGGCTGAGCTCTCGCGAGTTGGAGCTGTTTGGGCACCTGGTCGAAGGCTCGGACACCCACGACATCGCCCAGCAGATGTTCCTGTCCGAGAACACGGTGCAGGACCACCTCAAGTCGATCTTCACGAAGACCGGCACGAGCAACCGCCGCACCTTGGTGGCGCGAACCATGGGTCGATGAAAGATTGACCCACCGGGTCCGCGGCTGAGGTTCACAGCGGCTGGACCGCACCCCATGGCGTGGGTCGTACGCTTCGGGCCATGGAAACCTGCACGCGCTGCGGCCAGGAGAATGTCGCAGGTGCGCGCTTCTGCAACGCCTGTGGCAACCAGCTCGGGGCAAGGGAGACGCGCGAGGAGCGGAAAATCGTCACGGTCCTCTTCGTCGATCTCGCCGGATTCACCGCCCGTGCAGACCACCTGGATCCCGAGGACGTCAGGGCGATTCTCACCCCGTACTACGCACGGCTGCGCTCCGAGATCGAAGCATTCGGCGGAACCGTGGAGAAGTTCATCGGCGATGCCGTCGTCGGCGTCTTCGGGGCGCCCGTTGCACACGGAGATGATCCGGAGCGGGGAGTACGGGCGGCGCTGAACGTGCGCGCCGCAATCGCGGAGATGAATGCGAGCGATCAGAACCTCGATCTGCAGGTCCGGATCGCCGTCAACACCGGCGAGGCGATCGTGTCGCTCGGCGCCCGGCCGGAGCTGGGGGAGGGGATGGTGGCCGGTGACGTCATCAACACCGCCTCTCGGCTGCAGACCGTCGCGCCAACCAACGGAATCATGGTCGGCGAAGCGACATACCGGGCGACCCGGTCGATGGTGGAGTACCGCGAAGTCGAGCCGATGACGGTGAAGGGCAAGACTGAGCCCGTGCGCGGGTGGCTCGCCCTGGCTGCCACGGCAGGGCCGGGGGAGCGCAGCGTCGCCACCGTCCCAATGGTGGGCCGAGTGCGCGAGATGTCGATCCTGCAAGGGATCTTCCAGGGCGTCGTGACCGAGCAACGCCCGCATCTCATGACCGTCTTCGGTGAGGCCGGTGTCGGCAAGTCGCGACTTGCGTCAGAGTTCACGAACCAGCTCGAGGGGAGTGGAGCTCGGATCCTGCGAGGACGGTCGCTGCCGTACGGCTCCAAGACGCTGCACGGACCGTTCACGCAGCAGGTGAAGCAACTCGCAGGAATCTTCGCGAGCGACGATGTCGGGTCGGCTCGCGAGAAGCTGCGCACCGCCATCGAGCCACTGCAGGTCGGCGGCGGCGCCGAGCAGCTCGCGTCGCACCTCGCGCTCTTCATCGGGCTCGGGCACGAGGACGAGGTCGCCGACCGTCAGGTGCTGTTCTTCGCTGCCCGCCAGTTCGTCGAACTGGTCGCCCAGGATCAACCCACGGTCTATCTCTTCGAGGACATTCACTGGGCCGACACCGGGACCTTCGAGCTCCTCGAAGTGCTCGCGTCGCGAATTCGACACTCGCCGGCGATGCTCCTCGCGCTTGCCCGTCCCGACCTCCTGCTCGCTCACCCCGGGTGGGGCGGTGGCTTGTCGGCATATTCGGCGCTCTCGCTCGAGGCGCTCGGCGTCGAGGAATCACGAGAGCTCGCCGCCGGTCTGCTGCGCAGCGACGCGACCGGCGACGCGGCTCGGCGTGTCGCTGCGACTGCGGAAGGCAATCCGCTCTTCATCGAGGAGCTCGCAGCGTCGGTGACCGATATCCCGACCGCCGCCGGCCAGCCGCTTCCAACCACCATCCGCGAGCTCGTCTCCGCTCGCATCGACGCGCTCCCTGCGAACCAGCGGCGGGTCCTGCTCGCCGCGGCCGTGGTGGGGCGTGTGTTCTGGACCGGAGCGCTCACGCGGGTGGAGGGAAATGCCGCGGTGCTGTCGGATCTCCTCGACTCGCTCGAAGCGCACGACCTGATTCGTCGGGAGGCGTCGTCCTGGATCGAGGGTGAGGAACAGTTCAGCTTCAAGCACGTGCTGATTCGCGAGGTCGCCTATGCCACCTCGCCGCGTGCGATCCGGAAGGAAGGCCACGCCGCCGTCGCCGAATTCCTCGAGGCGGCAACCTCCGGGGCCGGCGCCACGGCAACCGCCCTGGCAGCGCACTGGCGTGAGGCCGGCGACGATGAGCGAGCGCTGGAGTACCTGCTCAAGGCGGCGGACGACGCCGGTCGCGGCTGGGCCAAGGACGAAGCGGCCGATCTCTACCGCGACGCGCTCGAACTCATTCCGCCGGATGACATCGAGCAGCGCAACCGGGTTTCGCGGCTGCGCACCCTTGCGCTGGTCGCGGCCAGCCACCTGGCCGATGCTCGAAGCCTGCAGCGCAGTCCGGAGAGCCCGGATGAGAGCGAGCGGGGACCTGTCTAGAGCGGGAAGTCGCTTGGCGTCACGTCTCCGGCGATCTCGGAGAGCGAGAGGATCTCGTGGAATCCCAATTGCTTCGCGTGCTCGCGGACCATCTCCTCGGTCGGCGCCCCGTACACGCAGTACGTCTTGACGCCACCGGTGTCATCGACGCAGACATGGCTGTGCTCCCAGATGATCTCGGGGAACGATTCCTCCCGGATGCGGCGCGAGCGGCGCCCGACCTCGGGCATCTCGTCCTCTCGGACCACGAACTGTCGCTCGATCAGGTACCTCGGCATCTTCTCTCCTCGACGGGCTCTGCCCGACTCAGGCACTCACGGTTGTGGCGTCTGAAACTCCCAACACGACACTGGTCTCGATCAACGGTGGGGTCACGAGGGTCTGCAGCACAACGCAATACCGCTTGGTTTTCTCCACCAGTGCTTCAACTTGGGCCGGGCTCGCCTCCGGCGCGGTGATATCGAATCGAAGCCGGATGGATTCGAATCCAACCAGCGCGTCGCCGATGCCGAGCGTGCCGCGCAGGTCGAGGTCGCCTTCGACGGTGACTCGGAGATCCTCGACGGGGAGTTCCATGGACGCGGCCACCATCTGACAGGTGACCTGGGCGCAGGCGGCGAGCGCGCCGAGGAGGAGGTCGCCGGAACAGGCACCCGTCCCCGCTCCGCCGACACCCGCATGCGCCTGGGCCTCGTAGATGGCCCGGCCGAGGTCAACCGAGCACGCGATGGGCGCATCGCCCTGGCCGCCTCGGGCGACGAGGGTGATCCGGGACGCTGCCGGATCCTCGCGGTAGCGATCCTTCAGCGGTTTCTGGGTTTCACGCAGGTTCATCAGAGCTCCTCGCTCGCAGGCTGCAAGCTGTGTGAAGGATTCTGGCGCATTCGCCGGCTTCGGGTGGATCAGGTGCTCGGCGGCTGGCGTCCGACGTGGAATCGCGCCCACCGATTCGCAGGACGTATGTCATCGTGCACCGTGACCTCTATCAGCGAATCCAGAGGCGGCGCGAGTGACCCCGCACGCTGTCGACTTCCAGATGCGCAGGCGCACCGGACATCCGGACTTCCTCGACCTCCCGTGGGATCTCCCCCTGGAGACATGGCGGCACGACCGCCTGGTCGACGTCCCTCGTGGGATCTCGCGGCATGTGGTCAGGTTCGTGCGCTACGGCGACGCGATCTACGCGCTCAAGGAGCTGCCGCACCGCCTCGCCGAGCGCGAGTACCGGCTCCTCGCCGAGCTGGATCGTCTCTTCATCCCCGTCGTCGAGGTTGCAGCCCTGGTCACCGGCCGCGAGGTCGCGGTCCCGCCTGAATCCGATCGTGTCGAGCTGGAGGCGGTGCTGATCACACGGCACCTGGACTTCTCCCTGCCGTATCGCCGGGTGCTCGGGGCGACGGGTGCTGATCAAGCGCTCGGTGATCGCCTCCTCGACGGCCTGGTGAACCTGCTCGTGCGCCTTCACGTCGCGGGCTTCTTCTGGGGTGATTGCTCACTTTCGAATACGCTCTTCCGACGCGACGCCGGAGCGCTGGGCGCCTACGTCGTCGATACGGAGACCGGCGAGCTCCATCCGCAGCTGAGCGACGGCCAGCGCCTCCAGGACGTGATGGTCGCCGAGGAGAACATCTTCGGCGAGCTGCTCGACGTCACCGCCGAAGGGCTCGTGCATCACATGGACCCGGTGGTGGCCGCCGAGGAGTTGCGCCGGCGCTACGACGGGCTCTGGTCCGAGCTGGTCCGCGAGGTCGCCTTCGCTCCCGATCAGCGCTACCTGATCGAGGAGCGGCTGCAGCGGCTCAACGTGCTCGGTTTCGACGTCGAGGAGGTGGAGGTCAGTGCGCAGGGAGGCAACTACCACCTGCGCCTGCAGCCACGGGTCGTCGAGCCCGGGCATCACGTCCGCACGCTTCAGGCGCTCACGGGGCTCGAGGTCCAGGAGAATCAGGCTCGTCGGCTCCTCGGCGACATCAGCCGCTACCGGACCGATCTCGAGACGAGCACTGGTGGCCCGGTGTCGGAGCGGTACGCGGCACGCCGCTGGCTGATCGATGTCTTCGAGCCCACGATCGCGGCGGTGCCGGCGGAGCTTCGCGGCCGCCTCGAACCCGCCGAGCTCTTCCACCAGGTGCTCGACCATCGCTGGTACCTCTCTGAGGCAGCCGGTCACGACGTCGGGCTCAACGAGGCGGTCAAGTCGTTCATCGCCACGGTGCTGCCTCGCGCCACCGCGCCGGGGCTCGACGAATTGGTGGTCGACGAGGCCTGAAGCGGCGGAGGCAAGTCCCTGGGCTCTACGCTGCGACGGGTGGCCGTCCCGGATCTGCTTCAGCCCGACACCTCGCCGCGACTCCGCGTGGCGTGGTTTGGCCATTTTCAGGGACGTCACGGCAACGGGCTGGCTGCATACAGCCGCCAGACGGTTGCGGCGATGCGCGCCCGGGGAATCGAGGTGCTGTTCGTCGCCCACCGAGAGGGCCGCGACGTCGAATCGCCGGGACAGGATGTCGAGTTGCGCGCTGTCCGTTTGAAGACGGTGACCGTGTCACTGCCAGGGTCGCTCGACCGCATCGCCGCGGCGCTGACCAGCTTCGAGCCCGACGTCGTCCACGTGTCGGTCAGCTTCTCGTTGCTCGACGGCGCCGTTGCGAGCCTCGCGCAGCACCGCCATATTCCGGCGATCGCAACGGTGCATCTGCCTTATGGAGCATTGAATTCGGCTCGCGCGCGAGTGCTTCGAGAGGTGTACCGGTTCCAGGCGCGGCGGTTGGTCCACTTCGATGCGATCGTCGCGCTGAGTGAGGGTCAGCGGGCGCTGCTCGTCGAGTCGGGACTGGACGCAAAACGCATTGTGGTCATCCCCAACGCCGTCGACACCGACCGGTTCAGCCCCGCGCGCTCCAGCATTCGCGCCTCGTCGCATGCCCGGTTCACCGTGGTCTACATGGGACGGCTGGATGCCGAGAAGCGCGTGCCTCACCTGGCGCGGTCGTTCCTGAGCCAGGGTTGGGGCGACGATCATCTCCTGCTCATCGCGGGCGGAGGAACGCAACGACGCCAACTCCAGCGCATCGCAGCGGAGCATCCGCAGATCAAGCTTCTCGGTGTTCTCGCCAGCGAGGACGCAAGGGTGGATCTGCTGCGTGCGGCCGACGTCTTCGTGCTCCCGTCGACGGCAGAAGGGCTCTCCCTGGCACTGCTGGAAGCGATGAGCGTCGGCCGCGCGGTGATCGCCACCGATGCGGGTGAGGACGGCGCCGTCGTCGGTGACGCGGGCATCGTGATCCCCGTGTCGCCGCTCGAGCCCGCGCTTGGTGATGCGCTGCGCCGCGTCCACGACGACAGTGCTCTGCGCCGCATCCTTGCCGAGCGCGCCCGCGCGCGTGCGGTCGAGTCCTACAGCCTGCGCACCAACGTCGACCGCCTCGAGCAGCTCTACCTCGACCTGCGTACCGGCGATATCGGCGCCCGCGAAGCATCGCCGTCACCTGCGTGAGTCGATCCGCACGCCCGAGGACGATGTAAGGGGACCTGCGGGTAGCCTGGATGCGTGGGCAATCGGCCATCGCTGTCGCGAATCGTCACGATCGTCGTGGTCGTGGTCGGCCTGGCGCTCGTCATCCCGCTTGCGAGCATCGAGATTTCCCTGCTCATCGCTCCGGCACAGAATGTCGAAGCCGGTGGGCAGTCACTCGCGCTCAGCGCCGGACCCTCGGCATCGACCTCCGGCTCGGGAACGCTCGAGTTATTCGGGCAGTCAATCCCGACCACCCAGCAGTTCTCCGGCCCCATCCGGCCGATCCTGCTCTGGGCGGAGGTCACGCATTACGACGAATTGCTCGCAGCACTCAAGCAGCCGGGGCATCTCGGGCGGGCCATTCGCGACGGCTGGAGCGCGTATTTCGTTCGCCAGCTGCTCATCAGCGTCATGGTCGCCGCGGTTCTTGCCGCACTCAGCCTCGCGCTGACGCGTCGCCGATGGCAACTGATCGTCGGCGGAGTGGTGCTTGCCGCAGTCGTGGCGGGCGGAAGCGATGCGCTTGCAATCAACAGCGCCGCCCAGGGACTGCAGCAACTCTCCCAGGTGCGCACGCTTGATCAGCTCGTCGGTCGCGCGCCACTGACCGTCGACCCGCCGAGCCACAGAGCTCCGAGTGCGACAGCGACCACCGTTGTCATCGGCGACTCAACTGCTGCGGGTGCGGGTAACCCTCCGCTCGCAAAACCCACGATGGAGGACACTGCGTGCCGGCGCAGCCGGGATAGCTATGCGGCCGACATCGCGGCCGTGAACAACAGCACAGTGGTCAATCTCGCATGCACGAACGCCTCGATCGAGCAGGGACTCTTCGGACCGGAAGAAATCAACGATGTGCTGGTGCCGTCGCAACTCGCGCGGCTCGAGGCGCTGCGCGGTGTCAAGACGGTGATCGTCAGCATCGGGGCGAACGAGATGGACTGGACGCAGTTCATGGAGCTGTGCCTGGTATCGCCGCAATGCGATGACAGCGTGTCCGCCGCGTGGTTCTCGCAGGCGCTCGACAGCTTTACCGTCGACTACTACGACCTGCTCCAGCGCCTCGCGACGCTCCCCGGGTCGCCGCGCGTCATCGTCAACGAATACTACGATCCACTCCCCGCGCAGCCGGACTGCACGGGTGAGCCTGCGATCACCGCCGCCAAGTCGAAGGTGCTGCTCGGCCGGCTGACCACCTTCAACACCGTCCTTGCCGACGGGGCGGCCAGCTTCGCATTCGACGCCGTCGCACCGAGCTTCGCCGGTCACGAGCTCTGCACGCAGCAGTCATTCATCCAGGGTCTCGACGATGCTGCCCCGCTGCATCCCAATGCAGCGGGAGAGATCGCGATTGCGCTGGCAGACGAGGAGGCGCTCTTGAATCCTGCGCCCCCGCGCCCGACCAGCGCGGCGACTCCGACACCCTCGTAGGCGACAGGGTCTCGACGGCGCAGCCAACCGCCGATCCCGGGCCGGCGCCCGTATCGTGCAGCCGCATGAGTGAGCGCAACGCTCCGGCGAGGACGGTGACGGCGGCAGGTTTCGCGGTCTTCCTGTTGCTCGGCATCGTCATTGCCTCGTACGGGCCGTCGATCCCACATATCACTCAGCACTTTCACGTGACTGTGAGCGTTGCCGGCTTGATCGTCAGCGCGAACTTCCTCGGTGAGGTCATCGGGCTCCTGGCGCTCGGACTGACGCACGCGCGCTGGAGGGTTGGCCAGCGTCTCACCGCCGGAACGCTCATTTTCGGAGTCGGTCTGCTGGCCGCGGCGGCGGCGCCAACCTGGCCACTGGTGCTCGTCGCCGTGTTCGTGCTCGGTATCGGCGCCGGTGGCCTGGTGGTGCTCGTCAACCTCTTCTACGCGACAAGGTATGGCCGCCGCAGTCCGGCGATGCTCGGACTGGTGAACACCTCCTACGGTGTCGGCACCTTTCTGGGACCGGCGCTGGTGGCCCTGACCCGTGGGTTTGCAAGTGTGTTCGCCGTCGTCGGCGTCGCCGTGCTCGTGTGCGTTGTGTTCCTGCGGCGCGCGGCGGAGGAGAAAGCCACGCCGGAAACCGCTCCGCCGGTTCGCAATGCCCGCACCCTCGGCCTTGTCGCGACGTTCGCCCTGTTGCTGCTCATCTACGAGGGGCTCGAGGCCGGCGTCGGCACATGGGAGGCGACGGATCTCATCAGCCTTGGATGGTCGGCCCAATTCGCTGCCGCTGCGACATCGGTGTACTGGGGGGCATTCACGATCGGTCGTGTGCTCACGGCGCCGCTGGCGGTCCGGTGGTCGCCCCAGCGACTTCTCGCGCCCGCGTTCGTCATCAGCGCATTGCTGCTCTTCGGGATTCGGGCCAACCTGGCGCCGCCGCTGCTGTTCTCGCTGGTCGGCCTCTGCGCGGCACCGGTCTTTCCCGTCGCAGTGTCGTGGATGACCCGGGTTGTTCCGAACGCGGCAACGCTGACGACCTACGCGATCCTCGGCGCCGTCATCGGGAGTGCGCTCCTACCCGCTGCGCTGGGAGGGCTCATCGGTCTCGCCGGCGCTGTTGCGCTGCCGCTCGGCGTGGCAGCATGCGCGATCGCGTCGCTCGGCATGGTGGGGGTCATCTCGCTGCGGCTGCGGAGCTGACTCAGGGCTCGGGTGCGGTAACCGCGATTGCGACCCAGAGGATCGTGGTCCCCTTCTGCAGCGCGGTCAGTGCGGCGAACCCGTCGGTCACCTGCCCGAAGATGTCGTACTTGCGCGCAAGCGTGCTGCTGTCACCGCGACTGATGAAGAACTGACTCCCGATCGTCGCCGGAGTGGTGCTGTACATGGCAACGGCGCCGAAGAGGTAATTGCCGACCACCGGATCGGACGCAAGGGTGTATCCGGGGCCGCCCGCGCCTGTGGCAGTGGGGTCGCCGGCGAGCGCGACGGGTGCCGCTATCGCGCAGGCCGTTCCAGTCGTGGCGGGGCACACCTGGGAGAACGTGAGGCCGTCGTAGAAGCCGCGCTGCGCGAGAGCGATGAAGTCGGTCACTGCATGCGGCGCGTATTCCGGGCGGAGCCGGACAGAGATGACGCCCGCCGCGGTATCGATGTACGCGCAGTAGCCGACGTCATGCACGAGCGTGAAGCGCGGTGGAGCGGCAAAATGGCGCGGGGGATTTGCAACAGCGGCGTGAACGGGCGGTGCCGGACACGTGACGGCGGTCTGGATGGTCACCAGACCAGGCGTCGCAGTTGGGGCGACATTTGAATTGCACGCAGTGAGTGCAAGCGCAGATATTGCGCCGGCAACAGCGATGGTTCGCAAGCGCACATATGCGAAGGACTGCATCACTGTACGCTGGCGCACATAGCGAATCGCCTTTGGTGGCTTCATATTCGGCGCGTAGTCTACGCTCGAAATCGCTTCCATGTTGTGCTGATCTCAGATTTGACTTTGGTGATGGAAGCGCGCAATGTCCGGCGGCGAGGGATAGGCGATACGTGGAGGCGAGCAATGGGCGAGAGCCGGAATCGAAACCTGGCGGCACGCCATAGGCGGTGGGCCGTCGGCTTGGCATTGGCTGTCCCGCTGGCGTTAGCGGTATCCCAGTCGTGGGTCGCGCATGCGACGGTCACACAGAGCGCGTTCACGCCCATCACTCCGGTGCGCGCGCTGGACAGTCGCTTCAACACGTCGATGCATTTTTCCCCGGGTCATGAGAGTGAGACCTGGCAGGTATCGGGAGCGAACGGCGTTCCGGCTGGCGCGACAGCGATCGTGCTCAACCTCACCGTCGTTAACACGAACGCGACGACGTTTCTGACGCTATGGCCCGATGGCGTCGGTGAGCCAGGCACATCGAACCTGGACGTGCTCCCGGGAAGGACGACTTTCGCGACAGTGGTCGTCGGGATGAGCGCGGCCGGCATCATCGACATAGCCAACTTTGCCGGCAGTGCCGACATCATCCTCGACTACTTCGGCTATTACGCCGCAGTGATTCCGGGTGGTCCGACAGGTCCAACGGGAGCTACCGGAGCAACGGGTCCGACTGGTCCTAGCGGCGGCCCGGTGGGTCCGACTGGTCCTGCAGGTGCCACGGGTGCTGCAGGTGCCACGGGTGCTGCGGGAGCAACAGGTCCTGCGGGTGCCACAGGTCCTGCCGGTGCCACGGGTGCTGCCGGTGCCACGGGTGCCGCGGGTGCGACGGGTGCCGCAGGCGCAACCGGTAGTAGCGGCCCCACGGGTCCTGCTGGCCCAACTGGTGCTGCAGGCGCGACCGGAGCTGCCGGAGCGACAGGCGCTGCGGGAGCGACAGGTGCCACCGGCACCATCGCCACCACTGGCATCACAGGCACCGCCACGGCCGGCGTACACGAGGTGATCGGCACGGGCTTTTCGGGCACCGCGGTTACGCTTAGCGGCGGTGCAGTGTTCACCAGTGCGGCTAGCTACGTGTGCTACGGGTCTGACACCACGGGAGCGATCGCGCTGCTCTTCACGTACACATCTGGAACCGCCTTCACACCGACGAACAGCGGAGCCGGCGACGCGGTGAAGTTTGTCTGTATCGGTAACTAGATCCCGATACGCCTGAGCGTTCCACTTTGGATTGACCGCAACGGTTCTGGTCCGTCTCGCAACTCGCGAGGCGGACCACCCGTTCCGGCCCTCATCGCTGTCAGACAACGAGCGGAGTTTCACCCCGTGGCTCCTTTCCACAGGATCAACAGCCCCGTCAAGCGCACCACCTGGGCGCTCGCTGGGGCCATTGTCGCCCTCGGATTCTCGGCGTGTGGGACCCCACCAACGGCAGCGAGCCTCGTCTCTCAGGGGTTGAAGGCGCAACTATCCGGCGATGACACGACAGCGGAAGCCACGTATCAGCAGGCGCTGAAGCTCGACCCGAACAACGCCGTCGCGCACTACGACCTCGGGACGGTCTATGACCGGCAGGGGAACGTGTCGCAAGCGGTGACGCAGTACACGGCAGCGCTCGTCACCAATCCCACATTCGTCGACGCGTTCTTCAACCTTGCCGTGGACACGGTGAGCGCGGACCCGGACAGCGCCGAGCGGCTCTACCAACGAGTCCTTGAGCTTCAGCCTGGGATGGCGGCGGCCTGGCTCAATCTCGGATTCATCCTCAGAGGCGATGGCATGCTGAGTGAGGCAAAGGCAGACTGGGCGAAGGCGGTCGCACTCGATGCATCGCTGGCGTCGCATGTACCGACGCCCAGCGCCGAAACAAGCAGCCCTTCGACACCAACGCCATCGACGTCATAGCACGGTGAACTCAGTCCCAGTGATCGCACCGCCGCGACCGCGGGTGGTGATGGAGTCCGCTTGCACAAGCCCACGCCGGACGACGCTGACTTGCGGATAACCTGCGACCCGTCGTCTCGCTGGTTGGGAACGTCCCAATCGCGCAGATTGCAACGCTTCTGAGCCGAGGCTGTGCCGACGTAGGCGTTCGTGCGGCGCATCGGCCAGGAAGGCCCAGGGTGGAGGAATGCTTCCAGGCAAGACCACGTCATGACCGGCCGTCAGACGACACCCAGGCAGGATCCACTCCCGCCCGAGGTGGGTTTTGGTGAGCTCATGACCCGGATGATCTCGGCGAACCGCGTCGAGAAGGCGAAGCGCGCCAGGGCCGACGGCGTCAGTCGCACCCCGCCACCGACCGAGACCGATACACGAGGAACTCCCGAAAGCTCCGGGGCGTGACCCTCGCCGCGAGAGGTGCGCCGGCGGGCGGTGCGCTCTTTGCGACCTTCCTCGAGGCTGTTCCGGATGCGGTGGTCGCGGTCGTGGCCGACGGCACCATCGTGCTCGTGAATTCGCTAGCAGAGGCGCTCTTCGGATACGCGCGCGACGACTTGATCGGCCAGCCGCTCGAGCTGCTGGTGCCCACCTCGGTTCGCGATCACGCTCAGCTTCGTGCCACGTATTTTCAGGCACCGGTGCCGCGCCCGATGGGACTCGGCATGGAGCTGTCCGGCAGACGGCGTGACGGCCTGGAGTTTCCCGCAGAGATCGCGCTCGCCTGGATCGAGATCGACGAGCGTCTGATCGTCGTCGCGTCCGTGCGCGACATCACCGAGCGCAAGCGCGCCGAGGCGAAATTCCGAAGCCTCCTCGAAGCGGCGCCCGACGCCATCGTCGGCGTCAACCCGGACGGGCTCATCGCGCTGGTGAACACCCAGGCCGAAGCGCTGTTCGGCTACGAGCGCAACCAGCTCATCGGTCGCCCGGTCGAACTGCTCGTCCCCGGAGCCGCCCTCAACATGCATTCGCCGAATCCCGACCCGGGGTTCCGGGATCCGCGCATCCGACCAGCCGAAGCGTGGATCACGCTGGCCGGCAGGCGGGCGGATGGTTCGGAGTTTCCGGCGGAAGTGTCACTATCATCGATCGAGACCGAGGACGGGCTCATGGTCTGCGCGGCGATTCGCGACGTCACCGAACGCGTCGAGGCGCAGCACGAACGTGATCGCATGGAGGCACAGCTCGAGCGCGACCGGCTCGAGCGGCAACTCCACCAGTCTCAGCGGCTTGAGAGCCTCGGCCAGCTCGCCGGTGGTGTTGCGCACGACTTCAACAATCTGCTCGCGGCCATCCTCAACTACGTGAGCTTCGTGGATGAGGAGATCGCCGCGGAGATCGCCTTGCGCCCGTCGCACGAATCAGCACGTCTCAGCGCCGTGCTTGACGATGTGAGTCAGATCGGTGCTGCCGCGGAGCGGGCTGCTCGGCTGACCCATCAACTGCTCGCCTTCGGACGCCGCGAGGTCATCAAGCCGGAGATCATCGATTTCAACGCGATCGTCGGCGAGGTGGACGGCCTGCTGCGCACCACCATCGGCGAGCACGTCGAGCTGATCACTCGCTGCGCGGCCGACCTCGAGCATGTGCTCGCTGACCGCGGCCAGATGGAGCAGGTGCTGCTCAACCTCGCGGTCAACGCGCGTGATGCGATGCCGACCGGTGGGACGCTCATCATCGACACCGACAACTTCGCGGTTGACGACGCGTACGCTGCGCTCGATCCCCGCTTGCAGCCGGGACCGCACGTGCGGCTGCGTGTGGCCGATACCGGCTCGGGCATGACTCGGGAGACCATCGAGCGTGCCTTCGAGCCCTTCTTCAGCACCAAACCGAAGGAGAAGGGATCGGGGCTCGGCCTCGCCACCGTGTACGGCATCGTCAACCAGGCGGGCGGCATGGTTGACCTCGAATCCGACCTCGGCACCGGAACCACCGTCACGATCCTGCTCCCGAGCGCGACGTCAGTCATCCAGCAGTCTGACGCACCGCGACCGGCGACGCGACGGAGTCACGGTGGGGAGACCATCCTCGTTGTCGAGGATGAGGATCTTGTCCTCGACGTTGCGAGACGCATCCTCACCAGGCACGGATATCGCGTGCTTGCGGCACGAGGGGGACCAGAGGCGCTGGAGCTCATCCACGAGCATCGCGGCACGATTCACCTGTTGCTCACCGACGTGGTCATGCCAGGACTCACTGGCAAGCAGGTTGCCGAGCGGGTGAGCGAGCTACGCCCGAAGATTCGCGTGCTCTACATGTCCGGCTACCCCGAGTTGGTGATCACCTCGCAAGGCGTCGTGCAGCGCGGCATCCACCTGGTGTCGAAGCCGTTTGTCGCCGCGGACCTGTTGGACCACGTGCGCGCCACCCTCGACGCCTGAGGGCGAGGTCGCCGGTCGAGTTGGGGGTCGGGCGTGAAGGCTACGCGGCTCCTGCGGGCACCTTCGGCAACTCGGCGAGCGCGGTATCGAGTTGTTCCTGCGGGAGCTCGACATCCTGGAGCTTGCCGGCGAAATAGGCGTCGTAGGCGCCGAGATCGAAGTGCCCATGGCCCGAGAGATTGAAGAGGATCACGCGCGAATCTCCTGCCTCCCGTGCCGCGGCGGCCTCCTGCGCGACCGCACGGAGCGCATGCGACGGCTCGGGAGCCGGCAGGATCCCCTCACTGCGCGCAAAGCGCACCGCTTCGGCGAAGCACTCGTTCTGCTTGTATGCGCGCGCTTCGATGAAGCCGTTCTTGACCAGCAGGCAGAGCGATGGCGCATCGCCGTGATAGCGCAGCCCCCCGGCGTGGATCGTGTCGGGGATGAAGTTGTGCCCGAGCGTGTACATCGGAACCACCGGGCCCATCCCGGCGGTGTCACCGAAGTCGTATGCGTACAGCCCCCGCGTGAGGGTCGGACACGCGGCCGGTTCGGCGGCGATGAATCGCGTATTGGTCTTGCCGGAGAGGCGATCCGCCAGGAAGGGATAGGCAAGGCCGGCGAAGTTGGATCCGCCGCCCACGCAGCCGATCACCACGTCGGGATAGGCGTCGGCCATCTCCATCTGCTTCTGAGCCTCCTGCCCGATCACGGTCTGATGAAGGAGGACGTGGTTGACGACCGATCCGAGCGAGTAGTGACTGTCGTCACGAGTGGCGGCATCCTCGACGGCCTCGGAGATGGCGATGCCGAGGCTGCCCGGCGACTCTGGCTCCTTGGCAAGGACGCTGCGGCCGAATTCGGTCTGGTCGCTCGGGGAAGGGAGGACCTTGGCGCCCCAGGTCTCCATGAGCGCGCGGCGGTACGGCTTCTGCTGGTAGGAGACCTTGACCATGTACACCATGACCTCGAGGCCGAACAGGCCGCCGGCGAAGGCGAGGGCAGAGCCCCACTGGCCGGCGCCGGTCTCTGTGGTCAGGCGCTTGATGCCCTCCTCGGCGTTGTAGTACGCCTGCGCCACGGCGGTGTTGGGCTTGTGCGATCCGGCAGGCGACGTGCCCTCGTACTTGTAGAAGATGCGCGCGGGGGTGTCGAGCGCCTTTTCGAGACGCGTGGCGCGGTACAGGGGCGTCGGCCGCCACATCTTGTAGATGTCCCGGACACGATCGGGGATCTCGATCCAGCGTTCGGCTGACACCTCCTGCCCGATGATCGCCATGGGGAAGATCGGGGTGAGGTCCGGCGGTGTAAGTGGCTCGAGGGTCCGCGGGCTCAGGAAGGCTCCGAGCGGCTCCGGGACGTCCGCGAGGATGTTGTACCAGTGCGACGGCAGATCGTCTTCCGCCAGCAAGAACTTCGTTGTCATCCGTTCCACCTCGGCCAATCGCTCGGACGCGTGCAGGGAGGATACGCCGGGGGGTGGTGGGACTCATAGGGGCGACGGGCGAACCCTTTGTGCGTGTTACCATCATGAGGAGGTAACCTTCAGATTGAGGTAGCTGTCATGAAGACCACAGGTGTCCGGAGGTGGTGGGCGCTCGCCGCGGTGAGCATGGGTGTCCTGGCCGTGGGCCTCGATGGGACGGTGCTCAGCGTCGCGCTGCCGACCCTCGCGAAGGCGCTGCACGCGTCGGAGTCGGACCTGCAGTGGTTCTCGTCGGGTTACCTGCTCGTGCTGGCGGCGGCGATGCTCCCGGCCGGGCTGCTCGGTGACCGGTACGGCCACAAGAAGGTGCTACTCATCGCGCTCGGCCTGTTCGGCCTGGGGTCGCTCGCATGCGCCCTGTCGACCTCGGTCGCGGAGTTCCTGGCAGCTCGCGTCCTCCTCGGCCTGGCCGGCTCCGGTGTCATCGTGATGGCGATCTCCTCGCTCACGGTCCTCTTCACCAAGGAGGAGCGTCCCAAGGCCGTCGGTATCTGGGCTGCCGCCAACTTCATGGCGCTGCCGATCGGTCCCATCCTCGGTGGCTGGCTGCTCACCAATTTCTGGTGGGGATGGGTCTTTCTCATCAACGTTCCGGTCGCACTGATCGGGGTGATCGCCCTGGCGACGCTGGTGCCCGAGTTCCGGGCGTCCGAGCGCCCGGGGATCGACTTGGTCGGGGTCGCCCTTTCGGTCGCAGGTCTCGTGGCGCTCACGTACGGCCTCATCGCCGCGGGGCAGGACGGGTGGACCGATACGGTCGCGATCCTGGCGATGGCCGGCGGCGTGGTGGTGCTGATTGGCTTCTTTGCCTGGGAGCGGCGCCTCAACCGGCAACCCGACGGCCAGCCCCTGCTCGACCTCTCGCTGTTTCGTTCGGCGTCGTTCACCTGGGGTGTCATCCTCGCGGCCATCGCGGTGCTCTCGATGATCGGCGTGCTCTTCACGTTGCCCCAGTACTTTCAAGGGGTGCTCGGCACCGACGCGATGGGCTCGGGTCTGCGGCTCCTCCCCGTGATCGCCGGTCTCATCGTCGGCGCGATCCCCTCGGATCGGGTGGTCAAGCTGATCGGCGCGAAGCTGACCGCCAGCGCCGGGTTCGTGCTCATCGCTCTCGGACTGCTCATCGGGGCAACCACAGGGGTCAGCTCGAGCACGGTCTTTGTGGCGGGCTGGATGGCGATCATCGGCGTCGGCATGGGCCTGGCGCTTTCCACGTCGACATCGGCCGCCCTGGTCGAGCTGTCCGAGGAGCGCAGCGGCGTGGGATCGGCGGTGCTCCAGGCGGTGAACAAGGTCGGTGGGCCGTTTGGGACCGCCATCCTCGGCAGCGTGCTCAGCTCGATCTACCTGTCGCACCTGGCGCTGGCCGGGATCGCGGCACCGGCAGCCGCGGCGATCCGGCAGAGCGTTTTCGGCGGCGTTGCGGTCGCGCAACAGCTCGGGTCGGCCGCGCTGCTCCACTCGGTACGCAGCGCATTTGTTGACGGCATGGACGTTGCGCTGCTCGTGTCGGCGGGGATCGCGGTCGTCGGCATGCTGCTCACCCTGGTCTTCCTGCCACGCGCCAATGCGTTGCATGA
Organism: Candidatus Dormiibacterota bacterium; assembly: GCA_963830305.1. Taxonomy (GTDB): domain Bacteria; phylum Chloroflexota; class Dormibacteria; order Aeolococcales; family Aeolococcaceae; genus Palsa-851. The sequence goes on along the minus strand of CAWHLW010000010.1, from coordinate 60,692 downwards.
CAATCAGCGGGTGGAGTCCGACGAGAAGCGTCAGCTTGCCAATGTCCGCTGACCTGCGTACGGCGGGGCTGCGCGAGCGGAAGAAGGAGCGGACCCGTGAGGCGATCCGCGCACAGGCGCTGCACCTCTTCATCAAGCAGGGCTACGAAGCCACCACCGTCCAGCAGATCATCGACGAGATCGAGATTTCCGAGAGCACCTTCTTTCGCTATTTCCCGAGCAAAGCCGATGTGGTGCTCAGCGACGACTTCGATCCGATCATCGTCGCCGCCTTTCAGAGCCAGCCGCCGGAGCTGAGCCCGATCCAAGCGCTGCGGCGTGCCTTCAACGAGGCGTTCGCACGGCTGTCACCGCAGGATGTCGAAGAACAGACGGAGCGGATGCATCTCATCCTCTCCGTTCCCGAGCTGCGAGCGGCGATGCTGGACCAGTTCGGCCAGGCGATGCGCCTGCTTGCGGAAGTCCTCGCCGAGAGAACCCACCGCCGCTCGGACGACATGGACGTGCTCACGACAGCGGGAGCGGTTGTCGGAGTGGCAATGGCGGTGATGTTCGCCATCATGGATGACCCGACTGTCAATCTCGCCAGCCTGCTCGACCAGGGCATGGCACGCCTCGAGGCAGGGCTCGAGCTCTGACGCGCAGCCGGTGCCGATCGGGTCACCGAGCCGCCGACCTATCCTTGCCCGATGCGCCTGGCAACCTGGAACGTGAACTCCGTCGTCGTGCGGCTGCCTCGACTGGTCGAATGGCTGGAAAAGAGCAGCCCCGACATCCTCTGCCTGCAGGAGACCAAGGTCGCCGACGACGCGTTTCCGCGCGCGGAGGTGGAGGCGCTCGGGTACGAGGTTGCGCTGCACGGGGAAGGGCGATGGAACGGGGTGGCGATCATCTCGCGCGTCGGCATGGGGGACGTTGCGCGCGGCTTCGACGGACAGCCTGGGTTTCCCCAAGCGGAGGCTCGGGCGATGAGCGCGACCTGCGGGGGACTCCGCGTCTGGACGGTGTACGTGCCGAACGGCCGAACGCTTGACAGCGATCATTACGCGTACAAGCTGAGCTGGCTGGCGGCGCTCCGCTCAGCGTTGCTCGCATCGAAGCCCACGTCGCCCCCGCTGGTTGTCTGCGGCGACTTCAACATCGCGCCAACCGACGGTGATGTCTGGGACCCCGCCGCATTCATCGGTTCGACGCACGTCAGCGCGCAGGAGCGCGAGGCGCTCGTCGCGCTCACCAGCCTTGGGCTCGATGACATTCATCCTCGCGCCTTCAAGGGGCGGCCGTTCACCTACTGGGACTACCGCGCCGGGAACTTCCACAAGGGTCTCGGCATGCGGATCGATCTGGTGCTGCTGGACCACGGAGTCACGCCGGCCGTGACCGATGCATACATCGATCGCGATGCTCGCAAGGGAACCTTGCCGTCAGACCACGCGCCAGTGGTGGTCGACCTGAACTGGCCGCGTTAGGGGATCTGCGACTGCGGCGTTGACAACCGGTTCCAGCCCGACGTGGAACAGCGGCGACATCTCGGGGAAGAGTACAGGAGATCCTCTTAACCAGAGCCACCGGTGAGCGCTCGTCGCGCCAGGTCGGCGATGTCGGCGCCGGTGTTTGCGTGACCGGCGATTCCCCAGCCACCATCAGGCGACTCCACGATCAGTACCCAGGTAAGCGGCGCAAGGTCGGGGTCACCGGCTGCCGCGACGACGATCTCCGTCAGCTCCTTGACGACGCCGAGCTGCTTGTCCCGATTCAGAACGCCCGCCGGGGTCAGCACCTGCACGCGGATGTGACGACCGCTGCTCGACACGTCTGAGATCGCGTCGGCCGGTAGCTCGTGGATGAAGGCTGCAGTGTTGTCCTTGAACAGGGGAATCTCCGGGACGCCCTCCCAGCGCATGACCGCCGCGGCAAGATTGCGCGCGAGAGTTTTGCGGTCGTTGAACGTTCCCGACGCGGCGTACACATCGATCATCGGCATGGTTGATTGCTCCTTGGTTTCCGGGTCACGCCTGGCGTTGGGCGCTGCCGGCGAGTTGCTCGCTGCCGGCGCCACCGACCGCACCCGCGGCGGCCTCGATGAGCTGCACGACCTCGTTGGGGTGAGACACCATCGCGACGTGACTGGACGGGGCCTCGATGGTGGTCGCGCCCATGCGCTTCGCGAACGAGCGCTCAGCGTCCGGTGGAATGGCCTCGTCATTCGTGGCGACGAGATACCAGGACGGCAGCGACTTCCACGCAGGCTCCCCCATGACATCCTCGAAGGTGCTCATCGAGATCGGCTGCTGGACGGCGAACATGACGTTGGCCTTCACCGGTTCGACGTCGGCCGCGAAGTGCCCCACGAAGTCTTCACGCGGTATCCAGCCGAAGCCTTGCTCGTCCACCACCAGGTGAGCCAGTGCCGCTGTTGGCGGCCCACTCCCGAGCAGCGCGCCGAGTGACTCTCCCTGGTCGAGCCCGAACGCGGCGATGTACACGAGCGCCGCGACGTTCGGATGTTCGGGGCCGAGCGCCGTCATGATCTGTCCGCCGTAGGAGTGACCGGCAACGACAGTTGGGCCGCTCTGGCGCACGAGCACCTGGCGAAGCCGCGCGACATCGTTGGCGAGCGAGCTCTCCGGGAACTGCGGGGCGGTGACTGCATACCCCTTCGCCTGCAGCGATTCGATCACTGCGCTCCAGCTCGATCCATCGGCCCACGCGCCATGGACCAGTACGATGTTCGGCTTGTCGCTCATCGGGTCACCTCGTATCCGGGGAGTCTTGCTGACCACGATGCTGGGATCGGCGAGGGACGCTTCGCTTGAGTAGGACGACTGAATCTTCAGTCCCCGGCGGCGCTCGCGAGGCTTTCGCGCAGCTGACCGCGCCCGGTGATGCCGAGCTTGGGGTAGATGCGATACAGATGGGAGCCGATCGTGCGATGCGACAGGAAGAGCCGCTCGCCGATTTCTCGATTCGACAGGCCCCCGGCCGCGAGTTCGAGCGATCTGGAGCTCCTGGGCCGAAAGCCGGTCACGGGCATCCGGCGTCCGCGGGCCCACTGTTTCACCAGTGGCGCGGAGCTCCTGTCGCGCTCGCTTTCCCCAGGCGGTGGCCCCGAGCAAGTCAAACAGCTCGATGCTCCGACGCAATGGTTCGCGCGAGTCAGCGCTGCGTCGCCGACGGCGCAGCCAGCTCCCAAACGAGAAGAGCGTCCGAGCCAGCAGGAATGGGTACTGCGACAGATCGTTCGCGAGTGCTGCGGCGAAGAGCAGTGCGGCATCGTCATCGGGAGCGAGGAGCGGTCTCGCGCAGGCCAGTTCGAGGCAGAGCATGGGCGGCTGGCTCTGTGTCGCGGTCTGTTCGAGGTCGGCCATCACCGGGCCGAGACTCTCAGCATGCCCGCTTCGTACCGCGGCTTCGGCGATGTCGAGTATCGCGTTCCAGCGCATGAAGCGATGGAAGGCGTCGTCGTTCTCATCGAAGACTGGCCAGAGAAAGCGAAACGCCTCGTCGGAGCGCCCCTCACCGAGCGCGGCTGCACCGCGAGCGAGGTGCGCGGTTGTCAACAACGGAGTGCTCTTGATGGCCAGCACCCGGCGTTCGGACGCGGCGAGCATGGCCTCGAGGTCGGGCGTGTTTCCGAGCAATGCCCTGGCATACGCAGCCATCAGCTCGCCGGTGACTCCATACTGCGGCTGCCGGGTATCGCGAGCCAAGGACGCCGCCTCCTCGCCGGCCGTCACCGCAGCACTCCAATCACCGGTTTGCGTCGCCGCCCACGCGTAGTGCACGAGTGCCTGCGTCAACGGTCCGAGTCGCACCTGTACACGGAGGTCATCCACCGCGCCGGCGAGTAAGCGCGCCCCCGTCGCACAATCCCCCGACTTCTCTGTTGCGATCCCGACGAGCATCACGTCCACCGCATCCGCAAGCTGAGCTCGTCGAAGGCGTGAGGCGTGACGGAGAACGCCTTGTCCCTCGCATTCAGGGTCAGCCATGGCGATCACCGCGAGAAGGCGCGGATCGTCGTCGCTGGTGCCGAGCTGCTTTGCTGCATCCACGAGGTACCGCCGGGTGCGGACTTGGGGATCGGTCCACCAGCAGCGATGTGCGATCGGCAACAACGATCGGAGCGCCAGGTCGGCGTCGCCACTCTCGGCAATCTCACGGGCGAGCGTCACGAATGTTTTGGTCGCGCCCGTCTCAAACCAGACCTCGCCGCTGATCACCTCGTTCAGCCATGCGAGCCGGGCTGCTGCACTCCTGCCGAGGTCGGGGAGGCTGATCTGCTGGAGCAACCGGCGGGCATCGTCAACGAGGCCGAGCTCGTAGGCCGCCTCAGCAGCAGCCAGCAATCGCTCCCCCTGCTTGCGTGGCTCCGCGCTCAATGCGGCGGCGCGCTCGAGCGCGGCGCCGGCCACTGCAACGGCCCCACGGCGCACCGACGCGTGCGCATGCTCCTCGAGCGCCACCGCGACGTCCTCGTCGCTGCCCATTGCAGCCATGGCCCGGTGCCAGAGGCGGCGCTCAGGGTCGTTGACAACCGCTGCAAGGGCGCCGTACATGGCGAGCACCTTGAGTGGCGGCGCAGCCTGACGAACCGCTGAGCGGATCAACGGGTGCCGATACTGCACGGCACCGGCGCGCAGGTCGATCAACTCTGCGTCGACAGCGGGCTCGAGCGCGTCAGCCGACACCGGCGGCGACCCTTGCACCAGCGTCGCCGAATCGGTGATCTCCTCGAGCGATGCGCGGCTGTCAAGTGCGGCTGCGAGCAGAGCGAGACGGCACTCGTTGGTGAGGTCGCGAAGGCTCGTGGCGAATGCTTGCTCGAGGCGGGCGTTGAGGGTGGTCGGAACCGGGACCATGCGATCAGGCGAAACCGCCGAGAAGGAAGCGGTGCGCGGCAATTCGACGAGCGCAAGCGGGTTGCCGGCGGCTTCGGCGAGAACCCGCGCGCGAGACACGGGGTGCAGCCCAGGCGCGCTGCGGTCGAGCAGCGCCCCTGCATCGCCGGCGCTGAGTTCGACCCAGCTCGACGATCGGCAGGCGAGCGTCCTTGAAGGGCGCGGCGTATCCGGTACGCACGGTTGCGACCAGCGCCATGGGCACGTGCTCCAGGCGCCGGGCTATGAACGTGAGCACGCCAAGGCTCGGCCGGTCGAGCCAGTGCGCGTCATCAACGAGCAGGACGACCGGGTTTGCGTCTGCGGCATCGCTGATGAGCCGGAAGGCAGCCATCGCTACTCGGAACGGATCGGGGTCAACGCCGGTCGCCAAGCCGAACGCAGCCTCGAGCGCCATGCGCTGCGCGTCGGGCAGGAGGTCGAGCCCACGGATGATGGGGAAGAGGAGCTGATGCAGTCCGGCGAACCCAAGTTCCGCCTCAGAACTCCGCTCCGGCCGTCGCGAGCACGGTGGAGCCAATGCTTTGCGCTTGGTCACGCACGTGACCAAGCACCGCCGTCTTCCCGATGCCGGCTTCTCCACTGATCACGAGCGCGCCGCCTCCCTCGTGAGGACGATCCACGAGTGCGTCGAGGCGCTCGATCTCGGCGCGGCGCCCGATCAGCTCCTGAGCCGTCACGGTCATGGCCCGAGCATAGAGACGGTGCCGGTGCGCCGGCGCTAGAGCTCCAGCGTGGCCTCCGCCGTGACGGGCACCGCTGCAAGTGCCTTCGAGACCGGACAGTTCGCCTTCGCATCCTCGACCGCCGCAGTGAATACCCCCGCGTCGATTCCGGGCACCTTCCCCTTGGCGATGAGATGAATCCCGGTGATGCCTTCGGGGGCACCGAATGTGACCTTCGCGGTGGTATCCAGCCGCTCCGGCGGGTGACCCGCGCCGGCGAGCCCATTGGCCAGCGCCATCGAAAAGCAGCTCGCATGGGCTGCGGCGATCAGCTCCTCGGGGCTCGTGCCGCTCGCGCGTGATTCGGCACGCTGGTTCCAGGTGAGGGTGAGCTCAGGGAAGGCCCCGCTCGCCGGGCGGACCGTGCCCTTCCCACTCACCAGACTGCCTTCCCACGTTGCGCTGGCACTACTTTCGACGGTCATGACATCGCTCCTTACAACCACAGTGACGATGGAGTCAGATTAGTCAGTGGGACCAAATGCGCGCTCAGCGAGACGTCCGGCTGTAGCGGCGAACGCAGATCGGGATGAACACAACGATGATGATCAGCGCGAGCCCGATGGTGGTGATCTCCGGGTGCTCGAGTGACCACACGCCGGACGGTGGTGGTCCGATCGTGTTGCCGAAGAGATTGCGACCCGCGGCGACCACGGCCGAAACCGGATTCCAGTCGGCGAAGTCACGCAACCACACCGGCATCTTCGATGTGTCGACGAAGACATTCGAGACAAAGCCGAGCAGGAAGACCGGGATGCTCGAGATGACGTCGGCCGCCTGCGACGACTTCGCGATCAGTCCCGCCAGGATGCCAAGCCAGCTCAGGGCAAACGCGAACAGCTCGATCAGCAGAAAGCCAAGGATCGCATCGAAGATGCCGTTCTCGGGACGCCATCCAACAGCGAGCGCGCACACGATCATCACGCCCAATGCCGGCAGACCAAGCACGATCGTCGAGACCGAACGTCCGATGAGAATCGAGGACCGCGCGATCGGCAGCGTCTTGAACCGGTCGATGACGCCCTCGTTCATGTCGGTGGCCACCGCGACAGCGACCTGACTCGAAGCGAAGAGCGTCGACTGCGCAAAGAGTCCGGACATCAGATACGAGTGGTAGTTGCCCCCCGGAACACTGATCGAACTCCCGAACACGTAGCCGAACAGCACGACGAAGATGACTGGAAACAGGACGCTCCCGAAGATGATGTCGGGCTGGCGCTTTCCCCTGATCAGGTAGCGACGCGTGGCGTTGTACGCGTCGACGAGACCGCGCTGCACGGAACTCTGCCGGGGCAATGCGACCGCGCTCATGCCACGACCGCCGCAGGAGGGTCGGGGCTGTGGTCGCCAAGCCGATGAGTCACGGTGCTGAAGACCTCGTCGAGACTGGGGTGCTCGAGGCCCACCTCGTGGACCGGCACCCCCAGCTCCTCGAGCCTGGTGACGACCGCCGCAAGGGTTTCCAGACCGTCCGCGGCCGGAGCACTCACCGACCGACCGCGGATCACCGCATCCGTGCCGAGCGCAGTGCGCACCTTCTCGAGGGCCGCCGGTTCCGCGTCGACCAGCGTCACCACGACGCTCGGCCTGCCGATCGACGCCTTGAGCTGCTCCGGGGTCCCTTCGGCAACAACCAGACCCCTGTCGACGACCACGATCGTGTCGGCCAGCTGATCAGCCTCGTCGAGGTACTGGGTGGTGAGCAGGACGGTCGTGCCACGCGCGACCAGGTTGCGGATCGCCGCCCACATCTCGCTGCGAGCGACCGGGTCGAGGCCCGTCGTGGGTTCGTCGAGGAAGAGCACCTCGGGGTTGGCGATCAGGCTTGCGGCGAGATCGAGCCGACGGCGCATGCCGCCCGAGTACTTCTTCACGAGCATGGTGCCCGCGTCAACGAGATCGAACTGCTCGAGCAGGTCGTCGGCGCGTTGTCGCGAGACCACCGCGCCGAGGTGCGAGAAGCGTCCGATGATCTCGAGGTTCTCGTGCCCGGTCAGCAACTCGTCCATGGTGGCCGTCTGGCCGGTGACGCCAATCCGCTCGCGCACCCGATCAGCCTGCGTGGCGATGTCAAAACCGGCCACCTGCGCATGACCGCCGTCGGGATCGAGAAGCGTGGTGAGGATCCGCACGGTGGTGGTCTTGCCGGCCCCGTTGCGACCGAGGAGCGCGCACACGCTGCCTGCCGGGATGTCGAGGCTGACGTCCACCAGCGCATGGGTGTCGCCGAAGGATCGAGCCAGGTGCTGCGCGGAGATGGCGAAAGTGGTCATCGGCGATTCCATGCTGGGCAGGGGATGGAACGAGCATCGGAGCCGGCCGCGTCAGCGCTGCGGCAATCCAGCGGACTCCAATGCTATGGGAACAGGGCCCCGGCGATACCGATGCCGTTTCGCCGAGGCCCTGGACCGCGCATGGGACACTCTGCCCGCGCGATGCGCAGGCGGAGTGTCGTCCGAAAACGTCAGCCGGCGGCAGCCAGCTCCGGGACGAAGAGCGCGGCGTTCACCGTCCCGACCCCGCTCGCGAGGTCATACTCGGGGAGTGCCTTGAACCCGACCACGGTGTGGGTCGTGTCCTGCGTGAAGGTCACGGTGTTGTTGCCTTTGGTGACGTCGACGATACCGGGCGCTCCGGCCTGCGAGAGCTTGTACAGCGCGGGGTTGATCACGCCGAGGTCATGGCCGGCGTACTGGTCGGCGATCGCCACGATGCCGGAGAACAGCGGGGTCGCCTCACTGGTACCGCACACCTCGTAGAAGCCTGGCGGCCCGCCGCCGGGGAAGCTCTGGTACATGATCGCGGCGCCGTTGCAGGCACCGCTCATGCTGATGTCGGGTACGCCGCGCTGCGAGCCGACGACGGACGCAACGCTGTTCTGGTAGCTGGGGCGCGAGAAGTAGATCGACTTGCCGCCGCCACCGGCCAGAGGATTCGGCCCCGCGTCGCCGAAGATGAACTCGTTGGTCGGCACGTTATACGTGTCGTTCCAGACGTTGTCGGGGGCGGTGTGGTTGCCCTTGGCATTCAGGTGCAACTGCGTGCCGCCGACGCCCGTGACCAACGGATCGGAGTCTGGCCAGGACGTCACCGGATACGTGTAGTAGTAGTTGCCCAGGAATCCGACGTCAGCCGCACCCGAGTCTCCGGTCGCGGTATTGACGGTGACGTTGTTCTTGGCTGCGTTGATGTACGCCCCGCGCAGTGAGGTCAGCGCCTGCCTGGTCGGGAACGTCTCCTCGGTGGCGCTGAAGCTCTGGCTGATCACGTCGCCGAGGTGATGGTTGATGACGTAGTTTTCGGCCTCCTCGATCTGCGGGAACCCGGTCCGTCCCTCGTTCTCGGACGTCGGGGTCTCGACCAGCAGGATGTTCGCGCCGGGCGCGATCGCATGCGAGTACTCGACATCGAGGTCCGTCTCGCCGGCCCAGCCGGGGTCCGCCGTCGTCACCGGCCCCGCCGGCTGGATGATCTTGAACGACGGCGGCGCTGGGAGATGGAACGCCTTATCGAAGACCGCAAGGTCGCGCCGGACGGTGGTCGATCCGAACGAGTCCACGATGACGATCGTCTTGCCTGCTCCGTTGTACCCCTTGGCGTAGAGCGGCGCGAGGTTGTAGGCCTGCTCGATCTGGTTGGGGCTGTAGCAGGGGACCTTGAACTCCAGCACGCACTGGGCGGTGGTTGGCGGGACGCCGGTCGAGATGAGCCGGGACATGGCGATATCCGGTTGGATTGCGATCGTTGCCGCAGCCGGAACGGCTGCGAACGCTCCGACGCCCATCGACGCCAATCCAAGCGTTGCGGTGGCCACGGTCAATCGAACTGCGCGCATGGGCTGGACCCCCTTGTGTTGCTCTCGGACGCATGACACCACGTTGCAGGTGCCATGGTCAAATGCCGGATCGGGTCACGCGTTGACACCGTACCGAGACGGCGATGCAGCATGGCGAACCTCCATGTCGGTCGAGCACCCGAATCTCAGGCTAGCGGTTTGCTCCCGCCGGGCGCGTAGCATCGCCTCGCGTCGAGCGAGAGGCCCGTTCATCAGGGGGGACTGCGATGACCAGTATCGACAGCACGAGATTCTGGGAAAGCGGTCCGGGCCCAGCCCAGTGGTGGCACCATCATCTGACCGGGCGGGTCGCCGAACACGTCATCGAATCGCGTGCGCTGGCGGGTAATCACCTCAGCGATCCGACCAGCCGGCCGCTGTGGGTATACACGCCGCCGGGGTACGGCAGCTCCGAGGAGCGTTATCCGTCGGTGTACGTCATCCAGGGTTACAGCGGGCAGGCGGTGATGTGGTGGAACCGCAGTCCCTATCGCGAGGGGTTCCCCGCCGCGGTAGATCGAGTCATCGCGAGCGGCGAAGCATCGCCCTGCATCGTCGTGTACGTCGACGCGTGGACGGCGTACGGCGGTTCGCAGTTCGTCGACTCACCCGGCACCGGGCGGTATCACTCCTACCTGTGCGACGAGATCGTGCCCTTCGTCGATGCGCACTACCGGACCATGGCCGGCGCCGCGCACCGCGGCATCATGGGAAAGTCGAGCGGGGGCTTCGGCGCGATGATCACGCCCATGCTGCGCCCCGACCTTTTCGGTGGTCTCGCAACGCACGCCGGCGACGGGATGTACGAGTGCTTGTACGTGCCGGGATTCGCCAGGGCGGTCCGTTTCCTGCGTGAGTACGATGGCGACATCCTGGCCTGGTGGAAGGACTTTCAGTCACGTCCCTCGTTCACCAAGGATTGTGACCGCATCCTCCTGACCACCCTTGGTGTCGCCGCATGCTTCTCTGCACGCGACGACGGGACGCCGGAGCTGCCATTCGATTCGAAGACCGGGCGGCTGCGTGATGAGGTGTGGGCGCGGTGGCTTGCGTGGGACCCGGTGCGCATGGTCCCGAAATACGCAGACGCGTTGCGGAGTCAGCGGGCGGTGTGGATCGATGCTGGAACGCGCGATGAGTGGTATCTCGACCTGGCCGCCGTCGGATTTCGCGACGAGCTTGCCAAGATCGGTGTCACCGACGTGCAGTTCGAGTTGTTCGACGCGACCCACGCGGACATCGACTATCGCTATCCAAAATCGCTCGCATATCTCAGCGAGCGGCTGCGGTGATGCGTTAGCTCGGTGTGAAGATCACCACCGACCGCAGCACTCCGTTGAGGACCAGCGCCGAGGCGAGTAAGCTCGGCGCGTGACCGTGATCAATCTCGCCGCCGTGCTCGCGACCTTCAACGAGCCTTGGGCGCCGCGCACCGTCGCCACCCTCAACGACTACGACGTCCGCGTCGCCAAAGCGGTTGGGGACGAGTTCACCCGTCACAGCCATCCGGAGACCGACGAGTTGTTCCTGGTGCTCACCGGCAAGCTGACGATCCGTATGGACGCCGGCGATGTCGACCTCAAGCCTGGTGACCTGTACGTGGTCCCGCGCGGTGTGGAGCACCAACCGGTGTCGCCGGGCGGCGCCGAGGTCCTGCTCATCGAGCCCACGGCGACCGTCAATACCGGTGACACACCAAGCGAATTCACCCAACGTCGGATCGTGGTCGCCGCGACCGACCAGCCAAAGACCTAGGGCCACTCCTCCCACGCTCGCATGGTCGTGGCGATCGATTCCTCCTCGAATGCGAGATGGGCGAGGAGGTCTTCCTCGAGCTGCCCGAGCGCAGTCACCAGGCGCTGACGTGCCGGGTTGGTGTCGGCGTCGTCGACCTCCTTGGCCGACTCCTCGACATCGTCGAGCAGCCGGGAGATGGCTCGGTGATCAGCCTCGAGCTTGTCGACGACCCCGGTCAGCTCTGGGTTCGAACGCCGCAGCGCAGGAAACATGTCTGCATCCTCGTGCCCGTGGTGTGCGTGCACGACCATGCAGTGATACAGGCAGCTGACCCGCAGCGTCCAGATGGGGCTCCGCGTCTGCAAGGCCGCGATCTGCTCGGTGATCGCCGTGGCCGGCGCGCCCGAGCCGATGTCGCTTGCCAGCTCCCGGCAGACCGCGAGGTCGCTGCGCAGCATCTGATGAATGAGCTTCAGCTGGCGGTGCATGAGCACCCCGAACGGCGCCTCGCCGTTAGCGCGCACCGTCATCTCAGAGGAGTTTCGCGCGCCGCAGGGCGTCCTCGACCTGGCCGATATCGTCGACGAGGTAGCTGGGATTGTCGCGTTCCAGGACGTCGCGATCGCGAATGCCCGAGGACACCGCGATCGACGTGTAGCCGAGCGCGCTCGCAGCGGCGACGTCGGCTTCGCTGTCACCGATGACCACGCCGGGGTCGTCGTCTGGCACGACCTTGCGAATCAACCGCGCCTTCTGGAACGCATGGTCGGCGCCGCCGGGCGCGGTCTCGATGACGTCGAAGAACGGGGTGAGCGCGAACACCGCGAGCTGTGCGCGCAGTGCCGTCGGTGAGGAGCGGAGCGACACCAGCGCGCAGCGGTAGATTGCTGCGAGACGGGTGAGCACCGGGATGGTGTCTGGAAACAGGACGTCAAAGCCGAGATTGTCCGGCAGCTCGATGAGCTCGACGAACTTCACCTCGAACTCCGAGACGTCGGTATCGGGAAGCCCGCTCGCGACGAGGATCTCCGGCCACCCAATGTGCTGGCGCTTCATCCGCCAGTAGGTAGCGCGGTCGAGTGGTTGACCGCCGAGCGACGTGCACACGGTGCTGTAGACGTGGTGGTGCCGGGCCGAGACGTCGAGCAGGGTCCCGTCGAGGTCAAAGACGAGCGTCGGCGGCCGCTGCGCTGGCAATCTGCTCCTCCAACCCGTCTGGAAAAACGCGAGCCGGTGAGAATCCGGTCGCCTCGCGGAACCGCGTGACGTCGAGCACGATATCAGCCGCGGGTTTCTGTCGAGGATGCTGCTCGAGCGCCGAACGCCCGCCGGCGAGACGAAGCACCGCGCCAGCGGCGTCGCGCACCGAGATCCCGACCCCGGAACCGACGTTGTACGTCCCCGAGAGCCGCCGTTCCCACGCGACCACGACGGCCTGAGCGGCATCGTCGACGTGCAGGTAGTCGCGAAGCTCCTCGCCCCCGAAGATGCGGATCGGCTCATGCCGCACGGCGCTCCTCACGAAGTTCGGGATTGCTCGCTGGATCAGGTCGCCGGCACCGTAGAGGACCGTGAAGCGAAGGATCGCGATGCGCATCGCCTCGTGGCGCTCCAGCGTCCGGCAAAAGATCTCGGCTGCGGCCTTGCTCGAGCCGTACCAGCTCAGCGGGTGCGAGAGCGTGTCCTCGCAGATCGGCTCGTGCCCCTTGGGCAAGCCGTAGACCTCGGCGGTGCTCGCGAAGACGTTCGCCTGGCCTGGGCGGCCGAAAGCGCTGAAGAGATGCACTGAGCCCATCAGGTTGGCGGCAAACGCCGCCGACGCATCATCCTCGGCGGCGTTTCTGGGGACCAGCGCCGCCAGGTGGAGGATCGAAGCCACCTCGCCCGCTGTGCGGGAAGCGCGGTCGACCTCAGCGGCGTCGGTGAGGTCCGCGACGATGTGCGTGCCGTTCGGGCCGATCGAAGCCATTGCTGAGCGGCCGATCGACACCACCTCGTGGCCACCTCCGGCCACGCGCTCCGCGACCCGCCGTCCGAGGAACCCGGAGGCGCCGGTGAGCAGCACTCTCATGCGCGCAGCTTCTGTCTCCGCCGCTCGAGATCGTCGCGCTGCGATTCGATGTCGGACATCGGCACCAGGACGGGCTCGAAGTCCATCCCGCGGATCCACACCATCCCCGGCTCCGCGGGGTTGAGCTTCTGCGGAATCTCGGGCGGGGCTTCGTCGCAGGCGAGCTTCACGAAGACGTAGGGCATGTTCACGCCGAGCTCGGTGAAGAACAGGTGGGTGGTGAAGAAGCGGCCGATGTTGATCTCAGTCGGATTGGGGATGCCGCTGCGGTCGTACGTGAGGTCGACGCCGAATAGCGCATCCGGTTCTGGATCGATTGCGAGCACGGCTGCCATCGCGATCTCGTCCACCTGCGGGTCCGACACCGTGATCGCCGCACCGGTCGCGCCGGTGACGCCCGATTGCGAGACCTTCGACAGCTCCCAGTACAGCCGCTTGCGGCCTTGCGCGAGCACCAATTCGCCGTTGTGCCAGATCGACATCCAGGTGATCGTTTGGGGCTCGAGCAACTCGGAAGCCGTGTAGGTGCCCCAGCCCTGGCGGAGGTCGAGCCATGACCGTGCGGTGTCGAGGTCGTGGACAGGGAGCGCTCCCCGGCCTCCGGCGCCGGTGGAATCGCGCAGCCACATGTGGCCGCCGAAGTCGGCGAACGCGCTGCGCAGATCGGCCTCGCTGTGGATGACCACGGTCTCGGGCACCGTCAAGCCCGCCGCATGCCAGCGCTCGTAGGAGCGAAATTTGTCCTGGCAGATGACGACTGTCTCCGCTGCCGGCAGGAAGGTTCGAGCGTGCACCTCGGCTCGATGGTCCGAGAGGAACCGCACCTCGGCGTCGTTCTGCGCATGGACGAGATCCACATGCTCCTCGTCAATGATGTCGTTCAGCACCTCGAGGTAGGCAGGATCGCTCGCGAGGGGCACGAGGTACCGGCTGTCAGTTTCGGCGCGCATGAGCAGGAACTCGTCGGCGTCGGTGCCCACAAGGTCGAAGGGCTCGGGGGCAAGGCGCAACGACCGGACGAAGTTGGTCGACGGCGAACCACCCGCCCCGGTGATGAGGATCCGCTTCAACGCCGGCTCCGGGCGCTCGTCTGGAGCATCGGCGCCATGGTAGCCCGGCCCGGTTCAGTCCCCTGCGGCGCGGTCGATCTGTTCCCCAGGGGTTTCCGTGCCGATGATCCCGTCGCTCACTCGTTCGAGTCCTTCCAGCCGAAGTGCTTCCACCGGAAGACCCCGGTCAGCCCGAGGCGGGAGACATGGAGCTGCTGGAACTCCTCGTACTGGTCCGCCTGGTCCTTGGTGACAGCGAGGTGCACCGCCTCGGTGGTGATCCGCTCGATGTCCGCGGCAGGCGCCAGGTAGTGCTTGCGGCTGTGAGCGTGCTCGAAGACGATGCCGTGAAAGATGTCCTCGCTGGCAAGGGCCGCGACCTCCACGACCTTGCCGATATTGGTTCCATCACTCGTCACGACAGCCTCACCCGTCTTGACGGCGGTCCATGCGACTTGTTCTTCAGCCATGCGAACCATCATAGAGCCGGTGCAATTGCGCGGCCTTGATGGCCGGGGTCTGCCCGAAGACGAGCAGGAACAGCGCCTCGCGAGCGAGACGCTGCGCATGGTGGTCCATGGTGATCGAGCGGCCGCCACCGGACACAACCAGCGTTGTGGCAGCTCGGAGCGCCAGCTCTGACGCGCGAGCTCGCTGCTCCGGCATCGAGTCCGGGGTCGCCGTGTCGAGCGCGCCCCGGCACTCGACGAGCTCGGCGGCGAGCGGGTCGCTTTCCAGGAGCGCCACGCATCGGCGAGCCACGCCCAGGGCGAGCGATCCGTTGAGACGGAGGTTTGCCAGGTCCGCCGCCTGCCACTCATCGAAGGGCTGGATCGAGATCACGCGGCAATCCGGGACGAAGTAATGGTCGAAACTGACGGTCACGGTTGCGCTCGCGTTCACCGCGGCGAGCCGGAGCCGGTCGGCACGAAGGGTGGGACCGGCGGTCGCATCGACGAGCGCCCAGACGATGTCGCCGTCATCACGCCGCGCTGCCGCGCGAATCACGTCCACCCGGCCCCACCCGGTGACCCAGGGTGCGAATCCGTTGAAGCGCCAGCCGTCGCCCTCGGGCTTGGTGGTGAGGATCGGGGGACCCGGTCGGCGCAGCCCGGAAAAGGCGACGCCCGCACGCACGGTGCCGCCACAGAGCCGGGCGAGCCATGCGTCGCGCAGCGCTGGTGCGGCACCGTCCACGGCCCGGACGGCACCGTGATGCTGGATCCAGACAAACGCGGTGGTCAGGCAACCCGACGCGATGATCTCGATGACCTCGAGCGCCGTTGCGAGATTGACCCCCATGCCCCCGGAGTCCTCAGGTCCCGCGAGCCCGTAGAGCCCGGCTGCGGCGAGCCGGTCGAGGCGATCGATGGGGACGATCGCGGCGGCGTCGGCTTCGAGCGCGCCGGGAAACAGCACGTCGTCGGCGAGCTCGCGAGCAAGCCCGACAGGGTCACGCAACTCGGGCACTCGACGTCCCGTGCAGCCCGGCCCTACGCGGGCCGGGTTTTGGCTGGAGCGCGCGTCCGCCGCCGCCGCGGTCGCACCGCCGCCTGGGCCGGTCGCTCCGGAAACTGGGGAACGGCGAGCGCTTCGAGCTCGTCGGCGAGCCAGCCGGTCATGGTGCCCACGTCAGGCATGGCGTCGCGGTCGGCGACGATGCCGACGTCGAGGCTCCCGTTGTAGCTCAGCACCGTGATGTTGAGACCCAACCCGTCCATGATCACCGAGACCGGGTAGATGGCCTCCAGCAGCGCGCCCGCGCAGTACAGGGGAATCTGCGGCCCCGGGACGTTGGAGACCACCAGGTTCCAGGTGGGACGCAGACGCGGGTTGCTCGTCCACGCAAACGTGAGCTGTGCGGCTCGCGTGAACAGCGCCGGCGGGATGAAGTTGTTGGCGTCCTGGAGCAGCGACGCGGGCAACAACTCGTTGCGCTGCTTCATCTCGGCGAGCGATTCGTGGGTTGCGCGGAGGCGATCGACAGGATCGGCGATCTCGGTGTGCAGCTCGACGCCCACGAGCAGGATCCGGTTGCCGAACGTGCCCTGCTGCTCGGGACTGCGCACGGACACGGGAATCTGCGCGATCAGCGGTTCCTTGCCGAGCTCGCGGTGCTTCTGCAGCCAGCGCCGCACCGTGCCGGCGCAGATCGACACCACCACGTCGTTGACGGTGACGCCGTGCATGTTCTTGACATCTTTGACAGCATCAAGTGGGAGCCGTCCGAAGACGATGCGCCGGTGTGCGGAGATGCGACCGTTGAAGGACGTGTGTGGGGGGGTGGAGAGCTTGCGTCCGCTCACCACCGGGCTGCGTTTGAGCGCCGCCTGGAGCCGCCGTCCGGCGGCGCCAACCAGACCCGCGCCGGGGAGGATGCTGAAGATGCCCACCTCCTCGAAGTTGGGGAGTGCGGCGGGCAGCGAGCGGAGCAGGCGCAACGGGTACTGGGGAACACCCATCAGGCCTCTCACAAACATTTCGAGCTGGGTCGGCATCCGGTCGGGTCCGTCGTGCACCGGCTCTGGAGCGGGACGGCCCTCGGGAGTGAGGTCGAGCAGCGACCCGAGGATCTCGGCACCGGAAAGCCCATCGATCACGGCGTGGTGCACCTTGGTCATGAGCGCGACCCGGTCGTGTTCGAGCCCGTGAATGAGATAGATCTCCCAGAGTGGCCGGCTGCGGTCGAGCGGGCGCGAGAAGATGCGCGCCACCT
Source organism: Candidatus Dormiibacterota bacterium (assembly GCA_963830305.1). Lineage (GTDB taxonomy): Bacteria > Chloroflexota > Dormibacteria > Aeolococcales > Aeolococcaceae > Palsa-851. The sequence continues at coordinate 43,658 of CAWHLW010000010.1, read as the reverse complement.
GTTCCTCGAGCTGGGCCAGCGAACCCGGCGGCACCAGGGCCAGCTCGCGGACGTGGAAGTCGATGTCGAAGTCGGGGTCGGTCACCCAGTACCCGAAATCGAGCCCGAAGGGAACCTCGGCGAGGCGCCACTTGAAGATCGGGATGAGCGGCAGGCGGTCGAGGATCAGCTTCTGGAGATCGCCGAGGCTGAGCGTTCCTCCCGGAGCGGTGGAGGGGTCGAGCACGAGCACCCCGGTCACGTGACCGTAGATTCGGGGCGTCTCGAGCGCGAGGAACTGAGCGTCGAGGCTGGTGAGCTGGCGCATGGGCTTCGACCAACACTGGCAGAACCTGCGGAGAACGGTCAACTCAGCCCATTCGCCTATGCATGTGGGATCGTTCGGAGGTGCCCGCGGACATCGCCACCATCGAAACCCCGGAGTTGGGCGACCGGAGCTACGTCATCTTCGCCGGTCCGGGGGCAGTCGTCATCGATCCGCAGCGGGACATCGATCGCGTGCTCGCTGTCCTCTCCGAACGTGGCGCGGGTCTCACGCACATTGTCGAGACGCACATCCACAACGACTACGTCTCGGGAGGCCCCGAGCTCGCCCGGGTCAGCGGCGCCACGCTCGTCATCCCGGCGGGGGAGACGGTGGGCTACTCGCGACAGGCCATCGCCGACGGCGAGCGGATTGCGCTCGGCGATGCGTCGCTCATCGCCCGGCATACACCGGGCCATACCGCCACCCACATGACGTACGTGCTGGAGGAGGACGGGGTGCCGGTCGCCGCGTTCACCGGCGGCTCGCTGCTCCTCGGCTCGGTGGGTCGCACCGACCTCTCCGGTCCGTGGGTGACCGATCGTCTGAGTCATCTCCAGCATCAGTCCGCCCGCCGTCTGTCCGGCGAGCTTCCCGATGACGCTGCGATCCTGCCCACCCACGGGTTCGGCAGCCTCTGCTCGGCGGGATTCCCGGTGGGGGCGGCCGACACGGCCGACGTCCGCCACCAGCGTGCCGAGAACCCCGCGCTGCTCATGGACGAGGACGCGTTCGTCACCCGCCTGGTGTCGGGGCTCGATGCCTTTCCGCGCTACTACGCGTACATCGGACCGAGAAACCGTGAGGGCGCGGCAAAGGTCGACCTCGACCTGCCGCCGATCAGCGAGGCCCGTGAGCTCGCCGAACGAGCTCGGGCCGGCGAGTGGGTGATCGACCTCCGCGACCGTCGCGAGTTCGCCGCACGGCACCTGATCGGGACACTCGCGTTCGAGCTCACCGATCCGCTGGCCACGTACCTGGGGTGGCTGTTGCCCTGGGGGAGCCCGCTGAGCCTGCTCGGACGGTCTCGGGATGACCTCGCGTCGGCGCGCCGTGCCCTTGCTCGGATCGGCATCGACAGGATCGCGGCCTGCGGCCTCACCGAGGGCGAGCACGGCGAGGACGTGTGGGCCGGCCTGGCGACCGGGTCGTACCCGATCGTCGGCTTCGACGAGCTCAAGCCCCTCATCGGCGCTCCCGGCGAGATCGTGGTTGACGTTCGCCTCGGCCGTGAATGGCGCGAGGGCCATCTCGCGGGCGCGATGCACATCCCGCTCCACGAGCTTCCCGACCGCATCGACGACGTCCCGGCCGGCAGGATCTGGGTGCACTGCGCGGCGGGGTATCGGGCGTCGGTCGCCGGGTCCTTGCTGGCGCGCGCCGGGCGAAGCGTCATGGTCGTCAGTGACCAGTTCTCCAACGCGGTCGGCGCGGGCCTCGACATCGTCTCCGCCTGCGACTGAGCGACGCACCGTGGGTCGGGCACGATGACCATCGCCACTCGTGCGGCTGCACTGCTCGGCAGGATTCCACCGGCACAGACGCGCGATATCAGGGTCCGGCGCGACGTAGCGGTCACCATGCCGGACGGCGTCACCCTGCTGACCGATCGCTACTGGCCCCGCGGAGGCGGTAGGGAGCCGGTCATCGTGATGCGCAGCCCCTACGGTCGCGGCACCGTCTGGGGGCTCGCCGCGCGGCTTTTCGCGGAGCGCGGGTACCAGGTGATCCTGCAGAGCTGTCGCGGGACGGGCGGCTCGGGCGGCGAGTTCGACGCCTATCGAAACGAGCGCCTGGACGGGCTCGCCACGCTCGCCTGGGTCGAGGCGCAGCCATGGTTCTGCGGGAAGCTGGCGATGGCGGGGCCGAGCTATCTGGGGATCGCGCAGTGGGCGGTTGCGGCCGACCCGCCTGCGTCGCTGCGAGCCATGGCGGCGCCGATCTCGTCTGCGCGGGTGCGTGCGTTCACCTATCCGGGAGCGACGTTCTCGCTGGAGAGCACCCTGCGGTGGCTGGCCCTGCTGGCGGGCCAGCGTCGGACCGGACGCCCGCAGCTCCGCGAGCAGATCGCCGCGCGCCGGCAAATGGCGCGTGGCCTCATGACCCTTCCGCTCGGCGAGGCCGACAGCGCGGCGACCGGCGCTCACTTCGGCTTCTACCAGGACTGGCTTGCCCGCATGGACGATGACGCCTTCTGGGCACCAGTTGCGTTCGACCGCGATCTCGGCTCACTGAGGGTGCCGGTCACGATGGTGACCGGCTGGTACGACATGTTCCTGCCCGCACAGCTCGCGGACTACCAGGCGCTCCGAGGCGCCGGCCGCCACGTCCGGTTGACGGTCGGGCCCTGGAAGCACACCGATCCCGGCGCTGCCGGGGAGGCCCTGCGCGATGCGCTCGACTGGTTCGACACGCACCTGCTCGATCGCGGTGCCCCCCAGCAGCGCTCGCGAGTGCGCCTGTACCTCGGCGGCGCGCGACGGTGGGTGGAGGTCGACGAGTGGCCGCCGCCCGCGCGCAGCGTGCGCTGGCACCTGCACTCCGGTGGTGTGCTCCATCCCCGAGTTCCTGAGAGTTCCGATCCGGATCGGTACCGCTACGACCCGTCCGATCCGACTCCTTCAGTGGGTGGCAGCCTGCTCGGCCGGGCGGGCGGACCACGCGACAACCGCGCCCTCGAGCGGCGCAGCGATGTCCTCTGCTTCAGCAGCGCGGCGCTGGTGCGCGACCTCGAGGTGATCGGGCGGATCACCGCAGAGCTCCATGTGCGCTCGTCCCTCGCGAACACTGATTTCTTCGTCAGGCTCTGCGATGTGGAGCCGTCAGGAAAGTCGGTGAATCTCTGCGACGGGTTGGTGCGCCTCAGTCCCGGGTCGTGGCGCCGGGCGACCGATGGTGTGGCGATGGTCGAGGTGCAGCTCTGGGCGGCCGCCCACGTCTTCCAGCGCGGGCATCGGCTTCGGGTCCAGGTTTCCAGCGGAGCGCACCCCAGGTTCGCTCGCAACCTCGGCGGCGGAGAGCCGCTCGCCACCGCAGTCCGCATGCACAGCGCCGACCAGGAGATCTGGCACGACCCCGGCCATCCGTCGGCGATCGTGCTCCCTGTACGGGACGCCGGCTAGTTACCGATGCGCCCCGACGGGGACGCGTTCTCGCTGGGGAGGCTCCTCGACGCGAGCGCCGTCGTCCGGCGGAACCTTGTCAGCCTTGCGGATGGCGGTGATCCATGGAGGCGGTGGCGTGTCGGGACGGGTCGGTGGCTTCTCGGGACCGTCATCGCCCCGACCCGGATCGTCATCGGTTGCCGCCTGCTGGTTGTGGTCGTTGTCGAAGGTGATGAGGTAGATCGACGCGATCAGGGTCATGGTGATCAGCGCGAACAATGAGAACGGCAGCCGCGCGATCCAGCTCAGGTTGTCCGGCAGCCCGGGCATGAAAGCAACCAGCACAGCACTGGCGAGGCCGATGCCCGGCGGCATGAGCCAGACCCACACGGTGCGGCCTTCGCGATCGATCCCGAGCCGGCGCTCGAGACGCCTGAAGAGGGCAGCGAGCCCATCTTTGATTGAGGCCATCTCCGTTCTCCTGACTTCAGTCTATCGTGGATTGACGTGACTACTGTTGTGACCCAGCAGATCGTCGGCCCCGGAGAGCTGAAGCGGCTGTCGCCACGTTTCTGGCTTGCCCGGCAGACCCAGCTTGCCATCTTCTGGGGACCGGTCTTCATCGCCTCACTCGTGCTTGCGCTGCTGGTCAACGTGACCACTGCCGACCTGCTCCCGGTGGTCGTTGCGCTGATCGCCTGCACCGCGTGGCTCGTGGAGCGCGGGCGGTACCGCTCCTGGGGATACGCCGAGCGCGAGGACGACCTGATCGTGACCCGTGGCCTCATGTTCCGGCACGTCTCGGTCGTCCCATACGGGCGCATGCAGTTCATCGACGTCACCGCCGGACCGATCGATCGCGCCTTCGGTCTCGCGACGGTGCAGCTCCACACCGCGGCGGCGGCGACAGACGCGCGCATCCCCGGTTTGGTCCGTGCCGACGCCGACGCGCTCCGCGACCGGCTGGCGATGGTGGGGGAGGCCAGGGCCACCGGCCTATGAGCGTCATGCCTCCGCCGCTCGCCCCGGCGTTCCCCCAGGAGTCCGGGCAAATGGAGGTGGGCGAGCACTGGCGACGCCTGCATCCGCTCTCGCCGATCGTACGCTTCGGCAGGGTGCTGATCGGTGTGGTCGTGGTGGCGGTGCCGTCCATCGCCGAGCAGCCTGTGCTGCACCATGACGATGGGCTGCCGGTGTCGGTGATCATCTACATCGTGCTGCTCGCCCTCGGCGGTATCGGCGGGTTCATCTCCTGGCTGGTGACCCGCTGGAGGATTGCCGACGGCAACCTCCAGATCGAGACGGGGTTCATCCGCCGCCAGTCCTTGCGTATTCCCTTGTCCCGGATCCAGGCGGTCGACGTGATCTCCCCACTCTCGGGGCGCTTTCTCGGTCTTGCTGAGGTGCGCGTGGTGTCGGCCGGGCGGGGCGCCGAGCACGGGCGCCTGGCGTACCTGACCGCTGCCCAGGCCCCCGTGGTTCGGGCCCGCCTGCTCGCGCTCGCGCATGGGCTGGAAGTCGGCACGCCGGAGCCGGTCGCGCTGCCGCTGCTCCATGTGCAGAACGGGCTGCTGCTGCCGGCGCTCCTGATGCGCTCGCAGGTGCTCGCGCCGGTGCTCATCGCCGTCGTGGCGGTCGCGGCAATCGCTGCGGCACCGCTCGTCGGGGCGGGCGCGCTCGGGAGTGCGGTGACCGTGTTCGTGATCAGCGCGCTCGGAGTGGCACGCGCCTTCAACGAGGACTTCGATTTCGCCATCAGCGAGGCGGGTGACGGCGTGCGGCTGGATCGCGGCCTGCTCCAGCGCCGCCACGAGACCATTCCGTACGGGCGTATCCAGGCGGTCCGAGTCGTCGAGCCTTTCTTCTGGCGCGCCTTCGGCTGGGCGCGGCTCGAGGTCGACGTGGCCAGGCAGAGCGTGTCCCGCGAGGCTGACCGCGATGCCCAGCAGGTCGCGAGGACGCTCATCCCCGTGGCGTCGCGCGAGCAGGCGCTCTGGCTGCTCGCGAGGGTCATGCCCGATGCGCATCCGAATCCACCGCCCGAGGCGGGACCGCCGTCGAGAGCGCGCCTCAAGGCGCCGCTGTCCTTCCACTTTCTCGCGGCCTGGTTCGGGCAGCGCTACGTCTACGCGCGGACCGGTCGCGTGCAGAAGTCGACGATCATCGTTCCACTGGTGAAGGTGCAGAGCGTGCGCCTCAAATCCGGACCGCTGCAGCGCGCGTTTCACGTCGCCACGGTCGACGTCGATACCGCTGGACGGCGGTGGCAGGCGTCAGCTCGCTGTCGCGACGAGGCGGAGGCGGTGGAGATGGTGCGCCACATCAGCGAGCGAGCCCGGCTCTCCCGGAGGGTGCCGCCACCACGTCCGGCAACCGCCGCCGCACTTCCGGCTGCCGGTTAGGGTCGCGTCCGTGGCAATATCGCTGTACTGATGGCGGTGACAGCGCGGTGCGACTGCGACGGAGAGGAGACACCGATATTCCGTCTCGCCGCGGTGATCCTCGACGGCAGGATGGCGCGCGTGTGCCCGAACTGCGCCTCGAAGTACAAGGATCGCATCGAGATGCCGTACTCGCCACGCGCGGACCAGGGAGCGATCCAGCCGAGCACGTCGAGGGAGGTCTGGTAGCACCGTGACATTCGTCGCACGCCTGGACGCGTGCGTCGAAGCGTCCGGATCGCTGCTCTGCTGCGGCCTCGACCCCGACGGTTTTGCCAGTGCCGCGGACGCCGAACGTCGGTGCCTCGAGATCGTCGACGAGACCATCGAGCACGTCTGCGCCTTCAAGCCGAACCTGGCGTTCTTCGAGCAGATGGGATCCGCCGGGTACGCGATCCTCGAGCGGCTGCGCAGCCGCATCCCCGACGATCGAATCCTGATCCTCGACGCCAAGCGTGGCGATATGGGCAACACCGCGGAGGCATATGCGCGAGCGCTGTTCGATGTTCTCGGCGCCGACTGCGTGACGGTCAATCCATTGCTCGGCAGCGACTCGGTGCTGCCGTTTCTCCAGCGCGTGAATCGCGGCGCGCTGCTGGTCGCACGAAGCAGCAATCCCGGAGCCGTCGACCTCCTCGACGCACGCCTCGAGTCGGGCGCGCCGGTGAGCGCCCGCATCGTCGAGCTCGGGCTCGGCTGGGATCCGGGCGGGAACGTCGGCTTCGTGGTCGGCGCGACCCGGCCCGACACCGTGGCCGCCGTCCGGGCTGCGGCTCCGGACGCGCCATTGCTCCTCCCAGGGATTGGAGCGCAGGGTGGAGCGCTCGAGGATTCGGTCGGCGCAGGGCTCGATGCCAGGGGTCGCGGCATCATCGTCTCGGTGAGCAGGGGGATCGCAGGGGCGCCCGAAGGAGCCGCCGCCGCCGCGTCGATGTTCCACAAACGTATCGAGGAGGTCCGCGCGGCGGTTGCACACGTGTGACCGTCCCGCTGGTGTTGATCCGCAACGATGACCAGGCCGCGCACGCGAGCCCGGGGCACCCGGAGCGGCCGGACCGGGTCTTCGCGATCCTCGAGGGCATCGCGGCGGATGACCAGCTCGCCGCGCTCCCCTGGCTTGACGCTCCGCCGGGGCGTCGCGACCTCCCGCTCACAGTCCACTCGGAGGACGAGGTTCGTAAGGTCGAGGGTCTGGCGGTGAAGGGCGGCGGGTGGTTCGACCCCGACACGTACTGCACCGAGGATTCATACGTCGTCGCCCTGAACGCAGCAGCGTGTGCGGCCCGTGCCGCTGAAGCGCTGGTGCAGGGAGAGGCGCTGTCCGCGTTCGCGCTCGTCCGTCCGCCCGGGCACCACGCAACCCCGTTCCTGCCGATGGGGTTCTGCCTCTTCAACAACGCTGCGATCGCGGTGCGCACCGCCCAGAAAGCCGGCGCCGAGCGCGTCGCCATCGTCGATATCGACGTGCATCACGGCAACGGAACCCAGGACATCTTCTATGCCGATCCGACGGTGCTGTACACCTCGCTGCATCAGTTCCCCTGGTACCCGGGGACCGGGCACGCTGCCGATCGCGGCGATCCCGGTGCATCCGGCACCACCGTGAATGTCCCAGTCCCACCTGGAACCGGCGGAGCGCGCTGGCTCGAGCTGTTTGACGAGGTGGTGCTGCCCGAGATGACCGCCTTCCATCCGGACCTGATGGTGGTGAGCGCCGGGTTCGACGCCCATCGCGACGACCCGCTCGCCGAGCTGCGTCTGGAAGACGAGACCTACACGGCGATTGCCGACCGCGTGCGCACCTTCGCCGACATGTACTGCGAAGGACGATCCCTATGGCTTCTCGAGGGCGGCTACGACCTTCGAGCAATCGCCGCTTCGGTGGCGGGATGCCTGCACGTGCTCGCCGCCTGACCCGGGCCGGCGTACGGACATCGGCCGTCGCAGCGTTGGCGACGGGTGCCATCGCGCTCCTTGCGGCCTGCGGCGGCACGACACCGAGCCCGTCGCGCACTCCCACACCCACGCCGACGGTGGCGGTGATCGCCACACCGAGTCCGACGCCTCAGCTCGTCGGCACCACCCGGACCGTGCTCAGCCCACTCGGGCTGCGGGTCCACTCCGCCCCGGCGCTCGTCTCCGGCAACGTGATCGGCGGCTTCTCCCAGGGCAGGTCGTTCAGCGTCATCGCGTATGAAAGCGGCGGGGGAGGCTGGTTCCACGTCCAGGGCGCCACGATCGCCGGATGGGTCGTGGCCGACCCGACGCTGACCGCGGCCGGAACCTTCAACACCTACTCCGAGGCTGACGGGTTCACCGCGCTCTACCCGCAGACCTGGGGCTTCCAGCAGGAGTCGTTCGGAACCCTGTTCGTCCCGCAGCAGGGGACCAGCGACAGCGCCGTGCTCGAGACCGCCGCCAGCCTCAAGTCCTTCGGGGCCGCGGGGTTGCCCGGATACCTCGCGACGAGCGTGACGCCGATCGTCGTCTGCGGCTACACCGGCACAATCGGCTACTACACGAAGGAGACGTCGTACACCGGTGCGACACCGGCACCGCTGCCGGTCCCGCGGCAGCCGCTGTATGCGGAGGTGCGCGTTGCTCTGGCTTCGACGCACGCCGTGCTCATCGGCTTCAACTACCAGACCAGCAGCCAGCTCGACGTGTTCTCGGCGCTCTACAACTCGGTGGCGTTCCCCTTCCCGCTCTGCGAGGCGCCTGCGACACCGGCGACCCCGACGCCGAAGGCCTAGAGAACGGTCGTCCCGGTGCTCTGATTCACGCCGGGGACCGTGTTGCTGTTGACGATCGCGGTGTTTGCGATCGACATGCCGGCTGCGGCGATGAGCAGGATCGCGACGTAGGCGGCGCCGAGCCCGAGGCGGCGTGAGGCCGCGAGCTGGTTTGGATCCGGCGTCTGACCGCTCCGCCGGAAACGGCCGATGGTGTGGAAGATGCCGAGGATGAGAAAGATCAGCCCGATCGGGTTGCCGAAGAACAGCACGACCGCGGCGACCACAAGGAGGCCGAGCACGTTCATCCACTTGGGAATGGCGTCGGCGACCTTGGCGCCGTCGAGAAAGCCCACCGGGATCAGGTTGATGAGATTCAGGAAGCAGCCGAAGTACGCGAGCGCGAGGAGCAGGTAGCGAACATTGCCGGGGTCTGCCGCCCCGGCGAGCACGAAGCACAGCAACGCCGCGACCGTGCCGAGTGCCGGGCCGGCGAGCGCGATGACGCCCGACTTCCCGGCGTTTGCGGGCACTCCGCGCAGACTGGTGACCGCGCCGAGCGGGCCGATGAAGATGGGCAGGCGAGCGGGGAGACCCATCCAACGCGCAACGATGAAATGCCCGAGCTCATGGACCAGGATGAGGATGACGATGCCGATCGCGAATGCCGGTCCGAAGAAGAGCGTGTAGAACCAGATCGCGATGATCATGGTGATCAGGGTCGGCCCGAAAGTGCCGAACTTGACCAAAACCAGCCCGTATTTCAGGAAGGCGACCAGGCCCGCCACGATGCCGCCCGCAGCACCCTCGCGGCGTCGTCGCTGCTGTCGCGGAGCGGTGGGGCTGTGCTGCTCGGGCGGCGCCGGGCGGGTCGGCGGCGGTGGCGGCAACCAGGGTGCGCTGTCGCCGGTGGTGGTGACCGAGCTGTCCGGAAGCCATTGATAGACCGGGGGCTGGTCGTCCCCGCCGGGGGGAAGCTGACTCATCTCCATCGATCATGGCACGGCCCGCTGAACCCGCCGGTGAAAAGGTTGGCGGTAAGGTTTGCGGTCACATGGTTGATGACAGCCTGCGGGGGATCCATCTCGGCATCGTCGGCACCGGCGTGATGGCGGAGGCGATGCTGGCAGGCCTGCTCGAGCGCGACCTCGTACGGGCGCGCGACATCATCTGCACGCATCCACGCGCTGCCCGCCGTGAGGAGCTCGCCGCGACCTATCACGTCAACGTGGCCGAGCTGAATCTCGAGGCCACCAAGGACACGGATGTCGTCCTGCTCGGAGTGAAGCCACAGATGCTCCGCGGGGTGATGGCGGAGCTACGAGGCTCGCTGCAGCCGGCGCAGTTGCTCATCAGCATCATCGCGGGCGCGAGCACGACAGCGCTCGGCGAGGGTCTCAACCATCCGGCGGTGGTGCGCTGCATGCCGAACACACCCGCGCAGATCGGCCGCGGGGTCACCGTCTGGTATGGGACGGACAGCGTCGACGAGACCGCCAAGGATCGAACTCGGGCGATGCTGAGTGCGCTCGGGCGCGAGTTCGAAGTGCACGACGAGCGCCAGGTCGCGATGGCGACCGCGGTGAGCGGAACCGGACCGACGTACATCTTCCTGTTCATCGAAGCACTGACCGACGCTGCTGTTCATCTCGGGTTTCCCCGCCACGTCGCCCGTGAGCTGGTCCTCGACACCATGCAAGGGAGTGCCGAGTTCGCGCTCCAGAGTGGCAAGCACGTCGCTCAGCTGCGAGACATGGTGACCTCGCCGGGCGGGACGTCGGCAGAGGCGCTCTATGAGCTGGAGCGCGGCGGACTCCGAACGGTGATCAGCGATTCCGTCTGGGCGGCGTTTCACCGCACCCTGCAACTCGAGGCCCAGCTCGAGCAGCGCGAGGTGGAGTCTCCGACCGTGCCGCCTCGCACGAAGGGACGCGGCGCCGCTCGACGCTGACCCGGCAGGGTCTGCACTTTGCGTGTGGGGGATCGCATACTCCCATCCACGATGGCACGCACCCATCTCATCGGCATGTTGCTCGGGGTCGAGGAGGACTGGCCGACGGCGTTCGAAGCGCTACTGGGACGGGCCGATCTCTCCGTAAGGGAAGGCGGCGAGACCCATCGCTTCACCACCGAGCGGATGACCATCGAGCCCTTCGACCTGCGCATGAAGCCACGCCATTCGCTGGTCATCGACCGCCTCGGCTGGTGGTACCCGATGCCTCGCGAGTGGTTGAAGAAGGTCGTGCTGATGGACCGCGTGCATCTGCTCAACAACCCGTTCACGTTCCAGGCGATGGAGAAGCACGCGGCGTACTGCGCGATGATCCGCCTCGGTCTCAAGGTCCCGGAGACGTGGATGCTTCCCAACAAGACGCCACCGGATAACCCTCGCTTCCCTGGAACGGCGGAGCGATATCTGCGCTACTTCGATCTCGAGGCAGTGGCACAAGCGGTGGGCGTGCCCCTGTACATGAAGCCGTTCGACGGCGGCGCATGGGTCGGCGTTTCACGCATCGAGAACACCGAGACCTTGTATCGCGCCTACGACGAATCCGAGCAGCGGCTGATGCACCTCCAGGCGGCGGTGGACGGATACGACGCATTTGCGCGCAGCCTCGGCATCGGCGCGGAGTCGATCGTGCTCAACTTCCACCCCGAGAAGCCGATGCACGATCGGTATTCCGTCGATCACAGCTTTCTCACGGCGCGCGCGGGCGAGGAGGTGCTCTCCATTCTGCGCACTGTCAATGCCTTCTTCCGGTGGGAGCTCAATAGCTGCGAGACGTTGATTCGTGGCGACGACGTGTATCCCATCGACTACGCGAATGCGACTCCGGACCTCGCGCTCACGAGCCTCCACTATTACTTCCCATGGGCGATTCGCAGTCTGCTGAAATGGGTGGTGTTCTGCTGTGTCACCGGACGTCTGCAGACGGTCGACCTGAACACGGAGGCGTACTACGCCATCGCCGACCGTGCGGACCTCAGCTACGAGGAGAAGCTCGCGGGCTACCGCAAGCTCGCCGACAAGCAGCTCGACGTCGAGCGGTATGGCGACTTCTGCGCACGGCACCTCGCGCACATCGACGAGCTGTCCGTGGCGTGGGTGGAGAGCCCGGACTTCGACCGGATCATCGTCGAGACCGTGCGCAACACGTTTCCGGCGCACGAGCACGAACAGTTCATCGCGCATTTCCGCGGCCTCCTGGCGGCGTGGGCTCATGACCAGCGCGCAGCCGCGGCGTAGAGTGGATCACCAATGACCCACATCGAGTTCGTTTCCAGCCCGCGGCCCACAGTCGGGGTGGAGATGGAGCTGGAACTCATCAACCGCGACACGCGCGAACTGGTCAGCGGCGCCCACGAGATCCTCGGCGAGATGAACACCGGGCACGGTGAGGCGGGCCATCCCAAGGCCAAGAAGGAGCTGCTCCAGTCGACGGTCGAGATCATCACGGGTATCTGTGAGACCGCCGCGGAGGTGAAGGCCGACCTGGCTGCGACCATGGCCGAGCTTCGCGAGCGCACCGAGCCGCGCAACCTCGAGCTGATCTGCTCGGGCACGCATCCGTTCAGCGACCCCTCCCTCCAGGAGATCAGCCCGGACCCGCGCTACCAACGGCTGGTCAACGACATGCAGTGGCCGGCAAAGCAGATGCAGATCTTCGGCATCCACGTCCACGTCGGGGTCCGCAGCGGCGAGAAGGCGATCGCGATGGTCAACGCGCTGTCCGCCTACATCCCGCACTTCCTCGCGCTCTCGGCATCGAGCCCGTACTGGATGCGCCACGACACGGGGATGGCGTCGTGGCGTTCGAAGGTCTTCGAGGGGCTCCCGACCGCAGGTCCGCCGTGGATCCTCAGCGGGTGGCCGCAGTTCGAGCAGCTGATGGACACGCTCATCTCGTCGCACACCATCAAGACGATCCGCGAGGTGTGGTGGGACATCCGTCCTCATCCAGGCTTCGGCACCGTCGAGATTCGCGTGTGCGACGGCATCCCGACGCTGCGCGAGGTCGGTGTCGTCGCGGCCCTGAGCCAGTGCCTCGTGCACCAGTTCGACGTCATGATCGATCGTGGCTACACGCTGCCGACGCCGCGCGCGTGGTTGGTCCGGGAGAACAAGTGGCGTGCGGCCCGGCACGGGCTCGATGCCTCGATCATCGTCGACGAAGGGGGCACCACCGTGCCGCTGCGCCAGGCGATCCGCGAGCTCGTCGAGGATCTCACCCCGATTGCGACCCGGCTCGGTTGCACGAACGAGTTGCGTGGCGCTCTCGACATCATGGAGCGGGGATCGAGCTACATCCGCCAGCGCGAGGTCGTCGAGGCGGGTGGCTCGCTCGTCGATGTCGTCGACAGCCTGATCGCCGAGTTACACGCCGACGCGCCCGCGCCGCGTTCCGCGGTGCTCGAGGCGGTGGGCAAGCAGGTCGTCGGCGCCGCGGACTGAGGGTGCGATCCGGGGCTTGACAAGACAGCTTGATATCAAGTAACTTGACTTCAAGCTAAATGCTCCCTCGAGCATGCCCTGGAGGAACACCATGGCAACCAAAGTCTCCGTGGCGCACAAGGTTCGCGACTACGACGACTGGCGTCCCGGATTCGACGCTCATGCGCCCGTCAGGGAGCAGCACGGCCTCACGAACGCCGAGGTGTATCGCGGCGCCGATGACCCGAACAGCATCCTGGTGGTGCTCGATGCCCCGTCACGGGAGGCTGCTCTCGGATTCATCTCTGATCCCTCGCTGAAGACCACCATGGACAACATCGGAGTGATCAGCGAGCCGACAGTGGTGATCGGTGAGATCCTCGCCGCGCAGCCGGCCTAGGAACGCGCAGCCCAGCCCGGAACCGCTGCGTCAGGCGGCGCACTTCGAGGTGGAATTTCCGGGCGCGAGCAGGTCTGCGAGCGAGGTCATGTTGAACCTCGCTCGCACGTCCTCCGTCGGCCTTGCTGAGTTGGAGCGACGTCACAGGGCGATCGGCAATCTCTCCTTGAGCGGCTGGCAGGCACTCGCAGTCATCGACGGCGCCGGCGAGCCGCTGCCGGCGAAGGTGATCGGTGAGCGTCTGCTGCTGACCAGCGGGAGCATCACCTCGCTCCTCGACACCCTGGAACGCCGTGGGTTGGTGCGCCGCGCACCGCATCCGCACGACCGGCGAAAGCTCCTCGTTGACATCACCGCTGAGGCCCGCGAAATGGTCTCGAAGATGCTTCCCTTGGTACATGCCACGTCGATCGAAGTGATGGCCGGCGTCAGCGAAGATGAACGTGAGCAGGTCATCCAGACTCTTGCCAAAATCCGCGCGAACGCAGAGGCAATGGGGGCGCGCCCGGTCCCGCCGGTGACGATGCGGCGGCGCGCTGTACCTCGTTAGTACGCGTAGAGCTGCAGCTCGGTGGCGAACCGATCCGCGATCTCGATGCACGAGCTCAGGTCGGGGTGTCTGACGATCACCATCCCGTCGGAGATGAGCGTCATCAACCAGTCGCGACGCGGTGCTCCGATGGGAAGCAGGTCCATCGCGCACACCCATTCGTCGTAATCCGACAGCAATCGAGAGAGCCCGTCGATGTGCGTGATCCTGCCCTGTCCCTGCGCACGCTTGAAGATGGATGCCGCGTTGTAACGTCGCTCGATCGGCTCTGAGAAGCGACCGTGGAGGAGCGCCTCGGCCCACTGCTGGAACAGGTCCAGGTCGTTGGCGAAATTCATCACGTCGACGGTGCGGGCGCCGGGTGGGCGCGCGCCGATCTCGCCGAAGACGACCTCGCCGTTGTCGCGCCGATACCACTCCATGTGGGTGAATCCGTCGCGAAATCCGAGCGCGCGCAACACGTCGCGACCCATGGCCCGGCCGCTCGAGAGCTCTGGCGCGTCGATGTCGCGAACCACCATGGTCACCGGGCTGATCCACTCGAGCTGGCGCGCGATCAACGGCCGCGGCCGGTACCAGGCGACATTGTCGAAGAGCACCTCGCCGCCGGCGCAGATGGTGTCGTACGTGTACTCGGACGCCTCAACGAATTCCTCGACGCTCACCTCATCGACCCACACGAGCTTGGGGATCACGCCGTCGAGCACAACTTCGCTGTCGACACGGTAGGTATCGGCTGACCCTGCGCCGGCAATCGGCTTGACGATGATCGGATAGCCGATGCGGTCTGCCGCGTTGCGAACCTCGGTCGCAGTGGTGCATCGGTAATGGTGCGGCGTGCGGATTCCCGCGGCGTCGAGCACCTGCTTCATGCGCTCCTTGTCGCGAAAGGGGATGGTCTGCTCGACAGTCATCCCGGGAACGCCGAGTGCCTCACGGATCCGCGCAGCGAGCACCATGGTCGGCTCCCAGAGCGACGCGACGTGGTCGATGTGGATTCCGGCGGCGCGCTGGACGACGTCGTGCACGATCACGTCCTCGTAGGCGAATGAGGGGATCTGCCAGTAGGCGGCGAGATTGTCGCGGGCCATGTCCGGGAGCGCCGACACGTGCTGGTCGCCCGCGCCGATCACCTGCGCGCCGGCGCGCGCAAGACCGCGCGTGAAGAAGGGCATCTCCGCCGGGTACCCGGGCGTGATCATCAGCACGGTGGCGGTCACGACGCGTCTCCGAGCTCGAACTCGCGCCACCTCGACCACGCGACGCAGACCAGCCTCGACGACAACGGTTTCCGGATGGCGGAGGATCACGTGGCCCTCACCCTCGTAGGTGCCCGAGGTTTGCTGGCCTTCCCGCGGCAGCTGCGCCTCGACGACCACGTCGCCGAATTCCCGCTGGAGGACGTCGAGCCCATGGACGCCGACCACCGCGCCGCTGCCCTGGCCGCGCAGGTACGCGGCGCCGACGGCGTAGAGGCGTTCCGGTGGCGAGAACTCATCGAAGATTTCCAGACGCGCCCATGCCGCGTACATGTCGACGTCGTGCGCATACGAGAGCAATGACGTGAACTGCGCGCCCGGCGGACGCGCCGCCACCTCGCTGATGGCGATCTCGCCGTTCGACCGCCGGAACCACTCCATGTGGGTGAGACCGGTGCGCAGACCGAGCGCGCGCAGGCCTTTGACCCCGTCGACGCGAATGCGATCGAACTCGGGACCGGAGATGTCACGCGGGAGCAGCACCGCCCACTGGATCCACGGGTTTTCGAGCACCTCGAGCGGAGTGGGGAGGTAGCGCGAGATGGAGTGCCAGACCAGCTCGCCATTCATGAGCACGCTGTCGAAGCTGTGCTCGGCGCCGATCACCATCTGCTCGAGGAGCACCGGGTGGACCTGGCCGGGAGGATCCACCTGCAGCCAGCTGTCGAGCTGCGAGTCGTTGTCGAGCCGGAACGTGGAGCGAGCCCCAGCGCCGGCGGGGGGCTTCGCGACCAGGGGGTAGCCGAGCTCGGTTGCCGCCGCTCGTGCCTCGGCGGCGGAGTGCACCAGCCGGTGCCGGGCGCAGGGCACTCCGTGTGTCTCGAACACGGTCTTCATGCGCGCCTTGTCGCGGAAGTTGTAAGCAACCTCTGCGCCCATACCCGGGATACCGAGCGCGTCGCGAACCTCGCCGAGCGGAACCTGCAGCTGCTCGAGCATGCCGATCAGGCAGTCGACGCTGCCGAGGTGGCCTGCCATCACCCGGGTCGCGTCGGCGATCTGCTGCGCGTCGGTGCCGTCGGAGATGCGGTAATGACCGGCGAGCGCGGTGCGAACCTCCTCCGGAAGTCTGTCCTCGGGGTCCTGGCTGATCACCGCGAGACGGACGTTCGGTAGCGATGCCGCCGCGGCCACGAAACGCACCGTGGCCGGGAGCACAAACGGGGCAACGAAGACCGCATTCGGCATGGAGTTCTGGCGAAGTCTAGTCAGGCGGCGAGGGGCGGGTCGGGACCCAGCGGGTAGGATCTGCGCGTGAACGTCATCTTTGTGGAGCCGGCCTTCCCCCCGAATCAGCGCGAGTTCGTGCGCGGTCTCGCCGAGGCGGGCGCGAATGTGATCGGCATCGGCGAGCGCCCTGCCGACTGGCTGGACGCCGACCTTCGCGGATGGATGCTGCATTACGAGCAGATCCCCAACGTCACCGACGTGGGCGCGCTCATCGAAGCGGTGCGCTTCGCCCAGAGCAAGGTCTGGGTCGATGCGCTCGAATCGACGATCGAGTCGCACACGATGGCCGCGGCCCAGGCTCGCGACGCCTGCGGTATCCCCGGCACGTCGGTGCGCACCGCCTATCTCTGCCGGGACAAGCCGGCGATGAAGGAGGCGCTGCGCGCCGTCGGGATCCGGACGGCACGGTCGATGGGAGCGACCAGCGCGGCCGAGGTCCGCGACTTCGTCGCGCAGGTCGGTTACCCGATCATCCTCAAGCCCCGCGCAGCCGCCGGGGCGTCAGGCACGGTGCGTGTCGACTCGGATGCCGAGCTCGACCGTGCCCTCGCCGAGCTCGGCGATTCCGGCGCCACGGACATCGCGGTCGAGGAGTTCGTCGAGGGGCACGAGGGTTTCTACGACACGATCAGCATCGACGGCCACCCCGTCTACGACTTCATCTCGCATTACTACCCGAACGTGCTTGAGGCCATGCGCGAGCGCTGGATCAGCCCGCAGTTCATCTGCACCAACCGCATCGACGCAGCCGAGGACTACGCAGCAGTGCGCGACATCGGTTTGCGCGCCATCGAGGCGCTCGGCATCGAAACCTCGGCGACCCACATGGAGTGGTTCTTCGGTCCCAAGGGCCTGCTCTTCAGCGAGATCGGTTGCCGCCCGCCCGGGGTACGCGCGTGGGACCTCTATGCCGCGGGCAACGACATCGACATCTATCGTGAATGGGCGAACGCGATCGTGCATCACGGGGTCGAGCGACCGCTTTCGCGGCGCCGCGCTGCCGGGATCGTCGCGCTCCGTCCCGACCGCGACGGCGTCATCAGCCACTACGACGGCGTGGAGGAGGTGCAGCGCCAGTTCGGCGAGTGGATTCTCGACAGTTACCTTCCGCCCAGCGGCACGCCGACGCAGCCGGTCGAAGCCGGCTACATGGCCAACGCGTGGATCCGCTTGGCCCACCCGGACTACGACACCGTCCACAACATGCTCAACGTCGTCGGCGAGACCGTCCGCGTGCGCGCCTCGTGAGGCAGGTGACCCTGCTCGGGCCGCTCGACGGGGTCGATCTCGGAGCGGAGGTGGCGGCATTCGGCGTCGACGGCCCGGTTGCGCTGATCACCGCCGGCTGGGAGGAGGGCGAGCGCAATGACGCCGAGGTCGATCGACGCCTGGGCGGCGGCTCGCGAAATCTCAACCTGTACGGACGCCGGCTCGACGTGCTCGAGAGTGACCCGGACTATGCCGACGCCGAACGGCTCCTGCGCACCCAGCTGGATGAGTTGCGTGAGCTCTACCTGCTCCGATTGCGCCACGCGCTCGTGGGGGTGGACGTCATCCGGCGACGATTTGCGGAGGCGCAGCGTCCACTAGGGCCCGAGCTCGACGGTGCCATCGACGCGGTCAGGACGCTCGACGAGACACACGCTGCGGCAATCACCTCGGCGTATGAGCGGTTCTACGCACAGAACCCGCCGCATTCGCGCCCGAGCATCAGCCGGCACCGCGAGGAAGTGGCCGGCATCGTCGCCGGGTGTGCGGCGATCGCCATCGCCGGAGGGCACGTGGGCGTGCTCAACGACTGCCTGCATCTGTACAACCTCGCAGCGCTCATCGAGGAGCGGCCGCTGCTCGCCTGGTCATCCGGCTGCATGGCCGTTTGTGAGCGAATCGTGGTGATCGACGACGACGACCCAGCCGGTCGCCCGGAGGAGCTCTACGACATCGGCATCGGTGTCGCACACGGGATGGTGGCGCTGCCCGCTGCGGCATCACGTCTGCACGCACACGACCCCTATCACCTGGCGATGCTGGCGCGCCGCTACGCGCCCAGCGTCTGCGTGCTGTTCGACCCCGGTGATCGTCTCGAACTGCACTCCGGACGTCCCGCAGATCTCGGCGCAGTGGGGGTTATCGCCGAGGACGGACAGGTGCATCGGGCGGCGCACGCAGCCTGACCGTGACTCCCGGCCCCGCCCGCAGTCCGCGGGCACTCACCCGCCTGCGCAGCGAGGGCAACTCCCCCGAGGCGATCGATCAGCTGCTGCGCGAGCAGCGGATCCCGCTTGTCGAGGGGACGACGTGCACCTTCCTGTGGCGAGGCGAGGCGGACTGGGTGGCGGTCGAGCACCGCATGCTCGAGGTGCCGATGCCGCTGCCACTCCGGCGTCTGAAGGGTACCGACCTCTGGTACGCCAGCGTCGAGCTGCCCCGGGGTGCGCGCATCCAGTACCGGCTCCTGGTACGCCGCGGCGAGCACACCGAGAGCATTGACGACCCGCTCAATCCTCGAGTGGTGGGCGATGCGATCGGCTCGCAGTCGGTGCTCGAGGCAGACGGCTATGTGACGCCCGACTGGACGTATCCGGATCCGGCCGCGGTGTCCGGCGACCTGGTCGACCTGCGCATTGCCAGCCGGGCGCTGCGCCGCGAGGCGCACGTGACTCTGTACATCCCTTCGCGGATGCGCCGCGACCGGCGCATGCCCCTGCTCGTGGTGCACGACGGTGGCGATTTCCTGCACTACTCGTCGATGGCGACGGTGCTCGACAACCTGATGCATCGCCGGCTGATGGCCGACTGCGTCGTCGCGTTCACGCACCCCGGCGAGCGGCTCCGCGAGTACAGCGCTACTGCCGCGCACAGCCGGTTCCTGACCACGGAGCTCGTGCCCCAGGTGGAGGGATCGCTCCAGCTCCGGGGGGATCCTCGCGGCAGAGCGTTGATGGGGGCGAGCTTCGGCGGGGTCGCCGCACTTTCCGCTGCCGTTCGAGCGCCCGGCTTCTATGGAGCGCTGCTCCTCGAGTCCCCGTCGCTGCGTTTCACCGAAGCAACCCCGCCGGGCACGTTCGGAGAGGTCTTCGCGCCGGTGGTCCGATTCGTCAACTCGGTGCGCGCGCGACCGAAGAAGGTGACGGACCGCATCTTCCTGACCTACGGGGCATTCGAGCCGCTCGCCGTCCCGGATCGGGCGATGGTCGACGTGCTCGAGCGGATGTGCGACGAGCTCCGTGTCGTCGAGGCGCTCGACGGCCACAACTGGATCAACTGGCGGGACCGGCTCCTCGATGGTCTCGGCTGGCTGTTCCCGGGTGAAGCGCGCTTGATCTATCCGGCGTGATGCGCCACTTCGCACCGATGCGCGAGACTGTGCGGCCATGAAGAGGCGAGAACGCTGGTATTCCAGCCGAGTTCGAGAGCGACGTGACGGTCGCGCGGTGGGGGCATTTCGGGCGGCCGGTGATCGTGTTCCCGACCGCCGGTGGTGACGCCGAGGAGATCGAGCGCATGTGGCTCGTCGACTCGGTGGGGGAGTACCTCGAAGCCGGAAGGGCAAAGATCTACTCGTGCGACAGCGTGTCGGGCCGCGCGATGCTCCGCGAGGACGGTGACGCGCGCTATCGCGCTGCGGTCACCCGGGGGTTCATCGAGTTCGTCCGCCATGAGCTGATCCCGATGATCCGCATGGATTGCGAGAGCGCGGACATCACCGTGATCACCGCGGGGGCATCGATCGGTGCTTTCAATGCCGTGTCGTTGCTCTGTCACTACCCGGACACCGTGACCACGGCGATCGGGATGAGCGGCACCTATGACATCTCACGATTCGTCGGCGACAACGCCGGCGATGATCTGTACTTCGCGACGCCGTCGTACTTCCTGCCCGACCTGAACGGCGAACACCTCGCACTGTTGCAAACCCGCAAGGCGATTCTCGCGTCCGGTGAGGGTCGCTGGGAGAACATCGGTGAGTCGTGGCGGCTTGCTGACGTGCTCGGCAGCAAGGGGATTCCGAACCGTGTCGATTCATGGGGGAGCGACTACGACCACGACTGGTCGACGTGGCGGCAGATGCTGCCGAAGTATCTCGCCGAACTGGTCTAACCAGCGCGCTGACCGGCGCTACGCGTGCGCCGGGAGGGTGTCGCTGCCGGAGTCGACATCGACGCCGGTCTCGATCACGGCGATCTCTTCCTCGTCATCGTATTCGTCGTTGCTCCCTCTTGCGACGAGCAGCAGCGTGGTGATCAGGAGAAACGCGGCCATGGAGAGAAAGGGGACGGAGATGAACCCGAAAATATTGATGACGGCGACGTTGCACGGCACCGCGCTGCCGCACACGCTCACCTCGTGCGGAACGTGCTCGAGCTGATAGTGGTAGATGGCGATCACCGAGCCGACCCCGGAGAGGCCGATGAAGTAGCGCTTGGCAGCCCCGATCTCGCCGCGAAAGGCAGCAATGCCGAGCAATAGCGAGAGTGGGTACATGCAGATGCGCTGGAACCAGCAGAAATCGCATGGATCGAAGTGCTCGATGTACTGCAGGAAGAGGCTCCCGAAGGTCGCCAGCACCGCGACGATCCACGCCATCTGGAGCGCGAAAGGCGTTATCGAGTTGCGAAACCGAGCCCAGCGCTCACGAGCCGTTGACGAGCCGCGCGAGACCAGGAAAAAAAGGACCGTGAGCACGACCATCGCATCCGCGATGAGCGCGAGCACCGCGTACCCGGTGTTGATGACCTGCGAGGAGGTGATGACGGCCATCGATCCAGTGGGACCCGGGGTCAGCCCGAGACGGGCTTGATCGTCTTCAGTCCAGTTTCAATGCTCTGGATGGTGGGGGAGGCGCACACCGACGACGGCGTATCACCGGTCGCGATGCAGGTGGCCGCGGTGAGGATGTTCGCGTTCCCGATGATGTCCTTGGCAACCGTCGAGGTAGGGTCGTTGAGGTCCGCTGCGATCTGGCTCCACGACAGGCTTGCAAGGTCGCTCGGAATGTAGCTCGTGGTGAAGAGCGTGAAGACCCCGCCGATGTCGATGAATGGGAACTGGCCGCTCTCCGACGTGTACGGCGGCTCGTCGTACTTGGTGTAGATACTTTGGGTCGCAGCGCTCATCGTCTGCAGCGGCTGCTGGTTGCGGTCCTCGATCTCATTGGAGTTGAAGTCGATGTACGGGCTCGTGTAGGTCGACTTGTAGAACGTGAAGGTATCGGTGTCGGGATAGACGTCGGTGGAGGACGACTGAATCTCGTGGAGATTGCTGAAGCTCCCGAACCGCGACAGCCACATCACCATGACCCAGCGCTCGGCCGCACAGTAGGGGCAGTATTCGGCGCCGACGAAGATGACCGGCGTCTTCCCATCGGTGGGGGGGAGTTTCGCGGACGCCGGAAGGCGGATCATCTCGCCCGACTGACCGCCCGAACCGACTGCATCGACCACGGCGGTGCTCGGATTTTCGACCGCGGTGAGGATCGCCTTCGGGACCGCCGTGGCGACGGTCGCATTGCCACCACCCACCTGATTGATGAGCACGATCACGATGAGCGCGATCGCCACCACGGCGACGCTCGAGATTGTCACCACCGTCGGCGACTGCCACGGTGGACGGTGCTCGAGGCTGACCGACCGGGCGGCGGCCTGGTTGCGGCGCTGCTTCTTGGTGAGCGGCCTGGCGGGAGACTTGCCGGCTGGAACGGGCTGCCTGCCCACCGGCTTGCGCGGGGTGTCCTGTGCCACGGCACCAGAGTAGCGGACCAACCTTTCCAAGGGATGTCCAAACGGAGGATGCCGGATCCGGGCCCGCGGGATCGCGCATGAAGATACGGTGACGATCTCAACGGCTGCGACATCCGTGTGTACGCTCACGGCAATGGCGGGTCTTCCTCGGGCGGCTTCGTGAGGTCTCGGATCGCTGTCGCAGCGGTGGCGCTCGTGTTCTCGGCTGCCCTGCCGTGTGGTCTGCTCGGGGCGGCGGACGGCCGGGCGTTGGGACCGCTGCGGGGGATCGACGTCAGCGCCTACCAGGGTTCCTCGATCGCCTGGCACTCTGTCGCCGCGTCGGGGATCTCGTTCGCCTACATCCGCGCAGCTGACGGCGGGTCTCCAGACGGTCAGTTCGGCACCAACTGGCGCGGCGCGTCGGCGGCGGGGGTGACCCCGGGGGCTTACCTGTTCTTCGAACCCAACCAGAGCCCGGTCGCCCAGGCCGACCTGCTCATCTCCCAACTCCGCTCGGTGGGGTTCACGCACGGCGATCTGGTCCCCACCATCGACGTCGAGACCACCGACGGCGAGCCGCAGTCGGTGGTGGTCGCCAACCTCCGCACCCTCGTGAACACGGTCAGCGCCGCGATCGGCTCGCTGCCGGCGATCTACTGCTCGCCATCGTGGTGGAACGGGAACATCAACTCGGCGGCGTTCACGCTCGACCCGCTTTGGGTGGCGAACTGGTTCGTCAGCCAGCCGTCGGTGCCGGAGAACAACTGGGGTGGCACCGGCTGGCAGGTCTGGCAGTACACCGATGCGGGCTCCGTGCCCGGGATTTCCGGGTCCGTCGATCTCGACCAGGGAGGAGCACGCGCGCTTCCTTATTACGGCTTCCCGGATCCGACTGCCCTGCCACAGGCGGCCAACGTCGCAGGCAACCCGCAGACCGTTTCCGATCAGCCGGGTGATATCAACGTGCTGTGGCGCGGGACCGACGGCAACCTCTGGAACCTGGCGTTTCGCAACGGGACGTGGGGGAGTGCCTCGGCGGACATCAGCGCCGCCAGTGGCTCAGCGGCGGTCCTCGCATCTGATCCTTCGGTCGTTGCATGGGGGCCCGGGCGGATTGACGCGTTCTGGGAAGGGGAGGACCAGAACATCTGGTACACGGCGTTCATCCCGGGGTGGTTCGGGAGCGGGACCTGGTCCGCGCCGGTGTCCCTCGGGCTGGGACCGCTCGGCTCGCAGCCGCGCGCCGTCTCGCCCACCCCTGGGGTCATCGATGTCTACTGGAAGGGTTCCGGCGGCGACCTCTGGGTCGACCGTTACGACTCGGGCTGGAGCGGCGCCACGCCGCTCAACACCGGAGCAGTCGGCGGCAATCCGGCGGTGGCGAGCGCCGGGGAGGGCTCTGACACCGTCTTCTGGCGTGACGCCTCCGGGGACCTGTGGTCAGACACCGGCACATCGCTGGGGTGGTCCGGCGCGGAGCGACTCACATCCACGGCACTCGCCGCGGACCCGACTGCCAGCGCCTCCGGCACCGCCATCGACGTGTTCTGGGACAGCGCGGGACAGCTCTGGCACGGGGAGCTCAGCGGAGAGACGTGGGTCGGGGCGGTGGCGCTCGGCACCGAGACGGTCATCGGCAACCCGTCGGTGGTCGACCTCGCGCCCGGGCTGGTGATTGTCAACTCGCGTGAGTCGTCCGGGCTGATGGCATCGTCCCTCTACACGTCCGCCAGCGGTCTGGTTGGCCCGGAAGGGCTCGGCGCCTCCGCGACGTCGGATCCGTCGTCCGTGGGCTTCGCGACGGGGGGCGCCATCGACGTCGTCTGGAGGTCGAGCACCAACACGCTGTGGGTGGCGCCGGCGTGCCCCGGGTGTGCGGCGCCGGCGATACCGGTCTACAGCCCGGGCTGACGAGCACCTGCGATAAGTCGCAGTAAGTTCGGTATGGATGCCGCGCTTCACTGCGCCGCCTCGGATCACTGCCTGCCTTCGTCTTGGGGTCATCGGGTCCTGGCGAGATGGGGTCGACGGCCCGGATCCGGGCTTGGGAGCGCGAGAGGAGAGCCGTCAGCCGGACTATCGCCAGCTCCAATAAAGCTCCTGATAATGCATATTCTCACGATCTAGAGGGGTCTGGGTTCCACGGTGGATCGGCTCTTCCCTCCCTCCTTGCCCGCCAATCGAGCCGGATCTCGCCAAGGCTACGGGCGGACGCTCCTGCGAGCTGAGCGCATCGGGTCGCGATGGCCTGGATTCGCGCTGATCCGGGATACGGTTATCGGCGATGGACATCGACGCGCGGATCATCAGGGCCGGCGGTCCCGGGCTCGGTTCGTTCCTCGGCCTCGCGGTCTCCTCGTGGCGGAGTGCGCTGGGACGGAACCTTGCCGGGGTCTACGTCCACGGCTCGCTGTCCACGGGGGCGTTCAACCCGAGGACGAGCGACATCGACGTTCTGGTCACCACGCGAACCCTCACCGACGGACCTGCGAACGAACGCCTGCATGAGGTGCACCGCGCGATGCACGGCTGGGGTGATGACCGGTGGGCGGATCGTCTCGAGGTGATGTTCGTGCCGGCCAGGGCGCTGGCGACGCCGGGTATTCCCGGGATCTCCGTCCTGGAGTTGCACCAGGACGAAGGGTTCAAGCTGCAGGCGCTCGGACCCGACTTCCTGATCCAGCGGCGCATCCTTCGTGAGCACGCCATCACGCTCTTCGGCCCCAGGATCACCAAGATCGTCGCGCCGGTGAGTGGCGGCGAACTGCGTGACGCGGTGATCGGCAACCTGCGGTTGTGGTGGCTGCCGCAGCTCGAGTTCCCGGGGCAGTTCCTCAAGCGGTCCTACCAGGCGTATGCGGTCGTCACCATGTGCCGCTCGTTGTGCCTGCTCGCAACCGGCGAGCTCGTGACCAAGCCGGAGGCCGCCTCATGGGCGCTGCGCGGCCCGTACCTCGACGTCTGGCATCCGTTGATCGAGTCGGCCATCGCGTACCCGGGCGGTCGGCAACCCGACCAGCGCCGGGCCACCCTCGACTTCATCCGGTTCACCCTCGACGAGGCAGGAATCGTTCACTGAGCGCCAAGCTCCTGATAATACGGAGCATGGCGGCTCGCCTGCGCTCCACCCGCCGGCCGACGGCGCCTCGCGAACGGCGGGGCCCCGCCTGGGCCGGCCATGTCCCCGGCCCCACCAACTCCGTACCGGACCAGGTCGAGCAATTCCTCGACTGGCTGCGGGTCCAGCGCAACCGCCCGGCGACGACGGTGCGCGCCTACCGGCAGGACCTTGCCAAGTTCGTGGCCTTCCTGCGCACCCGTCCGCTCAGCGTCGACCTCCTCTCCGGGGTCGACCGGGCGGCGCTGCGCCGCTACCAGATCGAGCTCGCCGACGTGCTGCCCAACCCTCGATCGCGGGCGCGGGCGCTCGTCGCTCTCCGCCGATTCCTTGCCTACGCGTATGACGAGGGATGGATCGCCGCGGAGCTGAGCCGCCAGGTCACCGTCCCTCGCTATGTGGCGGGCGACCCGCACCCGGTGCCGACCGACCACGTGCCGAGGCTGCTGGCAGCGCTGCCCCGCGAGACGCTGCGCGACCGCCGCGACCGCGCCCTCATCCACCTGCTGCTGAGCACCGGGTGCCGGATCGCCGAGGCGTGCGGCCTGGACCGCGGTGACGTCCGGCCCGAGGGCTTCCGTGTTCTGGGCAAAGGTGGCAAATACAGAACTGTGTATTGCACCGACGACGCGTTCGCGGCGGTCGAGGACTACCTGAAGATGCGCGGCCCCGACCCCTCCCCTGCTCTGTTCATCAGCGTCGCCCGCGCCGACGTGCCCCACGGGCGTGCGCTGCCGCACAACCGCCTCACCACCGACGGCGCACGCGTTGCGCTGGCCGCTCTGCGGCGCCGCATGGGGGTCGACCCGGAGATGTTCGAGCTCTTCAGCGACCTGCGCACCCCCCATGCCGCCCGGCACACGGCTGCGACCACACTCCTCGAGGCGACCGACGGCGACGTCCGACTGGTGCAGGAGGTCCTCGGACACGCCACCCTCGAGACGCTCAAGGTCTATACCGAGATCACCGACCGGCGCAAGCGTGAGGCGTATCGCCGCCTTGGCGACTATCTCGGCGAGGTGGCCGCCCGGAGCTGATCCGCCCGACTATGCCTCGTAGGGGCGCCAGGTATTGCCGAGCACACGCACGGCGATACCGCCCTCGTCGCGGGTGCAGGCGAGCAGGTCGGCTCCGATCGGGGGATACATCTCGAGGGTCTCGAGCGCCTCGAGAGGGTGCCACTGGGCGTCGCGGAGCGACTTGTCGTCGACTCCCACTGTCAGCGTGCCTCCACGCACGGTCGCCGCGTACACGACATTGACAATGTGGCGGCCACCCGGCTTGGGATCGATCGCCTCGCATATCAGAAGGAGGCGGCCCATCTCCACGGAGTACCCCGTCTCCTCGAGCACCTCTCGGGCGCCGGCCTCGAGCATGGTCTCGCCGGCGTCGAGGCCGCCGCCCGGGACGAGCCAGTACGAGCGGCCGGCCTTCTCGTGGCGGACGAGGAGCACTTCCCCGTCGCGCCAGATGAGCACCCCGACGCGGATCCGGATCGGGCGATCGCTCACCCCGGGATTATCGGGCCGATCGGCACGGAAGGCGCCGTCGCACCGTGACCCCGGCGCGATCCTGGTGCTTGACTCGAACATCCGTTCCCTGGTAGTGTCATCGCCATGGAACATCCGTTCGGTGCAGGAACATGATCCAGGACAGCCTCGGACCCAATCGCTTCGCCCGCCGGCAGGAGCGCCTCAGCCGTCCGGCGCGACTCGCCTTGATGGTGGCCACCGCGGTGACCGGGCTCGTCGTCGTCGGCGGCGTCGCATATGCGGGCTCTCCGAATGCGAACGCGCACGTGGTCGTTCAGCCCGGTCAGACGCTCTGGGGCATTGCAGCAGCGCACTACCCCGGCGCGAACATCGAGCAGTCGATCTCCACCATCGAGGCGGCGAACCACCTGGCCGGTGCGGAGATCAGGCCTGGTGAGACCCTGACCCTACCGGCACCCTGACCGGCAGCGGCTCGTCCGTCGTCCGGCCGTCGCCAATGTCGTCGAGCCAGCGCGGCAGGCCGGAGGGACGCGGTGCATCGAGCCTCGGGCTCGAGCCACCATCGCCTCCGCCGCCACCACCGTCATCCTCGCGCCCGTCCGACCCGGTGCTGAGCAGGTTCATGAACACCACCCAGAACGCGGCGAAAAGGGCGATCTTGCTCACCAGCGCAATGCTCGCGCCGGCGATCTGCTGATCGGTGAGGGCACCGACGCCGACGAGCTGCGGGCCGGCCCCGTACCCCGGGTAGAGCACGTGGCCCGCCAGTGCCACGAGCAGTCCGCCGAGCGTCTGCGGGATCGTGGCCAGGACGATGTAGCCGAGCTTGCCGAACCCGGTGAGCGCACGCGCCGGCGGTGAGCACGGGGTCACGATCGGCCACCAGAAGAGCAGCGAGACCACCAGCAGCGTCGCCTGCATCGCGTCGTAGAGCCACCAGTGCGCAAGCGCTGCGTCGTAGGTGGACGTCAGGTGCCATGCGATGAAGCCGACGTTGATGGCGACGATCGCAACAATCGGATGCACGGCGAGGCGCAGTGGCAGCGGCACGGATCGAGGCGAGATCCCGGCGTTGCGCGGCAGGGACAGGAGCAGGAGCGCCGGCACGGGCCCCATCAGGATCAGCACCTGAACGAGGTGGGCGGCGAGCAGGTAGTGCTGGGCGAGCGTCGCCAGCGGTGAGATCCAGATGACGACGAGGAGCGCCAACGCCGTGATCAGCGCGAGTCGTTGCGCGCTGCTGGGTGACTCCGGGGACCGGCGCAGGACCCAGTACCAGACCGCCGCTGCCAGGATGACGATCCCGAGCAGCAGCGGATCGACGTTCAGGGCGGTTGCCGGCGGGCGAGCCATCGGTGGAAACGCTATCGCACCCCACGCACCGCTGTCGCGACGCGGTACAAATGGAGCGACGCATGCGCCCAATGATCACCAGACTGCGAACACGCGCCTATCAGTTCTCGCTCCGAACCGGTAAGCCGCCGGACGATGTGCTCGGGGACTTCGCGCAGCGTCCGATGCCCGGGATCGCGGTCGCCGAGCGCGGGCCGAACTATCTCGTGCTCCGCCCCCAGCAGCGACGACGGTATGGTGGCGACGTCGCAGTGCTGCTCGGGCTCGCAATCGTGCTCGCGGTGCTCATCCTCACCGCCGTGACCCCGGTGCTCATCGTGCTGCTCCCCCTGGCGCTCGTCCCGGGAGTGCCGCTGCTCATCGACAACCGCCCCGACCTCGCGATCAGCGCCGTCGCCGACGACCTCGGCGGCACGCGGGTGACCGTGCACGGCCAGGCAAGCTCGGAGCTTGCTGCCGCACTTGACGCCTACCTCGGCTCGCTGCCCCGGCTCTCACTGGAGAACCTCGGCGGCGGACCGCAGGGCTGAGCCGCTACTTCAGAAGGCGGATGACCGCGACCACGACGCCCTCGAGCTCCAGCTCGCGCGCGTAGATCGGCTCCATCGTGCTGTTCTCGGGCTGAAGGCGGATCCGTCCAGCTTCGCGGAAGAAGCGCTTCACGGTCACCTCGCTCTCACCCGTGTTCTCGTTCTCGATGCGAGCGACAACGATGGTGCCGTTGGCGGGCGCGTCCTTGCGCGGGCTGACCACCACGATGTCGCCGTCGTGGATGCCGGCGTCGATCATGCTCTCGCCGTGCACCGTCAAGGCATACGAGTCCTCGCCCCCGGCGATCTCGGTGCCGACGTTGAGATGCTCTTCGACGTTCTCCACCGCGAGGACCGGCGTACCAGCCGCGACTCGGCCGATGAGCGGGAGGTTGACGATGTTGCTGTGCCCGCGCGACTCCTGCGTGTCGACGATCTCCACCGTGCGCGACTTCGCCGGGTCACGGGTGATGTAGCCGCGGGTCTCGAGGGTGTTCAAATGGTTCTGCACGGTTGAGGATGAGCTGAGGCCGACCGCCCGGCCGATCTCCCGGACCGTCGGTGGGTAAGCGTGATCGCGGCTGTGATCTCGGAGGTAATCCAGGATTTGACGCTGCCGCGGGTTCAGGGAGTCAGGCATTGCTTTGAAACATCCTCCAGCCAGCTTGGGCGACCCGGAATGTAGCACGAGCACCCGAAAAATGCAAACGGATGTTCTGGGTCTAGGAACCTGCCTCGCCCACGCTCGGTCCAGCTTCGGCCGTGGCCACCATCTCGAGGACGCCGGCAAGCATCTGATCGAAGCTGATCTGATCGGGCCGGAACCAGGTGAGCCTGCTGTCGCGCCGGAACCAGGTGCGCTGCGCCCGGGCATAGCGCAGCGTCCGGCGCATGGTCGCCTGCATCGCGGTCTCGAGGTCGACGTGCCCGTCGATGAGGTCGAGCGCCTCGCTGTAGCCGATCCCGCAGGCACCGACCGCGGCCCGGTCGAGTCCCCGACCCTGGAGCCAGCGGACCTCGTCCTGGATGCCGCCGCTGTCGAACATCCCGGCGATGCGGTGCTCGATCCATCGCGCGTGCACCGGGCGCGCGACATCGAGCCCCACCAGAACCGCAGGTCGCGGGGCGGTGCGCTTGCGCGCGCTGAGGATCGATCCGCCCCTCGCGTCGAGGATCTCCAGCGCTCGGATGACCCGGCGCGGATTGCGCTGGTCGGTTTCGGCCGCGCCGTGCGGGTCGCGCCGGCGCAACTCGGCGGCGAGGGCCTCGAGCCCCTCAGGGGTCGCCGCCATCTCGGAGCGATCGGCGCGTCGGACGGGATCGGGAGGGACCTGGGCGAGATCGAAGCCGTCGACCAGCGCCGTTGCGTAGAGCCCCGTTCCCCCGGCGACCACCGCGCGCGTACCGGCGCGGTCGAGCCGCTCGAGGCTGCGTCGGGCCGCGGTGAGCCAGTCGGCCACCGTGAAGGTCTCGCCCGGGTCGCAGAGGTCGAGCAGATGGCACCGGACCCCGTGCAGATCGGCCGGTGTCGGAGCACAGGTGCCGACCCGCAGGCCGCGGCGCACCTGCCGGGAGTCGGCATTGAGCATCTCAGCCGGCACCAGTGCCTGTGCGACGGCAACGGCCAGTGCCGTCTTGCCGGAGCAGGTCGGTCCGACGATGACCAGCATGGGGTTGGTCATCGCGGGGGCCGCCGGAATGCGCGACGCAGCATTGCGTCGTCGAGGAGGAGCACCGACGGCCGCCCATGCGGACAGGTCGTCGCCCCGGGGGTCGCGGCCATCTGGTCGAGCAGGCGCTGCTGGGCGACGACGTCGAGGCGGTCGCCGAAGCGCACCGCGGCGTGGCATGCGACGAGCGCCGCGAGACGGTGCCGGCGTTCCTCGGCCCCGGAGTCGCGCTCGTCGAGACGCTCGATGAGCTCGGCGACGAGCACCTCCGGATCCGCGGTGGCGGCGGTCAGTGGCACCGCCGTGCAGCGCACCGCACCGGGGCCGAACTGCTCGATGCTGAAACCGCATCGTGAGAAAAAGTCATGTTCGTCTGCAACTCGCGCGGCGCGATCAGGTCCGCACTCCACCACCACCGGCATGAGCAGCAGCTGCGAGTCCGTGGCGTCTGGGAGCGCTTCACGCCATCGCGCAAGGAGTTGCGCGTACAGCACCTTCTCGTGGCCGGCGTGGGGGTCCACCAGGACGACGGTGTCGCCGGAGGTGGCGACCAGGAACCCGGTCGCCGCCTGACCCAGAGCGGTCATCGTCGGGAGTGCTGTGTTGGCGTCCAACGGGTTGGCCGCCGAAGCACGCTGAGCCGGTGCGGGTTCAGAGACCACGGCGCCCCGGTCCGGACGGCGTGGCACCGGCCATCCGGCGATGTCGAGGTCACCGTCGCGCACCGCGAGTGCGCCATTGCCGAACCCGGACGGGACGTGCCCGTCGGCGCCGAGCGCCGGCGCGGCTCGGAGCGCTGCCCAGCAGGCGCGCTGCACCGCGCTGAACACGGCTCGTTCATCGCTGAACCGCACCTCGCGTTTGGCCGGGTGGACATTGACGTCGAGCGTCTCTCCCGGAACGTCGACGGTCACCACCCCGTAGCCGTGGCGACCGCCGGGGATCAGCCCGCGGTACGACTCGTCGACGGCGGCGGCCAGGGCTCGGTTGTGCACGAGGCGATGGTTGACGATGAGCACGAGCCCGCTTCGTGATGCTCGGTGCGCGAGCGGCGACGAGATCGCTCCTCCGACGGCGATCGCTCCAGGGGCATCCACCTCGAGCAGGTCGCGCTCGGCACGGGCGCCGAGGACCGCTCGAATCGCGTCGCGGAGCGTTCCACCGGTGGTGCGCAGGACCACGCGGCCGTCGTTCGAACAGGTGAATCTCACACCCGGGTGCGTGAGCGCCAGGTCTGCGGCGACACGCACGGCGGCACTCGCCTCGGTCGCCACCGAGCGCAGGAAACGCAGCCGTGCAGGCGAGGCGGCGAACAGCTCGCACACCTCGACCCGCGTTCCCTGACTGCTCCCCGCGGCACGCCGTGAGACAGCATCGCCGTAGCGAACGTGCAGGCTCGCACCGCCGACCGCGCCTCGAGTGCGCGTGGTGAGGCGCAGGTCGGAGACCGCCGCGATGCTCGCCAGCGCCTCACCCCGAAAGCCGAGCGTGCCGG
This sequence comes from Candidatus Dormiibacterota bacterium, assembly GCA_963830305.1. Lineage (GTDB taxonomy): Bacteria > Chloroflexota > Dormibacteria > Aeolococcales > Aeolococcaceae > Palsa-851. Next base: position 11,824 of record CAWHLW010000010.1, on the reverse strand, counting down.
CTCGCGCGATGTCGTCGGCGGAAGCGATCTTCGAGGTTGCGTGGCGTTCGACGGCGAGCTCGAGGTCGTCTTCCGCAATGCCGGCACCGTCGTCCACCACTGCGATGCGCACCAGACCACCGCCCTCGATCGCGATGTCGATCCGGCTCGCGCCGGCGTCGATGGCGTTCTCGACGAGTTCCTTGAGCACCGACGCAGGCCGTTCGATCACCTCGCCCGCCGCGATGGCGTCGGCGACCACCTGTGGCAGCTTTCGGATCGGCGCGGCGGCGATCACATCGAGGCCTTCTCGCGCAGCTCCACGAGCTTGTTGAGCGCGGCGATCGGGGTCATCCCGTCGAGGTCGAGGGCAGCGAGCTCGGTCACCACCGGATTCGTGCCTGGCGCTGTGATCGACAGGGTCAGCTGGTCGGAGCCGTGCTCGCCGTTGCCGGCGAGCGGCCGCTCCCGCTCCTGGGCCGCCAGCAGCTGGCGCGCTCGCACCAGGACGCCGCCCGGGACCCCGGCCAGCCTGGCGACGTGAACACCGTAGGATCGGTCGGCACCACCCGGGACGATTCGGTGCAGGAACGTGATCTCGGCACCGTTCTCGACCACCTCGACGCGCGCATTGCGGACCCTGGGCAGGTCCGTCGCCAGGATGGTGAGCTCGTGGAAATGCGTGGCGAACAGGGTGCGGCAGTTCAGCTGTGGCGCATCGTGCAGGTACTCCACCACCGCCTGGGCGATGCTGACCCCGTCATACGTCGAGGTACCGCGACCGATCTCGTCGAGGATGACCAGGCTGCGCTCGGTCGCCTGCCGGAGGATCGCGGCAGTTTCTGCCATCTCCACCATGAACGTCGAGAGTCCGCCACTCAGGTCATCGTGGGCGCCGATGCGCGTGAAGATGCGATCGCACACGCCGATGACCGCCTCATCCGCGGGGACGAACGAGCCGATCTGAGCGAGCAGGACGATGCTCGCGGTCTGACGGAGAAAGGTCGATTTACCCGCCATGTTCGGCCCGGTGAGCACCACGATGCGCGTGTCGTCGTCGAACTGCAGGTCGTTGGGGACGAATCGCCCCGGGCCGAGCGTTCGTTCCACCAGCGGATGACGTCCACCGATGATGCGCAGGTTGGACGACGCGTCGATGGTCGCGCGCACCCAGCGCTGTTCCTCGGCGACGACGGCGAGGGATTGCGCAACGTCGAGCGTCGCGGCTGCGGCGGCCGCGTCGGCGAGCGCCCGTGCCTGTATCGCTATGTCTGCGGCGGCGCCGACGAGCAGCTCCTGCTCGCGCGCGACGGCGCGCTCGCGCGCGTGCAGCACGATCGCCTCGTGCTCCTTGAGGTCGGGAGTCACGAATCGCTCGGCCCCGGCGAGCGTCTGCTTGCGCGCGTAGTCGTCGGGGACGCGATCGCGATGCGCATTGGGCACCTCGATGAAGTACCCGAAGACGCGGTTGTATCCCACCCGAAGCGATCTGATCCCCGTCCGCTCGCGCTCGCTCGCCTCCAGCGCAGCGAGGTAGGTCCGGGCGGTGCTTCCGGCGGCGCGCAGAGTGTCGAGGTCAGCGTCGGCGCCGGGTCGGATGGCGCCACCCTCGCTCGCCGTCGCGGGCAGGTCGTCGCAGAGCAGCGCAGCAAGGCGTTCGCGCAGTCCCTCTGGCGCGCGGCAGCGCGCTGCCGCATCGGTGATCTCGGCTCCCGCGCTGATCGAACGCGCTGCCGCACCGGTGGTCTCGAGCGCAGCGCACGTGTCGCGAACCGCGCCCAGGTCACGCGGCGTGGCGATCCTTTGCACGCACCGCGCCACCAGCCGCTCGAGGTCGCGCATCGCGCCGAGTGCGTCGCGAAGATGGCGGCGACCGTCGCGGTCGTTGAGCAGCGCTTCGACCGAATCGACGCGTTGCGTGATCGCGTCGACGTGCGTGAGCGGCTCCGCAAGACGAGCCCTGAGCAGGCGCGTCCCCATCGGTGTCCGGGTCGCGTCGAGGAGTTGCAGCAACGAGGTACCGCGCTCGCCGAGACGGCTGAACAGCTCCAGGTTGGTGCGCGTATGCGCGTCCAGCCGCATCGCGCTTTCGGACGTCCGGACGGCGATGCGGAGCAACTCCTGGCTGATGACGATGTGCGCCCGATCGCAGTACGCGAGCACCGCTCCCGCCGCGCGCAGTGCCAAGGGCACGGCGCTCATGCCGAGTCCCTCGAGCGAGACAGCGCCGGTTGCGCGGCGAACGCGGTCCTCGGCGCGGGTCGTGTCGAATACCGCGGCGGCGAGTGACGTCAGCGGGGCGAGCGCTGTCAGCGCGGCGGGAACCGGCGTCCCGTCCTCGACGAGCAGCTCGCTCGGGTCGAGCCGGGCGAGCTCATCGGCGACGACCGCGCCGTCCATGCCGCCGTCGACCTCGAAGAGCTCGAGGTGCTGCGTATTGGGATCGAATGCTGCAATGCCGACCCGCCCGTGCGACGCGACCAGCGCGACGCACCGCGATACTGAGGATGGATCGAGCAGGTCCGCCTCCACCACCATGCCTGGGCTCAGCACCCGGGTCACCTCGCGACGGACCAGGCGGCCGGAGACGACCTCCCCCACCTGATCCCAGATGGCGACACGCTGTCCGGCGTCGAGAAGCTTGCGGATGTGCTGCGCGATCGCCTGGTGCGGTACCCCGCACATCGGCAGGCGGCCCGCGGCGCCGAAGCCCCTGCCGGTGAGCTGCACGCCGAGAATCGGTGCCGCGGTTTCGGCGTCCGCACCGAACATCTCGAAGAAGTCGCCGAGCCGCGCGAGGACGATCGCGTCCGGGTGCTCCGCCTTGACGGCGCGGTACTCGCGCAGGATCGGTGTGTCCCCCGCCGTGTCGAGGTCGAGCGTTGTGCGAGGTGCCTCGGACACCGCCTCGACCAGGTGCGGAGCCCGAACCTTCGAGCTCGTTCTCACGCCGCGGCGCCGACCGGCTGCACGTGCAGCTGCCACGCGTTCGCCTCGGTCACCTTCGCTGTGTGCAGCTCGCCGGGCTGGGCGGTGCCGGCCGGGAGCCACGCCACCTTGTTCTCTCTGGTGCGCCCATAGGGCCTGGCATCTTCCGCGATACCGTCCACGAGAATCTCCACGCTGGTACCGACGTAAAGCGCGTTGCGTGCCGCGGCGATCTCTCGTTGGATGGCGAGCAGGTGATTGAGCCGTGCCTTCTTTTCCGGGAGCGGCACATCGTCCTCACGTCGTGCCGCAGCGGTGCCCGGGCGGACGGAGTATGCGGCGAGGTGCACGGTATCGAAACGCAGATCGCGCATCAGGGTTTCCGTGCCGGCGAACTCGGCCTCGGTCTCGCCGCAGAACCCCACGATGATGTCGGTGCTCAGGGCGAGGCGCGGGCCGACCGTCTCGATCGCCGCGTTGATCTTGGCGCGATATTCGTCGACGGTGTACAGCCGGCGCATGCGCCGGAGCAGTTCGTTGTCACCGGCCTGCACCGGAAGGTGGAGTTGCTCGCAGACCGTCGGAAGGTCGCGCATCGCGGCGAACAGCTCGGGCAGCGCGTTGCGCGGATGGCTCGTCAGGAACCGCAGCCGCCAGAGGCCGGGCACCGCATCGACGGCGGCGAGCAGCTCCGGGAGGCGGGCGTGGTTGACCTGATCGTGATACGAGTTGACGTTCTGGCCGAGCAGCGTGACCTCGCGCACCCCCTGCGCCACCAGGCGTTCGACGTGGTTCACGACCTCGGGGAGCGGGCGGCTCAGCTCGCGGCCGCGCACGAAGGGAACGATGCAGTACGTGCACATCTCGTTGCAGCCACCCATGACCGCAACGTAGGCGCTGAGCCGGTCTGAGGCGGGCACGATAACCGGTCCCTCGAGGTTGGGCGCGTGGAGCGCCTGGAGCTTGGCGAGGAAGCCGTCTGGCTCGCGGACGTCGAACACGTAGTCGAGCTCGGGCAGCCTGTCGAGGAGCGCCTCGCCATGCTCCACGGCCATGCAGCCGGTGAGTGCGATCGCCCGCCCCGGCCGGGCCCGTTTCCATGGAATCAGCTCGCGGAACTTCCCAAAGACCTTCTGCTCGGCGTTGGCGCGCACTGTGCAGGTGATCAGGACGGCGATGTCGGAATCGTCGAGCGCAGTTTCGGGGATGCAGCCGATGTCGGCGATCTGCGCTGCCAGTTCCTCGCGATCGGCGTCGTTCATCTGGCAGCCGATATGCCAGAGGTGCACGCGTGGCGCCCGGCCGAGCACCGGCACCTGCGGCTCGCGTCGCGGCGCCCGGCTGATCAGCGGAAGTGGCCTGAAACCCCGGGCGGAGTCACTGAGGATCGGTACCGACACGGACATCCGTCGAAGCCTAGCAGTGTGCCCCGGCAGCCATCGGAGCCCCGCCCGGCGCTAGCGGACTTCGACGACCAGACGGATTCCGGTTCGCTCCTCTCCGTCGATGGAGATGTCGATGAACGAGGGGATGCAAACCAGGTCAAGCCCACCGGGTGCGACGTAGCCGCGCGAGATGGCGATCGCTTTGATGGCCTGGTTGATGGCCCCGGCGCCGATCGCCTGGACCTCGACCTTCTTCTGGGTGCGCACGACACCCGCGATCGCACCCGCGACCGCGACCGGCTTGCTCGTTGCTGAGACTTTGAGAATTTCCAATGGGGGTGGCACCCCGGGGGCGTCATGTGAGGGAGGTGAGTAGGACGTGGTCATTATCGGCCGCGATTGTCGCCCCCCGCAGCGGAAAGGACCCGCGAGCGCGATGCAATCGTTACTTCGCGTACTCGACGCTGCGCGTCTCGCGGAGCACGACGACCTTGACGCGGCCGCTGTAGCTCCCCTCGCCGTGGAGGCGCTTGGCGATCTGCCGGGCCATGATCTGCGCCTCGTCATCGCTGATCTCGTCTGGTTTGACGAGAACCCGAAGCTCCTTGCCGGCCAGCACTGCGAAGCTGCGCTCGACGCCGTTGAATTCGTTGGCGATCGCCTCGATGCGTTCGAGGCGCTTGATTGTCGATGCCAGCGATTCCCTGCGCGCACCGGGACGCGCCGCGCTGATGGCGTCGGCGGTCATGAGGATGGCCGCAGCCGGCGAGCGCGGCTCCTCGTCGTAGTGATGCGAGCGCACCGCCTGCACCACCGCGGCGGGACGGCCGAGGCGCGCCAGGATCTCGCCGCCGATGATCGCGTGCGGCCCGTCGACGTCGTGCTCCACCGCTTTGCCGATGTCGTGGAAGAGGGCTGCCTCCTTCGCGATCTGCTCGTCGAACCCGATCTCCGCGGCGATCATTCCCGCGATGGCGGCGGTGTCCTGGCTGTGGGACAGGACGTTGTGGCCGTACGAGTTGCGGTAACGCAGGGTGCCGAGCAGCCGGGCGAGCTCCGGATGGACATTGGTGAGCCCGATGTCCTGGCAGGCCTGCTCACCCTCGTGCTTGATCTGCTGGGCCAGCTCGTTGCGGGCTTTGACGACCATCTCCTCGATGCGCGCCGGGTGGATGCGCCCGTCGCTGAAGAGACGTTCGAGCGTGGCCCGGGCGACCTCGCGGCGCACCGGGTCGAACGAGCTGAGCACGATGGCCTCCGGGGTGTCGTCGACGATGACGTCGACACCCGTGGCGGCCTCGAGCGCGCGGATGTTGCGGCCCTCGCGGCCGATGATCCGGCCCTTGAGCTCGTCGGAGGGAAGGTGGACGACGGTGACCGACGCCTCGCCGCTCTGCTCGGACGCCTGGCGCTGCATCGCCGCGATGAGGATCTCGCGACTGCGTTCGCCCGCTTCCTCGCGAACTTGAGTCTCGGCGTGGCGGATGCGCTCGGCGATCTCCGGCACCAGCTCTCCCTCGACACTGCGCATCACCTCGAGGCGGGCTTCCGGCTCGGAGAGGGCGGCGACGCGTTCGAGCTCCGTGGTGATGAGCGCTCGCTCATCCTCAACCGTCTGGCGCAGGGTTTCGAGCTCGGCCTCGCGGCGGGTCAGCCGCTGCTCGTTGGAGTTCGAGCTCGCGGAGGCGGCGCTCCAGTCCCTCCTCGCGCTGGTTGGTCCGCTGCTCGAGTCGCGCGATCTCCGCTCGGCGCTCGCGGACCTCCGCCTCAGCCTCGTCGCGGCGCCGTGCCGCCTCCTCCTTCGCCGCCAGCAGGACGGACTTCGCCTCCTGCTCGGTGGCGCGGACCTGCTCGAGACGGCGTTCGGCATCAACGTCGTGCGTGACGCGGCTCTCCGCCACGGTCCTGCGCGCGTACAAAACAGTCGCAACCGCAAATGCGGCCGCAACAATCACTAGCCCTGCCAGGGCGAGGATCAGGATGCCGATTGGATGGAACCTCGGGGGTCGGGCGCGATGCGCCCTGCTTGGACTGCCTCACGTCAGGAAAGGGACCGGGGCGAGACCCGCAACGTCTCGATGATTCGGTCGGGGCCGGCCCGCTGCAGGCCGGTCGTTCTCAACGCAAGACACTCCTATTGTACGAGCCAAAGGGGTTGCTCGCATGTTTCGATCAATGACGCGTGGCGAGGCTACTCTTAGAGCCGTGACGGATCGGGAGGTCGCTGGCGTGCTCGAGGCGCCGGGCGATGAGGAATTACGCAACACGGCTCCACGCGCGATCGGTGCGTTGCTCCTCGCGAGCGGGCTGCTCCGCGTCGGGGCGGTGGGAGTTGGCGTAGCGGTGCAATTCCGGCTCAGCGACCTTGCCGGCGGCAAGCCGAGCGCGGTCGACATCGGGCTGGTCGGCGCCGCTCAGGCGGCGACGGAGATGGTGTTCGCTCCGATCCTGGCGCGGTACGCGGACAAGTTCGGCCGCCGCCGTTTCCTGGTGGCCGGGCCGGTCGTCTGCGTGGTTGCGGTACTCCTGGTCGCACTCGGCGTGCGCCCCGCCGAGCTCGGCGGGGCACGCCTCCTCGAGGGCCTCGGCGCCGCCGCCTTCGTCCCGGTCGCGCTTGGCACCGTGGCGGCGGCGACATCCGGCGATCGCCGCCGTCGCGCGGGAGCAAGCGGCGCATTCGAGGCGTCGACGCTGATCGGCTACGCGGGTGGGTTCGGGCTCGGATCCGTGGCGTACTTCGGCTTGCACCGCGGCGCGTTCGTCCTGCTCGCCGGGCTGTATGCGCTCGCGGCGATCGTGTGCCTTATCTTCGTTCCCCGGGTTCCACCACTACCGGTGCACTCGCTCCGCGTCGTCCTCCGGGCGGCGATCGGTCCCGGACCGATGCGCGCGTTCCTGCCGTCCTGGATCATGTCGTTTGCGCTGATCGGGGCCTTTGTCGCCAACCTGCCTTCGCTGCTCCGTCATCGCGAGGTGGCGTCGCAGTCGTTGATGCATCACTTCGACGTACGGGTGATCGGCCTGTTCCTGATCGCGTGGGTCGTCGTCTTCCTGGTCGGGATCGTTCTGTGGACGCCATTTGTCGCCCGCCTCGGTCCGTCGACCGTGATGCGCCGGTCGGTTCCCGGCGCCTGGCTGACCATGATCGCGCTGCTCGCGATCAACCACCTCGAGTTCATCGGGATGCTGCTCGTCGTGCCATTCCTCGTGCTCGGCATCCTGTGGCTCGCGGGTTTCGGCCCGGCGGCGGTCACCTATCTCGCCGACTGCTCGGAGAGCCTGAGCGCCGACCGATCCGCGCTCATGTCCTTCTATACCGTGGCCCTCGCCGGCGGCGGTGCGCTCGGCGCGGTGATCGGGGGTTTCGCAGCCCATCTCCTCGGCATCGACGGGTTGGTGATCCTGGGACTCCTGCTGGCGACCGCGACCTTCTTCACCCTCGGGGCTGTGGTGCGGTACGACCGCCGCGCCGGGTCGTCCGCGGCACCTGCCTGAGCTCAGTCGCTACCACGCCCACGCCTCCGGCGCAGGCCCAGGCCCGGGAAACATGGCGTCGAGCTCCTCGAGCGCCGCGTCGTCGAGGCGCACGTCGAGCGCGTGCAGGTTGCTCTCGAACTGCTCGACGGTTCGCGGCCCGACGATCGGTCCCGTGACACCCGGCTGGCGGAGCAACCAGGCGAGGCCGACGGCCGACGGATGCTCGCCAAGCCTGGCGCAGAACGCCTCGTACCCCGCGATACGGTCGCGATGCTTGTCGAGGAGCTTCTGCGTCTGGTCCGACGCCGAGCGGCCCGTGTCCTGCTGCTTGGCGAGGATGCCTCCGAGCAGCCCGCGCATCAGCGGGCTCCAGATGATGATGCCGACGCCGTAGTGCAGCGCAGCCGGGATCACCTCCTCCTCGGCGTGACGCTCGACGAGGTTGTACAGGCACTGCTCGCTGATGAGGCCCATGAAGTGGCGCGCCTTTGCCATCTCCTGAGCCTGTGCGATCGTCCAACCCGCGAAGTTCGAGGACCCGACGTAGACGATCTTGCCCTGCTGGACGAGGACCTCCATCGCCTCCCAGATCTCGTCGAACGGCGTGCTCCGGTCGACGTGATGCATCTGATAGAGGTCGATGTGGTCGGTCTGCAGGCGCCGGAGCGAGCCTTCGCATGCGTTGCGGATATTGCGCGCCGACAGGAACGTGTCGTTGGGCCAGTCGCTCATCGACCCGTAGAGCTTGGTGGCGATGACCACCTTCTCGCGTCGTCCGCCACCCTGCGCGAACCACCTGCCGACGATCTGCTCGGTGATCCCTTCGCCCTTCTTCCAACCATAGACGTTGGCCGTGTCGAAAAAGTTGAGGCCCGCGTCGAGCGCGGCATCCATGATTCGAAACGAGGTGGCTTCGTCCGTCTCCGGGCCGAAGTTCATGGTGCCGAGGCACAGGCGGCTGACGGAAAGACCGGAGCGACCGAGGTGTGTGTATTCCATGGATCGAGTTCTGACAGTCAGGCCAATCCGCGCATCACCCTCGCGACCAGCGACGACGAGAATCCACGCCGCTGCAGCGCACTCGCGACCCGCATGCGCGCCTTCCGATCGCGAGAGTCGGCCGCGCCGGTCCGCTCCCAGAGGCGCTGAGCGACGGCGAGCGCGGAGGCCTCCTCGGTATCGCTCTGGCCGTCGAGCGCCTCGGTGATCAGCTCACTGGCGACGCCTTTCGCCTTCAGGTCGGCTGCCACTCGCGCGCGTCCGTGACCCGCACGCCGGTGACGCGCCGCCACCGATGCCGCCATCTCCGCGTCGTTGATGTAGCCCGTGTCGGCGCAGCGGCGCACTGCCTCGCTCGCCGCCTCTGTGGTGTAGCCGCGCCGCTCCAGCTTGTGCTGCAATGACGCCGCCGACTGGCCGGCGCCATGGAGGATACGCAACGCTGCATCCTCCGCGGCGTCAGCACTGTCGGGCGTCGTGGGGGGAGTGAGTGTCCTCACGATCGTGCCGTGTTCGCGGCGGTGCGCGTTAGACGACCGGCGCCGGCAGCGGCGGCACCTCGCCGCTCAGCTCCACGACGGCGTCGCGGAGCACGGGCTCGGGCAAGGCGGCAATCCGGACCTTTGCGGCGACCTCCTCGAGAAGGTCGGGATTCTGGCGCAGGAAATCGCGCACGTTCTCACGACCCTGGCCGAGGCGCATGTCACCGTAGGAGAACCAGGCGCCGCTCTTGTCGATGATGTGGGCGTCGATGCCCATGTCGAGGACGCTGCCGGCGTACGAGATACCCTCGTTGTACAGGATGTCGAACTCCGCGGAGCGGAACGGCGGGGCGACTTTGTTCTTGACAACTTTGACTTTGACGCGGCTGCCGACGACGTCGAGACCCTGCTTGATCGAATCGATCTTGCGGATGTCCATGCGCACCGACGCGTAGAACTTCAGCGCACGCCCGCCGGAGGTGACCTCGGGGTTGCCGAACATCACACCGATCTTCTCGCGGAGCTGGTTGATGAAGATGACCGACGTGTGCGAGCGGCTGATCGCTCCGGTGAGCTTGCGCATCGCCTGTGACATCAACCGTGCCTGCAATCCCACGTGGCTGTCCCCCATCTCACCATCGATCTCGGCCTTGGGAACCAGGGCCGCGACCGAGTCGATCACGACGACATCGACCGCACCGCTGCGAACCAGCACCTCGACGATCTCCAGTGCCTGCTCACCGGTGTCAGGCTGCGAGATCAGCAACTCCTCGGTGTTGACGCCGATGCGCGATGCGTACTGGGGATCGAGCGCATGCTCGGCGTCGATGAAGGCGGCGACGCCACCACGACGCTGGGCCTCGGCGATGATGTGCAGGGTGAGCGTCGTCTTCCCAGACGAACTCAGGGCCGTACACCTCGATGATGCGGCCGCGCGGGATGCCACCGACGCCAAGCGCGATGTCGAGCGTCAGTGCTCCGGTCGGGATGATGTCGATGTGCTGAGCCTGGACGTCTCCGAGACGCATGATCGCTCCCTTTCCGTGGGCTCGCTCGATCTGTCCGAGGGCTGTCTGCAGGGCCCGATCCCGCTCCGTCGTCACCGGCTCACTCCTCTCTTCACGCGGCGCTCGAGCACGACGCCCGTTCACTTCCACGACCGGCTCGACAGTGTCGATGGTACGACTTGCTAGTGTGTTCGTCAAAGCTGTACTCCAAGGGGTGGTTGGGATGGATTGGAGGTGCGGCTGGGATGCCGTAGGGCGTCGCTACGGGCGGCGCGTCCGGGCTCACCGGGTGGGGCGAACATTTGTACTGTACTCCCTTCGTGCGGACGTGACAAGCCCGAAGTTGGGGCGCCCGGGACCAGGCTCGAAGGGGAGCCATCACGGCGTTCACGCGGACCCCGGCTCGGCGTCGCGCATCGCGCGAACCACGTCGCGGCAGAGGCGAAGCGCGGCCTCGACGGCATGCGCGCGGTTCAACTCGCGGCCAGCATCCGTGTCGAGACGGATACCACGTATCGACGCCGGCCCGGCCACGGCAACGAACACGAGACCCGCAGGCTTGTGCTCGCTTGCGTCGGGGCCGGCGACCCCGGTGATGCCGACCCCGAGATCTGCCTGGTATCGCCGGCGAGCACCCGCGGCCATCGCCTCGGCGACCTCGGGGCTCACCGCGCCGTGGGTGGCGAGCAGATGGCGGCCGACCCCGAGATGCTCGGCTTTGACGTCGTCCGCGTAGGCGATCACACCGCCCCGGACATAGGCCGACGACCCGGCGACCGCGGTCAGCGCCGCGCCGAGCAGACCGCCGGTGCACGACTCCCCGACCGCGATGGTCAGGCCGGCTGCGACGAGGTCGATGCCGAGCAGCGCCGCCTCGGGGAACGCCTCCACGAGCATCGGTAGGCGGCGGCCACCATCGTGGATCGGATCGCGCAACTCCTCCACCGGTCAGCCGCCAGGGTTGCAACCGCGCGAGACGCAGTCAACGCCGCGCCGCGTCACCGGTAGTTGGTGAACTGCAGAGGAACGTCGAGGTCGACGTCGCGGAGCTGCTGGATGACCGCCTGGAGCTCGTCCTTGTCCTTGCTCGAGACCCGCAGCTGGTCACCCTGCGTCCGGACCTGCGCCTTCGGATGCTGTCCGCGGATGCGCTTGGTCAGGTCGCGGGCCAGCTCCTCGCCGATCCCCTTGCGGAGCTTGATCACCTGGCGCACGTTGCCTTTCGCCGCCGGCTCCGGCTTCTGAGGATCGAGCACCTTGAGATCGATGCCGCGCCGGTGCGCCTTGCTCTGGAGCACGTCGATGATCGACTTGAGCTGTGCGTCTGTGCCGGTGAGGAGCGTGATCGTCTCGTCCTCGAGGGTGATCTCGACATCGATGCCCTTGAAGTCGTATCGAGTGGTGATCTCCCGGCGAGCCTGGTCGACGGCGTTGACCAGCTCCTGCCGATCGAACTCGCTGACGACATCGAAGCTGTGGTCCTGGGGCATGACTGATGAGGATAGCGAGACGCGCGAGGACGCGGCGGCGCGCTCGGATTGGTCGAGGATTCCGAAGTGCATTCGTC
>CAWHLW010000009.1:0-307826 GCA_963830305.1 Candidatus Dormiibacterota bacterium | reverse complement strand
AGGTCGCCGCCGCGGTCTCGCTGGGGGTTCGCTCGGCGATCGCGTGCCCGATCACGACGGCGACGGGCATAGTCGGTGTGCTTGCGTATTTCTTCGAGACGCTGCCGGGCGTCGAGACGCTTTCCGCGGAGGCGATCACCGAGATCGGCGCCGAGGCCGCACGCGTGGTGACGCGAATTCGGGCGCAGGGTGCCCTGCGCGAGGAGGCGCTCCGGATGGCCGAACTGGCCAGCACGGATCGCCTCACCGGCCTGAAGAACCGCCGCGAGTTCGACCGCATCCTGGGAACCATTCCGAGGCAGCCATTCGCGATTCTGGCGATCGATGTCGACCATCTGAAGCGTGTGAACGACGAGTTCGGCCATGAAGCCGGCGACACGGTGCTGCGCACCGTCGCCACGACGCTTGCTCTGATGCTGCGTGGCTGGGACGTCATCGCGCGCGTCGGCGGCGACGAGTTTGCGGCCATCCTTCTCGATGTCGATCCCGCCGAGGCCGCGTCCGCGGCCCAACGGCTTCGCGCGGCCATGCACCTCGTGCCAACACCCGGCGGGCGATCGAACATCAGCCTCGGTTGGGCGTCAGCCCCGGCGGGAACTGATCCGATGTCGGCGTGGCGTCGCGCCGATGAGTGCCTCTACGAGGCCAAGCGAAGTGGTCGCGACCGCGTTGTCGGACGCCACGTTGATGGCGTCGAGCAGGTGACGCCCTCCGGTTCCTCGGTCACCGAGCTGATCGGCGAAATCGTTGCCGGACGGCCGATTCACTCCGTGTACCAGCCGATCGTCGACCTCAACGACGGACACGTTGCCGGCTACGAGGCGCTGGCCCGCCCCGAGGGATTCGGCGCGTCGGACAGCGTCGAGACGCTCTTCGAGGTGGCGCATCGATCTGGGCACATCCGGGACCTCGATTGGCTGTGCCGGCGCGCTGCGCTGAGCCAGGCGGCCCCGCTTCCGGCAGGGATCCTGCTCTTCATGAATGTGAGCGTCGCGGCCCTCCTCGATCCGCTCCATGATGTCGATCAACTCCTCCTGCTGCTCGAATGGACCGGACGCTCGCCGACCCGGCTGGTCCTCGAGATCGGCGAGCACGAGAGCGTTCGCGACTTCGATCGGCTTCGCCTCGTGCTCGCGTCGTACCGCAGCGCGGGCATCCGCTTTGCAATCGATGACCTGGGCGAAGGGTTCGCCACGATGGATCTGCTCGAAACCGCGGAGCCGGAGTTCGTCAAGCTGGCGCGCAGCCTGACCATGAACGCGTCGCGGCGAAGTGCACAGGCGGCGATCAGGTCCGCGCTGAAATTCGCGCGAGCGCACGACTCGATCGTTATTGCCGAAGGTGTCGAGAACGAGTTGGTGAGCGACCGGATCCGCTCGCTCGACATCCCGCTTGGGCAGGGATTCGGACTGGGACGGCCCACGGTCGCCGCGGATCTCCTCGAACTCGGCGGCTGCCTGGAGGACGCGCGACACGCTGCGCCCGCTCCGTCCGCGCCATGCGCCCTCGCGCGTCCGCGCGGCTCCGGCGGCACAGGAGCGAGAGGATGCCAACGGTGTCGAACGTCTTCGACTGCCAGGGAAAGCGCACCGCAAGGACGACGCCAAGGAACGCCTCCATGTCCAGCGAGCGGACAGCGCCACGTCCGGGAGGGCTTCATAGATGAGCGCACGTCTGTCGAAGGCGCGGCAAGAGCCACTTGATCCCGATGAGACCTTCAGCGCGCTCGTGACGCGTCTGATCATCACGAACCGCGCGGAACGCGCGTCGCGGCTCAGGATCAGCCCGACCCTGTCAGCGCTTCCGGACGTGCCGGGCGATGGCTCCGGCGAGGCGGACAGCCGCTCCGTCGCCGAGGGCTAGGAACAGCGACGGCTCCGCGAGCTCGAGCTCGAGAAGCATCGGCGCCCCGTCGCCATCCCGCACCATGTCGACGCGAGCGTAGAGCAGTTCCTCTCGAGGCCACCGGAGCGCATCAAGCGTTGCCTCCGCAACCGCTCGTTCGTCTGCGTCCGGCGTCCGAACGCTGATGTCCTCGACTGCCCAGAGTTGATCGGTGCTGCTCCCCGGCACTCGGAGCAGCGGCCCCTTGCGGATCGCATGGGAGAAGACCCCGTCGATGTAGATGAGCCCCGCCTCACCGTCGGCGTCCACGGAGCTGACATATGGCTGCACCATCACCTCGAGTTCATCGGTCAGCAAACGCTCGATATGCGCTCGTGCAGCCGCCTGGTCCGACGGTCCATACCGCGCTGTGTTCTGTGCGCCCGAGGAGACGGTCGGTTTCACCACCAGCGGGCCTTCGGGTAGGTCGAACCGCCCACCGTCCGAGTCGCCGCCGATCCACTCCGTCGGCACGATCGGGATGCCCGCGGCCTCGAGATCGCGCAGGTACGTCTTATCCGTGTTCCACGTGAGTACCGGCACCGAGTTGAGGACGTGAGGCACGGCGGCGCACCACGAAAGGAACGCGTCGCGCCGCCGGCTGTAGTCCCACGTCGAGCGGACGACCACCAACTGAACGTCGTCCCAGCGAACCGATGGGTCATCCCAGACGCGGGGTTCGGCGACCAGGCCAAACGTCTCGAGCGCAGGGATCAGCGAGCGTTCGTCCGCATCGAGCGACGGCAGCACAGAGCAGGTTGCGAGAGCGACGTCGGCCAGGGTCGAGCGGTCCTCCGTGACGGCTGTGGACGGGCAGGGCGCGGGCACGGTCCGAGCCCGAATCATGACGTGGACAATTCGGCCGGGGTCCCTCTGTACGCCAGCGGACCGCCGCAACCGCACAAGCTGTGGCTTTAATGACGCCATTGATGCAAGACGACCGGTGTTGACTCACACCTGGCCGCCGGGGGCGCGTCGCAACCGAGCAGTGATCCTCTCGTGATGGAGGAGCGGTTCGCGACGGTCCGGGGCCAGCCCCTTCGTTACCTCGTGTGCGGCCGCGGCAAACCACTCGTCCTCTGTCACGGCTTCCTCAGCTCAGCCGAAGAGTTCGGTGGCCGGTTCAGCGAGCTCGGTGCTTATCGAACCCTGATCATTCCCGACCTGCCAGGCAACGGTGCTTCGCCGCCGCTCCCCGGGAGGCATTCGTCGGGAGCAATGGCCGATGTGGTTTTCGACCTGCTCAGCGAGTTGGAGATCGACCGATTCGACGTCGGCGGTCTCTGTCTCGGGGCAACCGTCGCCTGCGCACTCGCCAAGCGGGCAGGGGCCCGGGCCGAGCGCCTGGTGCTGCACACCCCGTTGCTCTCCTCCGATCTCATGCGCCGTCGCTACCGGGACCAGGTGCGGCTGCTCAGCCGCCGGCCGATGTGGGACGGGGTTGTGTGGCTGAGCCGCCAGCGTTGGGTGAGCGATCTCTACAAGCGCTTCGTCATCGTCGAGGGTGACGTTGACGATCGGACCGCGGACATCAACTATGAGAATCAGCGCCGGGCCGATCCGCGAGCCGCCCGTGAGTGGCTCAACGACTGCCTGCGCCGCGACGACGTCGATGTCGTCGCCGCTCGCGCCGAGCGGACGCTGATCATCGTCGCGAGGCACGATCGCCTCGTCGACGTCGGAAAGCTCAAGGGACTGATCGCGACGCTCCCGGGCCTCCACGTTTTCACCGACAGTGACCAGGGCCACGGCTGGAACGAGGCAGCCGTCCATCGCCAGCTCGAGGTGCTGAAGGAGTTCTTCGGCAACTGCCACGGGAACGGCAGCGTCGCCTCCAACCGTGCTCAGGTGGCCATGTCGGGATCGCTCGCACGGCAACGGCAACGGCAACGGCAACGGCAACGGTGCCACCGGTGGAACGCACGGGCGGCCCGCGCTCCGCGACACGGTCACGATCCCGCTCTCGCCCGCCTGACCAACGCCGGCTGCCCGGCCCCGGCCGGGCGGCGAGTTCGAGCCTGCACCCTCGAGCTCGAGCAGACTGCGTTTGCGGTCGATCCCCCCGCCGTACCCGGTCAGATCCCCGTTCGCGCCGATGAGCCGATGGCATGGGACGACGATCGAGATGGGATTCTGACCGTTGGCTGCCCCAACCGCGCGAGCGGCGAGTGGCTTGCCGATTCGCGCCGCGAGCGCGCCATACGTCGACGTCTGTCCATATGGGATCTCGAGCAGCGCGGACCACACGGCGACCTGAAATGGCGTCCCGTCGAAACGGAGCGCGAGCTCGAAGCGGTTGCGAGATCCCTGGAAGTACTCGGCGAGTTGCTCGGTCACGGCCGCGAGCACCCGGCCGGAGGCGGACGCTCCGCCGGCGACCCGTGGTGTGCGCGCATGCCCATCGAAATGAAGGCCGGTGAGCTCGTGACCGGCGCTGATCACCAGGACTCGCCCGAGCGGGGTGGGCGCGTAGCCGAATGAGCGTGGAGGAGCCACCGTGGGCATCTGCCAAGCTTGCACCCCGGGCGCGTGCGGAACTGGCCGGATTCGGACAGATGGATTCGATGTCCGGATATGGCCGGTACCATCCCGCGGATCGCGATACAAGTAGACACGTGAGCGGTTTCTCGGCGGTGGTGACGACCGGCATCTACTGCCGGTCTGGATGCTCGGCCCGCCCAAACCCGGCCAATGTCCGCCACTTCGACCTGGCAGCCGCGGCGGAGGTCGCGGGCTTTCGGGCGTGCAGGCGCTGCCGTCCGTACCGCGCTGCCGCACCGGTTGGGACCGCCGCTTCGGAGGTCGTCTGCCGCGCCATCAGGCTCGTGATCGACGGGGGCATTTGCAGCGACAGCGAGGCGGCCGTCGCTGGACAGGTCGGTCTTTCGGCACGCCACCTGCGCCGGCTGTTTCAGGAGCAGGTCGGGGTCACGCCGCTGCAGCTGGCGCGATCGAGCCGGGCTCATTTCGCGCGGCGCCTGCTCGATGACACCAACCTTTCCATCACGGAGATCGCCTTTGCGTCAGGGTTCGGCAGCCTGCGTCAGTTCAACCGGACCCTGAGCGAGATCTTCAGGGCCACCCCGCGCGAACTTCGCGGCCGCCGGCGCGTCGCCGACCGCCTGGTTGCCGATGGAGGGCTCCCGCTCCGCCTGAGCTTCGCGGGCCCGCTCGACTGGGATGCGATGCTCAGCTACCTCTCGGCCCGGACGATCACCGGCGTCGAGCATGTCGCCGGGGGCGCGTATCGAAGAACCATCACGATCGACGGGGACCCCGGGGTCATCGAGATCGCGCCAGGTGGCCCGGATCATCTTCTGCTCACCGCCCATCTGCCGCACTGGGGCGGTCTGATCCACGTGGTCCACCAGGTACGGCGCATCTTCAACCTCGACTTCGAGATCGATCGCGCCAACGATGTGCTCGGACGAGATCCACTGCTTGGCGGCCGGATCGCATCGCTGCCGGGGCTGCGCGTGCCCGGGGCATGGGATCCCTTCGAGGTGGGCGTCCGGGCGATCATCGGCCAGCAGGTCACCGTGGCCGGAGCGGGCACGATCATCGCGCGCGTTGTCGCGCGCCATGGGATTCCGGTCCCCGGACTGGAGGAGTTCGGGCTCACGCACGCCTTCCCGGCCGCCGAGATGCTGGCCGATGCGGACCTTGCCGGCACGGGGCTCACCGGTGCCCGGATGGCCGCGATCCACAACTTCTCCCGGGCGGTGGCGGAAGGGGAGCTGCGACTCGACCGGAGCCAGCCCCTCCATGCGCAGCTTGCGGCGCTCGCAGCGGTCCCCGGGCTCGGCCCGTGGACCGCCAACTATGTGGCCCTGCGCATGGGCGAGGCGGATGCGTTTCCATCCACCGATCTCGGCCTGCGTCGCGGACTCGAAGCGCTCGGTGGCCCCGGCGCGCCGGCTGGTGCCGTTTGCGAGGTGGCGGAGCGATGGCGCCCGTGGCGGGCGCACGCCGCGATCCATCTCTGGTCGACACCTCGAATGCAGCCCGGCGCGACGGTCGCATGAGTTCAGGAATCACTCCACGAGCCACGAGTTCGACTGCAATCCGTTCGCAATCGGGACGATTGCCCGATCATGTGCCCCGTGGTTGCGAATCGTGATCTCGCGCATGCTCCCGAGCATCTCCGCCACGGGAGCGCCGAGGAAGTGCTCGCCTGGACGTACATGCGCTTTCGCAGGGTGGCTCTCGTGGCCAGCTTTCAGGCCGAATCCATGGTGCTCATCGACATGGCCTGCGGGATCGTGCCCGAGCCGGAGGTCCTGACCCTCGACACCGGCCGGCTTCACGAGGAGACCCACGACTTCATCGAGCAGGTGAGGGAGCGCTACCCGATCCGGCTCCGCATCCTGGCTCCGGACGCGACGGAGCTCGACGCGATGACCGGGGAGCACGGGACCATGCAGTTCCGCCGCTCGGTGGCGCTCCGCAATGAGTGCTGCGCGGTGCGCAAGGTCAACCCGCTGGCACGGGCGCTCGGGGACTACGACGCGTGGATCACCGGCCTGCGTCGCGAACAGACCCCGACCCGCGCCGAGACGCCGGTGATCGCCGCCGACCACGGCCACGGAGACATCACCAAGGTGGTGCCCCTGGCGGCGTGGTCACGAGACCAGGTCTGGGACTACCTCGAGGCTCGAGGCATCGACCATCACCCGCTGTACGACCAGGGCTATACGTCGATCGGCTGCGCGCCGTGCACCCGGGCCACGCTGAGCGGCGAGAACGAGCGCGCCGGGCGCTGGTGGTGGGAAGGCGACTCCGACAAGGAGTGCCTGCTCCATCCGCCCCTCGATTCCGCCGCGCAGGCGAACCTGCGCGGCCGGCCGGTCAGTGTCCGGCTGGGAGCAGCGCGCTCAACTTCGCGGCCATGAGGACCGAGATCGCGTCCTGGGCGTCGTCGACCAGCCGCGTCTCCTGAGCCTGGCTGATCACACCCTTGGTGACGCCGAGGGTGAGCCCAGCGCGTACCTCGGCGAGCGCATCGGCCTCGACCTTGGCCGTGTGAACGCCGGCGATCTGACCGAGGGTCTCGCCACGGAGCAGATCGGCGCCGATCTGCTGCCAGGTCAGCTTGGTGTCGGTGGTGAAGAAGTCGAAGACCTGCGAAGCCCCGTCCTTGAATTGTCCGGACGCGACGAGGGCGCCAGATGAGAACAGTGAGGAGGCGGTCGTCGATGCCGCGGAGAGCGACGCGGACTGCGCCTTTGGCGCCGGGGTCGCCGTGTGGTCGACGGCCACCACGGTGCCGAGGCCGACCACGGCTGCGCCGAGCACGGCGATGACGACGTTCGTTGGACGGAGCAGCGGGTGCATGGTCGGGTCCCCCGGGGTTTACGGTTGCTTGCTCACAGCCTAGTCCGATTGGCTCAACGGCGAGTTGGCGAGCCGGTGACAATCCGCCGGTGGCGGTCCGGCGCCGGCCACGTCGGCGGGCCTCCCGATCTGTGGTAAAGTGCATCTCGACCTAGCGCCGCTAGGTCTCTTTTGTGTTTGAGGCAATTGACACGTGGCCACGGCCAAGGGCGGTTCCGCGATCATCACGCTGCAGTGCAGCGAGTGCAAGGAACGCAATTACACGACAGTCAAGAACAAGCGCAACGACCCGGATCGCCTGGAGTTGCGGAAGTTCTGCAGGCGTTGCCGCGTGCACAGGCAGCATCGCGAGACCAAGTGACCGAAGGGGCGTAGCTCAGCTGGTAGAGCATCGGTCTCCAAAACCGAGGGTCGCGCGTTCGAGTCGTGCCGCCCCTGCCATCGCCCGCCCAGTGCCGCTCGCCCCGGCGTCACCATCAGGAGAGAACACCGTCAATGGCCAAGGCTCGAATCGCCCCGAGCAATCAGCGCCCACAGCGCCCGGCGCTGCCAGCAGGATCCGGCGGCTCCGGCCGCAGTGGCCCGCTCGGCTACCTGCGCGGTGTCTGGGAAGAGCTGAAGAAGGTCGTCTGGCCCGCGCGGGACGAGCTGGCACGGATGACCGGCATCGTCATCGCTACGGTGATCATCTTCGCCGCCCTGGTGGGGAGCGCGGACTATCTGCTCAGCCTGGGTGTCAAGCAGGCGATCACCACCCAGGCAGCCTCCGCCACGCCGACCGCGGCGCCATCCACCACCGTGCCGACCGCCGCACCGACGGTATCGCCGTAGCCGTCGTGGGAGAATGAACATCGCTGTGAGCAACGCCGCCGTTTCCGCCAAGGACGCCCGCTGGTACGTGGTGCACGCGTATTCCGGCCATGAGGAGAAGGTTCGCGCGAACCTTCTCAAGCGCGTCGAGTTGATGGACATGCACGACCAGATCTTTGACGTCCTGGTCCCGACCGAGGAGGTCATGGAGATCAAGGACGGGCAGCGCCGCAAGGTCAGCAAGCGGATCTTCCCCGGCTACATCCTCGTCAACATGGTGATGTCGGACGAGTCGTGGTACGTCGTTCGCAACACGCCGGGCGTGACCTCCTTCGTCGGGTCGGGCAACAAGCCCGTTCCGCTCCAGGAGCACGAGATTCGCGGCATCCAGAAGCAGGTGAAGGCCGAGGCGCCCACCAAGGTCAACGTCGAATATGAGGTTGGCGAGAACGTTCGTGTCATCGATGGCCCGTTCACCGACTTCCACGGCAAGGTGACCGAGATCAACGTCGAGAAGGGCAAGCTCAAGGTGCTCGTCAACATGTTCGGACGCGAGACACCCGTCGAGCTCGACCTGCTCCAGGTCGAGCGCTTGCGCTAGGCACCATCACAAGGAAACCCAAAAAAATGAGCAAGAAGAAGATCAAGACGATCATCAAGCTGCAGCTCCAGGCAGGCAAGGCCACCCCGGCCCCGCCCGTCGGAACTGCGCTCGGCCCGCACGGGCTGAACATCATGGAGTTCTGCAAGGCGTACAACGAGCGCACGGCCAACATGTCGGGCGTCATTCCTGCGCAGATCACCGTGTTCGAGGACAGGACCTTCAGCTTCATCACCAAGACGCCGCCGGCGTCGGAGCTCCTGAAGAAGGCCGCCGGAGTCGAGAAAGGATCGGGAAACCCGAACCGCGACAAGGTCGGCGCGCTGTCCAAGCAGCAGGTACGCGAGATCGCCGAAATCAAGCAGGCCGACCTCAATGCCCACGATCTGGAGCACGCCACCAGGATCATCGAGGGCACGGCGCGATCGATGGGTCTGAACGTCAACTAACCACTGAGTGGGAGGACGCCCGGGTGCGCCCGCCAACACCACGGAGCAAGTGAAGATGCCTAAACAGCACGGCAAGAAATACCGCGAGGCCGCGAGCGCGATCGAACCGGGGAAGTTCTATCCACCAGCCGAGGCGGTGAGCCTCGTTCGACAGACTGCGGTCACCGCGTTCGATTCGTCGATCGAGGCGCACGTTCGCCTCGGCATCGATCCGCGCCACGCCGACCAGGTGGTGCGGAGCACGGTCACGCTTCCTTACGGCACCGGGAAGACCAGAAGGATCGCGGTATTCGCGACCGGCGAGAAGCTCCGCGAGGCCATCGAGGCTGGGGCGGACGTCGTCGGCGGCGAGGACCTGGTCAAGAAGGTGCAGGACGGACAGATCGACTTCGACGTCGCGCTGGCCACTCCAGAGGTCATGGGCATGGTCGGCCGCCTCGGCAAGATCCTCGGCCCGCGCGGTCTCATGCCCAACCCCAAGGCGGGGACGGTGACCTTCGATATCGCCAAGGCGATCCAGGATGTCCAGGGCGGCCGCGTCGAGTTCCGGAATGACAGGACGGGCATCATTCATACCGCAATTGGTAAAGCATCGTTCGACGACGACAAATTGCGCGACAATTTCGCCGCTTTGATGGATGCGATCGTTCGGGCCAAGCCCTCCGGCGCCAAGGGCACCTACGTGAAGACGGTCACGATTGCCGCGACCATGGGACCAGGCATACCGGTCGACCCAGTCCAGGCAGCACGCTTGACGGTGGGCTGAGGTCCGATCGATTTGATCCGGCTCCTCATCGTCGACGACATCGCGAGCACGCGGGATAACCTGCGCAAACTCCTCGGGTTCGAGGAGGACATCGAGGTCATCGGCACCGCGGGCGACGGCAAGCAGGGACTCGAGGAAGCCCACCGCCTACTCCCCGACATCGTGCTCACCGACGTGAACATGCCGATCATGGATGGCATCCAGCTCACCGAGCGGCTTGCTCAGGAGCTGCCCGCCTCGCCGGTGATCATCATGTCGGTGCAGGGTGAGCGTGACTATCTCCGCCGCGCGATGCAGGCGGGAGCACGCGAGTATCTGATCAAACCGTTCAGCCACGACGAGCTCGTCGCGGCGATCCGGCGCGTGCATCAGCTCGAGGAGAAGAAGGGGACATTCGCGCGCGCCGCCGCCCCCGACGGCTCCGGCGCTCCGCGAGCCGCTGCGCTCGGCGAGGTGATCGTGCTCTTCTCCGGCAAGGGCGGGGTGGGCAAGACGCTGCTTGCCACCAACCTCTCGGTGGCACTCGCCGTCGAGACCGAGTCACGCGTGGCGCTCGTCGATCTCGACCTTCAGTTCGGGGACATCGGCGTGATGCTCAACCTCGACCACAGCCGGAGCATCACCGACGTCGTCGAGTCGGAAACCCTCGAGCCCGAGATGCTCAACGAGATCATGGCCCAGGGACCGAACGGCGTCCGGGTCCTGCTCGCTCCCATCAGCCCCGAACTCGCGGACCTGATCACCGCCGACCATATTCGCATGGTGATGGCGGAGCTGCGCAAGACCTTCGACTACGTGGTCATCGATACGTCGTCGCACCTCGCCGACTTCAACCTCGAGGTCATCGAGTTGGCGCAGCACATCCTCGTGGTCACCGCGCTGACGATCCCCGCGATCAAGGACGCGAAGCTGGCGCTCAAGGTGCTGGAGTCCCTCACGGTGGACCCGAGTTCCGTGCTCCTGGTGGTCGATCGCAGCGATTCGCATTCCGACTTCAACAAGGATTCGATCGAGCAAAATCTGCGCCACAGCGTCGGCGCCCAGATCCCGTACGACCCGCGAGTGGTCGGCGACTCCATCAACCGCGGAATCCCTTTCGTGACCTCGAGCCCCGAGGCAGAGATCAGCCGCTCGATCCGCGAGCTCGCCGGAGCCCTCGTCCCGAGTGGCGGCCAGCCAGTGGGTGCCGGCGCCGCCGCCGGCAAGGCCGACGACAAGCGCAAGCGCCGCATCTTCGGCCGCTAAGCGCCGCATCTTCGACGGCTGAAAACTGAAGCTCAGGACGGAGGGGACCTGGGCGGAGGCTGAATAGTCCGGTTTGAAGCCGGAGCTCGGGTCCCCTCCGTCCGTGTGCGGCGCTGAGCGTCCGACGTCCGAGGATGCGGCGCTTAGTCCCTGCCGAAGGCCAGCCGGCGCCGGCCGCGCTTCTTGCCGGGCTGTTCGGCGGTGGCTTCCGGTCCTGCATCGCCGGTGAGAGCGGCGGCGAGGCGCTCGAAGGCGGCGGTGGCGGGGGAGGAGTGGCCGCCGATGACGACGGGGACCCCCGAGCTCACGGATCCGCCGATCGCCTGAGCGTCGTGCGGGATCTCGGCTGCAACCGGGTGACGGAGGAAGTCTTCGATTCGAGCTTTGTCCATCCCCCCGGCGAGGGGCGCGTCACGGTGGTTCGCCACCACCACAATGCGCTCCGGATCGACCTGGAGGACGCCGATCACCGACATGATCAGGCGGGTGTTCTTGACCGAGGTGACGCTGAAATCGGTGACCAGCACGATGTGATCGGAGTTCTCGAGCGCCTCGAGGGTGATCTCGGAGAGCTGCGCCGTGGTGTCCGCAACCACCGTCTCGAAGGTGGAGCGCAACTCGGCGACGAGTGAGCGCAGATGAGCGGTGGTCACGTAGTCGGCGAGCTCGGGGCTCGGTGGTGCCGCGAGCACGGTGAGTCCCTGCGGACCGAGTGAGAGCGCCTGCTGGATGACGTGACGGTCGGCCATGCCCGCGTCGCTGGCGGCGAACTCCGCGATCGATCCGTCAGGGGTCATGGCGAGGAGGGCGGCAATGTCGCCGAACTGGAGCGAGAGGTCGATGAGCACGACGCTCCCCGGGTGGGGCCGGTTGAGCACCAGCGCGAGGTTGGTGGCGATGATCGATTTGCCGACACCGCCCTTGCCTGAGACGATCGTGATCATGCGGCCGTCGCGCCGCCGGCCTCCTTCCGCGGTTGCCGGGCCTCCGGCAGCGGGCTGGTGGACTGCCTGGGCGGCGCGTTTACGCGCCTGGAACGCGTGGACCCGGTGAATCGCGGCGACGAGGTCGTCCCCGGCGAAGGGCTTCTGGAGCACCTCGCGAGCGCCGGCGAGCATCGCCCTCCGGAAGAGCTCGCTGCCGCTCTCCATGGACATCAGGATCACACCGGCCTGCGGGGCATACTCCGCGAGCATCTCGGTCGTCTGGACTCCATCGAGACCGGTGAGGCCGGCGTCGAGCACGGCGATGTCGGGGACCAGGTGGAGCGCTTCCTGGAGTGCCTGTTCGCCGTCATTTGCGGTGCCGCAGACGGTGATGTCCTCCTCCGAGGCGAGGCGCCGAACGAGGTTGGCGCGGATGCGCTCGCTGCCATCGGCAACCAGGACGCGGATCACGGCGCCACCTTACCTCCGGCCCAGGCTGAATCGGCGCCGGTACACCGGTGGGTCGGGCGCGGGCATCTCGATCATGCGTGCGTCGGCAGGCGTCGCCGGCGCGGCGATGAGCTGAGCGAGCGAGGTCAGGCGGCGCGACAGCTCGGCACGCGGTTGGGCAAGCACGATCGGCATCCCGGAGTCGAGCGAGGGATCGACCCTGGGGTCGTAGGGGAGGTCGATGAGCACCCCCCGCCCGAGGATCGTCTCGATGTCCTCGCGGCGGTAGTTGGTGCGCGGGCGCGTGTGGTTCAGGACGACATCCACACGATCCGGGTCGACACCGAGCGCCTCGAGCATCAGCAGTGTTGCCTTGGTCCCGCGCACCGCGCTGAGGTTGTAGCTGGTGATCAGAAGCAGGCGATCGGCGAGCTCGAACGCCTCCAGGACCCGCTCGTCGATGCCCGACGGCGTGTCGACCACCACGAACTCATGCGCCCGGGCAGCCGTTCGGATGATCGAGCGCAGGTGGGCGGCCCCGATCGCGTCGGCCAACTCGGGGCTCGATGGTGCACGCAGGACTCGCACCTCTCCAGATCCGGTGGCGAGGATGTCGTCGAGGAGTGCTGCGTCGACATCCTCGCCATGGGCCACAAGGTCGGCGATGGTCAGCGGGTGATGCTCGACGTGGAGCATGCCGGCCGCATCACCAAACTGCAGATCGGTGTCCAGCAGTGCCGCGCGGCCTTCGGCACCGCGGGCCAGGCTCACCGCGAGGTTGGTGGCCACCATCGACGTGCCGGTGCCCCCCTTTCCGGAGAAGGCGACCACGATGGTGGCGCGACCCACCGGGGCGCGAACGCCACGCCTCGCGGGACCGGTCTCGGCGGCGCTTTGACCGGGTTCCGGTGACCCGTCCACGCCGGCGCCACCGGTTGCGGCCATGCCCGCGGCGACGCGAATCGCCTGGAGAAGCTCGGGTCCCGCGGCTGACTCGCTCACCCCGCCGGCCGTCCAGCCCTCCACAGTTTCCGGCGGTTCACCGGACGTCATGAGCAGCACTCGCGTCGCGGGTGATACCGAACCGAGGTGCGCCGCGAAGGCAGATGCTGGCAGGTCCGCGAAACGCTCGTGCAGCACGAGGACATCGGGCTGGCGCAGCCAGGCTTCCTCGATCACCGCGGACGCCTGGTGTGCGACGCCGCACACGTCGACGATGTCTTGGTATGGCTCGAGCTTCTCGAGGTCGCCGACGATTCGCGCGATCTCGTCCGCGATGAGTACGCGGATCACATGCGCCCCCCGCACTCCAGGTGCATCGAGCGCATGGTACGGCGAATCGCGTGCAGGTGGATGGCGGGTACGAGCGTGCGACACAGCGTTCACATGCAATAAAAAGAGGAGCCGACCCGATGGGCGGCTCCTCTTGACTGTCCTGGTTGCTTGTAAAAGCTACGAGGCCAGGCCGTTGCTGATGTTCGAGAACACGTTGTTGACCTGCTTGCCGACGACTTGCAGGATAACGATAACGACGATGGCGATAAGGACGAGGATGAGCGCATACTCAACCATGCCCTGGCCTTCCTCAGCCTCCTCACGCTTGCGAGCGATGAACTCTGTTGCGCGAAGGTACAGGGTGCTCAGCATATCCATTCTGTGTTTCACCTCCTTTCGGGTTGAATTTTCGAGGCCGAGATGTTTGCTCGGACCCGACTGATGCGAGTGTGGGCCCCTGCTGCTGCAACGGAATGGCCTGCGTGCTAAATATTGGTAACGAAGGATCGGACACGCCACGGACGGTGCTCCGGCAACGAGAAACCGTGGTGATTCCATGACAACCGGGCTACGAGAGCGTCGCTCTGAATTGGGCTGACCTAGACTCCGGCCATGGCCGAGGCGGTCGCGATTCCAGCACGCCGTGGGGACCTGGAACGTCGCGTCGAAGAAATCCGATTTCTGGTTTTCGGGCGTTCACTTCCGGCGGTGCTGTTCGCCCTGCTCGGATGGCGTGTGCTGTCGAATCTGCTCTCGCAGGTGCACGCGCTTCCCGTGCATGCCGGATTCGGCAACTACCTGGCGGGGCCGCTCACCACCGGCGTCTACCTGCTGTTCTGCGTCATCCCGGTGGGGATCTACCTGGTGCGTCCCAGACCCCGCGCTCGCGACGGGCGAGCAATCGCCCGCACGGCGGGACTGGTGGGGACGACGATGCTCCTGGTGGTCGGAGCGTTTCCCAATCCGGTGCTGTTCACCCCTTGGGTGGTGATCCGTGACATCTCCGCTCCGCTGGCGCTCGGCGCTTTCGTCCTCGGGGTGTATGGACTGCTCTATCTGCGCCGCAACCTGAGCATCATCCCCGAGGCACGGCGGGTGGTCACAGCAGGACCGTATCGGTTCATCCGCCATCCGCTCTATGCCGCCGAGATTCTCGCGGCCGTCGCGCTCGTCCTCGCCCGGCCGGCGCTCTGGGCCACGCTGACGCTGATTCCGTTCATCGGGGTGCAGATGCTCAGAGCTCGTTTCGAGGAGGGGCTGCTCGCTCGGGTCTTTCCTGAGTACAGGATCTATGCCGCGCAGACGCGCCGGCTCATTCCGTTGGTCTGGTAGATGGGCAGGGTTCGCGCTCGGCCGACCGATGCTACTGTGGATCAGCTGATGTCCGCCGAGTCCACGCCCAGGTCGCTCCATCCCTGCACACAGGGTGGATGCACGTCCTCGGACGGCGCGCCCTGCGAATACGTCGACCGCCGCGGCCGCGAATGCAGGACCGCCTGGTGCCCTGAACACCGGGTCACCATCGAGGACCACGTGTACTGCCGTCGCCACGCCGGTGTCGTCAGCGCGCTGCCGAGCCTTGACAGCTCGCTGGCGGTGTCGCTCCCGGACCTCGACAACCGGGCGCCGTCACTGGTCGGCTGGGTGTCGCGGCAGATCGACGGCGACGTCTGGCGCCTCCTCCTCAAGGAGCTCAGCTCTGGAAGTGGAGGGCAGCTGGTCGCCGATCCGGTGACGCTGATCTATCTCGGCATCGGCCGGCAGCGCGCCTGGGAGCGGGCCTGGCGGCTCGACAGCCACGTCGGCATCGCTCACAGGGTGAGCATCGTCGTCGAGGAGCTCGACGACACCATGATTAGCGTCAAGGTCGGCGGGAACACGGTGGAGCAACTCGTCCCGCCCTGGATCCAGCATCGCGTGCGCGGCGAGGCTGTCGCCCCTGATGAGGATCGCAAGGAACGCGAGGAGTTCTACCAGCGTGTGCTCGATTCGATCGAGCGCGGGCTCGGGCACGAGCGCGACCTTTCTGAGTACATGGCAGACGGTCGCCTCAGCGCGCCCCAGGGTGGAGCGGGGGCGTAGGTATGACGCGAGGCAGCATCCTGATCGTTGATGACGATCCCAGGCTCCTCCACATCGTTGCGATGTACCTCGGCATCGAGGGCTACGACGTGACCACCGCCGAGAACGGCGAGGACGGCCTCGCGCAGGTCGAGGCGCGTGCGCCGGACCTCGTGATCCTCGACATCATGATGCCCGGCATGGACGGCATCGAGACCTGCAAGCGCATTCGCGGCAACGCGCCCACCTCCGAGATCCCCATCGTGATGTTCAGCGCCCTCTCGAGCGATGACGATATCGAGCGCGCGCGCCTCGCTGGGGCGAATCATCTGATCACCAAGCCGTTCAACCTTGTCGGCCTCGGCTCGGTGGTCAAGACCTTCTTTCCAGCGGACGTCACCTCGGCCCGTTGAGCCGGCGCCATCGGGTCAGACGGGCGGAGTGACCACCACCGCGTTCTGAGCGAAATGGCTGCTCAGGTTGGACGGGAGTGCGGGCGCGAAGAGGGTCGTCACCTGGGGCTCGAGACGAACCACCGCGCCACTCAACGTCGCCGCATGAATGTCCTGCGACATGCTCGTATGGGTCGTCGAGCTCGGTCCGCTCACGGAGATGGCCACGAGGAACAGGATGAGCACCTCGGCGACGCCGACCACCGCGCCCACCAGCACACCGGCGATCCTGTCGAACGCAGCGACGACGATCTTCTCGAGACGCTCGTTGAGGAGCGCGCCGAGCACCTCGAACACGACGATCACGAACACGAAGATCGCGACGAACGCCCAGGCGTTGGCATCGGCGTTGTGGGCGTGGATCAGGGCCGCGATCGCGTTGCCCAGGTTTGATGCGGCGAAGCACGCAAGAAAGACGCCCACCGCGGTGAAAACGCGGCGGATGAGTCCGTGACTCCACCCCAGATACACGTTGACTGCCACTGCCACAACGAGCAGTGCGTCGGCGAAGACCTGGCCTGGAGTGCTGTCGATAGATGCGGCTATCGCGCCCACAAAATGACCGTAACACGCGTTTGCCGCACTGGAACCGGAGTTTTCGTTACAGAATTGCTCTGTGCAACCACTCCTGCGGACGTCTCGAAGCGACGTCTCCGCTCGCAAGACCTACGATCTCCTGGACGAGCCCACGGGTCCTGATTACGCCGGGTTGCTCGAATGCGCCCTGGTGCAATGCACGACGGCGGTGCTCACCGTGCCGGCGAGCGAGATGGATCCGGAGGGGCAGGCCACAGTCGAGAGCCTGGCGCGGTTCCAGCAGGCCAAGAGCATCACGTCGGCCGGAAGCCTGGTCCGCTACGCCCTGAGCCGGGAGAGCGTCACGGTGCTCCAGGAGGCAACCGGGGGCCTGTACGGCTGGCAGCATCCCGGGCTTCCGGACAACCTCTGCCTCTACCGAGGCGACGGCAGCCCATGGTTGGTGTCGAGCGCCGGGGCCCACATCGGGTACCTCGAGGTGTCGCCGTTCGAGAAGCTGTTGATCGGGCGGACCGCCCCCGGGCTCATCGCCGTACTCGCCCATCAGAGCGCCCGCGACGCGATCCTCGCCTACCTGGAGCGGCGCTTCGAATCCAACGTGGCCACGCTCACGGAGCAGCTCACCGAATACGCGCGGATCGTCATCGGCGACGGCCGCGAGGGTCTCGTCGACGCGCTCGAGGACTGGATGCGATCCGGCGAGGAAGCACGCATCTCAGCAGCTCTCGAGGTAGCCCGAGGCCTCCGCCTCGTGGAACTTCGCGAGACGGTCGCAGCGATGCTCCGCGAGTCCGCACTTGAGGATGCGCCGGTCCCCGACGTGTACCGCTCCGTGCCGGCGCTCAGGGCAAGATGGCGCATTGCCAGGCGCCGTCAGCTCGAACGCGTTCTCCGCCAGCTGTCCTAAGCGGACGGACCCGCAGACGGTGAAAGACCCGATCGAAGCTGAGCCAGGGACGTAGGAGACCCCGGCGGAGGCTGAATAGTCCGGTTTGAAGCTGAGCCAGGGCGGGAGAGACCCCGGCGGAGGCTGAATAGTCCGGTTTGAAGCCGGAGCCGGGGTCTCCTCCGCCCCCGGCACGGATGAATAGTCCGGTCTGAAGCCGGAGCCGCGGTCCTCCGGCGTCAGCCCCCGCCGGAGCCGAACTGGTGGGCGACCTCGATGACCGCAGGCCCGAGCAGGACGATGAAGAGCGTCGGGAAGATGCATCCGACCATCGGGAAGAGCATCTTCAGTGGCGCTTTCTGACCCTGTTCCTCGGCGCGCTGACGGCGCTTGCGGCGGATCTCTTCTGACTGGATGCGGAGCACGTTGGCAACGCCGACACCGAGCTGTTCCGACTGGATTATCGCCTGGATGAAGTTGCTCAGCTCCTCGACCTTGCACCTCCGGCCGACATCATCGAGTGCCTCGAGACGTGGGCGACCGAGGCGGACCTCGTTGAGCATGATCGTCAGCTCTCGCGAGAACTCGTTGTTGTACTTGTCGACCACCCGGGTGAGGGCGGCGTCGAAGCTGAGCCCTGCTTCAACCGAAATCGTGAGCAGATCGAGCGCACTCGGAAGCGCGAGCAGGATCTCCTTCTGACGCTTCTTGATCCGCCGGGCGACCACCATCTGGGGGGCGAGGTATCCGAGGATCAGGCCGCCCAGTGGGACGACTGCGAAGAGCGGCATCGCCAGCGCGCCGAAAAGCGCCAGCGCGAGTCCGACCGCGGTGAAGAGCAGCATGGAGAGGAGCCGAAGCGCGAGGAATCCCGAGGCATTGAGCCCCATGGGGCGCCCCGCGAGGTTCAGCTTTTCCTGGAGTGCGTCGGTGCTGCCCTGACCCGCGTTTCTGTTGAGTTGATTGCCGATCTTGTCCAGGAATGGGCGGATCACGCGGTCGAACAGCGGCAGCGACATCTCGACTTCAGCGAGCGTTGCCGGCGCGTGGCCGGCCTCGGCGAACTGAGCGAGTCGAGCTTCGAGCAGGTCGGTCTGACGCGGTGAAACCGACATTGCGAGGCCGAATGCGATGAGCAGAATGCCGCCACCGAGGGCGGCTGCGAGACCGATGGCGAGAAGGCTCACGTCAGACCTCGATCTTCACGATTTTCTGGATCGCAACCGCGCCGCATGCGATCGAGAAGATCGCCACGCCGAGCATGATGTGCCCGAGCGGATCGGTGATCATCGGATCGAAGTACGACGGTGAGATCAGCGCAAGGAAACCAGCCAGCGCGATCGGCAGGATCGTGATGATCCAGCCCGAGGCGCGAGCCTGAGCAGTCAGGGTTCGGATCTCGCCCTGGATACGCACGCGCTCACGGATCGTGAACGCGATGGTGTCGAGGATCTCGGCGAGGTTGCCGCCGACCACACGCTGGATCTGCACCGCGGTGACCATGAGGTCGAAGTCCTCGGACTTGTTGCGCACCACCATGTGGTTGAGCGCCTCATCGACGTTGATACCGAGTGCGATTTCACGGGTTGCGCGCGCGAACTCGTCAGAGATCGGCGGATTCGCATTCTTCGCGACCGACGCAAGGGCCTGCGCGAAGGAGTGTCCAGCCTTGAGCGCGTTGCTCAGCAGCATCAGCGTGTCGCCGAGCTGATTGTTGAATGCGCGGGTGCGCCGCTTCTGGCGGAACTTCAGGAAGAAGCCGCTCAGGAAGTAGATGACGATGGGGCACGGGATGAATGCGAGCGGCTGGCCGTAGCGGAACGCAACGAGCAGGCCGACGAGCACACCCAGGCCGACAACGGCGAGGAGCCACTCAGACGACTTCAGCTTGAGGTCGGCTTTCTGAAGGTCGTCAGCAAGCTTGCCCGTATGCGACGTGCGCGACAGCAGCGGGTTCAGACCACTGGTGAGTCCGTCGAGCAGATCTCGAATCGCGTTGCCGGTCTTGACCCGCGGTGGCGCGGTGACTACCACCGTGTCGCCACCGTACTGGTTGAGGCGCCGGGCCATCTCCCCAGCCTGGTTCTGGCCACGGCTGAGGAGATAGGCAAAGATCGAGAGGACTGCCGACGCGGCCAGGGCCGCTGCGACAACTGCGGCTGGCGTCATGACTGTCAGCCGCCGAAGAGACTGTCCAGGGTGCCTGGAGTCACGATGGTCTGCTTCACCGACGGGATGTCGGCTGCGCCGGTCGACTCGTAGTTCGGGGTGTAGCCAGTCGCGGTGAGCTTGCCCCACTCCGACTCGGGCCGAAGGACGTACTTGACGACGAACTCGTGTCCGTCACCGATCATGAGACCGGTGAGCAGCGGTGCCTGCGCGCGAGGCACTTCGACGAGCAGCACGTCCGGAGTGGCCGTCCCTGAGGTACCGGAGGAACCGGCTCGCAGCACGATGAGGTCCTGGAAGGTGTAGCGAAGGCCCATGCTGCCGTTGGTCGACTGCACGAGGATGTCGATGTGGTCACCCGGCTCGATGTAGCCCGCGGCGGAGACGAGCGGAGCGGTGAAGTTGTTCTGCACGAGGCCCGGGATGCTCGCCGGGAGCGCCGTCGTGGTCGGTATGGCAACCGCGACATAGCCTTTGGTGATCTGCGTCTCGACGTCAGTCACAGCAGTTCCAGTCCCGGTACCACTCGACGTGATCGACAAGGCGGGTGTCGAGAAGAATCCAGGGACCAGCGGGGTGTTGTTGGCAAGCGCGACCTGAGTCACCTTGCCGACCACGGCCACCGGGTCGGTGTACGCGTCACCCGGCTTTGCGGTCAGTGGCACCTGCGCCACCACCACCATAGCGGGTGTCAGTGTCGTACCAGCGGGAATGCTCGTGTCGGACACGACAACGCTGACTTCATTCGCTGGTGCATTCGAGCGCACCAGGAGCAGCACGGCAACCGCCGCCGCCGCAGCCAGCACGACTCCAAGAAGCAAGAAGATCCGGCTGTTCGGTTTGTTCGCCTGGATGGCCACCTGTTCTCCTCGGTTGTCTCAGTTTGTGTCGGTCACGCGGTTGCGGCTACGCTGCATCCAGCACAGCTATCTGCTGGCTTGGATGACGGCCGCACCCGAGTGTGGATCGAATCCACCCTGCCGTTCATCGCCTTTCGGTAACAAACGCATCGCACAGCGGACGAGCAAGGCCACGCAACGTGTGACCGGCAGCGGTTCATGAACTGTTTATTCGTCGAAGCGGCCGTTGGCCTGGGCGCGCATCAACATCGCGAGAATGTCGTCTCGGTACGGTGCGATGGTCACGATCTTGCGGTACAGCTTCAACGCGCCCTTGTCGTCATTGCGCAATCTGCGCAACCGGGTCACGCGTTCCAGGTACGAAACCGCAAGGTCGATGTCGTGATCGTCGATGCAGATGTCGGCGAGTCGCAACAGCGGGGTCTCGTGCACGGGATCCGCGCGCGAGGCCGCGAGGTAGCAGCTGAGCGCCGCGTTGCCCTTGCCGAGCGCCCGGCAGCGATCTCCCGCGTCGAGCGCAAGTTCCGCAAGTGCCCGTCCGCCCACGTCATTCGCGAGTCGCTGGAGCAGCGCGGCAGCCTCATCGCAGCGCCGGCGGCGGAGCCGGTCGTTGATCTCGAGACGGGCCTCGACGACCTCGGGGTCGGTTTCGAATCGATTGTCGTCGGAGTCGGTCTCCGAAGTCAGGTCATGCGTATCCGCGTCGTCGTCGCGGAGCCGCCAGCCTCTCGCCGCGGCGCCGCTCGCGGCTTCGCGCGCCGCCTGCGCGGGGATCGTTTCCCCAACGGGTTCGGCCTCGGTGAACTCCTGGGCCGGCTCAGGTTGGACGGCATCCAGGCGTTCGAGAAACGCGGCGGGGTCGGACTTCTGCTTGGACTTCTGTCCAGATTCCTGCCTGGACTTCTGCTCGGGCTCTTGCTTGAACTCTGCTCGGACTCTTGGGGCGCCTCGGGGGCAACGGCCGAACGCTGGACAACGGCGAAGTCCGCGAGGTCACTGAGGTGAAAGCCACTCTTCGGCTTCACGAACGATTCGGCATCATCGCCGTTCTCGTCAGCGTGGGCTGTGCCCGACCCATTGGCTGCGGCAGGCTCGGCGCCAACATTTTCGGTGCCATTTGCCTGCGCCGACTTGTCTGCCTTGGACGCGGTTCCGTTTCGCCGGAAAAGGGTGAAGGCCGGTCGCGTCGATGGCTCCACTCCATGATCCGGTGCCTCGGGGGAGGCCGTCTCGTTCTCGGGCTCGGCCGCAGCTACAGGGGCGTCGTCGACCTCATCGGGTGACAGCTGGGCATCGAGCTCCGCGAGACCGGCCTCGACGCGATCAGCCGCAGCGGTCTCCGCGGACGTCTCCGGCAGCGCCTCGGCGTTGGTCTCCGGCACGACGTCGGGAAGCGCCTCGGGCGTCGGCTCAGGCTCGAGTTCGGGTACGGGGGTGGCCTTGAGGAGGTGCGGTTCAACGACGGTCTTGACATGGCCGTTGCGGCCGAGCGCAGCGACTTCCTCAGCTCCGATGAGCGCGGTATCGGGAGCGGGGTGGCCGTTGGAGGCGTCGCGACGCGGCGGCGGCTCGGGGAGAGCGTCAAGCGAGAGCAGGTACTCGTAGACTGCGCGTTGGAGGCGGCGCGTGAGGAAGTACAGCTCCTCGGCCGGGAGCGAGTCCGCGGCCGCCGAGGTCACCTCGGTGACGACCCGCAGCAGCGACTGCTCGTCAAGGCGCTCGTCGATGACGGCGGCTTCGAGGCCGTGCTCGAGGAATTCAGGCAGTGCGTCGAGTCCGGGCGCCAGGGCGGAGGCGGCGTCGAGCCAGCCCTGGCGCAGGATCTCCACGTTGGTTGTAGTCATGGTCATGCGCTGCGGCAATTGTGGTCGGCACCGACCCCGGTCTCTGGCACCATGGCGCAACAACTCTGTGACCGCTCGTCATACAGGGGAGACACTTTCGGTGACAGCCATCGTGGTCGACGGTTTGCGCAAGTCCTACGGAGCCGTCGAGGCAGTTCGTGGTATTTCCTTCACCGTGGAGGAAGGGGAGGTCTTCGGGCTTCTCGGGCCCAATGGGGCCGGCAAGACCACCACGATCGAGATCCTCGAGGGCTACCGCACGCGCGATGCCGGCAACGTCAGCGTGCTTGGGCTCGACCCGCACACGGGTGGGCGGAAGCTCAAGGAGCGTGTGGGGCTCGTGCTCCAGGAGGCGGCCGTGCCCCCGATGCTCTCGGTCACCGAGCTTGTCGAGCTTTACCGCGGCTACTATCCGGCCCCCCGCCCTGCGGCGGAGATCATCGAGCTGGTCGGGCTTACCGAGAAAGCGGGGGAGCGGGTCCGCAAGCTCTCCGGCGGCCAGCAGCGCCGTCTCGACGTCGCACTCGGCCTGGTGGGTGACCCTGAGCTCGTGTTCCTCGACGAGCCGACGACGGGCTTCGATCCCTCCGCTCGACGCGCTGCCTGGGAAGTTGTGCGCAACATGCGGACGCTCGGCAAGACGATCGTGCTCACGACCCACTACATGGACGAGGCACAGTATCTCGCCGATCGCATCTGCGTCATCGCGGCAGGTCTGGTGGTCGCCCAGGGCACACCGGAAACATTGCGTGCCGGCACCGACCAGCTCACGCACATCCGCTTCGAGCTGCCGAACGGTGTCGACGCGGTGGCGCTGCCGTTG
Organism: Candidatus Dormiibacterota bacterium; assembly: GCA_963830305.1. Taxonomy (GTDB): domain Bacteria; phylum Chloroflexota; class Dormibacteria; order Aeolococcales; family Aeolococcaceae; genus Palsa-851. The sequence goes on along the minus strand of CAWHLW010000009.1, from coordinate 284,454 downwards.
CAGGCGCGCTTCGATGACGGCACTGCAGTCATCGAGACGAAGACGCCGACGCGCACGCTGAACGACCTGACCACGTGGGCGGTGGCGCATGGGATCGAGCTGCCGAACCTCGAGGTCACGCGCCCGTCGCTTGAAGACGTCTACCTGGAGCTGACCAAGTCATGAGCACCAGCGGCATCGCATTGCGCCAGGTCGTCTTCGAGCAGAAATCGTTCTGGCGCAACCCTGCAAGCGCGTTCTTCGCGTTCCTCTTCCCGATCATCTTCCTTGTGGTGTTCGCCACGCTGTTCAAAGGTCAGCACGTGCAGATTGGCACGGTCAGCACGACGTATGACAACTACTACATCCCGGCGCTGGTCGCGTTCGGGGTCATGGGCGCCTGCTTCACGAACATCTCGATCGGGCTGTCACTGCGACGGGACAACGGCATCCTCAAGCGGCTGCGTGGCACACCGCTTCCAACCTGGGCGTTCATCTCGGGCGTCGTCGGCTCATCGATCATCGTGAGCATCGTCCTCGCACTGCTGACCACCGGATTCGGGATCGTCGTGTACGGCATCGACGTGCCGCGAGCACATCGGCGCAGCAGCTGTGACAATCGGCGTCGGCGCCCTCGCGTTTTGCGCACTCGGCATGGCGATGACGATCGCCATCCCCAACGCGGAAGCGGCACCGGCGATCGTCAACGGCGTGTTTCTCCCGATCGTGTTCATCTCGGGGACGTTCTTTCCGGTGCCCTCCTCATCGATCCTCGCGCAGATCGCCGAGTGGTTTCCGGTGCGTCACTTCATCGACGGGATGTTCACCGCGTTCGACCCGGGACATCAATCGGCCTCAGGTTTCAACGGCAACGATCTCCTGATCATGGCCGCGTGGGGCGCCGGCGCTGTGATCCTCGCCGTCCTCCGTTTTCGATGGGAACCTCGCAAGAGCTGAGAGCGGACGGACGAGATCTCGGGGGGCGGACGGCAGAGCCCCCTAAGGCGGACGGAGGAGACCCCGGCTCCGGCTTCAAACCGGACTATTCAGCCTCCGCCGGGGTCTCCTCCGTCCTCCGCTCAGTGGTGAATACCCGCCCCCGGAATCTCGTGCGTCCGCTCTCAGCTCTTGCGGCCTCAACCGGGGGCGGTCTCGTTCTGGGTCTGCAATCCCGCTAGGACGAGGGCGTCGTCGAGGCGGGTGCCGCCGTAGCGACCGCGCGCGATCATGAGGTTCAGGAGGTTGCCGACGCGCCACACGATGGTGACCTCGACCGCCAGGATGCCCGAGGCGGTGTTCCGGACCACATTGATTGCGTGCGCCTGGTCTCCGAGTGGACCGGTTGAGGTCGGCACCGCCCCCTGGATGGCGTCGAGGTATCGCGCTGTCACCTCGTACGCGCTCGAGGCTCCGCCCACACTGCCGAAGCGCTCGACTGTGGCGACGACATCGATGGGGCCATTGCTCGTGCCGAAGTCGACGCCACGCTGATACTCAACGCTCGCGGCAGATTGCAGACCGGCTGAGGTGAGTGCCTGCGCGAGCGAGTCGTCGCCGTTCGCGATGGTTGCGGCGGTGACGTGCGCTGCCGCAGTGGAGACCGTGAAATCGGGAGCCACCAGCTGATCGATGGTGATCAGGTAGTGCACCGGATTCGCGGCTGACAATGCGGGCGAATCGCTGCCACAGGCGCCGAGGACCAGCACTGTCAGTACAACGGCGAGGATGCGACCGCTGAACCCGCCAACGGGGGGCATCGCGGTTACTCGTGTCGCAGCGCGCTGAGCACTGAGGTTCGCACCGCTCTGCGAGCTGGACCGATGGTGGCAACGACTGCAGCCAGGACGACGACGAGAATGAGCACAATCACTGTCTCGAGGGGAAACACGAAGCCGGGAACAAAGGTCGGCGTGCTGCTCGCCTGGAGCATCGGCTCGGCGATCAGACAGCCGGCGGCGATCCCTATCAGTGTTGCAGCGCCGGCGAGGAGTCCGGCTTCGGTGAGCACCCGGCGCATCGCCTGGCGGCTGCCGAGCCCGACTGCACGCAGCAGCGCAAGCTCCCGGGTTCCCTGGCGGACGTTGACGAGCAGCGTGTTGATGACTGCGAGCATGGCGATGATCACGGAGATGACCGCAACTGCAAGGACCAGCCCGATCGAGTGCTGCAGCGCATCGCGGGCGTCGCCCTCGATCACGCTCACCGGGACCGCTCGCATCCCGTAACTGGCGGCGGTGGCATCGATGGTCGCTTCCGAGCCTCGGGTCACCACCACGAGGTCATCGAATCCGTCGGCGGCCGAGCCGAAGTAGCTTCGTGCCAGGTCGTCGGCCATGACGAGGCTCTCGCCGCCGTCGCCGGCGGGGAAGGAGTGGCTGACGACGCCGACGATCGTGAAATACACGGTTCCTTTCTGGGTGTCGACCGGGAGTTGCGAGCCGACCGTCCAGCCGGTGGCGGCCGCCAGCCCGGCGGGCACGAGAAAGCTTGGTCCATCCTCGAGAGCGTTCAGCGCCGTCGTGCGGTCACCGGACACGACATCGAGGCCGCCGAGCGACGAGTAGGTGGCTGGGTCGATTGCGGCGACCCCCTCGGAGGCACCCGAAACCATCTCGGACAGGAAGCGCAGTGGTGTCACCTGGGCAACGCCGGCGCTGCCGGCAACGGCCCCTTCCACCTGGTCGTCCTGGGTCACCGGGCTGGTCACCAACGTGTTGCCACCAAAGAGGCCTGACACCCAACTGTCGCTGGCCGTCAATGCCCCGGCGCTCAGCGCGCTTGCTCCGACCGCAGTCGCAATGGCGATGGACAGACCCGCGGCGGTCATCGCCGTCCGATTGCGAGCCCGGATGAGGTGCGCGGCCCCGGGTTCAGCGCCGCTGACGAATGGAGAGATCGCCATAGCCAGCAGCCGGATGACCGGGGGAGCGATCAGGGGCAGCGCGACCACCAGCCCGAGCAGGAGCGCGATGACGCCCAGCGCAACCACGCCACTCGCATTGCTCAGGAAGCAGAGGGCGGCAACCACCAGTAGGACTGGGCTGGCCGCCCGGAACAGCAGCCCCGCGCGCTGATGCTCACCGATCGGGTGGGGCCGGAGCGCGTCGAGGATGGGGAGCCGGGCCGCCGCAAAGAGGGGGAGGAGTCCCCCGATCAGCGCGGCGCCGAGGCCGGCGGCGATCGCCGCCACGATCTGGCCTACCTGCGGCGCGAGGGACGGGGCGGCGAGATCGGCGGGCGAGAGGCTGCTGTTGAAGATCGCGCCCAGCACCAGCCCGGCAATCACGCCCACGGGGACACCGGCGAGGGCAACAGTTGCGACCTCCATCGCGAAGAGCCGGAACACCTGCCGAGACGATGCCCCGGCCGCGCGGAGCAGGCCGATCTCGCGCCGGCGCTCGTAGGCGGCCAGGGCTGCACTGTTGGCGGTGACCCCGGCTCCGACGATCAAGCTCAGAAGAGTGGCGAGCACGAGCAGCGGTTGGAGGTCGGCCAGCGGCTCCGTGGCGCCTGCTCGCGGGTCGTACGTGGTCACGGATGCGCCGAACTTGGCATGGACCTCCTGCGAGACCGTCGCCACGGTCGCCCCTGGCCCGAAGCGCAGCGCAACCAACGGGGTTCGCAGTCCGAGCGCAAAGGGCCCGAACATCGCCGCGTCATCGACAAAGACGGCGTCATGGGTGAACGAAGGGCCGCCATCGGTGCCTGACGTGAAACCGACAACCGTGAACAGGTCGGGACCGGTGCTGGTGACGAGCTGGATCTTCTGACCGAGCTTGATCGGGCTGCCGAAGCCGCCGGTGATCGCGCTGCTCAGGCCCTGGTCCATCGCCACCTCCGAGGTGCTCCCCGGGAGCGGGAGCCGCCCGGAGACAACCGAGACGCTGCGCAGCGCGGCGCTCGAATCCTGCAGACCGACCAGCGTGACCGTGGCACCCTCGAGGCTGCTCCCGGCCGGTCCGGCGGTGACCTCCTTCTCATAGAGGGCGACCGCCTGGACGACCCCGGGAAGATCGGAGAGCGTGGTGATCTGCGCCGGGACGAGTCCCGACGCGCTGTCCACGCGGACGTCGAGCGATGAGGCCCCGGCCTGCTGCAGCTGGGCCTCTCCCGCCTGGACGGTGAGTCCCTGGATCGCGATCTGCACCGCCAGGACGACCGCAATGCCGAGCGCGACCGCGCTCGCGGTGAGGGTGCTCCGGAGCGGGCGCGCCCGGATGGCGCGAACCGCCAGGAGCAGGAAGTCGCTCACAGATCCAGCTTGGCGAGCCTCGCCACCAGGACCGTCGCGTCCGGGATCGCATCCGGCGCCTGCCCGGCGTGGCTCAGGGCGACGTCGTCGACCACCTCGCCGTCGCGCATGATCAGCACCCGGTCCGCGTAGGCTGCGACCCGGGCATCGTGGGTCACCAGCACCGCCGTCTGATGCTCCTCGCGGCAGAGCCGGCTGAGCAGCGCCATCACCTCGTGGCCGCTCGTCCAGTCGAGGTTGCCGGTGGGTTCGTCAGCGAGCAGCAGCGAGGGGGAGGCGGCGAGTGCTCTGGCGAGCGCGACTCGCTGCTGCTCGCCACCCGAGATCTCCTCGGGACCGTGCCCCTGGAGACCGTGGAGGTTGAGCTGCTCCATGACTGCGTCGACGCGGTCATGGATCGTCTGCCGGGAGAGCTTCTGGCGATGCCGGCTCGGTGCCTCGTTGCGGAGCCGGAGCGGCAGCCCGACATTCTCGGCCGCGGTGAGGGTGGGAAGCAGGTTGAAGAACTGGAAGACGACCCCGATGTGGTCGCGGCGGAAGGCCGAGCGCTCCTCATCGGCGAGGCTGTAGACATCGATCCCCTGGATCGTGACCGTCCCCTGATCGGGCGGCTCGAGGCCACCGAGCATGTGCAGCAGGGTGCTCTTGCCGCATCCGCTCGGCCCCATGATCGCGATGAACTCGCCTGCCGCGACGGTGAGCGAGACGCCGCGAATCGCCTCCCGTGGTGGGCGGCTGATTCGGTAGATCTTGCGAAGACCGGCAGCGACGACGATGTTGCCATCGAGGTCGCCCGCGGTCGCTTCGAGGGTGCTGAGCTGAGTCAGGGTGGTGGCCCTTTCGCGGTTAGAAGTTGAGGAATGCTTCGAGGACGGATTCGATCGTGTTCGGGAACAGGCCTTCGTACTGGTCCACCGGCGGCGCGGGAAGGTTCTGAGGGAGGCTTCCGGTCGGGATCACGAGCGGGGTGGCTGTGGGCGCTGCCGACGCCGGCGCGGTGGTCGCGGGAGCGACGGCGGGGGCTTTCGGCGCCGGCGAATTCCGAGAGCCCGAGCCCGGAGAAGGCGTCTTGCGTGGCGGTGGCGACGACGACGAGCCCACCTGTGCGAACTCCTCGCTGAACATCCAGACGTTCTGCTCGCTTCCCACGCCGGTCCAGGTCGCGCCGGGGGCGCTCTCGTCGGATCCGACGCCCATCTCCGTGTAGCTGCTGTCGAGGATGTTGGAACGATGGTCAGGGCTGTTCATGAAGGCGCTGTTGAGATAGCTGGCGGGACTTGAGGCACCGGACTCCCACCCGATGTTCTCACCGGCTGATCTGTAGTGAATGCCGTACGCCTGCATCATCGAGAACACCAGCTGGCCGCATCCCAGGATCGGATGCGCAAAGTAGTTGCGCTGGATCATGTCGTCGGACCGGCCGTGGACCTCGATGCCATTGCAGTTGTAGGAAGCGCCTTCACCGATGTTCTCGAGGGTGCTGCTGAACACCAGCGAGTGCACACCGTTGCTGGCTCGGTCGCTGTTGGTCAGTGAGAACATCTGGGAATCCTCACCGCTGCTGGCGCTGACCGCGCCAGTGCCGGCAGCGAGATGGAGCACCGCGAGCCCGGCTGCGGTCAGGATCGCCGCGCTCATGACGATCGGGCGGATGCGTCTTCGGAGGCGCCTGCGCTCGGCAGTTGTCGCGATCTCGAGCGCAGGCGTCGTCCGGACCGCGGAGGCGGTGCGCACGAGTTCGTCCCACGCCGAGGGCAGCGGCCGACGTTCCATACGGCGATCCTTCACGTGAATGGGCACTTGAATCACGACCGATCCGTTCCGGCCGGTGCCTATCAAACCTCCCTCAGAGCCCCTGGGACGCTGCTTCGACAGGATCGTTGCACCGTTGGTCGTACATCCCAGGGATGCTTGATCCAGCCTTCGGGCAGGTATTGCAACGCGATCACATGAGGTGGTTTGAGCTCAGATGTCTTTGCTCGACCGAGTGCAGCGAAAGGCGGAGGGGACCACTCCTGCGCCCACCCCAAGCGCGCCTTCGTCCCCGGCACCCTCGCCGTCGCCGGATCGTGGATCTGACGACGGCGCGGATCGATTCCCTCCGGCAGGCTGGCAGAACCGCCCAGGCGGCGTGTCCCCGGCCCCGGCAACCCCTGCCGCGCCGGCTCCTGCGCCTGCGCCGCGTCCGTTCGAGGTCGAGCGACCTGCGCCCACTCCGGAGCCTCAGCGCGCCGCTCCGACGCTGCTGAACCGCGCCGGCGCGATGGCCCGGCCCGGCCTCAGCAAGATGGGCGGCCACGCCAACACCCACGTCGCCCTTCGCGGCAAGGTGCATCAGCGGCTGGTCGACGAGCTTGCCCAGGGGACGGACTCGGTACCGCCGGAGGTGGTGCGCCAGCGCATCAGCGAACTGCTCAACGACGTGATCACCGAGCAGAACATCACGATGAGCCGGCCCGATCGCCTCCGGCTTGTCGAGATTCTCGCCAACGACGTGCTCGGGCTCGGGCCGCTCGAGGAACTGCTCTCGAGCGATGACATCACCGAAATCATGATCAACAGCTACAAGCAGATCTACGTCGAACAACATGGCAAGCTCACGTTGAGCCCGGTCACGTTCGAGAGCGATCAGCAGTTGATGCAGGTCATCGATCGAATCGTGAGCAGCATCGGCCGGCGTGTCGATGAATCGTCGCCGATGGTCGATGCGCGTCTCAAGGACGGTTCCCGCGTGAACGTCATCATTCCGCCGCTCGCGCTGCGCGGACCGACCATGACGATCCGAAAGTTCGCCAAGGAAGCGCTCACCATCGAAGACCTGATCAAGTACGGGTCGGTCACCGAGGACATGGTTCGCTTTCTGCGGGCGTGCGTTCGCGGGAAGATGAACGTGGTGGTCAGCGGCGGTACCGGCTCCGGAAAGACGACGACGCTCAACATCCTCAGCAGCTTCATCCCCTCCGACGAGCGCATCGTCACCATCGAGGACGCGGCCGAGCTCCAGCTGCGACAGGATCATGTGGTCACGCTCGAGACGCGGCCCGCCAACGTTGAAGGCCGCGGACGTGTCTCGATTCGCGACCTGGTCATCAACTCGTTGCGCATGCGGCCGGACCGCATCGTCGTCGGTGAGTGCCGTGGTGGCGAGGCCCTGGACATGCTCCAGGCCATGAACACCGGCCACGATGGATCCTTGACAACGCTCCATGCGAACAACGCGCACGACTGCATCAGCCGCCTCGAAACCCTGGTGCTGATGGCCGGCGCAGAGTTGCCGTCGCGCGCCATCCGCGAGCAGATCGGCTCGGCGGTCAACGTGGTCGTGCAGCAGTCGCGCCTGCGCGACGGTACGCGCAAGATCGTGAGCATCACCGAGGTCCTCGGTTGCGAGAACAACGAGGTCAAGCTGCAGGACATCTTCGTGTACAAGCAGGTCGGCGTCGATGAGGACGGCAAGGTCGTGGGCTCGTACATGCCGACAGGCGTCCTTCCCACCTTCCTCGAGCACCTGACCACCTCCGGCGAGCAGCTGTCCGAGGAAGTCTTCCAGCCGATCCATGTGATGGACAGCGTCGGCTCCGCCTGATCCCGGCCCGGCTTGAGGTGCTGCCCACGCTATACGTGCGCAGGCGTACAGATGTTTCCCCACCATGCGCGCAGGGTTGTCCGATGCCTGCTGCCCAACACCGGTTGATACGGTGCCCGAGCTGTGAAGGATCTGGAGACCAGAACCGCAAGGTGGAGTTTCGTCAGGGCACGGTCGGCGCCTGGGCGTCGAGAGCACGTGCCGGCGACGAGTGTGACCGCTGCCGCGGCGAAGGACTGATCTACGAGCCGGTGAACCTTCCGCCACCGATGCTCTGACCTCCGGGTTCCTACGGCGTTGACGAGACGCGGCGATACGTATATACGTCGCCGATGCTGTCCGTTTCGGTGAGCGCGTTGCCACTGCACGTGTAGCTCAGGGTTTCGTCGGATCCTAGTGGATACGGCTGTTGCCCACCGCCGTTGATGGAGAGGCTGGCATGAGCCGCAGATGCATCGACAGGTTCCAGGCTTTCACGGCCGTTGATGAACACGACCGGCGAGCGCAGGGTGCCACTGACGGCGACGGTTCCCGCGACGGCGATCCGCGACGTTGCTATGCAACTCCGCTGAGGTGACCGTTCTTCTGAGGCGCGATCCCAACCTCGCGGCGGTCAGGGAAGATCTGCGCGAGACGCGGCGGAAGCGGGATGCCCATGTCGAACAGCCTGTCGATGATCCGCGGCCGGATGCCCGTCGGCTCGAAGTCGCCGATGATCTTTCCGGTCGAGGGGTCGGCGCCGCGCGATTCGAACTTGAAGATCTCCTGCACGGTGATCATGTCGCCTTCCATACCAATCACTTCGGTGACGGAGACGACCTTGCGCGAGCCGTCCTTGAGACGGTTCAACTGGATGATCAGGTTGATCGCGCCGGCGATCTGCTGACGGATTGCCTTGAGAGGAAGGTCCAGCCCTGCCATGAGGACCAGCGTCTCGAGCCTCGACAGAGTCTCGCGCGGGCTGTTCGCATGGATCGTGGTGAGCGAACCGTCGTGGCCGGTGTTCATGGCCTGGAGCATGTCGAGTGCTTCACCGCCACGGCACTCTCCAACCACGATGCGATCCGGGCGCATGCGCAGTGAGTTGATGACCAGCTCGCGAATCGCGATCCGGCCCTCGCCGTTGACGTCCGCGGGACGAGCCTCGAGGCGGCAGACGTGCTCCTGGTGGAGCTGCAGCTCGGCCGCGTCCTCGATGGTGACGATGCGCTCGTCGATGGGGATGAAGCCTGAGCACACGTTGAGGAGAGTCGTCTTACCGGTACCGGTACCGCCCGACACCAGGATGTTCGCGCGTGCGAGCACGCAGGCCTGGATGAAAGCGGCGGACTCCTGGGTCAGGGTGCCGAATCCGATCAGGTCGGAAACCTGATACGGATCCTTGCTGAATTTACGAATCGTAAGAATCGGCCCATCGAGCGCGACGGGCGGAATCGCGGCGTTCACGCGGGAGCCGTCGAGGAGACGTGCATCCATGAGCGGCGTGCGCGAGTCGATGCGGCGGCCGACTGCCGCGCCGATCGTATCGATGACGCGCATCAGGTGCGCCTCGTCGTCGAAGCGAATATCGGTGAGAAGGATCTTCCCCTTGCGTTCCACGTAGACCATCTCTGGTCCGTTGACCATGATTTCAGTCAGGCTGTCGTCATCGACAAGTGGACGCAGCGGACCGAGAGCCTCGAGATACCGGCTGTCGAGCTTCTGCGGGGTGGCTGCCATGCTCACGTGAGACTGCTCCTTGGATTTCGGACGGAAGGCGGTTCCGCGCCGATTGTCAGCGCCACGGGGTGGCGTTCCATCGGGGGCAACCGGTTCGATACACGTTCGATTCCGGCAGCGTTCCAGACATCCACGAGTTGTTAACTCGTACGGGTACGATCAGGTCGCTGTGATGAGTACAGGGACAGTGGCGACAGCCGGGGGAGCCACGGTCCAGGACGACGAGTGGTTCGGAGAGGGGAGCGCCTTCGACTCCGGGGAAGACCTCGCCGCCGCGCTGTTCGCGCTGGCCGGAGCGACCCGGGCCGACGCAGTTCCCAAGGCGGAAGTCATCTGGCCCAGCGCGTTCCAGGCTCCGGAGCCCGAGAGCGACTTCCTTGAGGTGGCCCGAACCGGGGAGGTCGAGGCCACCCAGCGCGCAGGATCCAGGTATGGCAGCGAACGGCCATCGAACTCCTCGCCGGGCAGCTGGTCGGTGCGGTCGCCGGGTGAACAGCTGCTTCCTCCAAAGGTGTCAGGTCGATCGGGTTGGACGATCCGCAACAGCGTTGCCGTGCTGCACCGCACCGAGGATGCGATTGCCCGTCTCCGCGAGGAGGCTGTGGCCATGGCGTTTCTTGCCGCCGCCGAGGCGTGCGGCCGGGGCCGGCCCTCGTCGCTCGAACGGCGGAGCCACCCGAGGTAGCGCACCTCAGCGCTCGTACTGGCGCAGCCGCTCCTCGACCTGTGAGCTGCTCAACACCGTAGGCTCCGCCGAGCCGCTCCGGGACGGCACACCTGCCGCGGCGGCTGACGTCGACGATGATCTTTTCGACGCTGGTGGCCCGTCGTCGCTGGGTGCGGCGCCCTCGCTCTCGCGGCGGCGCATCATCGCGTAGACGTTATCGAGCGTCGGCGCGTGACCCTGGCGCAGCAGAGCGAGCACCGCCTCCGGATCGATCGCACCCGGGGCCGCAAGGGCTGCAGCTCGGGCCGATTCGAGCGCCGCTGCCTGAGCCGCCTTCATCTCATGGCGAGCGTGGCGGGCGTTGCGCAGCAGGGCGAGGCAGATGATCCCCTCAACGACGGCGAGCGCGGCCAGGATCAGCACGGAGTGATCCTGGATCCAGCTCACCAGCTGGTTGTTCACCGGGTCATGCCCCGCACAACCGCTCGGCGGCCTGCTGGTGCATCTCCCGTGCCATGGCCTGAATCGATGCCGGGTCCTGCCCGTCGATATGCAGCCCGCGAATGGTGTCGATGGTGGCGACGAAGTCGTCGATGGTCGACCGAGTGCTGGTGAGCAGTGCGGTCACCTGGACGGCGTTATCCTCACCGAGCCACACCACGCCGATCTGGACGAGCTCGCTGCGCACCTCGTCGAAATCCACGTACTGGGAGCCGACCGGTTCGTCACGGTGGAAGAAGCCCGAGTCCGCGCCGTTCTCTGAGGCGATCCTTGCGGTGTCCTCGTACTTCGAGGCGGCAACCACCGCCGGCTCCATGTCCGGCGCATCGTATTCGTCCGGCGCCGGCTCGTCGGCCGGCTGCAACTCGTCGTCCAGCTCCGTCTCGTCGTCCGGCTGCAACTCGTCGTCCAGCTCCGTCTCGTCGTCCGGTTCCGCCAGCGGCCAACTCCATGGACCCGGGGTCCGAAGGACCGAAGCGGGCCTCGGGACGAGGACCTGCTCAGATTCACCCTCGGCGGGCGCCGTGCCGGCGGCATCCTCGTCGCTTTCGTCATCTAGCTGGCCGGCCGCGTCGGCGACAGGATTCGCCTGGAGATCGGGATCGGCGGCCGCCCGGGGCGCATCGCCGCTCACGACGTCGTCGAGCCAGGAGTTCTGAGAGCCACGTCTCCGACGACGCCTGTCCGGCAGGCGCTGCCTCGGGTTCGTCCAGCGACGCGAACGCGAAGCCACGGTCGGCATCGGCAGCCGCCTGCGGATGCTCGCCGATGGATGCTTCGGCGTCCGCGGTCACGCCTTCGTCAGCCGCCGGCGCGGCGTGTGCCTGATGCGGATCCTCTGCAGCCACCGGGGCGTCTGCGTGTGCGTTGCCGTCTTGCGCCACCGGGGCTGCCACCGGCTCCGATTCGTCGGGTGCTAAGGGCGCGTCTGTCCGCTCAGCGCTGTCAGACATTGACGCAGCCTCCTGCTGAGATTCGCCGGCCGACCAGGCCGGAGCCGGTGCCTCCTCGCCGGCGGTTTCCGCCTCGGGAGCTGCGGCAGCCGCGTCCTGGGGAACGTCGCGCGAGCGCTGCCACACGGGTTGCGGATCCTCGTTTGGCTGACGCACGCGCCAGCCCGAGAACGTGGAGGTGTCGTCCTCCACCGCCGGGGCCGACCCTGCCGGCGCGGCCTCTTCTGCGGCGCGCTTCTTTTCCGCGCGGGACTTCCGCGATCTGCCGAAGCCCCACCGCTTCCGCTTCGACTTCTGTACCGGCTCTGAGGCCACGGTTGCCGGCGGAGGAGGTGGCGGTGCTTCGTCCGGGGCTGCGACCTCCGGATCCGGGGGAGGTGGTGGCGGAGGCTCGGCGGCATCGACAGTTGCTGATTCGAAGTGCAATGCCTCGGCCGGGGTCGCACTATCGCTGCTCATTGCGGCTTCTTCGGCGGGTGCTGCTTCGTGATCCGGCACTGCTTCGTGCTCCATGGCCGCGCTCGCGTCGCCTTCGACCGGCGCGTCGACTGCCGCCACTTCGAAGAAGTCGTGCGCACTCACCGGCCTGGCTGGTTCAACCGCGACCGGACGCGGCTTGCGCTCCATCACCATGAGGCGGCCTCGCGCCTGCGAGAGCAGCGACCGCAGGCGCTCGGGTGATGCCACCGCCGACCGCTGCGTCTCCGAGTAGACGGCCACGAGGCCGCCCCGGCTGAAGAGCGCAATGCCGCGAACAGGAGCATCGATCACGAGGACGCGATCGAGTCCGTCGGCGCGGAACGCGGCCAGCATCGATGCCGGGTCAAGCCAGGACAGTTCGACGCCGCTCACCGCCACCGGGAGGCGCCACAGCATGGTGAGCGCCTCGGCCACGCGGGGATCGTCGAGCGCATATCCCGCGAGGGAGCCCTTGGTCGCTCCGAGCAGGGCCATGCCTGCAGTCTCGCCGCGCGCGTGGTCGTCGGAGTCAATCCACACCGCATCGATGAGGTCGCCGCCACTCACCACCGCTGCCGCGCGCAGCTTTGCACCGGTGAGGATCAGGATCGACGGTGGCAGGCCGGCGAGACGTTCCGAGAGGTGAACCTCCTCGGGTGATGCCTCCAACCAAAGTGGGCGGCCTCCGGGCAGCAACGGGAAGTCCGCAAGGCCGAACGGGAGGTCGGGCGAATCGTCGACGGCGCTCCACCACTCGGGGTCTTCATCCGTGACGGGATCGTCGGCATACGAGCCGGCGAGACGTACAAAAGGCCCCGCGAGCTCGTCGATCGTGATCGACAGCGTCTCGTGTGGTGACATTGCGCGTCGCCAGTCGGAGACGGCGAAGGCTCTTGGCAGCGCGGCAAGCAGCGCGTCGATCGCTGCTTCCCCTTCGATCTGTTCTTGATCGGTTTCGAACACAGCGTGGCTCGGCCGTCCGAACACCAGGTAGAGCGTCGCCTTGGCGCCGTCCCAGGAAATGTCGAACGCGCCACTCAAATAATCATCTTTGGCGCTGGCAAGCTGTCGCAGTAACTTGACATGGGGCGCCGCGGTGGCCATGTGCGGATATTCTACGGACGTGCCTGCAGAAGTAATCACGATTGCGTCGCTAAAAGGTGGTGTCGGAAAGACAACCAGCAGCTATGCGCTCTGCGCTGCCGCTGCGGCTGGTGGTCTCAAGGTCATCGCCATCGATCTCGATCCCACCGGCGGATTGAGCAACGCGCTGGAGCGGGCCAAACGCGGCGTTACCGTCATTGACGTCCTTCATGGGCGCGTCACGCTCAGGGAAGCCCTCATCGATCACCCACTTGGGATCCGAACGGTGGTCTCTCATCGGAGCCTCAATGACGAGTCGCCATCGAAGGAGCAGCTCGATGAGATGCTCGCGGATGTTCGTGACGACTGCGACATCATCCTGCTGGACACGCATCCTCACGAACCGTCGCTCGTCGGACCGATGGGGGCCGCGGACCGAATTGTTATACCGACCGCGCTCGACATCCTGTCCCTGCGCGCTGCCGCCCTGACGGTCGGGCTGGCCCAGCAACTCGAGGTCCTCGACCGAATCAGGGGCATTGTTGTCACAAACGCGAAACGGCCGCTCTCGCGCATCACGGACTCGCTGCTTAACGGACTCACGCTGAGCGGGCTCGCCTTCGAGACCGTGCTCTGGTATTCGCCCGGATGGGTGGTTGCGACATCGGGCCGTGGCGAGCTGCCCGATCAGGAGCTCCTCGCCGAGAGCAAGCTGCTCCTCCGCGAGGTGGCGACGCGCCCATCGCCCACGGAGGCGCTGCGTCAGTTCGTCGGGATGGCGCAGGGGAGAAGGCCGAAGCCGGCGGGCGCCGTCACTCCCTGATCCGCTGCCACCACGTCTTGCGACGTGGCTTGGGCGGCGTCGTCTTTGGAGGCTCGGAGCGCTCCTCGGCCAGCGCGCGCTCGGCGGCGAGACGCGCTGCCTCCGCCGCGGCCCGGGCAGATTCCGCCGCCATGCGAGCCTCCTCGGAGAGGTCGATGCGTCGGAGTAGCGTGGTTCGCTCGTCCTCCAGCGTGGTGACCCGTTGGGTCAGGGTCGAGATCTTCTCGATGTAGTCCGTATCGGCGGCGACCATCGGCGCCGCCAGGTCGTCCTCCTCGGGATCCTGGATCCCCGATTTCAAGCTGGCCGCCTGCCGGTCGACGAGCGCGTCGAGGAATGCCCATTGCTGGCGGAGCTCTTCCTCGGAGTGGCGCGGGACAGAGCTCACCGAACCAGGGCGACCAGGCTCACTCCGTCAAGGGCGGCGAGAGCCGTGGTCAGCGCCTCCGGCGCCATCTGCGGGAGGACCTCGGCATGGGGGAGGTCGAAAGCGATATCGGCCGCGAAACGTCGTGGCCGGGAGAGCGGATCCGGGCGGAGCACGAATGCGGGCGCGTTCGTCCTTGTCACGGCCAGCGCCGGCGTCAGCGCCGGCTGGTCGGCGAGGACCCGGGTCTCGTCCGGCGTGAACCCGGCAGCCAGCAGCCGTTCGCTGAGCGCGGTGCGATCGCCGGTGTGCTGGCGGCGCTCGACGGTCGTCCAGGCCGCGACCAGGAGCGCCTCGCGCTCGGACAGCTCGCGGACGATCGCCGGGACGTGGGTCTGACCCAGGTCGCGAGCGGCGCGAAGCCGGCGCGATCCGCAGACCACCTCGAACCGGTCGGATCCGCGGCGGCGGAGCAGCAGTGGTTCGATGATTCCCCGCGACGCGATGCTCGCGCGAAGCGCCGCGAGCGTTGCCGGATCCACGTCGCTGCCCGGCCACCACGGCCGGTCGTGCACCGCGTCGATGGCGATCCGCTCGACACGGGATTCGGAGGTGGGGGCAAGCCATCGGGCCATGGGACCCGAGAGCGGTGGTCCGTTGACAGGCGGTCCGCTGCGCTCCCCGACGTCAGACACTGGCGGCCTCCTCGTCACTCGCAATCTCGCCGGCCAGCTCGCGGTAGGCGGCCGCCGCTTTCGACGACGATGCATAGGCGGTGATGGGGACCCCTGCCAGCGACGTTTCCTGCAACTTCACCGTCGGAGTGATCACGGTGGCGAACACCCGGATGTTGGCGAGCTCGCAGAGACCGTCGAGGAGCTGGCGGCTGAAGCGGGTGCGCAGGTTCACGAAGGTGGGAACGATGCCGAGGATGGCGAGGTCCGGGTTGAGGCGTCCGCGGACCAGGTGGACGGTGCGCAGCACCTCCTTGAGCCCGCGAATCGCGAATCCCGACATCTGCACCGGGATGAGCACCTCGCCGGCGGCCGCTAACGCGCTGATCGTCTGGAAGCCGAAGCTCGGCGGTGTGTCGAAAAGCACGTAGTCGAACGTCGCGCGCGCCCCGTCACGGCGCAGCGCGTCGCGGAGCGCCAACTCCTTGTCAATGGACGAGGCGAGCTCGCCCTCGACGGCGGACAGATCCGGCGATGCGGGGAGCACCCAGAGGTTTGCCCAGCTCGTCTCGGTAATCGCCGCCGACGCGTCGACGTGACCGCCGATCACCGCGGCGATACCCGGACGCTCATCATAGGGATCGAGGCCAACGCCGCTGGTCAGGTTCGACTGCGGGTCGCAATCCACCAGGAGCACGCGCTTACCTCGCTCGGCGAGCGCGGCGCCGAGGTTGATGACGGTCGTGGTTTTGCCCACGCCGCCCTTGCCGGAAACGCATGCAATGGATACGGTCACCTGAAACCTGCACGATAGTTTGCACTGCCACTCGATGGCCATCGCGGTTCCAGGCTGTCAGAGGATCCGAGAGGGTGATGGCGCTCTGTGACCTGGGCGTCACGCGCGGTCTGAGCCGATCGCGCAGAACGCGTCAATACTTGCAAACGATGATGAATGCACAAAGTGCAGGCCATCACGGAGAGGTGGAACGTTTCCAGTTGCGGCGGGGGGAGATGTATCGAATCTCATACACCGTGAGAACCCCGCAGCAGCGGCGAGTCACCCGGAGCCTCGCGGTGTTCGCAGGCTCGTCGAAACGACGGCTCTGGGATGGCCGTGAAGCGGTCTGCTACGAGTTTCAGCGTCCCCACGGACGGCCACTCTCACTGCTCCGCAGCCAGATCGTCGAGGCCCGGCCGGCCGCGTTGAACGATCGCGGCCAGCTCGTGCTCGTCGAGTCGTCGGGTCAGCGGCGGTCGCTGCCGCGAAGCATGTCCACGCGGACTGCATGGTCGCCACCGCCCTGGTCAGCTGGCTAGGCCGGTCTCGTCGCTCCCGGTCACGCTGCGTGACAAGCGCTCGTTGAGGCCGCGACGCTCGAAGCGATAGCCGATCCCGGGAACCGCGTGGATATACGTCGGCCTGGGGCCCGTCGGCTCGATCTTGCGGCGGAGGCGGTACACGTGGGCATCGACGCTGCGCAGGTCGAGGTCCGCGCCCTGCCCCCAGACTTTCTGGATCATCTCGGAGCGCGAGATCACGCGTCCCGGCGACGCGGACAGCAGCGCCAGGAGGTCGAACTCGGTCGGGGTGAGGTTCACGGACTCGCCGTCGCGTAGCACCTCATGCCTGCCGATGTCGACGATGAGGCCGGGGAACTTGAGACGTCCGGGTCTCACCTGTGACTGGGTGGTCCGTTGGCGGCGCAGCTTCGCATTGACGCGTGCTGCCAGCTCGCGGATCTCGAAGGGCTTGGCGATGTAGTCGTCGGCGCCGATCTCGAGCGCCACGACAACGTCGACGGTGTCGGTGCTCGCGGACAGGATGATGATCGGAACCTCGACGCCGGCTCCGCGGAGCCGCCGGCAGACATCGAGCCCGGGCATGCCCGGCAGGCTCAGGTCGAGGAGGATCAGGTCGACGTCGCTCTGCTCGGCGAGCCGCAGCCCTTCGGTGCCGTCCTCGGCGAACTGCAGCCCGAACCCGTGCTGCTGGGCGACGGTGGCCAGGATGTCCCGCATCGCCGGGTCATCGTCGATGACGAGGACCGTCGCCTCGGCAGGGGCGCGGACGACGCCGTGACCCAGCGGGGCGAGGATTGATTCCGTGAAGGTTGTCATCCGTTCCTCAGGTTGGGTCGACCGCACCAAACGTGCCCATTGGCGCAACGTAGCACTGGTACAGCGGCGGGTTTGCGGCGGTTACGAACGCGTTGCCCGTCTTCACGGGACCGCAACCGCGGATCGGTGTCGAACTGCATCAGACGTGCACCGGGAGCGCGACCACGAAGGTGTTGCCGCGCGCGCGGGAGTTGTCGATCCAGATCCGTCCACCCATGCGCTCGACAAGTTGACGCGCGAGGTAGAGGCCGACGCCGAACCCCCCCCGCTGACGGAGCAGCGGCAACTCGACCTGGTAGAAGGATGCGAAGACGCGGTCGACGTCACTGTCCGGGATGCGCCGGCCGTTGTCCCTGACCTCGACATGCACCTTGTTCACCGCGCGATACGTGGTGACACGCACCGGTTCGGAGTCGGGCGAGAACTTCAGTGCGTTGTCGATGAGGCAGGCGATCACGAGGGCAAGGCGCTCGTGATCGGCGAGCACTCGCTGCGCATCCGGCGCGACCGTGATCGCAAAACGGTCGTGGTCCGCGGACTCGACAAAGCGCGCGATCACCTCGCGGAAGACGTTCTCGAGGTCGACGGCGGCTGTCTTGAGGCGAATCTCACCGAACTCGAGCTGCGCGATGCAAAGCAGGTTGTCGGTGAGGCGGGCCAGGTGCTCGGCTTCGAGGCGCAGCTCATGCAGTCCCTCGTCGCGCGCATCCTGGGGCAGGCGATCGCCGGCGTCGTGCATGAGCGTGAGCCATGCCTTGATCTTGGTCAAAGGTGTCCGCAACTCGTGGGAGGCAAGCATCATGAACTCGCTCTTGATGCGATCGACCTCGCGAAGCTCGGCGAAGGCGGCGTGCTCGAGCTCGATCGACCGGCGCACCTGCGCGTCGCGCTCGCCCACCAGCTCGCGTGCCAGGAGGTTGCTGCTCAGCGCGACCACGAAGAGCAGGAACAGGCGCGACACCAGCCCGTCGACGAGCGTGGTGTCGAGATGGTGATTCGCGACGTTGAACCCGACCACGAAGTACGCGGCACCGGCGACGAACGCGCAGGCCATGCTGCCGACCAGGCCGAAACGCAGGCTGCTCGCGATCACCACGATGAAGAAGGTGACTGCGAGGTCGGAGTTGTACCCACCGGTGAGGTAGACGAGGCCGCTGGCGACGGCGAGGTCGAGGATGATCATGGCCACCTGCAGCCGGCGGCCCGGAATGCGGTTGGCAAGCAACATCACCGTCGCCGCGAGGTTGAAGACGCCCCAGGCGCCAAGTACCAGGTTGACTGCCGCGGTCGACTGTCCGGTGGAGAGGCCGGGGAAGTTGTTGGCGACCGCGGCGAAGATGAGCACCATCCAGCGGCTCAGCTCGATGGTGCGCTCGATGCCTGCCCTGCGATCTCTCATGGGCATCGTGGTGGACTCGCTGCGGGGTCTGCGCGTGGGCAGACGCCCAGCCGGGCGGTCGGCCGAGTTGGTCATCGGGCGCGCGGGAGCTGTCTGCGTGAGCTCTCGACTCACAGCTTCAGCCATGCTGATCAAGCACGGGCGTACGGTCGCGGATCGCCTCGCTCACTCTGGTGAGCCTACCGGCGGGACGCGTTTGCCAGACGAAGGTCTCGTAACGATGCCGCACCACCCACTGTTACAGGCGAACGCATGCATGCCTCGGTCCTGGAAACTTCAGGTCAGCCGTGTCGCTCCCACCGATCGCCGCTCCGCACCCGGATCGCCCGGATGAACTTGCTGCCGGTGCGGCCGCCCTTCGGGACGGTCGCGTCGCCGATGCGATCGCGGCCTATGACCGTGCGCTCGAACGGCTTTCGGCCGACGGGCAACCCGAGCAGCGGGGGACGGCGCTCCTGGCGCGCGGTCTCGCGTATCAGCTGCTCGGAGACACAATCAGGGCCAGCGCCGATGTTCTCTCGGCGCTGAACGTCTGGGCACTCGTGCGCCCTGACTGGGCATCGAGCGCCATGTCGGACCTCGCCGAGGCACTGTCGGCTGCGGGCCACGGTGCGGCGGACGCGTACTGGCAGGCCGCATTGCGCCTTGCCGAGCGCAGCGGTGCGGTCGCGCTTCAGGCTGCCGTGTCGGGTGAGTGGGGCCGCCATGCGGCCCGCGCAGGCGATGCGGTGACAGCGGTTGCACTCCTCGAGAAGTCAGCGGAGCTGGGCAGGCGCGCCGGCGACGACGCGATTGTCGCCAAGGCCCTCGTCAACCTTGCACGGGTCGAGCTCGAACTCCGGGCGAGGCGGCCACGCCATGCGCAATATCGGCGAGGCACTTGCGCGCGACTTGCGCGGCGAGCTGCATGCGGTCATCGCCGGACTGCTCATCGACGTCGCGGCCGGGGCGTTCCACGCCGGCGACACGGCGCACGCTGAGCTCTGCCTCGAGCAGGCGCTCTCGCTGAGCGACGCCGATCGCCAGATCCGCGAGCGCACCCTCGCGGCACTTGGCGGGCTGGCGCGGGCACGCAACGATATCGCGGCCGCCGCCCGGTACGGTGAGGAACTGCTCGACAGCGCTCGTCGTGCCGGTGACCTGACGGTCGCGGCCGAGGCGCTGCACGACCTCGGTCGGCTCGCGCTGCTCGGCGGTGAGCTCGAGGAGGCGGCACGCCGACTGACTGAAAGTGTCGTGATCGCTCGGAGCCTCAGTCTCGATTCGCTCGCGGCGTCCGGGTCGAGAGCACTTGCCGAGGTGTCGATCAAGCGCGGCGCGCTCCTGCGTGCGCTCGGGTATGCGGAGCAGGCGGTCATCCTCTCGATGGGCCAGGACGACCTGGAGGCATGTGCCGCAACGCTGCTGCTCGTCAGCGCGGAAGCCGGACGGGCCGGCCTGGACGACGTTGCCCGGCCGGCGAACGACGGCGCTGCCGAGATCTATCGGCTCCTCGAGCGCGACGACCTGGTGCAGGTGCTGTCAGGGGGGACCGCCCTTCCTGCTGAAGGCGCGGCCGCCCGAACCACCCGGCTCGAGGCCGGGCTGGAGGCCGCGCGTTCCGTCGTCAATCCCGCAGCGAGCAGCGACCGCCTCTGAGCGGACGTCAGCAGACGGGCACCCCGGGCGGCGGGACGACCAGGCCACTCTGCGGCGGCGCCGTGCCACTCGGCGGCGACGACATCACCAGGCTCTTGCTCTTCGGGTCGTAGCAGTTGACGACCCATCCGAGCACGTGCAGTGCCGCCGCCTCGCGAGCATCGGACGGGAGGATCGCGTGGTGAATATCCTCGCTGGTGAGCACGTGGATCCAGTTGGGGTCGAGCTGATCGACGTCCTCGTACATCTGGAGCGCGTTGTTGCCAAAAACGGCGGGTTCGTCATAGAGGAAGACGATGCGACCTGATGGGAAGCGATACGCGAGGTATCCGCCCCAGGAATCGATCGTGTAGATGCGCTGCCCCGGGAACGCGGTGCCTGCGAAGGTCGCGGCGGCCTCGGGATAGGTGGTTGCCTGGTACGAGGCGGCTGCCGAGGTGCTGATCTTGGGGATGACGGCCACCGCCATGGCGGCGGTCATCGCGACCAGCACGGCGCTGATCAGCACAGGATGGAGGTGGCGCGTGCCGTCCTCCGGGCGCCTGCGCACGCGAGGCACGACATGCAGCGACCACGCCCGCGATCCGTGGATTGCAAGCTGCGGCGCCATGAAGATCGCAAAGAGCCCGAGGTTCTCCTGGGCGTAGAGCGTCGCGATCACCAGTCCGAAGCCGGTGATCGCGCTGAAGCGATCGGGTCCGCCGGACACCGTCCAGAGCACGATGACCAACACCACCTCAGCCTCGAAGAGTCGCGCCCACCACTCGTGGAAGTTCGGCGTCCCGAAGCCGGCGAGGCTCTGGGCAACGCCCGGGTTGAACACACCCGAGAGCACTGACGCATAGATACCCGGTCCAAGCGGGTTGACGAGCACCGCAACGGCACTGACCCCCAGTGCGAGCGCGAGCTGACGCCGGCCCCCACCCGGTGTGGCGGCTTTCGGCAACAGCAGGAGCGCGGCAAGCACGAGAAGCAGGCCGGCTGCGAATCCGGCGTCCATGTTCGCCCAGAGCAGGAAGAGTGGCGGCAGTCCCCAGACCGCGGACGTCATTCCCTCACGCCAGCGGGTCACCACGAAGAGGACGATCGCGAAGCCGAGCACCGAGATCACCGCACTGGTCACGCCGGCGACGCTGTTGAGCACCAACCCGGTGATCACCATCGCGATCGCCAGCCACGGTCCACTGATCCGCGCGGACCTCGGGATCGAAAGCGCCGCGAGCACCACGGCTGCCACTGCGGCGAGGCCCATGACCAGCGACGCAAGACCTGCACCCCCCGCGCCCACCAGTCCGGCGAGGGTCACCTCGTAAAGCCATTGCTGCCCAACCCATGCGTGCGCCGCGGGCAGGAAGCTGAACGGTTCATGGGCCGGGATGCCGCTGGTGGTGATCAGGCGCCCGAGCGCGAGATGCCACCACACGTCCGTATTGCTGAATGGCTGCACGGTGAGCACGAGCACGACAATCGCGGCCGCGGCGATCCACGCGATCCTGCTCGCCGATGCGCGGCGACCGGAATCGGCGCCGGCGATCACCAGGAGGTCCGGGCGTTTCACTGGTTCTGCGCCCCGGTGTTCGGTGCAGCCTTCACCTGGCGGGCGCACACGCTTCCCGGCGCCCAGTGGGGCACGGGCGGAAGCTGCAGGCTCGCGAGCTTGTCATTCGGAACGAACGCGACGCTCAGTCCATCCTGGTAGACCTTGGTCCAGTCGGCGGCGTGCTCCATGACGTCGGCGAGTGGGGTGTTGATGTCGTCCAGCACGATGTCAGTGCCGTACTTCCGGATGATCGAGTCCCAGCTCGGTGTTGCCGTCTCGACGGCTGCGTAGGTGTAGAGCATCTGGTCACCCATGAGTGCCGCATCACCGAAGATGAAGACCTTGTCGCCGTGCGAGGACAGCGTGTAGGCGAGGTAGCCGCCCTCGCCGTATTGATTGAAGATCTTCAGCGGTTCCGGTGCCCCTGCGAGCCATTGCGCGGCACACACGGGGAACTCCTGCGCGTACGTCAGAGAGAACGGCTGCAGCTGCATCTTCGGCACCAGCCACGCGATGTAGACACCGCCGAGCCCTGCCATCAGCATCGCGTACGCTGTGAGTCGAAACAGCAACGGTGGCTGCACCCGATCACGCACCGGCGCAGTGACGGGCACGCGTCGCAGACGCCGGAGCGCCGCGCGCATTCGTGGTGTCGCGATCGCGAGTTGGTCGATGAACACCGGCGTCCCCACCGCGACGAAGAGCTCGATGTGGCGCGCGGACTGCAGCGACAGCGCGGTGACCACGAGCACCAGGGCAACATCCCGCGCACGGATGCGCCGGTTGAAGACGATCAGCATCGCGAGGCTGAGCATCATCGCGCCGTAGACGAGCACCTCCCAGTCGTGGAAGCTCGGAGAGAACCACTCCTCGATGAGTGATTGCTGCGCCGCTGACGTCTGCGTTCCGGCCGCGTAGAACAGGATGCCCGGCCCGTTGAGGTTGATCATGCTCACCGCCGTACATGCGATCAGCAGATACAGCACGGGGAGGAGACGTGACCGCGGCGCGGGATCAGGCATGTGCAAGCGGCCACCGACGAGCTCCGCCACCAGGATCACCGCGATGAAGCCGAGTCCGACGACGAATTCACCGTGCAGGTTGCTCCACAGCACGAACAACGGAACGAGCAACCACATCGCCTTGCCGCCGCGAGCGAAATAGCGCTCGACGAGGAACAACGTCAACGCCGTAAAGGCGAAGGTGAACATCTGGACGCGCGGCCCCCAGATGGGGAATCCAGCAACCACCGCGATGAGCATGCCGAGACCGAGCACTCCGCGACCAGGATTGCGGAGGCGCGCCTTCTGCATGACCGCGAGGAGCCCGAGCCACGTGACCGCGGAGAGGATCAGCACGATGAGCCCGAGTCCGCCGATGCTGAACTCCACGGCGAACAGCACCTCGTTCAGCCATTCGTGCATCGTCCAGTGATGGTTCGCCACCGTGTACGTGAACGGGTCGTTGCCGAGCAGACCGCCGTGCTGCAGGATCAGCTGGCCGGCGCGAAGATGCCACCAGAAATCGGGGTCCTGGATGGTCCGGGTGACCGGGAGCGCCACGATGACCAGCACCGCGGCGATGAAGAGCCCGCTTGGTGAGATGAGAGAATCGAGGCGCGCGCGGAACCGGCTCTGCTGCTCGTGTACCGCTTCAGCCGCCACGCTTGTCACGACGCCGCCCGCCACTGTGCTCGTCAGCCCTGCGATGCTCCCGAGATCACGCGGGCTGCCGTTGCATTGCCCGGTTGTTCGAGCCCGACCGACGACCAGAGCATCTTGAGCAGATGCGCAAACTCGAAGGGCTTGCCCATGTATGTGATCCCGCCGAGATCCATGACAGCCTGAATGTCTTCGTCGAAGCAGCGCGCTGTGAGCAGGATGATCGGGCACGTGGCCGTCTTTGTCTGAGCACGGAGCTCGCGGCAGACCGACAATCCGCTCAGGCGAGGCATCATCACGTCGCAGACAACCGCATCCGGAAGCCAGCCTTTGATGACGATTTCCAGCGCCTCCATGCCGTCCTCGGCACAGCGCACGTCGAAACCGTCACTGGCGAGTCGCAACTCGAGGAGACGGCGAAGTGAGTCGTCATCTTCCGCGATGAGAATGCGAGGTGGGTCGCCGAGTGTCATAAGGCTGCTTTTTTCCTGGAGCGGTGGTTCGACTTCGATCTGGTTATACGCTGGGCGCCAGTTGCGGCTCGCCGTGCAACAGGCCTGTCACAGCCATTTGTGAACTACAGGCAGGGTGCGACTCTGCGGTGACATGATCACGATGGTGAGCGAAGTCGAAACGGCCCCCACCATGAACCCATCGGCGCTGTCAGGCGTCCGATTCCTGGTGACCAAGCGCATCGAGGACCTCGATGCAACCGCAGCGTCGCTCGATGACGAGCTCTCTGCTGTGGCCGCACGCCTCCTGGAGCTGCGTGCCGCTCAGCATGAGGCCGAAGGGCGCTGGGGAGCCCTGCTGAGCGTCTTGCCGGCCGGCGACGTCGACGAGATCGACACCGCCTTCAGGACCCTCGCCAAGATCCGCGCGGACCTCGCCGCCACCGAGGAGCGCCAGGTCGAGCTGGGCACCCGGCTGACCGGGATCCGTGCAGAGCAGGAGGTGCTCCGGGCCGTCTATCGCAGCCTCGACGATCTGCTCGCCGCCAGCGCGGGACCGACCAACGGCACCGCCCGGCTTCGCGACGCGTCCCGCCAGACGTTTCAGATCATCGAGGAAGAGCGGATGCGCATCGCCCGGGACATGCATGACGGGCCCGCTCAATCGATGGCCAACCTGGTGCTCCAGGCCGAGATCATCGAGCGTCTCATCGCCCGCGACCCGAAGATGGTCGTCAGCGAGCTTGCCGATTTCAAGAACGGTGTTCGCAGCGTCCTCGACGACACGCGGCGGCTGATCTTCGATCTCCGTCCGATGACTCTCGACGACCTGGGCCTGGTGCCGACGCTGCGAAAGTTCGTCGCCGAGTTTGGTGAGCGCAACACGATCAACGCTCATCTGCGCGTGGTCGGCGAGGAGATCCGCATGGGCGGCGGCCTCGAGCAGACCCTCTTCAGGATCGTCCAGGAGGCGCTGAACAACGCGCGCAAGCATGCCAAGGCATCCAACGTCGAGGTGGTGATCACCTTCCTGCCCAAGCAGGTGAGCGCGGTGATTCGCGATGACGGCGTCGGCATGGACGTGGAGGCGACCGAGGCCTCGGTGGATCGGACTCGCCACTTCGGGTTGCTGACGATGCGCGAGCGAGCCGACGGGGACAAGGGAAAGCTCGAGATCAGATCCCAGCTCGGCAAGGGAACGGAGGTCCGGGCGACATTCGATCTGTGAGAGCGCCGATTCGAGAGCTGTCGAGCCTGGATCGGTACGTCCCCCCGACAATGAAGGGGATGCGGCATCGCGTACTGGCATGCGACTTCGACGGGACACTCGCCGTTGAGGGGGTGTGCTCCGACGAGACAGTCGAAGCCCTGCAGCGCGTCGCGGCCGCCGGGATGCGCCTCGTCCTGGTGACCGGACGGACCTGGGAGGAGCTGATCGATGTCTTCGATCCCGGCAGCCTCTTCGAGCAGATCGTGGTCGAGAACGGCGCGGTGGTGATCGACCGCGGGAGCGGCCAGGAGCAACTGCTGGCGCCCCGGGTCCCGCCTGGGCTCGTCGCCGAGCTCCAGCGCACCGGGGTGACGCCGCTGATCGTGGGCCGGGTGCTCTGCTCGACAGCCTGGAGCCAGGAACCGAAGCTGTCGGCTGCGATCGCCAAGGTCGGCGTCGATCGTCAGGTCGTTCGCAACCGGGATTCGGCCATGGTGCTGCCTCCGGGCATCAGCAAGCGAACCGGGATCGAAGCGGCGCTCCGCGCCATGGGGGAGACCCCGGCGGTCACCGTCGCTGTCGGTGACGGTGAGAACGATGTCGCGCTCTTTGCGGTTGCCGGCGTGGCGGTGGCGGTGGCCAATGCCGTCGACGTCCTCAAGGCTCGCGCCGACGTGGTGCTCAGCGAGCCCAACGGCAAGGGGATCCAGGCGCTCGCCGCTGCGCTGGTCGCGGGAGATCTTGGCGCGCTCACTGCCCTCAGCCCGCTGGCGGGATAGGCGAGGTCAGACCGGCAGGATCGGCTTGCGGATGAGCGCGGTGTCGCCGCGCAGCCACGCCTCGATGGCGACGTCATTCTGGCGTCGCCCCACTGCGGCGCGGCGGTCCGGCTGCAGATCGAGCGGTGGGAGGGCGATGGTGGTGCCCTCGGTGGGCATGACGGCCATCAGCGCCGCGACCATGTCCGGGTCGAACTGTCTGCCGCTCTCGCGCTGCAGCTCCTCGAGGATCCACTCGTACGAGCGGGCGGCCTGGTAAGGCCGTCCGGTGCGCATGACGTCGAAGGCGTCGACCACCGAGACGATCCGCGCACCCAGTGGAATCTGATCACCGCGGAGTCCGTCGGGGTATCCGCCGCCGTTGAAGTGCTCATGGTGATGACGAACGATGAGCCGGACATCTTCCCAGGTGTCGATGTCGGCAAGGATCGCCGCGCCGACTTCAGGGTGGGTGCGCACGATGGCGCGTTCCTCGGGGGTCAGCGCCTCGGGTTTGCGCAGCAGCGCCTCGGGAACCGCGACCTTGCCGATGTCGTGGAGGCAGGCGCCGAATCGGATGACGCTGCGGGCACCCTCGTTAAGCCCGAGATGCCGGGCGATCGCATCTGACATCCCGACCAGACGGGTCGAGTGCTCCTGCGTCTCGTAGTCCTTGGACTCGAGCGCATTGGCGAGCACCATCGTGAACCGCTCGAGCATCGGAGCGAGAAAGCGCAGGCGGAGTGCTTCGTCGGCGAGGTCGCGACGTTCGAGTGCGCGGTCCACCACGGTGAGCAGGTGCATCGTCTTGAACGGCTTGGGGATGAAGGCGACCGCGCCTGCCTGCATCGCCTGCATGGCAAGGTCGAGGTCGCGAAACGCGGTGACGACGATGCACGAGATCATCGGATCCACGCGCTGGGCGTGGGCGATGAGGTCGACGCCGCTCGCATGCGGCATCGCGTAGTCGGTGATCACCGCATCGAAGCAGCCCGGGGTGTCGATGCTGCTGATCGCCTCCGCGCCGTTGGTGACCACGGTCACGTCGTGGCCGGCGAACTCGAGCGTCTCCTGGATGAAACGGCGTGTCAGCCCGTCATCTTCGGCGACGAGTACCCGAGCCAAGTGGTCAGCACCTCCGAGGCGTGCCCGTTTGGGGCCCGCGGTCGATCGCGACTAGACGTTCATAGTCCCTGATCGCGTCAATTCGCACGTCCTCGTCACAGGTCTGTGCGAGACCGCTACAACTGGGGTCGTGGCTCTGGTGCCGTCCCGAAGGGGAGGCGCAGCGTGTGCCGCCAGTGGGCGCGTACCGCCCGCTGCACCTGGAGGTCGGTCCACCAGATCGGCACCTCGGCGCTCTGATCGTGGTCGACGCGCAGGTGCTTGCAGAGCAGCCGGCGTTTCACCGGCATGCCGAAGTCCTTGCGACCCGTCATCACGACCTTATAGATGAGATAGACGACCACCCAGCAGACGAGCGCGCCGGTGGCGGCGAGATAGACGTCTCCGGGGATGGATCCGGATTTCGTTGCGTGCGAAGCCGCCGCGAGGAGAAGGAGCATCGGGCAAAGCCTAGCCCCCGGCTGCGACGCATCAGTTCACGATCCGGTAACAGCCGTGAAGCCGTCACCGGATCGTGAGTGCTGTCTGCGCTGCAGCAGCCCGTCTACGCGACGGGGTCTGGCTGCGGTTCCGGTTCGAGTGCCAGCGCGACATCGGCGTCAACGCCCATGTCGATTCCGACGTAATCGGGGTCACCACCACCGGCGGCAGCTGCCTCTTCCTCGTAGAGGCGCAGCGCCTCATCACGAAGCTTCTGGTAGTAGTCGAGGCCCGTCCCCGCGGGGATGAGCTTGCCGATGATGACGTTCTCCTTGAGGCCGCGCAGCCGGTCGATCTTGCCGGAGATGGCCGCTTCGGTGAGGACGCGGGTGGTCTCCTGGAACGACGCGGCCGACAGCCACGATGCGGTGTTGAGCGCCGCCTTGATGAGACCGAGCAGCACCGTCTGTGCGATGGCGGGCTCGCCGCCCTCGCTCAGCGCCTTTGCGTTGGCCTCTTCCCACTCGAGCTGCGAGACGATCTCGCCGGGGAGCAGGTCGCTGTCACCGGCATTGTCGATGCGGACCTTCCGCATCATCTGCCGCACGATCACCTCGATGTGCTTGTCATTGATGTCAACGCCCTGGGTCCGGTACACGCGCTGCACCTCGCGCACCAGGTAGTTCTGCACATCGTCGCGCCCGCGAACCAGGAGCAATTCCTGCGGGCTGATCGAGCCCTCGCTGATCTTGTCGCCGGCACTGACGTGGTCGCCGTCGCGAACCTTGATCTGCGCCGACACCGGGATCGGGTACTCGCGCGAGTCGTCGTCGGTGCTGCGCACCAGGATGTGCTTGGCGTCGACCTTCACCGTTCCTGCGTAGCGGGCTCTGATCGAGACCTCGTTGCCGTGCTCGTCGACGCCGCGGATGAGCTCGGTGCCCTCAGCGACGTGACTGCCGTCCTCGACCGCAACCGCATGCTTCGAGGGGATGGGATAGGTCGTGTCAAAGATGTCGCGCGAGGTCACCTTGACCTTCTGCGACCGGTTCTCACCACGGATGACCTCGACGACGCCGTCGATCTCGCTGATCAGCGCCTTGCCTTTCGGCACCCGGGCCTCGAAGAGCTCCTCGACTCGCGGGAGACCCTGCGTGATGTCCGAGCCGCCGGTCGCGACACCTCCGGTGTGGAAGGTCCGCATGGTGAGCTGCGTTCCAGGTTCACCGATCGACTGCGCCGCGATCACGCCGACCGCCTCGCCGATCTCGACCAGCCGGCCGGTCGCGAGGTTGCGCCCGTAGCACATCCTGCAGACACCCTCACGGGCCTTGCAGGTCATGATGCTGCGCACCTTGACCCTGCCGACGGAGTCCTTCGCGGCCATGATCCGGCGCGCGGTCTCGTCGTCGATGTCCTCGCCGGCACGCTTCACGGTCTCGTCGCCGATGAGGATGTCCTGCGCCGCGATCCGTCCCTGGAAACGATCGATGGCGCGCTCCTTGAGCTCGTCGTCGGTGAGCTCGATCCAGATCCCCGCGGTGGTCTCGCAATCCTCGATTCGGACGATCACGTCCTGCGCGACATCCACCAGGCGGCGGGTGAGGTAACCGGAGTCAGCGGTGCGCAAGGCGGTGTCTGCGAGGCCCTTGCGGGCTCCGTGGGTGGAGATGAAGTACTCGAGGACGGTGAGTCCCTCGGAGAAGTTGGCCTTGATCGGCAGGTCGATGATCCGCCCTGTCGGGTCGGCCATCAGTCCGCGCATACCGGCGAGCTGCCGGATCTGCTGCTTGCTGCCTCGCGCTCCTGACTGCGACATCATCAGCACCGAGTGGAAGCGGTCGAACGAGCTCATGGTGACCTCGGTCACCTTGTCGGTCGCGTTCGTCCAGATGTCGACGGTCTTGAGGTAGCGCTCGTCGTCGGTGATCAGTCCGCGGCGGAACTGCAGATCGACCTGTTCGACCTCGTCCTCCGCATTGGCGATGATCCCCGCCTTCGCGGCCGGGGTCTTGATGTCCATGGCTGCGACCGTGACGCCGGCCACAGTCGCATAGTGGAAGCCGAGTTGCTTGATGCTGTTGACCAGCAGCGCCGTTGTCTCCGCGCCGTGCAGGTCGTAGCACTCCTTGACGAGGTGCGACAGCTTGCCGAGGTCGAGGAACTCGTTGCGGTAGGCCATCGACGGAAGGTCGTTGTCGGCCCCTGCATCACCGAGGGGGAGTACCTCGTTGAAGATGACCCGCCCGATCGTGGTGGTCACGATCTCGGTGCCGGTGGGATCCTCCTCCGAGGCGCGATGCGAGTGCACGTTACGCTTGGGCATGCGCACCCGGACGCGCTCGTGCAGGTTCACCACGTGGTGCTCGAAGGCGAGTTGCGCCTCGCCGGGGGACGAGAAGATGCGCAGGTCGGTCTCCGGCCGTTCGTCGTCGGCGCCGCGCTGGGTGAGGTAGTACGCGCCCAGGACGATGTCCTGGTGCGGCGCCACCACCGGGCTGCCGTTCGAGGCGCTGAGGATGTTGTTGGACGACATCATCAGGTTCTTCGCCTCGGCGACCGCGCCGCTGAAGAGCGGCACGTGCACGGCCATCTGATCACCGTCGAAGTCGGCGTTGAACGCCTTGCAGACGAGTGGATGGATCTGGATCGCCTGGCCCTCGACGAGCACCGGCATGAACGCCTGGATGCCGAGTTCGATGGAGGGTCGGGGCGCGGTTCAGGAGCACGGGATGCTCCTTGATCACGCCGTCGAGGACGTCCCAGACCTCGGGCCGCACGCGCTCGACCATTCGCTTGGCGCTCTTGATGTTCTGCGTGCTGTTCTGGGAGACGAGCTCGCGCATGACGAACGGCTTGAAGAGCTCGAGCGCCATCTTCTTGGGCAGGCCGCACTCGTGCAGCTTCAGCTCGGGGCCGACCACGATGACCGACCGTCCGCTGTAGTCCACGCGCTTGCCGAGCAGGTTCTGCCGGAAACGGCCCTGCTTGCCCTTGAGCATGTCGGAGAGCGACTTCAGCTTGCGGTTGCCGGTGCCGGTGATGGCACGGCCCCGCCGGCCGTTGTCGATGAGGGCATCGACCGCTTCCTGGAGCATCCGCTTCTCGTTGCGCACGATGATCTCCGGCGCACCGAGCTCGAGGAGCCTCTTGAGGCGGTTGTTGCGGTTGATCACGCGGCGGTACAGGTCGTTGAGGTCGCTGGTGGCAAAACGGCCTCCGTCGAGCTGCACCATGGGGCGCAGCTCCGGCGGAATCACGGGAAGGACGTCGAGGATCATCCACGCCGGTGACGTGGACGACTTCCGGAACGCCTCCACCACGCGAAGCCGCTTGATCGCCTTCTGACGGCGCTGGCCGCTCGTGGACTTGGACTCCTCGCGAAGGCGCGTTGCCTCGTCGGCGAGGTTGATCTGCTGAAGCAGCTCACGAATCGACGCGGCGCCGATGCCCGCCTTGAAGACCTTGCCGAACTTCTCGACGTACTCGCGGTACTGCGTGTCCGTGAGCAGGTCGCGGACTGTCAGCGACTCGAGCTCGTCGCGCTGCTTCTGCACGTCCGCACGAAGTGCATCGAGCTCTTCCTGTGCGCTGACCTCGCGCTCGGCGCGATTGCCCTGCAGATCTGCTCGGAGCCCGGCGATCTCGGCGCCCGCGGCGTCCTCGGCCTCCTGGATGCGCTGCGCCATGCTTGCGCGCAGTTCCTCCTCGCGCTCGGCAGCGCGGCGCTGCACCTCGATCGCGAGGTCTTCCTCGAGCATCACGCCCTTCTTCGCGACGACCTCGGCAATGACCGAGTCGCTGAGCGTGAAGTTGGCCACCGCCTTGTGGCCCTTGGCCTCCTGGATGCGCGAATCGAGGTCCGCTGCTGATTCGCGGAGCTTGGCGACGCGGTTCTCGAGCTCCTCTTCCAGGCGGGTACGCTGCGCGGCGAGCTCCGCCTCGCGCTCCGCGATACGTGCCTCGATCTCGGGGCGCTCGTCGGCGCCGCCCGAGCTCATCCGCTCCTTGAGCGCGACGACGCGCTCGTCGGTGTTTGGATCGAGCTTGGCGAGCAGCTCGGTGCGTGCCTTCTCATCGATCGATGTGACGATGTAGTTGGCGAAGTACAGCACCTTCTCGAGGTTGCGCGGGCTCATGTCGAGGAGCAGTCCCATGCGCGAGGGGATGCCCTTGAAGTACCAGACATGGGAGACCGGCGACGCCAGCTTGATGTGGCCCATGCGCTCGCGGCGCACCTTCGCGCGGGTCACCTCGACGCCGCACTTGTCGCAGATGATTCCCTTGTACCGATACCGCTTGTACTTGCCGCAGTGGCATTCCCAGTCCTTGGTCGGACCGAAAATCTTCTCGCAGAACAGACCGTCGCGTTCCGGCTTCAGGGTCCTGTAGTTGATGGTCTCCGGCTTGGTGACCTCACCGTGGGACCAGGACAGGATCATCTCCGGACTGGCGATCGACAGCTTCAGCGCATCGAAGTTTTCGAGTTTCAGCATGTGTGTCCTAACTACCGATTGCTGCTATCGAATGTCGTCCACGTCGTCGCGCTCGTCGCGCTCGAGATGGATACCGAGATCGAGTGGGATGTCGGGGATGTCCTCCTCACCGAGGAGGATCTGGTGCTCGTCGTCGGACTGGATCTCCACGCCGAGCGCGAGACCTTCCAGCTCCTTGACCAGTACACGGAACGATTCCGGGATGCCGGCTTCGAGCGTGTTCTCGCCCTTGACGATCGCCTCGTACGCCTTGACGCGGCCGACGATGTCGTCGCTCTTGACGGTGAGGATCTCCTGGAGGATGTGGCTCGCGCCGTAAGCCTCGAGCGCCCAGACCTCCATCTCGCCGAATCGCTGACCGCCGAACTGCGCCTTGCCGCCCAACGGCTGCTGTGTGACCAGCGAGTAGGGACCCGTGCTGCGCGCATGGATCTTGTCCTCGACGAGGTGATGCAGCTTGAGCATGTAGATGTATCCGACCGTGACCTCGCGGTCGAAGAATTCGCCGGTGCGCCCGTCGCGCAGACGCTCCTTGCCCGTGCTCGGCAATCCGGCACGTGCGAGCTCACTCTCGATCAGCTCCTCGGATGCACCGTCGAAGACCGGCGATGCGACCTTGAGCCCGAGCGCGTGAGCCGCGTACCCGAGGTGGGTCTCGAGAACCTGCCCGAGGTTCATGCGGCTCGGCACACCGAGCGGGTTGAGCACGATCTCCACGGGCGTTCCGTCCGGCAGGTACGGCATGTCCTCGATGGGCATGATCCGGGCGACGACGCCCTTGTTGCCGTGACGGCCGGCCATCTTGTCGCCCTGGGCGATCTTTCGCTTCTGCGCGACGTAGACGCGCACCAGCTCGTTGACGCCCGGAGGCAGCTCATGGTTGCTCTCGCGGCTGAAGACCTTGACGTCGACCACGATGCCGCGCTCGCCGTGCGGGACGCGCAGCGACGAGTCACGCACTTCACGCGCCTTCTCACCGAAGATCGCGCGCAGCAGGCGCTCTTCCGCGGACAGCTCGGATTCGCCCTTTGGTGTGATCTTGCCCACGAGGATGTCGCCGGGATGCACCTCGGCGCCGACATAGATGATGCCGCGCTCGTTGAGGTTCTTCAGCGACTCCTCGTTGATGTTGGGGAGATCGCGTGTGATCTCCTCTGCACCGAGCTTGGTGTCGCGCGCCTCGATCTCGAACTCTTCGATGTGGATTGAGGTGTACTTGTCCTCGCGGACGGCGGATTCGCTGATGAGGATCGCGTCCTCGAAGTTGTAGCCCTCCCAGGGCATGAACGCGACCAGCAGGTTCCTGCCGAGCGCGAGCTCACCACCTTCGGTCGATGGACCGTCGGCGAGCACATCACCTGCGGCGATGTGGGTGCCGCTGAAGACCGTGATGCGCTGCGACAGGCACGTCCCCTGGTTGCTGCGCACGAACTTGTGCACGCCGTACCACTGGTCCGGGCCGCCGTCGTCGGGGCGCACCAGGATGCCGATGCCGCTGTCCTGTCCGCTGAGAATCTTCTCGACCGAGCGGTCGTTGTCCGCCGGCTCCGGCCAGCCGACACCGACGACGGTACCGGGCTTGCGCGCCAGCACCATCTCGCCCGAGTTGCGCGCCGCGTGTCCCTCCATGCCGGTGCCGACGATCGGCGACTCGGCGACGAGCAACGGCACCGCCTGCTTCTGCATGTTCGAGCCCATCAGCGCGCGGTTGGCGTCGTCGTGCTCGAGGAACGGAATCAGGGACGTCGCCACGCTGACGATCTGCTTCGGCGAGACGTCCATGAAGTCCACGTCGCCGATGGGCAGGTCCTTGAAGGTATGGCGCGTGCGGCAGGCGACGTGCGCCACCGCGAAGTGACCCTTCTCGTCGACGGGGGCATTGGCCTGTGCGACGGTGTACTTGTCCTCCTCATCGGCGGACAGGAACACGATCTCGTCGCTGACCCACGGCGTGCCCTTGTCGTCCTTGTGCACACGGCGGAACGGCGTCTCGATGAAGCCGAACTCGTTGACGCGCGCGAAGGTCGCCAGCGATCCGATCAGTCCAATGTTCGGACCTTCTGGCGTCTCGATCGGGCAGATGCGGCCATAGTGGCTCTGATGCACGTCGCGCACATCGAACCCGGCGCGTTCGCGGGAGAGTCCGCCTGGACCGAGCGCCGACAGGCGCCGCTTGTGAGTCAGCTCTGCGAGCGGGTTGGTCTGGTCCATGAACTGCGACAGCTGGCTGGACCCGAAGAACTCCTTGATCGCGGCGACGACCGGGCGCGCGTTGATCAGGCTCGCCGACGTGATCGTCCCCGAGTTGCTGATCGTCATGCGCTCCTTGATGATCCGCTCCATGCGAATCAGGCCCATGCGGAACTGGTTCTGCAGGAGCTCGCCCACCGCACGCACGCGGCGGTTGCCGAGGTGGTCGATGTCGTCCGCCTCACCGTGCCCGTTGTTGAGCTGGATGACCTTGCGGATGATCGACACGAAATCCTGGTTGTCGAGGACGCGCCGGTCCTTGTCCCAAGCGCGTTCGCGTGCCTCTTCTTCGCTGATGCCGAGGTTCTTGTCGAGCTTGAACCGGCCCACCTTGGAAAGGTCGAAACGGCGTGCGTTGAAGAACAGCGAGTTCAGCAGGTTGCGAGCGTTCTCCACCGTTGGCGGATCGCCCGGACGGATCTTCCGGTACAGCTCGACGAGCGCCTCCTCGACGCTCGTGCTGCCGTCCTTCTCGAGGGTGGCGGCGATGTACTGGTGCTCCGGGTCCTCGTCGACGTCCGCGAAGAACGCGCGGATGTCGTCGTTGCTCGCGTACCCAATGGCGCGCACCAGCGTGGTGACCGGGACCTTGCGCTTGCGGTCGATCTTGACGGTGAGGACGTCCTTGCTCGACGTCTCGACCTCGAGCCAGGCGCCGCGGTTGGGGATCAACTTGGCGGCGTAGAGCAGGCGGCCTGTGGCGCGGTCCTCGGCGGCGGTGAAGTACACGCCCGGCGAGCGGACCAGCTGCGAGACGACCACGCGCTCGGTCCCGTTCACGATGAATGTTCCCTCACCGGTCATCATCGCGAAGTCGCCCATGAAGACCTCGGCTTCCTTGATCTCGCCGGCGTTCTCGCCGGTCTTGATGTGCAGCCGGGTATTGATTCGCAGTGGGGCGGAGAAGGTCATATCCCGCTGGCGGCAATCCTCTTCGTCGTATTTGGGTTCCCCAAATTCGTAGTCAAGGAAGCGCAGCTCGTAGTTCTTTCCGGTGTAGTCCGTGATCGGGTTGATCTCGTTGAACAACTCCCGGAGACCTTCTCTCTTGAACCACTCGAATGAATCAAGCTGGGTCTGGATCAGGTTCCCGACCTCGAGCTTGTCTGCAATCTGGCCGTACGACTTGCGGGCGGCAGTAGTGGAAAGAGAAAGGACCATATGCTAAAGTTCCCCCGAGAAGGAATGCGCGCGGGCACGCGCGGCGACGGGCACAATCCCGTATCGTAGCAAAAACCGGCGGAAATCGGCCTTCGCAGCCCGGTCGGAGCGATTGGCGCGCTTTTGACTCGGGCTTGAACTGGGTAATTCGACTTTACCCGTCCACGCCCGATTTGAAGCGTCCGGCTCCAGGGAGCCGGGATCGCCTCGCTCGGTGAGTTCTGACGAGAGCTACTTGACCTCGACGGTGGCGCCTGCCTCCTCGAGCTTGGCCTTGGTGCTGTCGGCCTCCGCCCTCGGGACGGCTTCGCGGATGGCCTTCGGGGCCGCGTCCACGAGGTCCTTGGCTTCCTTGAGGCCGAGGCCGGTGATCTCACGAACCGCCTTGATGACGTTGATCTTGGCGTCGCCGGGGTGCGTGAGGATGACCGTGAACTCGGTCTGCTCCTCGGCCGGGGCATCGGCTGCCGCCGTGGGAGCGGCTGCCGCGGCAACGGGCGCTGCGGCCTTGATGCCGAGCTTGTCCTCCATGAGTTTCACGGCGTTGACGACGTCGAGGACGGTCCAGGTCTCGAGCGCGTCAACGAACTCCTCGGGGGTGAGTGTCTTGGTGGCCATTTGGTTCTCCTGAATAAATTCTTGAAGGGCTTGGAATCAGATCAGAGGGCGCCGGGCTGGGCGGCGAGCTTGTCGCGGTAGGCCTCGAGGGTCGACGCGAAGGTGGAAAGTGGTGAATCGAGCGCTCCCGCCAGGGTCGAGAGCGGTCCGAGCAGCGCCGCGGCGAGGCGGCTGAGGAGCACATCCCGGGGGGGAAGCTCGGCGAGGGTGCGGACGTCATTGCCGTCGAGGACCTGGCCTTCCGCGAGGCCGGCGACGAGCGGCAGGGTCCGCGTGCTCCGGAAGTGCTCGAACAGGATCCGCGCGGGTGCGGAGAGATCCCCGTAGCCGATCGCCAGGCCGACCGGTCCGCTCAGCACATCCGCGAAGCCCGCCGCACCGGCATCCGCCGCCGCGCGCCTCGCGAGCGTGTTCTTGACCACGATGTAGTCGATGCCCTCGGCGCGGAGGCGGCCTCGCAGGTCCTCGAGCTGCCGGACCGTGAGCCCGCGGTAGTCGGTGACCACTGCCGAAGTGGACCGGGAGAGCATCTTGGCGAGCTGGGTCACCGCAGCGACCTTGCGCGCTCCAGCCCTCGTCACCTGGGGCTTGTCGGTACTGGTTGGTGCCATTGCTGCCTCCGTCGCGCCGTGCCTCCGCCTTTGGCGGGATCACGGCGGCGGTGCGCCCATCGGGGCATTCCGGCAGCCTTGCCCACCTGCGCAGGCTATTGAGCGGGACGGCCCCGCACCTGCGGTCTTTGGCGAACGGACGACGGCGAGTCGTCTTTTGGAAGAGCGACAGCGTATCAGGCGTAGCCCGCGTGTCGCGGCCGCGTGAGGTAGGGACGTCACAGCCCGCCCCGTGGTTTGACGTGTGAACTCAACCTCTGGTAGGCTTTCGCTTCGCTCCACGAGCTTTCCTCGTATTCGCGCGCGCTGTTTCGTGGCAGGGCGCACATTCTCAATAAACGGACGGTCGTGCCTACCTTTCAGCAGCTGGTCCGCAAGGGCCGCACCAAGCCGACACACAAGACCAAGGCCCGCGCGCTTCGGGGATGCCCGCAGCGGCGCGGCGTCTGCGTTCGCGTGTACACGACCACGCCCAAGAAGCCCAACTCGGCGCTCCGAAAGGTGGCCCGTGTCCGTCTGACCACGAAGGTCGAGGTCACCGCCTACATCCCCGGCATCGGCCACAACCTCCAGGAGCACTCGGTCGTGCTCATCCGCGGCGGCCGTGTCCGCGACCTCCCGGGTGTTCGATATCACGTCATCCGGGGAACGCTGGATGCCGCCGGTACCAAGAATCGCAAGCAGGGGCGCAGCAAGTACGGCGCCAAGCGCGAGAAAAAGGCGAGCTAGAAACCCATGCCACGTCGTGCCCGCGTTCAGAAACGCGTCATCCTCCCCGACCCGATCTACGGGAGCGTGGGGCTGGCGAAGTTCGTGAACTGCATCATGCTCGCCGGTAAGAAGAGCATCGCCGAGAAGATCGTCTACGACTCGTTCGAGAAGATCCGGCGCTCCTCGCGCAAGGAGCCGCTCGACGTGTTCGACCAGGCGATCCGCAACGTGACGCCGATCCTCGAGGTCAAGCCGAAGCGGGTCGGAGGCGCCACGTACCAGGTGCCCGTGGAGATCCGCCACGACCGGCGCCAGGCGCTCGCGCGCCGCTGGATCATCCGCTACGCGCGGGGCCGGGGCGGCAAGAGCATGTCCGAGAAGCTCGCCGGCGAGTTGATGGACGCCGCCAACGGCGTGGGCGCGTCGATCAAGCGCAAGGAAGACACCCACAAGATGGCCGAGTCGAACAAAGCCTTCTCGCACTTCCGGTACTGACATGTCGGTTGCTGTGGCGGCGCGCGCATTCCCCCTCGAGAAGACCCGGAACATCGGGATCATGGCCCACATCGACGCGGGCAAGACCACGACGACCGAGCGCGTCCTCTTCTACACCGGCCGCATCCACAAGATGGGCGAGGTCCACGAGGGCGCCGCGACCATGGACTGGATGGTCCAGGAGCAGGAGCGCGGGATCACCATCACGTCGGCGGCGACGGCTGCCGAGTGGCGCGGCCATCGAATCAACATTATCGATACGCCCGGGCACGTGGACTTCACCGTCGAGGTGGAGCGGAGCCTTCGCGTCCTTGACGGAGCCGTGGCGGTCTTCGACGCAGTGGCGGGCGTGGAGCCCCAGTCGGAAACCGTCTGGCGCCAGGCTGATCGCTACGAGGTGCCGCGCATCTGCTTCATCAACAAGATGGACCGGATCGGCGCCAACTTCTATGCCGCGGTGACGTCCATCAAGGAGCGCCTGGGTGCTCACGCGGTACCGATCCAGCTCCCCATCGGAGCCGAGTCGGAGTTCAGGGGGATGGTCGACCTCGTCACCGAGGAGGCGATCATCTACACCGACGATCTCGGGACGAGCTTGCGCCGCTCGGAGATCCCGGAGTCGATGCGCGAGCTGGTGGCCCAGTACCGTCACGACCTGCTCGAGGCCGTCGCCGAGTCCGACGACGAGCTGATGATCAAGTACCTCGACGGCGAGACCCTGACCACCAAGGACATCATTCGCGGCCTGCGCGCCGGCACCGTCGGCACCAAGCTCGTCCCGGTGCTCTGCGGCTCAGCGCTCAAGAACAAGGGCGTGCAGCCGATGCTCGACGCCGTCGTCGACTTCCTCCCGTCGCCGCTCGACCGTCCGTCGGTGGAGGGCGCCGCCGCCGAGGGCGAGACCGCGGTGGTGCGCAATGCCTCGGACTCCGAGCCCTTTGCTGCCCTCGCGTTCAAGATCGCGACCGACCCCTTCGTCGGCAAGCTCACCTTCTTCCGGGTCTACAGCGGCGTGCTGCGCAGCGGCTCGTACGTCTACAACGCCACCAAGGGCGAGCGCGAGCGCGTCGGCCGTCTGCTCCAGATGCACGCGAACCACCGCGAGGAAATCGAGGAGGTGCGCGCCGGCGACATCGCCGCCGCCATCGGGCTCCGCAAGACCACCACGGGTGACACGCTCTGCGACGAGAAGTACCCGATCGTCCTCGAACAGATCACCTTTCCGGAGCCGGTCATCTCGGTCGCCGTCGAACCCAAGACCAAGGCCGAGCAGGACAAGATGGGGATCGCGCTCCAGAAGCTCGCTGAGGAAGACCCGACCTTCCGCGTGCGCACCGATGAGGAGACCGGACAGACGGTCATCTCGGGCATGGGCGAGCTCCACCTCGAGATCATCGTCGACCGCATGCTCCGCGAGTTCAAGGTCGACGCGAGCGTCGGCAAGCCGCAGGTGTCGTACCGCGAGACGGTCACCCAGAAGGCGCACGGCACGGGGCGCTTCGTCCGCCAGTCCGGTGGTCACGGTCAGTACGGCCACGTGGAGCTCGAGATCGAGCCCAACCCCGGCAAGGGATTCGAGTTCGTCAGCAAGATCACGGGCGGCTCGATCCCTCGGGAATACATCGCGCCGACCGGTCGCGGTATCGCGAACTCGCTCTCCAACGGCGTGCTCGCCGGCTATCCCGTCGTCGACGTCAAGGTGACCCTGGTCGACGGCTCGTACCACGACGTCGACTCGTCCGAGCAGGCGTTCTCGATCGCCGGGTCGATGGGGTTCAAGGACGGCGTCCGCAAGGCGAAGCCCGTGCTGCTCGAACCGATCATGCGCGTCGATGTCTTCATGCCCGAGGAGTTCATGGGCGACGTCATGGGGGATCTCTCCGGGCGCCGCGGCCAGATCCTCGGCATGGAAGGCCGAGCGACATCGCATATCGTTCACGCCGAGGTTCCGCTGTCGGCGATGTTCGGCTACTCCACGGACCTGCGCAGCATGACCCAGGGCAGGGCCAACTACAGCATGGAATTCCATCATTATCAGCAGCTTCCAGCGAGCCTCGCCGAAGAGCTCGTCGCCAAAGCCAGGGTGTAATTGAGATCGTCGGAGAGAGCAGGAGTTAAGTAGAGGCACGAAATGGGCAAGAAGAAATACCAGAGCACCAAGCCGCACGTGAATGTCGGAACCATCGGTCACATCGACCATGGCAAGACGACGTTGACTGCTGCGATCACCAAGGTCCTCTCCGAGAACATCGGTGGTGACAACGCTTTCGTCGCGTTCGACAAGATCGACAACGCCCCTGAAGAGAAGGCGCGCGGTATCACGATCGCGACCGCGCACGTCGAGTACGAGACCGCGACGCGTCATTACGCGCACGTCGACTGCCCCGGACACGCGGACTACATCAAGAACATGATCACCGGCGCCGCTCAGATGGACGGCGCCATCCTGGTGGTGGCGGCGACCGACGGGCCGATGCCGCAGACCCGCGAGCACATCGTGCTCGCGCGCCAAGTCGGGGTGCCGTACATCGTCGTCGCGCTCAACAAGTGCGATGCGGTCGACGACGAGGAGCTGCTCGAGCTCGTCGAGCTCGAGGTTCGTGAGCTGCTCAGCCGCTACGACTTCCCCGGCGACGACATCCCTGTGGTCCGGGTGTCCGCGCTGAAGGCGCTCGAAGGCGACAAGGATGCCGTCGACGGGGTACTCAAGCTCATGGAGGCGGTGGACAGCTATATCCCCGTACCGATGCGCCCGGTAGAGAAGCCGTTCATGATGCCGATCGAAGACGTGTTCTCGATCGAAGGTCGCGGGACCGTGGTCACCGGCCGCATCGAGCGCGGCATCGTCAAGGTCAACGAGCCCGTGGAGATCGTCGGCATCAAGGACACCGTCAAGTCGACGGTGACCGGCGTTGAGATGTTCCACAAGCTGCTCGATGCGGGTGAGGCCGGCATGAACGTCGGATGCCTGCTCCGCGGCGTCAAGCGCGAGGATGTCGAGCGCGGCCAGGTGCTCGCCAAGCCCGGGACGATCGCGCCCCACACCAAGTTCAAGGCCCAGGTCTACGTCCTGAGCAAGGACGAAGGCGGACGGCACACGCCCTTCTTCACCGGCTACCGTCCGCAGTTCTACATCAGGACCACCGACGTGACAGGTACCATCGCGCTCCCGGACGGCCAGGAGA
This sequence comes from Candidatus Dormiibacterota bacterium, assembly GCA_963830305.1. Taxonomy (GTDB): domain Bacteria; phylum Chloroflexota; class Dormibacteria; order Aeolococcales; family Aeolococcaceae; genus Palsa-851. The sequence goes on along the minus strand of CAWHLW010000009.1, from coordinate 243,543 downwards.
TGTGCATGCCCGGTGACAACGTCGAGATGGGCATCGAGCTGATCTACCCGATCGCGGTCGAGGACGGCATGCGTTTCGCGATTCGCGAGGGCGGCCGGACCGTGGGTGCCGGCGCCGTCACATCGATCGACAAATAGACACTCGATAAGCAGAGCAGAGGAACCACACCAACACCGTGCCCCAGAAGATTCGCATCCGCCTCAAGGCATACGATCACCGCGTCCTCGACCAGGCCGCGTCCAAGATCGTTGAGACGGCCACGCGCACGGGCACGCGTGTTGCTGGACCGGTGCCGCTGCCGACCACCATCAACAAGTACACCGTGGTGCGCTCGCCATTCATCGACAAGGACTCACGCGAGCAGTTCGAGATGCGCACCCACAAGCGGATCCTCGACATCCTCGACGCCAACCCCAAGGTGGTCGATGCGCTCATGCGCCTCAACCTCCCAAGCGGCGTCAACATCGAGATCAAGCTGTGAGCAAAGGCATTCTCGCGCGCAAGGTGGGCATGACCCAGATCTTCACACCGCAGGGAACGTCGGTCCCCGTCACGGTGCTCGAGGCGGACTCGTGCCGCGTCGTGCAGCGCAAGACGGTGGGCTCGGATGGGTACGAGGCGGTGCAACTCGGCTTCGGCGACAAGGCGGTGAAGCGCACCCCCAAGCCGATGCGCGGTCACTTCAAGCGTGCCGGTCTGCAACCCCAAACGCGCCTGAAAGAGCTGCGCGACCCTGGTGACGTCACGGTGGGCGCACGGCTCACGGTGGACATGTTCACCGAGGGACAGCGCATCGATGTCACCGGCGTGAGCCAGGGCAAGGGGTTCTCGGGACAGCACAAGCGCCACAACTTCCACCGAGGCCCGGTGTCGCACGGATCGCACAACATCAAGCAGGCGGGATCGATCGGTTCCACCGACGCTGCGCGCGTGTTCAAGGGCCTGAAGATGGCCGGACAGCACGGCGCAACGCAGATCACCGTGCGCAACCTCGAGGTCGTGCGCGTCGACACCGAGCGCAATCTGCTGCTCGTGCACGGGTCGGTTCCCGGGCACAAGAACCAGGTGGTCATGGTTCGCGACAGCGACCGCTCGGCGACGATCGGAGAGCAGGCATGAGCACGGCGCGCGTCGTCGACCAGACCGGCGTCGAGACCGGCAGCGTCGAGCTCCCCGAGGCGATCTTCGGCATCGAACCGAACGAGCCCGTGATGCACCAGGCGTTGATCCGTCAACTCGCCAACGGCCGTCAGGGCACGGCATCCACCAAGACGCGCAGCGATGTCCGCGGCGGTGGACGCAAGCCGTACCGCCAGAAGGGAACCGGGCGCGCCCGCCAGGGTTCGACGCGGTCGCCACAGTGGGAGGGCGGCGGCATCGTGTTCGGTCCGCATCCGCGCTCCTACCGGATCGACATGCCCCGCAAGCAGCGCCGGCTCGCGCTTCGCAGCGCGCTCTCGGCCAAGGCGCAGGACGGCGGCCTGCTCGTGCTCGAAGGCTTCGAGCTCGAGGCCCCGCGCACCCGTGCGGTTGCCGACCTCATTCGCGGTGTCGACTCGCCGCGACGCGTGCTCGTCGTGCTCGGGTCGCACAACGAGATGCTCGAGAAGAGCGCTCGCAACATCCCCGAGGTGCGCCTCATCCTCGCCGGCAATCTCTCGGTCCGCGACATCATCGGCGCGGACACCGTGATCGTGACGCGCGACGCCATCGAGCACATCGAGGAGGCGTTCTCGTGACCGCCGGGCGCAGCTTCGACCAGGTGCTGGTGCTGCCGGTGATCAGCGAGAAGTCGTACGCATCGATGGCCGCGGGCCGCTACGTGTTCCGCTGCCATCCGTCGGCGACGAAGATCCAGATCCGGCGCGCGCTCGAAGAGGCGTTTGCCGACCAGAAGATCACCGTCATCGACGTGAACACCATCAACGTGAGCGGCAAGAAGCGACGCCGCTCGCGCGGGCAGACGCGGGTGCTCGGACAGAGCCCCGACTGGAAGAAGGCAATCGTGACTCTCGGCGCAGGCCAGAAGATCGAAGGCCTTTTCGAGGGCGTCTAAGTGCCTACCAAGAAATACAAGCCGACGAGCCCCGGCCGCCGATTCATGTCGGTGAGCGGCTTCGAGGGCGTGGCCAAGAGCGCGCCGCAGCGCCAGCTCGTCGAGCACCTCAAGAAGCACAGCGGGCGCAACGCGTCGGGACGTATCACCGTGCGTCACCAGGGCGGTGGTCACAAGAAGACGTACCGGCTCATCGACTTCAAGCGCCAGAAGGACGGCGTCCCCGGCACGGTGAAGACGATCGAGTACGACCCCAACCGCAGTGCGCGCATCGCGCTCATCGTCTATGCGGACGGCGACAAGCGGTACATCCTCTCGCCGCACGGCCTCGCGGTCGGTGACGTGGTCAGCTCCGGCGGCACCGCCGAGATCCGTCCCGGCTGCGCACTGCCGATCACGAACATTCCGCTCGGTACCACGATCCACAACCTCGAGGTCAAGCTCGGTCGCGGAGCCCAGCTGGTGCGCAGCGCCGGGACAGCCGCGCAGTTGCTCGCCAAGGAAGGTTCCTACGCGCAGGTGCGCATGCCCAGCGGCGAGGTCCGCCTCATCGACGTCCGCTGCCGCGCCACCATCGGTCAGGTCGGCAACGTCGACCACGAGAACGAGGTGGTCGGCAAGGCCGGGAAGTCGAGATGGCGGGGCATTCGCCCGTCGGTTCGTGGCATGACCATGAACCCCTTCGATCATCCTCACGGCGGCGGCGAAGGACGGAGCGGTGCGGGTGGCAACCCGCAGACCCCATGGGGCAAGCCCGCGCTCGGCTATCGCACCCGTCACAACAAGAGCACTGATCGGATGATCGTGCGCCGGCGGGACAAGTAACCATGGGTCGCTCGCTCAAGAAAGGACCGTTCTGCGATGACCACCTTCTCAAGAAGGTGCAGCAGCTCAACATGTCGCGCGAGAAGCGGATCATCAAGACTTGGTCGCGCCGCAGCGACATCTTCCCGGAGATGGTCGGTCACACCATCGCGGTGCACGACGGACGCAAGCACGTCCCGGTGCTCATCACCGAGACGATGGTCGGCCACAAGCTCGGTGAGTTCGCTCACACCCGCCGCTATCGCGGCCACGGGCACCACACCGAACGCAGCACGGCGCTGAAGTAGGACGAGATGGAAGTTGTCGCAACCGCGAAATGGGTTCGCACCACCGCTCGCAAAGCACGCCTCGTCTCGGCGATGGTCACCGGTTTGCCCGTTGCCGAGGCACTGGTCGTGCTCAACTACTCGCCGCGCTCGGCTGCCTCGGATATCGCCAAGGTGATCAAGTCGGCGGCGGCCAACGCCGAGCACAACTACAACCTTGACGCGTCGTCCCTGCGGGTCGCGCGCGTGGAGGTTGACGGCGCCATGATCATCAAGCGGTGGCGCGCCAAGCCACGCGGCATGGCGGGCAGCATCTTCAAGCGGACGAGCCACCTGCGCGCATTCGTCACCGACGACGAGGCACCTGCCAACGTGCGCAAGCGCAAGGCCGTGAAGATGCCTCGCACGGTTGTGCCGACGCCGGTCGTCACGCCGGCTGCAACGCCCACGCCGGCAGCGAGTGCTGAGACGCCCGCAGCCAAGCCACGCGCGCCACGCCGCCGCGCACCCAAGCCGACCACGGAAGAGGCTGAGTAGATGGGTCAGAAAGTCAACCCGATCGGTTTCCGGCTCGGCGTCTACCGGAACTGGGACGCGCGGTGGTACGCCGACAAGGAGTACACGAAGCTCCTCCATGAGGACATCGCGATGCGACGCCTCATCGGCAGCCGCCTGCGCAACGCCGGCCTGGCACGCATCGAGACTGAGCGCAGCGCCAACCAGCTCACCGTGATCATCCAGACCGCGAAGCCGGGCATCGTGATCGGCAAGCAGGGCGCGTCCGTCGATGCGCTGCGCGATGAGCTCGAGCGGATTTCCGGCAAGAAGGTGCGCGTCACCATCCACGAGATCAAGACTCCCGAGCTCGACGCGACCCTAGTCGCCGAGAACGTCGCCTCGCAGCTCGAGAAGCGCATCGCCTTCCGCCGCGCTCTCAAGCAGACCCTCATGCGCAGCATGCGGGCCGGCGCCAAGGGCGTGAAGATCCAGGTGAGCGGCCGGTTGGGTGGCTCCGAGATGTCCCGCCGCGAGTGGGATCGCGACGGCCGGGTGCCACTCCACACCCTTCGCGCCAACATCGATTACGGCAAGGCCGAGGCTCGCACCACGTTCGGACGCATCGGCGTGCAGTGCTGGCTCTATCTCGGCGACTACGTCACCGCGACCGGTGAGCCGATCGCGCCCGGCAAGGACCGTGCCGAGGACCGCGGCCTCGAGGATCGCGTTCCGGTGCCCGCCGCCCGTGTCGCCGAGGCCCCCGCCGAGGAGGTCGCAGCGGTCACCGAGGCGATCGAGGTGCCCGATATCGAGGCCGAGGACGTCCCCACGGAGGATGTCCCCGAGATCGACGAGGACGAGGAGGTCATCGCCGCTGCCGGCGTGGACCCGGCTGCGACTGGCGAGAAGGTCGAGAAGCTGACCCCGAAGCGCGCTCCGGCGCGGCGGAAGCCGGTCGCCGCCAAGAAGCCGGCATCGGTCGCACGCGCCCCCAAGAAGCTCATCAAGAAAACCGATGCGCCGGCCGAAGCCGCCGAAGAAGAGGAGGAGTAGCGATGTTGATGCCGAAGCGAACCAAGCATCGCAAGCTCCACCGCGGACGCCGGACCGGGGCCGCCCAGCGCGGCAACAAGCTCGACTTCGGGACCTACGGGCTCCAGGCGACCGAGCAGTGCTGGATGACCAACCGGCAGATCGAGGCAGCCCGGCGCGCCATGACCCGTCACGTCAAGCGCGGCGGCAAGATCTGGATCCGCGTCTTTCCCGATCACCCATTCACCAAGAAGCCGGCGGAGACGCGCATGGGCAGCGGCAAGGGTCAGCCCGAGGGCTGGGTCGCCGTGGTGCTGCCGGGACGCGTGCTCTTCGAGATGGCAGGCGTGACCCGCGAGACGGCGCAGGAGGCGATGCGCCTGGCCGCATTCAAGCTGCCGATCAAGACGCGGTTCCTCATTCGCGAGGAGACCGGTTCGGACCTCGAGGCGGTGACGCCATGACCAAGCAGACCGATGCGCTCCACGAGTTGCGCAGGATGACCGTGGCCGAGCTCGACGATCACCTGAGCAAGCAGCGCAGGCGCCTCTTCGAGGTCCGCTTCCAGCAGGCGACCGGTCAGGTGGAGAATCACCGCCAGGTTCGCGAGATCCGTCACGAGATCGCGCGCGCGATGACCGTGAAGATCGAGATCGAGCGCGGCCTGCGTCCGGCTCTGCTCGAGACGCCGGCACCGCGCCCCGTCGCGGCAAAGCCGAAGCCCGTTCGCGCGCCTCGAGCCAAGCCGGCGCGCCTCGAGGTCCCGGCCGTCGTTCCCGCTGCAGTTCCCGTCGCCGAAACCCCGGAGCCCGAGGAGGCCGTCGCGGAAACCGTCGACGCCCAGGAGGATGTCGATGAGTGATGCGACCCCCGGTGACTCGTCCGCGCCGCAAGGTGCGCGACGGCGTCGTCGTGAGCGACAAGATGGAAAAGACCGTGATCGTGCTGGTGCAGATCAGCAAGCCGCACCCCCTGTACAAAAAGGTCGTGCGCCATAGCACGCGCTTCAAGGTGCATGACGACGAGAGCTGCGGCATCGGTGACCGTGTACGGATCATCGAGACACGCCCGATATCCAAGGAGATCCGCTGGCGGGTTGCCGAAGTTCTGGAGAAGGCTCGCTGACATGATCCAGCAGGAATCGGTGCTCAAGGTGGCGGACAACAGCGGCGCGCGCGAGCTGCTCTGCATCCGCGTGCTCGGTGGTAGCTACCGCAAGTACGCCTCGGTGGGCGATGTGATCATCGGCACCGTGAAGGTGGCGCAGCCGAACGCCCAGGTGAAGAAGGGCGACGTGGTTCGTGCCGTCGTCGTGCGTACCACCAAGGAGTACAAGCGGCCCGACGGCAGCAACATCCGCTTCGACGAGAATGCCGCCGTCCTGATCACGCCTCAGAACAACCCGCGCGGATCGCGCATCTTCGGCCCGGTGGCACGCGAGCTGCGCGAGCGCAACTTCATGAAGATTGTCAGCCTCGCCCCGGAGGTGATCTGAGATGGCCACGAGAGTTCGAGCGCCGGCGCCACGCCACCCTGGTCCATGAGGGCTGGGCACGCGGCCACCTGCGTCCACTCGACATCCGCAAGGGTGACAACGTCGTCGTCATCAGCGGCAAGGACAAGGGCAAGCGCGGCGTTGTGGAGCGTCTGCTCCCTGAGCAGCAGCGCGTTGCCGTGCAGGGCGTGAACCTGCTCAAGCGTCACACCAAGTCGGGCGTGCAAGGCAACATCCAGGGCGGCATCGTCGACTTCGACGGACCGGTCGCGTACAGCAACGTCATGCTCGTCTGCAACCGCTGTGACAAGCCCACGCGGATCTCGCATGGTCTCAACGAGCTCGGCCGCCGCGTGATCGTGTGCAAGAAGTGCGGCGAGACGTACGACAGGGCCGAGGTGTGATGGCCGTCCAGACCGTCGCCGAGCTGCCCCGCATGCATCGCCGCTACATCGACGAGATCGTGCCGTCGCTGGTTGCCGAGTTCCGCTACCTCAACGCCATGCAGGTGCCGTCCATTGAGAAGGTGGTCATCAACATCGGTCTCGGTGAGGCGATCACCAACGCGCGCGCCATCGACGCTGCCATCGCCGACCTCAAGTTGATCACCGGGCAAGCGCCGATCGTCATCCGCGCGAAGAAGTCGGTGGCGGCGTTCAAGCTACGCGAGGGAATGCCCATCGGTGTCAAAGTGACGCTGCGAGGGCGGCGCATGTTCGACTTTCTCGACAAGCTGCTCAATGTCGCCCTCCCGCGCATTCGAGACTTCCGCGGCGTCGACCCCAAAGCGTTCGACGGCCATGGCAACTACACCCTCGGGTTGCGCGAGCAACTCGTCTTTCCGGAGATCGACTACGACAAGATCGACAAGCTTCGCGGGCTCGAGGTCTGCATCGTGACCACCGCACGCACCGACGCGGAAGGCCGCTCACTGCTCACCGGGCTCGGCATGCCCTTCAGGAAGAGCTGATGGCAAAGAAGTCCCTGATCGCCAAGGCCAACCGGCCCGCCCGGTACTCCACGCAGGCGCACCATCGCTGCGGTGTCTGCGGTCGCCCGCGTGCCTACATGCGCAAGTTCGGCATGTGCCGGATCTGTTTCCGCCAACTCGCCAGCATCGGACAGATACCTGGCGTCCAGAAGAGCTCGTGGTGATCCATGACCAGTGACAGCATCGCGGACATGCTGACCCGCATCCGCAACGCCAACCAGGCCCATCACCGCACCGTGGAGATCCCGGTGTCGAAGATGAAGGTCGAGATCGCGCGCGTGCTCACCGAGGAAGGCTTCGTCGACGGATACGAGGTTTCCGGTGAGGCGCCGATGCAGGTGCTCACGGTCACGCTCAAACCGGGAAGCCCGCGCGGTCGCGCGCTCTCCGGTTTGCGGCGGATCAGCCGCCCCGGGCTGCGTGTGTATGCGCGCAAATCCGAGATCCCTCGGGTTCTCGGCGGCCTCGGCGTTGCAATCATCTCCACGTCGCGCGGCTTGATGACCGGGCGGGCCGCGCAGCGCGCGGGATTAGGCGGCGAAGTCGTCGCGTTCGTGTGGTAGGTCGCGTCTGATGTCGCGCATTGGCAAGCTTCCGATCCCCGTCCCCGATGGGGTTGAGGTCGCCCTCGAGAAGGGCAACCGCCTCAGCGTCACCGGTTCGCGCGGAACGCTCGAGCGCACCTTCGCGCCGTCCATGCTCATCAACGTCGAGACTGGAGTGATCACGGTCAACCGCCCCTCGGACGCGCGCATCCATCGCTCGCTGCACGGACTGACACGGACGCTCGTCGCCAACATGGTCCAGGGGGTGAGCGCCGGCTTCACCCGCGACCTCGACCTGGTCGGGGTCGGCTTCCGCGCCGCTCGCCAGGGTGGCGACCTGATCCTGACCCTCGGGTATTCGCACCCGATCCGGTACACCCCGCCTGAGGGGATCAACATCGAGGTTCCTGCACCCACCCAGATCTCGGTGAGCGGCACGGACAAGGAGGTCGTCGGGCAGGTTGCTGCGAAGATTCGATCCTTCCGCAAGCCTGAGCCCTACAAGGGGAAGGGCATCCTGTATCGGGGCGAGAAGCTCCGCCGCAAGGCCGGCAAGTCCGGCAAGGCGGGCAAGACCAAGTAACCGGATCAAGTCACCAGAACGAATCAAGAAAGTAGAAGGCTGAAGATGTTCACCAAGCACGATCGACGCGCCGCCCGCGCGCGACGCCACCGCCGCGTGCGCAAGCACGTGAACGGAACGGCCGCGCGTCCACGGCTCGCGGTGTTCCGCAGCCTCCGGCACATCGGCGCGCAGCTCGTCGATGACGAGAACGGACGCACCCTGGTGGCCGCGTCGACCACCGAGCCCGCGCTCCGCGCGGTTCTCGGTGATGCCAACGCATGCACCACGGCCGGCGCCACCGCCATCGGCAAGACCATCTCCGAGCGCGCCAAGGCGGCCGGTGTCGACACCGTCGTGTTCGACCGCGCCGGCTACCTCTTCCATGGCCGGGTCAAGGCGCTCGCCGAGGCAGCCCGCGAGGGCGGGTTGAAGTTCTAGATGGGCATGCGCATGGATCGCCGCGATGATCGCGGCAGCGAGTTTCAGGAGAAGATCGTCTCCCTCAACCGGGTTGCGAAAGTGGTCAAGGGCGGGCGTCGCTTCTCGTTCAGCGCGCTCGTCGTCGTCGGTGACGGCAAAGGCCGCGTCGGGGCGGGTCTCGGCAAGGCGGGCGAGGTGCCGGACGCGATCCGCAAGGGCGTGGACGACGCCAAGAAACACATGATCAGCGTGCCGATGGTCGGAACGACCATCCCGCACGAGGTCCGATACAAGCTCGGCGCCGCCAAGGTGATGCTCAAGCCCGGCGTGCCGGGTACCGGTGTCATCAGCGGAAGCTCGATGCGTGCCGTGGTCGAGGCCGCCGGCATCAAGGACATCCTCACCAAGAGCCTGGGCACCGACAATCCGATCAACGTGGTCCGCGCGACGGTCTCCGCGCTTGCCAGCCTGCGGACGCTGGCGTCGGTCGCCGAGCTTCGCGGCCGGACCCCGGAGCAGATCGTCGGCAGCCGCAAGATGGCGGATCGCATGCTCGGCCGCACCCCGGCCGCGCCCGAGGTCCCAGCCGTCGAGGTCCTGCCATGAGCACGGTGAAAGTCACCTACCGCAAGAGCGCCATCGGCTACGCGTGGGACCAGAAGGCCACCCTCGCGGCCCTCGGCCTGCGCAAGCTCAATCACACCGTCGAGCACGAGGCCACGCCGTCGATTCGAGGCATGGTCCACAAGGTTCGCCACCTGGTCGCGGTCAACGGCGAGCCGGCGGATTCCCCGGCGGGCGTCGCGCTCCTCCAGGTGCTCGCAGCGGAATCGGAGAACGCGGCGTGAAGCTTCATGAGCTGAGCCCCGCCAAGGGCAGCCGCCGGCCGCGCAAGCGCGTTGGTCGCGGCCAGGGTGCCGGGCAGGGCAAGACCAGCGGTCGCGGCCAGAAGGGCCAGGGCTCGCGCTCGAGCGTGGGGTTGCCGGCCGGTTTCGAGGGTGGCCAGATGCCGCTCAAACAGCGGCTTCCCAAGCAGCGCGGATTCCACAATCGCTGGCGTCACGAATACGTCGTGGTGAATCTCGGCAAGCTCGTGCGCTTCGAGAAGGACACCGTCGTCGACCCGGACGTGCTCGCGGAATCCGGGCTGATCCCGCGCGTCTCCTCGTCCGTGAAGGTGCTGGCAGCGGGTCACCTCGGCCACGCGCTGACCCTGCGCGTGCACCGGATCTCGGCCGCCGCGCGCACCGCTGTTGAATCCGCCGGCGGCTCTGTGGAGCTGCTTGGCGCTCAGCCCGCGGCCGAGGGTGCGGAACCCGTCGGCAAACGCGAACGGCGCAGGGCCGACGCCGTGGTCGCGCGTGCGGAATTGCTGAGCCGCCCGGCCACCCCGAGTGAACCGGTCGTCAAACCGGATCGCAAGAAAGGTGCCAAGGGCGCAGCCTCCGACGCGACGCCGCAGGCCAAGCCGGCACGAGGCGAGCGCGGCGGGAAGAACAGGCCACCCAAAGCGGAGACCGCTGCGGCTCCCGACGTCGAGCAGGACGAAGCACAGGACATCGAGGCGGAGACCGAGGACCAGGAGTGAACCTCCTCGAGGCGCTCGGTCAGGCGATCCGAATCCCGGAGCTGCGGCGCAAGCTGCTCTTCACGCTCGGGTTGCTGGCCGTGTTCCGGGTCCTCGCGGCAATCACCATCCCCGGGACGAATCCGGCAGCGCTCAACGCTCTCTTCTCGGGCAACACGCTGCTCGGGCTGCTCAACCTCTTCAGCGGTGGCGGCCTGCAGCGCTTCACGCTTGTGGCACTGGGACTGAACCCTTACATCAACGCCACGATCATCATGCAGCTCATGACGGTTGTCTCCGTCCGGCTCAAGGAGCTGAGCAAGGAAGGCGAGATCGGTCGCAAGAAGATCACCCGCTACACGCGATGGCTCACCGTGCCGCTGGCCATGCTCCAAGCGTTTGGATACCTCGCACTCTTCACCAATCCCGCGGTCACCAACGGTGCTGGTGCAGTCATCTCCAATCCCACCCCGGCGACTGAGATCAGCATCATCCTCACCCTCACCGCGGGCACGATCATCGCGATGTGGCTTGGTGAGCTGATCACCGAGTACGGCGTCGGCAACGGTGTGTCATTGATCATCTTCGTCGGCATCATCGGGAGGCTTCCAGCTGCCATCGTTGGCTACGGTGGCACCGGCGGCACCGCCCACATTGTGCAGATCGTCGTGATGGCACTGATCGCCGTTGCCGTCACCGCCGGCGTCATCGAGGTGCAGCAGGCCCAACGAAAGATCCCGGTGCAATCAGCGCAACGAGTGCTCAACGTGCGAACCGGTCAGGCGTCTCAGGGACGCCGCAACTTCTTACCACTCCGAGTTAACGCCGCGGGCGTCATCCCGATCATCTTCGCGATCTCGATCATGACGTTCCCGACCATCTTCGCCAACCTGTTCCAGAGCAGCTCCGGCTGGACATTGAACGTCTCCACGTGGATCACCACCAACTGGCAGGCGACCGGGGGCAACATCTTCCTGAACGTGGTGTACAACGCCATCTACTTCCTGCTCGTGATGGGGTTCACGTACTTCTACACGGCCATCGTGTTCGATCCCGTGGACGTCGCCGACAATCTCAAGAAGCAGTCGACGTTCATTCCGGGCATCCGTCCCGGGAGGAGCACCGCCGAGTACCTCGGCAAGGTCATGGGCCGGATCACGCTGGCCGGCGCACTCTTCCTGGCGCTCATCACCGTGGTGCTGCCGCTGCTCACCGCCGTGCTCACGGGAGTCCCGTCGACGAGCCTCTACCTCGGCGGCACGGCGATCCTCATCGTGGTCGGCGTTGCTCTCGATACGATGAAGCAGATCGAGACCCAGTTGCTGATGCGCCAGTACAAGGGGTTCATCAAATGATCGCCTTGATGTTCGGACCGCCGGGAAGCGGCAAGGGGACCCAGGCGTCTCGGGTTGCGGTGCGTCTCGGCATCCCCCACGTCGCCGCGGGAGACATGCTCCGCGACGAGGTGGCTCGCAACACGGCGCTCGGCCGCGAAGCCAAGCCCATCATGGACGCCGGTGACCTCGTTCCCGACGATCTCGTCGTCCGGATGATCGAGAGCCGGCTCGACCAACCAGACGCCGCCGGTGGCGTCCTCCTCGACGGCTTCCCTCGCACCGTGCCCCAGGCGGTCGCCCTCGACGCCATGCTGGCCGCCCGCAACGACCGTGTTGCCTGGGTGGTCTCGCTCGAGGTTCCCGACGACGAGCTCAAGACGCGGATCCTCAAGCGGGCAACCACCGAGGGGCGCAGCGACGACACGGCCGAGGGGCTTGCCCAGCGCCTGATCGTCTACCGCCAGGACACGGCCCCGGTGCTCGAGCACTACCGTGACGCCGGTACGCGGATCGCGGCGATCAACGGCGTCGGTGACATCGACGCGATCACCGAACGGATCACCCAGGCGCTCAGCCACGACGGTGTGGCGGTGAGGTCCGCATGAGCACCCACGGCATCGAAAGCTTCCGTCTCAAGCGGCCTGATGAGATCGAGAAGATGCGCGTCTCGGGGAGGATCCTCGGGGCGTGCCTCGCCCAGCTCGCAAGCTCGGTGCGGGCCGGGATGACCACCCTCGATCTCGACCGCGAGGCAGAGACCTTCATTCGGGATCACCACTGCATTCCCGGCTTCCTCGGCTTCGACGGGTTCCCCAACTCGCTCTGCGTCTCCATCAACGACCAGGTCGTCCATGGCATCCCCGGCCCGCAGGTCATCAACGACGGCGATCTCGTGTCGTTGGACTGCGGGCTGATCCTCGACGGCTGGTGGGCCGACAGCGGGCTCTCCGTCGCGTGCGGTGAGGCGTCACCCGAGGTGCAGCGCCTGATCGACACCACCCGCGAGGCCCTTGATCTCGGCATCGCCGCGGCCAGACCCGGCAACCACATCGGGGACATCGGCGCCGCCGTCCAGGGCTTCGTCGAAGCCAGGGGGTACTCGGTGGTGCGCCAGTACGTCGGTCACGGCATCGGCCGCGACATGCACGAGCTCCCCCAGGTGCCCAACTACGGCAAGCCCGGCACCGGCAACCTCATCAAGCCCGGCTTCGTCATCGCGATCGAGCCGATGGTCAATGTTGGCCGTCCGGAGACGCGGGTCCTCGACGACGATTGGACCGTGGTGACCATCGACGCCAAGCTCTCCTGCTACTTCGAACACACCATCGCGATCACCGATTCCGGGCCCGAGGTGCTGACCCTGCGGCCGGATCCCGTCCTCGCCGACGTGCAGTCGTGAGTTCCGCCGATTTGCCTGCTGGACGAGGCGCGGTTTATACTCACTTCCTCGGGCTCTCGCATGAGCCTGGTTCGGCGCGCACGCAACGGGGTACCGCCGGCACCAGCGTCACGGATCGCCCCGGGACGCATCGAGCATTCGCCATCGGCTCCCTACGCCGCCAACCATGAGGAATTCGTTACCAGGATGAAGGTCAGAGCATCGGTCAAGCGCCTCTGCGAGCACTGCAAGGTCATCAAGCGCCACGGCGCTGTGAGGGTGATCTGTGAGAACCCGAAACACAAGCAGCGGCAGGGGTAACGGCGCGCAGTGGCACGTATTGCCGGCGTTGATGTCCCTCGTGACAAGCGGATCGAGATCGCCCTCACCTATATCTATGGGATTGGCCCCACCACCGCAAAGCGAATGCTCTCGCTCGCCGGTGTTCCTGCCGATACCCGCACCAAGGACCTGAGCGATGCCCAGGTCGGCAAGCTGCGCGACGTCATCGCCAAGCAGCTGCAGGGCAGGGTGGAAGGTGATCTCCGCCGTCAGATCGCCCTCAACATCAAGCGGCTGACCGAGATCGGCACGTACCGCGGTCTCCGCCACCGTCGCGGCCTCCCGGTTCGCGGCCAGCGCACCCGCACCAATGCCCGCACCCGCCGTGGACCCAAGAAGACGGTGGGCGTGCGCCGCAAGAAGGCGACGAAGTAAGCCGTGGCCAAGAAGAAGAAGGTCGTCCGAACCCGGCGCCGCGAGCGCAAGAACATCGCCGTCGGGCAGGCGCACGTGCTGGCGACATTCAACAACACCATCGTCAGCCTCACCGATCCCGATGGCAACGTCATCGCCTGGGGATCGGCCGGTGCGCAGGGGTTCAAGGGCTCGCGCAAGAGCACCCCATTTGCTGCGCAGGTCACCGCGGAAGCGGCCGCCCGCCGGGCCATGGAGCACGGGTTGAAATCGATCGAGATCTTCGTGAAGGGCCCGGGCGCCGGCCGAGAGGCCGCGATTCGAAGCCTCCAGGCAAGCGGGCTTGACGTCAGCGCGATCTCCGATGTCACCCCGATTCCCCACAACGGTTGCCGCCCGCCCAAGCGGCGCCGGGTCTAGGGGATTCGATGGCCAATCAAGCGGGTCCTGTCTGCCGTCTCTGCCGCCGTGAGGGCGCGAAGCTCTACCTCAAGGGCGCCAAGTGCGTCACCAACTGCACCTTCGACAAGCGCAGTGGGCTGCTGCCTGGACAGCACGGTCTCGCACGCCGCCGCAAGGCGAGTGACTATGGCATCCAGCTCCGCGCCAAGCAGAAGGCGAAGCGCATCTACGGCGTTCTCGAGACCCAGTTCCGGCACTACTTCGAGCGCGCCGAAGGCGCCGATGGCGTCACCGGCACCGTGCTGCTCCAGCAGCTCGAGCGCCGGCTCGACAACGTCGTCTATCGTCTCGGGCTCGCCAGCTCGCGCCGCGAGGCCCGCCAGCTCGTCAGCCACCGCCACTTCAAGGTCAACGGCCGCGCCCTCAACATCGCGTCGGCGCAGCTCCGTCCAGGAGACGTCGTGGAGGTTCGGGAGCGCAGCCGCAAGATGCTGGTGGTCGAGAACGCGCAGTCGCTGGTCTCCGGCCGGCAGGTCCCTGAGTGGCTGACCCTGGATGCCGCGGCGCTCCGGGGCTCGGTCACACGTTTACCCGAGCGCCATGAGATGGAACAACAAATCGAAGAGCAGCTCATCGTGGAGTTCTACTCGAGATGACCATGCTCCGCGCCGGGATCGGCGCAACGTCCCTAATCCCTGTTGAGGAGTCCTGAATGGCAATTGACTTGATGACCACCCCTGCGGTCAAGGAGATCGAGAGCAGCGCCGATTACGGCAAGTTCGAGATCGAGCCGCTCGAGCCCGGATTCGGGATCACGCTCGGCAACTCGCTTCGCCGCGTGCTCCTGTCCTCGCTCCCTGGCGCCGCAATTACCTCGGTGTCGATCGAGGGGATCGCCCACGAGTTCAGCTCGATCGAGAACGTCAAGGAAGACGTCACCGAGATCCTGCTGAACATCAAAGAGATCAACGTGCTCTCGCACAGCGCTGATCCGGTTCGCATCAGCCTCGACGTGCACGGTCCGCGTGACGTCACCGCCGGCGACATCGAGACCTCGAGCGACATCGAGATTCGTAATCCCGGGCAGCACATCGCCACCCTGGACTCTCCCAAGGCACAGCTGCGCATGGACCTGATGGTCGAGCGCGGCAAGGGCTACGTCACCGCCGAGCGCAACAAGAAGGAAGGCCAGGCAATCGGGGTCATCCCGATCGACGCCATCTTCACGCCGGTTCGCAAGGCCAACTTCTTCGTCGAGAAGACCCGCGTCGGTCAGGAGACCGAGTGGGACAAGCTCGTCGTCGAGGTGTGGACCGATGGCACGCTCGCGCCGGTCGAGGCGGTCAGCCGCGCCGCGGGGCTTTTCACTGAGCATCTCGGCCTTTTCGTTCGCTTCGGCGACAACCTCGCTGCACCCCAGCAGCGTCAGACGCGTGGCAACGACCTCCCGAGCCGTCTCGCCGACGTCCCGATCGAGGATCTCGAGCTCAGCGTCCGCGCCCTCAACTGCCTCAAGGCCAACGACATCACCAAGGTCGGCCAGCTGGTGGCGATGAAGCAGGAAGAGCTGCTGACCCTCCGCAACTTCGGGCAGAAGTCGCTCGACGAGATTCGCGAGAAGCTCGTGCAGCGCGAGCTGGTCACGCCAGAAGAGCTGGATACCCTGTTCCAGCCGATGGCGAGGTAACCGCAACCAGTCATGCGACATCGCATCGCCGGTCGGAAGTTCGGGCGCAGCGCGGCGCATCGCCAGTCGATGACGCGCAACCAGGTGACCTCCCTGCTGCGCTATGGGCGGATCACGACCACCGAGGCGAAGGCCAAGGAGTTGCGCCGCTGGGTGGAGCGTGTGATCACCGACGCCAAGCCCGACGACCTCCACGCACGCCGCAAGGTCGCGCTGTACGTCAACGACCGCGAAGTCTCGAACAAGCTGTTCTCGACCTACCTCGAGCGCTACAAGGAGCGGCCGGGCGGCTACACGCGGGTCGTCAAGCTGCCCCCGCGGCGCAGCGACGCAGCGCCGATGGCGATTATCGAGCTGGTCGAATAGGAACGGAATCGCCTGTGCCCACCTACAGCTTCACCCTCGAGTACGACGGTACCGACTTCGCCGGCTGGCAGATTCAGCCGAGCGTGCGGACCGCGATGGGCGCGTTCAGTGACGCGCTTCGGGCGCTGACGTCCGAGACCCCTGCGCTCACCGCGGCAGGACGCACCGACTCGGGCGCCCATGCGCACGGGCAGGTGGTCGGATGCACGCTGGAGCGAGAGTGGTCACCGGACGAACTCCGCAAGGCGCTCAACGCGACGCTCCCCGCCGATCTTGCAGTGCGCCACGTCGCGACCCGCAATGCCGGGTTCGATGCGCGCCGCGACGCGGTGGATCGCACCTATCGGTATCTCATCGTCTGCAGGGACGGCCGCGCACCGGTGTTGCGCCGCAATGCATGGACGGTGCGAGGGCCACTCGACATCGACGCCATGCGCCGCGCGGCGGCACAGCTGGTCGGCAGGCACGACTTCGCGGCGTTCGGCAGCTCGCCACGCGTGGGTGGAGGCACCATTCGTCAGGTCACGTCGGTGAGCGTCGAGCGCGCCGCCTTCGGCAGCGAGCACGGCGATCCGGTCCTCGAGACCATCGTCATCACGGTGTCGGCCGATGCGTTCCTGCGCGGCATGATGCGCTCGTTCGCCGGCGCGCTCGTGAAAATCGGCCAGGGACGAGCCACCCCCGAGTGGCTGGCGTCGCTCCTCGACACTGCCACGAAGCGTGATCCATCGCTCTCGGTGGCGCCCGCACACGGGTTGCATCAGTGGTCCGTGCGCTATGCACCGGCTCGTCAAGGTCAGGAGCTCGCCGCATGACCACCATGCACACCTACCAGGCCAAGCCTGCAGAGCTCGAGCAGCGCTGGTTCCTTGTCGATGCACGCGGGCAGACGCTCGGCCGGCTCGCCGCCAACATTGCGCGCGTGCTTCGTGGCAAGCACCGTCCCGAGTTCACGCAGCACATCAACACGGGCGAGCACGTCATCGTCATCAATGCGCGCGACATCCAGGTCACCGGACGCAAGCGCACGCTCAAGAAGTACGACCGTTACTCGGGATATCCGAGTGGACGGCGCGTGCGCACCTTCGAGGAAGCACTTGCCGTCGACGCGACCTTCCCGATCATGCATGCCGTTCGCGGGATGCTGCAGCACAACACCCTCGGTGCGGAGCAGCTCACCCACCTTCGTGTCTACGCCGGCGCGGAGCACAAACATGAGGCCCAGCGACCGCAGCCGATTACCTTCGGCGAGCTAGGGGAGATCATCGTTGCCCGCAACAGTTGAGGCATACAAGCAGGCCACGGGCCGCCGCAAGACGGCGGTCGCGCGCGTGCGCATCGTCCCCGGTGATGGCGTCATCGTCGTCAATAACCGCCCGCCCAGCGAGTATTTCGGACGTCGCGACCTCGAGACGGTGGTCACGCAGCCGCTGCGCGTCACCGACACCACCGGGCGATTCGAGGTCTCGGTCAAGGTCTTCGGTGGTGGAATCGCGGGCCAGGCCGGCGCCGTGTGTCACGGGATCGCACGTGCGCTGATCGCGGCCGACCCGGAACTCCGCCCGGCGCTCAAGGCGGCAGGTCTCCTCACCCGCGACTCCCGCGAGAAAGAGCGCAAGAAGTACGGTCTGAAGCGAGCACGGAAGGCGCCGCAGTACACCAAGCGGTAGAGGTGGAGGCTGCGCCCGTCACGCGGACGACGGTGCGGGCTCGTGTGCTCGGATGCCCCGTCGACATCGTCGACATGGCGACGGCCGTGCAAACGCTCGTGGAGATCGTGGAACGGCGCCGTGTCGACGCGTCAGCGCATCCCGCAGTGGTCATCACACTCAACCCCGAGATGGTGATGATGGCCCGGCGCAGCCCGGCATTCAGCTCGGTGCTCG
The DNA here is from genome assembly GCA_963830305.1 of Candidatus Dormiibacterota bacterium. Lineage (GTDB taxonomy): Bacteria > Chloroflexota > Dormibacteria > Aeolococcales > Aeolococcaceae > Palsa-851. The sequence goes on along the minus strand of CAWHLW010000009.1, from coordinate 225,531 downwards.
AGTTCGGCCGCACTCGTCGTCCCGGACGGGATCGGCCTCGTCCGCGCTCTTCGCCGGCGCGGTCATCCCGAGGTGGAACGCGTCGGCGGCGCCGACCTGATCGGTGCGTACCTGCCTGAGGCAGAGCGCCACGCACACCGGATTGCCCTCGTTGGCGGAGCGAACGGTGTCGCCGAATCCGCGCGGGACCGTATGGTCGAGGCGCACCCGGCCCTCCAGGTCGTTGCCGTGAGTGCCGGACCACCGGGGCCGGCAACGGCTTCCCAGGTCGAGAAGGCAGCTCCGGAGGTCGTTCTCGCTGCATTCGGCGCCGGCCGTCAGGAGCTGTTCCTGGATCGCTATCTCGGGCCTATCGGCGCCGCGACCGGAATCGGCGTGGGCGGATCCCTCGACTACCTGGCCGGACGGGTGCGCCGCGCGCCCGCGACCGTCAGACGCGTCGGTCTCGAGTGGGCGTGGCGGCTGGCGGTGCAGCCCTGGCGCGTGCGCCGGCAGGCGGTGCTCCCCGTCTACTGGTGGCTCGAACGTCGCGAGGCTGCGACATTGCGCGCCCGGCCGTGAACGCCGGATGCTGAGCATCGTCGTTCCCGCGTACAACGAAGAGCAGCGTCTGCCCGCGACGCTCGTGCGCATGCGCGCGTACCTCGACGGCCGCGATGAACCCTACGAGGTCCTGATCGTCGATGACGGCAGCACCGACAACACTCTGGCGATGTCGCGCGATCTCGCGAAGGGCTGGCCGCAGCTCCAGGTGCTGGCACTGGAACGCAACACCGGCAAAGGTGCGGCGGTGCGCCTCGGCATGTTGACGGCCACTGGTGAGCATCGAGTCTTCAGCGACGCCGACCTCAGCACCCCGATCGAAGAGATCGAGCAATTGCGCGCACGCCTGCACGGCGACTGCACGGTTGCCATCGCATCGCGAGCACTCCCCGAGTCGCAGATCGACGTGCATCAGCCTGGCAAACGTGAGGTGATGGGCCGGACCTACAACCGGTTGCTGCGCCTCTCCGCGCTGCGCGGTCTGCACGATACACAGTGTGGTTTCAAGGCATTCACCGCTGAAGCAGCGGTCGCGTGCTTCACACCACTGCGCACGCTGCGTTTCGGTTTCGACGCCGAGGTGCTGCTGCGGGCTCGCCGGCATGGCTGGACGGTCGCCGAAGTCCCGGTGCGCTGGGAGCACAAGGAGGACTCGCGGGTGAGCGCGCTGCGCGACTCATTCGGGACTCTTTACGACTTGATGCGTCTTCGGTTCGTTGTCCGGCGATAATCACTCGGTGAGAACCGCCCAGCGAGCCATGACGTCGGGCCACATCGATGTCCGGGTCGCAGGCGCTCCGATCGTGGGACTGCGCTTCCACCTGGACTCCCGCGCCGCCGATCTCGACGAGCTCGCCGCCGAGCTCGAACGGCAGCTGATCGACGTCGGCGCCCAGCGCGCCAACCTGCTCGTCCGGCTCCGCAAGGTGGAGGAGGCGCGCATGCAGGCGCTCGAGGTCCTGCCCGCGATGGCCTCGCCGGCGATCCTCTCCGAGATCGCGGCCACGTTCGCAGAGGGCCTCGAGATGAGCACCGAGCTCACCCGCCTCGAGACCCGTTCAGAGGGGATCCGTGCCCGTCTGGGCGACATCACCGCCGAGCAGATCCATCTGCGCGCGATGAGCCGCCAGCTTGCCCAGGTGCCCCCCCAATCGGTCGCCGATCCCACCCAGCGCGCCAGCCGGTACAGCCAGGCCGCCCGCCAGATCTACGAGATCGCCGACGTGGAGCACGCCGAGACGGCCCGGCTCATCCTCGAGGGCCCGATGCAGCGCCTGGCGGACGCCGCTCTCGAGGCCGAGTTGATCGGCACCACCCTCGCCCGTGAGCCCGCCACTGCGGTGGGGGCGAGCAGCCGGTGCCGAACCGCGGCGGCCGACGCCTCCGAGCAACTCGGCGAGGTCATTGCCGGACTCCTGCCGCTCAGCGAGGCCCGTGGGCTGGTTGGGGCGATTCGCGACCTTCTCGCCGCGTGGACAGAGCGCGGGACAGTGCTGCTGCACGTCCTCGGGAGCGAGCGCCGGTTGCCGCCGCTCGCCGAGATCGCGATGTACCGGATCATGGAGCAGGCCATCGACAACGCCCTGGCTCATGGGAGCCCCCAGCGCGTGGACGTCATCGTCTCGTTCCTGCCGCGACTGGCCGTCGGGGTGGTCAAGGACGACGGTGACGGGTTCGACGTCAGCGCCACGGACGCCCGGATGGGACGCACCGCGGGTTTCGGGCTCATCCAGATGCGCGAGCGTGCGGCCCTGGTCGGCGGACGCGTTCAGGTCCGCAGCGGCCTCGGGCTCGGGACCGAGGTTCGCGTCACCATCCCTGACAGCCGCGCGACGACCTAGCGACGGCACCGGCGCACCCGCGGAATCGTCACGTAGGATCGCGGTCATGTCCTCGATGCAGCGACAGTTCCGTTTGACCACGTCCTCGGGCAAGACCGTCGCGGGGGCGGTTGCGATGGCCGACACGCCCTGGCAGCGCTTCATGGGCCTGATGGGCCGCCGGGAGCTCGCCGCCGACGCCGGGCTCTGCCTGCGCCCGTGCAGCTCGATCCACATGTTCTTCATGCGCTTCCCTGTCGATGTTGTATTCATCGACTCCGACGGGAAGGTGGTGCGCCTTTACCACGGACTCCGGCCCTGGCGGATCTCACGCGTCGTGCGCCGGGCAAAGGCTGCGATCGAACTGCCGAGCGGAGCCCTGGCGCGCGCGGGCGTCGGTGTGGGAGACCTCCTGACGATGTCCTGATTCGGTACCGTCGCCTCCGATACAGCGGTCATTGGAGGAGCGGCGTGTACCAGGGAATGCTTGCCGAGACGGTGACCATCACCGGTTACCACGACGACGAGATCGGCGCCTACCTTGCCCGGCCGCTCGGCCCGGGTCCGTTTCCGGGGGTTGTGGTGATCCACCACGCGCCCGGCTGGGACACGGCGACCAAGGAGATCGCCCGGCGGTTCGCCTACGAGGGCTACGCCGCGATTTCGCCCAATTTGTACCACCGGTTCGGTCCCGACCTGGCGCCAGATGACGCGGCGGCGGCGGCGCGCGCGAACGGGTGGATCACCACCGATCAGTTCCTCGGTGATGCCGGGGGCGCGCTGCGCTTCCTCAAGGCTTTACCGGTGAGCAACGGCAAGGTGGGCACGATCGGCTACTGCTCAGGAGGGCGGCAGTCCTTCCTCGCGGCGTGTGAGCTGCCGATCGATGCCGCGGTGGACTGCTATGGGGCGTTCGTGGTCTCGAGCTCGCCGCCGGAGCTCCCATTCAGGATGGAGCCGATCATCGATCGCGCCCCGAAGATCTCGTGCCCGATCCTCGGGCTCTTCGGAGTGGAGGACAAGAACCCGTCGCCCGACGAGGTGGCCCGGATCGATGCCGAGCTCACCCGGCTTGGCAAGGAGCACGAGTTCCACTCGTTCGAGAACGCGGGCCACGGCTTCTTCGCCGTCGATCGGCCGAGTTATCGGGTCGAGGCGGCCGTCCAGGGCTGGCGCCTGCTCCTCGACTTCTACGGCCGCCACCTGAGTTAGGAGAGGTCACATGTGCTCGTATGTTGTCGAGAAGACGGCTGTGATCGGGAGCGCCAAGGCAGCAGGCACCTGGACTCCGATCACGAACGCAGTCGTGGCGGTGGATCACCCCTTCCATGCCCCGGTCGATCACGCGCTGATCGTGGACTTCGTCAACGCCGGCCGGCCGGTGAACGAGCGGGTCGCGCTCGAGTTGAGCGTCGCGTCGGCGCGCGACCTGATCGCGAGCATGCAGGCGGCGCTGGACGCGTTCGGCGCGGGCGGCTAGCCCACAAGTCGGTCCGCAGCCACGGCTGGGGGGTGTTCGTCCACCACGAGTCCGCCGCAGGCACGCATATCTGCGTGCATGCTCGCTGGACTCGCCCGGCTGTTCCTCGACGCGGTCGCCCCGAAGCGCTGCGCGGGCTGCGACGCGGTCTCCGACCGGTCGATCTGTTCCGACTGCGAGACCTCGATGCAGGCCCTGCCCGTGCCGGCCGTCCGGCGCATGCGCCAGGGCAGCGGGTTCGCGGCGTTCGAGTTCGTCGGCCCGGTTCGTACTGCGCTGCATCGGGGCAAGTACGGGGGCGATCGCCAGGCGCTGTCGGACCTGGCCACGATGACCGCGAGCCGGCTCCTCGGCCCGAGGCTCTTCACCCCTGACGGTGTGGTCGCCGTCCCGCTCGGCCCTCGCCGGCGCCGGCAACGCGGCTACAACCAGGCCGAGATCATCGCCTCGGTGATCGCCGAGGCTCGCGACACCCCGGTCTTCGATGACCTCATCAGAACCCGCGACACCCCGCCGCAGAGCGCTCGCGACGAGGCAACCCGCCGGGGCAACGTGGCCGGCGCGTTCGCGTGGGCCGGACGTCCCCTCGACGGTGCCTACCTCTGGCTCGTCGATGACGTCCTCACCACCGGGGCCACCGTGGAGGCCGGGGCGGCCACGCTGGCGGCTGCCGGAGCCTCGCTGATCGACGTCGTGGTGGTGGCCGCGGTTTCGTGAAGGGCGAGGGCTGCCACAATGAAAGGACCCATGTCCATCTTCCGAAAGCCGATCAACAAGGTCCTCGGCGACCCCGTCCAGCGCGAGATCAAGCGCTACCAGGGGGTCGTGGACCTCATCAACGAACTCGAACCGGAGATGTCCGCGCTCAGCGATGACGAGCTGCGGGACAAGACCCGTCAATTCCGCGAGCGCCTCGGTGTCGAGGGACCCGACATCACCCACGGCCAATCCTTCACCGCCGGGCTCGGCGAGGAAACCGAGGAGATGGCCATGGAGCGCATCGAGGAGGAGGAGCGCGAGTCGGCGCGCCGCAAAGCCCTCGACGACCTCCTGCCCGAAGCGTTCGCGGTGGTCCGTGAGGCTGCGCAGCGCAAGCTGGGAATGCGCCACTTCGATGTGCAATTGATCGGCGGCGTCGTGCTCCACCAGGGCCGGATCGCAGAGATGAAGACGGGTGAAGGCAAGACGCTGGTCGCCACCCTCGCGCTCTATCTCAACGCCCTGGAGGCGCGCGGCGCCCACCTGGTGACGGTCAACGATTACCTGGCTCGACGCGACGCCGGCTGGAACGCGGCGCTCTTCCATTTCCTCGGGCTGTCGGTGGGGATCATCGCGGGGCAGGACCTCTCGTACATCTACGACCCGGACTTCCTCGACGAGACGCACCCGGATCCGCGCCTGCAGCATCTCCGTCCGGTGACGCGCCGCGAGGCGTATGCCGCCGACATCACGTACTCCACGAACAATGAGCTGGGCTTCGACTATCTGCGCGACAACATGGCGCAGAAGCTCGACCGCTGCGTACAGCGTCGCTTGCGCTTCGCGATCGTCGACGAGGTGGACTCCATTCTCATCGACGAAGCGCGCACACCGCTGATCATCAGCGGCCAGGCGAGCGAGGCAACGGACAAGTTCTACACCTATGCACGATTGATCCCACGGCTCGTCGCGGAAGACGATTACACCATCGACGAGAAGACCAAGTCGGCGACGCTCACCGAGGAGGGTGTCGACAAGATCGAGAAGTGGACCGGGATCTCCAACGTCTACGAGATGGAGCACGCCGCAGAGGCGCACCAGATCAACCAGGCGCTCCGCGCACACGCATTGTGGTTGCGCGACAAGGACTACATCGTGCGCGACGGCGAGGTGATCATCGTCGACGAGTTCACCGGTCGGACGATGCCAGGACGGCGCTGGTCAGATGGTCTGCACCAGGCGATCGAAGCGAAGGAAGGCGTTGCGGTCCAGCAGGAGACGGTCACCCTCGCCACGATCACCTTCCAGAACTTCTTCCGCCTCTACGACAAGCTCGCGGGGATGACTGGTACCGCACTCACCGAGGCTGAGGAATTCCACAAGATCTACAAGCTCGAGGTCGTACCGATCCCGACGCACCAGCCGATGGTGCGTCTTGATGAACCCGACCTGATCTACAAGGGCGAGGAAGGCAAGTACCGAGCGGTGGTCGAGGAGATTGCCGAGCGATACAAGAAGGGACAGCCGATCCTCGTCGGCACCACGAGCATCGAGAAGAGCGAGCGGTTGAGCCGACAGCTCGACAAGATGGGTGTTCAGCACTCCGTGCTCAACGCCAAGCTGCACGAGAAGGAAGCCGATATCATCGCCAATGCCGGCCAGCGTGGCAGCGTGACGATCGCCACCAACATGGCCGGGCGCGGCACCGACATCGTGCTCGGCGAAGGTGTCGCCGATGCCGGCGGTCTGTACATCATCGGTACCGAGCGACATGAGTCGCGGCGCATCGACAACCAGCTCCGAGGACGCTCGGGCCGCCAGGGTGACCCCGGCGAGTCGCGCTTCTTCCTGTCCTTCGAGGATGACCTGATGCGCGTCTTCGGCGGCGAGCGCATGCAGGGCTTCATGGGCAAGCTCGGCGTCGACGAGGACACCCCGCTCGAGTTCGAGGATGGTGTCGCGGCAGATCGAGGGAGCGCAGGCGCGTGTCGAAGGCCAGAACTTCGATAGCCGCCGTCACGTCGTCGAGTACGACGATGTCATGAACAAGCAGCGCGAGATCATCTACGGCGAGCGTCGCAAGATTCTCGAGGGAACCGACACGCGCGCGAACTTCATCTCGATGGTGGAGCACGTGGTGGCGAGCGAGGTGCCCACGTACTGCGAAGGACGGCATCGCGAGGCATGGGACTTCGAGGGTCTGTGGACGCAGATGCGGATGTTCGCCGCCGGGCTGCCGCAGCTCTCCGAGGTCAGCATGGACAGCCTCGGCAACACCATCGAGGAGGTGAGCGAGACTCTCAGTGGTGAGCTGGTCGGGCTCTACGAGGAGAAGGAGCAGGAGTACGGCGCCGAATTGCTCCGCGAGGTCGAGCAGAGCGTGATGCTCCAGGTGATCGATGCCCGATGGCTCGCGTACCTCACTCAGATGGATCATCTCCGCGAGGGGATGGGCTTCCAGGCGTACGGTCAGATGGACCCGCTCGTCGAGTACAAGGCCGCGGCGTTCACAGCGTTTCAGGACCTGACCGAGGACATCCAGCGCGAGATCGTTCGCGCACTGCTCAATGTGCAGATTCGGCGTGTCGATCCCAATGAGGCAGCGGTCAATGCCGACGCTACCGACGAACCCGCAGCCATCCCCGCGCCCACGGCCGGTGCGGCCGAGGCGACTGCGCCTGCCTCACCGCGTGCGGATCGACCGGGTGGCGCCACCAACGCTGCGCAGGTGCCTCCCGCGCGGCCGGCTGCCGCCCTGGCAAGCGGCGCTCTCGCCCGCGCGACGTCGCCGCGCGTGTCTGCGCCCGTGGTGAGCAAGCCAATCGTGCGCAACATTGTCGAGTTGTCATCGGAGGGGACGCGTCGTGTGGATGGCGGCGGTGGCAACGGCAACGGCAATGGCGCCAATGGTGCGCCGCAGGGCAAGGTGGGTCGAAACCAGGCGTGTCCCTGCGGATCCGGGAAGAAGTACAAGTACTGCCACGGCAAGTAGGCGACACTGCGGTCAGCCGCGCTAGGCCCGGCTAGCCCGCCAGCGTCCGGGGGTGGTGGCTCGCGACGGCTCCGTGCGTCGCGATGCGCAGGGGCTTGAGCGCCACGGCTCCGAGATCGAATTCCTCCGAAGGGACGGGCCGGCCCATCAGGTACCCCTGCGCAGCGTCGCAGCCGAGGTCATCGACAAGCGCCAGCGTGTCGAGGTTCTCAATGCCCTCGGCGACAATGCGCAACCCCAGGGAGTGAGCGAGGTCGACGGTGGAGCGAATGATCGACACGGCGCGCTTGTCCTGCGGCGCACCCATGAGAAACGTGCGGTCGAGCTTCAGCTCGCTGACTGGCAGCCTTCGGATGTAGGTCAACGACGAGAAGCCGGTGCCGAAATCGTCGATGGACAGTTCGACGCCGAGAGCACGCAGCCGCTCCAGAACGAGGAGCGCCTGCTCCGGGTCCGAGATGAATGAATCCTCAGTAATCTCGAGCGTGATGTGGGCTGGATGGACGTTGCGCTTCGCCATCAGCTCGGCGATCTTGTCGGGCAGCTCATCGTCGCGGAGGCTGGCGGCTGAGATGTTCACCGAGACGCAAAGGTCGTATCCAGACAGTGACCATCGTGACTGCTGAGCGATTGCCTGATCGAGGACATCCATCGTGAACGGCCCCATGAGTCCCGCATCCGCAATCAAGCCGAGGAACGCCGCGGGCGGAAGAATGCCGCGTGCCGGGTGGCGCCAGCGCGCCAGCGCCTCGGCGCCGTTGACCAGGCCGGTGGCGAGGTCGAGAATCGGCTGGTAATAAAGGACGATCTCTCCGCGACGCAGAGCATCGCGAAGGTCCTCCATGAGTTCGAGGCGCTCCAGCGCATTCTGTTCGAAGTCCGACGCGTACACCTGCCAGGGTGCATGCGAGCGTTTGGCGGCGAACATGGCCACGTCCGCCTTCTGCAGGAGCGTTTCGGGCGCGGTGCCGTGTTCGGGAGCGAGCGCAATGCCAATGCTGGCGTCCACCCGAAGACTCATGCCTTCCACCTGAAACGGCAGTCGCAAGGCCTCGCGGACGCGTTCTGCAACCTCAATGGCTGCCGGGGCATCGACCGGTGAGGAGAGCACCAGGCCGAACTCGTCGCCACCCAGACGCGCGACTGTGCCGGCACCACCGGCGGCTTCGGTGAGCCGTGGCCCGAGCTCGCGCAGCACGTCATCACCCACGTGATGTCCGAGGCTGTCGTTGATCTCCTTGAACCGGTCGAGGTCGATCATGAGGACGGCGACAGTCGACGCGACGCCGGGTACCAGGCAGGCAGCGAGGCGTTCGAAGAAGAACCTGCGGTTTGGCAGGCCGGTGAGTTCGTCTGTGCGTGCCTCGCGCTTGCTTTCCGCCAGTGCACGCAGCTGCCGGAACGCATATGCGGACCGCGCGATTGCGAGTATCAGAGTCACCGTGGCCAGAACGACTCCCAGCGGCAGGAGCTTCGGGGGGTGCGTGGTCGCATAAACAATGATTCCGACCGAGGTCAGCAGGAAGACGACCGGGATGATGTTCGGCGCTTCAACCGTCGGCAGGTTCCTGGCGGCTGAGCCCACGCCCATGCGTTGCCACGCGGCGAATGCCATGAACAACGCGCCGATGAGCCACAGGCTGTCGAGGGGGGTTCCGGTCACATAGGTGTTCGAAAGCACGCGCAATACGTAAACGCTGTCGGCCGCGGCAAAGACCACGAGACCGATACCGAGCAACCACCAGAGGCGTCCAGGGCGCCAGCCGCGAACGGCAAAGACCGCCACCACCATGGTGACGAGCACCAGGTCACCAATCGGATACGCGATGTTCGTTGCCACCGTGAGGCCGTCGCCGCTGTTCAGGCTCGCGATCGGGCTGATGACCAGCGTGGTTTCGAGCGCAGCCACCCCGAGACCGGCGATGAGGCCGTCGACCCAGATCGTTCTCGACGTCCGGGGAACGGTCTCGCGCACCAGGAGCGCGATCCCGATGAACGCCAGGAAGAAGAAGGTCAGGAAGCACGCGTCCGAGATGGACGGGTAGGGGACAGGGTTGAAGTACTGCACCCAGGTGGTCCAGAGGACTGACCCGGTGGTGAAGAGAAACAGGCCCGCGGCCAGTGAACCCCAGCCCCACCGTCCGCGGCGGCGGGAGACGGCACGCCAGGTGACGAGCGCCGTGCAGCCTGCATAGCCGAGATTGGCGATCACGACATCGAAGAAGAAGCTCGAGGTGCCCGGGCGGCGAAGGGTCGTCGACCCCAGGTAAAGGAGCGTGAGGACCAGGGTCACCACGACCAGAGTCGCTACACCACGGGGCCAGCGGGCTCCGCTCGTGGGATTCCTCCGAACCAGTCGGCGCAACGCTGAGCCCTCCGGCAGCACAAGCGTTCCTCGTGAGCGCTGCCTGGTGTGATCCTCACGGGGGCCTGCAGAGCCGCCGCATGGCCGTCGCTCTCAGCCTATCCACCCTTCTCCTTGGAAACCGTCCGGACGGGTTACGGAATCGAACATGGAGCGCCGATTTGGGCCAGGTCAGCTCCTGCCGCAACCCCGATGCGGGCGAACTACCATCAAGCCTCACCCGGGTGCGGCCCGAGCGACCCTGACAAACCACTCCGAGGAGGTACCCCAAGATGTCGATCGACCCATCCAAGACCGCTGTCGTCCTCATCGAATACCAGAACGACTTCACCTCGGAGGGTGGCGTCCTGCACGGCGCCGTCGAGGGCGTGATGGAGAAGACCGGGATGCTGGCGAACACCGAGCGGGTCGTGGAAGCCGCCCGGTCCGCCGGCGCGACCATCATGCATGCACCCATCACGTTCGCGAAGGGCTACAACGAGATCAGCTCGCACCCGTACGGCATCCTCAAGGGCGTCGTCGACGGCAACGCCTTCGTCAAGGGCACCTGGGGAGCTGCGATCACTGAGGAGCTCGACCCGCAGGAAGGTGACATCGTCATCGAGGGCAAGCGCGGTCTCGACACCTTTGCGAGCACCAACCTCGACTTTATCCTGCGCAGCAAGGGAATCTCGACGATCGTGCTCGGCGGTTTCCTCACCAACTGCTGCGTCGAGTCGACCATGCGCAGTGGCTACGAGAACGGCTACGAGGTGATCACGCTGAGCGATTGCGTTGCGGCAACATCGGAGGAGGAGCACGAGAACGCCATCAAGTACGACTACCCGATGTTCTCCAAGCCGATGACGTCCGACCAGGTGATCGCCGAGCTCAGCTGATACCGGGCTGCCACGGGGCGCCTATCGCATCCGGATAAAGCTGGCCTTACTCCGGTACTCATCGAGCGAGCGGGCGTCCATGTACGACATCGAGCTGCGCAACCCGGCCAGGTAACGCTGGATCACGTCGGCCACGCGGCCCTTGTACGGGACGATCAACTCCGCGCCCTCGATGTACTCAGGGTCGGCCCCGGCGAACTCCTGTTGCACGGAGAACGACGCCGCGCCGCGCATGATCTTGAACTTCTTCCCGTCGACCACGATCACTCGTCCGGGCGCCTCATACGTCCCTGCCAGCGCCGAGCCCACCATCACCGCGTCGGCACCGAGCGCGAGGAGCTTGCACATATCCGCCGGATTGCGAACCCCGCCGTCGCCGATGATCAACGCGTGGCGGCGCACCTGCGCGCATTCGTAGACGCTGTACGGCGTGGGCGCGTGGACCCCGGTTTCGGTACGCGTCTCGCAAACCGATCCGCCCGCGATGCCCACGCGAATCGCATCGACGCCGTGGTCCTCGAGCCAGCGGAACGTCTCCGAGGATGCCACGTTGCCGGCGATGAGGAACACGGCGGTGCCCTGCTCGCGGATCCAGCGCACCGCGTGACCGACCTGTTCGTGCGCGCCGTTCGCCGTATCGAGGCACACGATCCGGCAACCGGTCTCGACGATCCGCGCGAAACGCTCGCGGTAATCACCGGTCACACCGAGCGCGGCTGCGAGCGGGCCGCCCGCTGCCGCGACCTCGAGAAGCTCCGCTTCCTGATCCTCGAGGGACTGGAAGCGAGGTAAGACACCGAGGGCACCGTATTCGCCCAGAGCGCGACACATGTCGACCCCACAGACGTCCGGCATCGGTGACCCGATGATCGGGACGGTCAGCCGGACGACACCGACATCCACCACCGGCAGCGCCTCGGTCCGGTGCGCGAGCGTGGAGCGGACCCGCGGCAGCAGCGACACGTCGTCGAAATCAAACGCCCGCGGCATGTCGGAAAACAGGTCGCCGATCGCGTCAGGCGATACGGCTGCAACCGTTTGCATGACTTCATTGTGGAATACTCGGCAGATGAGCGAGCTTGCAGACCGCGCCACCGACGTCGCCGCCCGTATAGCTGAGCTCCAGGGGCATCTTTGACCTCCCCGGGAAACGCCTCCGTCTGATCGAGCTCGATCAGGAGATCTCCGCACCGGATCTCTGGGACGATCCGCGTCGCGCAGCAGCGCTCAACCAGGAAGCCGCGCGCATCCGTGATGACCTGACCACCTGGGAATCGTTGACGCAGCGCGCCAGCGACATGCGCGAGCTCGCGGCGATGCTCGATGCGGAACCTGACGAAGCGATGACCGAGGATCTCGAGAAGGAGCTTCGCGCTCTCGAGAAGGAGATCGGCCGCCGCCAGATCGACCTGCTGTTCAACGACCCGTACACCGACCATGTGGCGCTCATCGGTATCCACGCCGGTGCCGGGGGCACCGATTCACAGGACTGGGCGCAGATGCTCCTGCGCATGTACCTGCTCTGGGCCGAGGAACACCGCATGCCGGTCGAGTTCCTCGAGGAGTCGGTCGGCGATGAGGCGGGAATCAAATCGGCGACCATCCGCGTCTCGGGACCGCGCGCCTATGGGTTGCTCAAGGGCGAGCACGGCGTGCATCGACTGGTGCGCATCAGCCCGTTCGACGCCGCTCACCGGCGGCACACGTCCTTCGTGCTCGTCGAAGTCACCCCCGAGATCGAGGACACGGTCACCGTGGAGATCGATCCCGATGACGTCCGTACGGACGTCTTCCGATCCAGCGGGGCGGGCGGCCAGCATGTCAACAAGACGTCCTCGGCGGTCCGGCTCACGCATATCCCGACAGGCGTCGTGGTCACCTGCCAGAACGAGCGATCGCAGCAGCAGAACCGTGATGTCGCGTGGCGCGTGCTCCGCTCCAGACTGCTGGCACTGCAGCAGGCGGCCCATGCCCAGAAGGTCGCCGATCTCAAAGGCGAGCTGATCGCCGCCGAGTGGGGGAGCCAGATTCGCTCCTACGTGCTCCAGCCCTACACGATGGTCAAGGACCACCGCACCAACGTCGAGGTGGGCAACGCCCAGGGCGTGCTCGACGGCGACATCGACCCCTTCATCGAGGGGTACTTGCACTGGGCCGCGCGCGAGGGTGCAGAATCGAGGACGTCCTGATCGGCCAATCCTTGTACGGAAGTGACCAATCTGTGAAATATCGCGGGAGTCCGCCGGAACCCCGGTCTATACTGGCCGCCGACCCAGTAGCGATCCCAGAAGCCATCCTATGAATACATCGCCCCAGGGGGCAGCCTGGTGAGCGTGGCGGTCGCGGAGCGATCTGCGGCGCCGCCTCAGCACGCGCTGCGCCCGGTCATCTCGTTTCACGGCGTGAGCAAGGTCTATCCGAACGGTACGGAGGCCCTGCGCGACGTTGATCTGGCGATCCATCAAGGCGACTTCTGCTTCCTGGTCGGCCCCAGCGGTGCCGGCAAGTCGACGCTGGTCCGCCTCCTGATCCGCGACGAGGCGCCCTCCACCGGACGGATCTTCATCGACGGGCAGGAGGTCAGCCGGATGTCGCACCGCAAGCTGCCCAAGCTGCGCCGCAAATTCGGCATCGTCTTCCAGGACTACAAGCTGCTCCAGCGTCGCACCGTCGCCCAGAATGTGGCCTTCGCGCTCCAGGTGACCCGGCCCGGCCAGCGTCACATGCGCGAGAAGGTCGAGGAGGTCCTCTGGATCGTCGGACTCGAGGACAAGCTCGACAAGTTTCCCGATGAGCTGAGCGGTGGTGAGCAGCAGCGTGTGGCCATCGCTCGCGCGCTCGTGCACCGGCCGCGCATCTTCCTCGCCGACGAGCCCACCGGCAACCTCGACCCGGATACGTCGTGGGGCATCGTGCAACTGCTCCTCCAGATCAACCATCGGGGCACCACGGTGCTGATGGCGACCCACAACCGTGAGGTCGTCGACCTGGTCCGGCGCCGGGTCATCGCGATCGACAACGGCCGGGTGGTCAGGGACGAGGCCGAGGGCCAGTACCTCCGCGAAGGAACCGCGACTCTGTGAGGCAGATCTTCGCGTCGCTGTGGTTCGCACTCCACAGCGCTGGGCAGAACTTCCGCCGCAACCTCGGCGTGTCGCTCGCGGGAGTTTTCACGATGGGCCTGATCATCTTTCTGGTGGGCGGATCGCTGCTCTTCACGCACTCCGTCGACACCGTGCTTCAGGGGCAGGAGCAGAACGCGAGCCACCTGAAGATCTACCTGTCCGACAACGCGTCGCTTGCCGCGATCACGAACTTCGAGAGCCGGCTCCAGCACGATCCGCGGGTCATCTCGGTCACGTTCGAGACCAAGGACCAGGCCAAGGAGCAGGCGTCGCAGAACCCGTCGATTGAGAGCGCGCTCGCCGTGCTCGGCAGCAACCCGCTGCCGGCGTCGTTGAACCTCGACGTGCGCAAGCTCACCTATCTGAGCCAGTTCAACGCCGAGGCCAAGGCGATGCCGATCGTCGACAGCACGACCCCGACCGACTACAACTCCGACGTGATCTCCAAGCTCAACACGGTGATCACCGTCATCGAGTGGGTCGGGGCGATCATCGCGATCATTCTGCTGACCATCAGCATCGTGATCATCATGAACACGATCCGAACCGCCGTGTACTCACGCCGTACGGAGATCGAGATCATGAAGCTGGTTGGTGCCACGGACTGGTTCGTCCGCTGGCCGTTCATCCTCGAAGGCATGCTCGGAGGGTTGCTCGCGGCGATCTTCTCGGGGGCGGTGGTCTTCGGCGCATACCGTCTGTTCGTTCAGGCGGCCCAGGGCAACCTCCTCAGCGTGCCTTTCGATGCGCGCTACACCATCACGCTGCTCATCGTCCTTCTGGTCGGCGGCGTCGCCGTCGGCGCCTTCGGCAGCTTCCTGGGGGTCCGCCGCTTCCTCTCGGCGTGAGCGGGGCGGCACGCACGCCGTCCGTGTCCTTTGGCCGAGCGCCGGCCGCATATGGCTCGCAGGACCCCGCCGATATACTCAAAGCCCGTGGCCGAACGTTTTGACATCGCCATTCTCGGGGGCGGCATGGGTGGGTACCCTGCGGCGATCCGCGCGGCCCAGCTGGGACTCAAGGCTGTCCTCGTCGAGGAGGACAAGGTCGGCGGCACGTGCCTGCACCGCGGATGCATCCCGGCGAAGGCACTCCTCCAGAGCGCGGCGCTGCTCGACGAGCTGCGGCACGCTGACCAATTCGGAGTCACCACGGGTGACGTCCACTTCGACTATTCGGTGGCCGGGCGGCGCCGCGACCAGGTGGTGACCCAGCTCTACAAGGGCGTGCAATTCCTTCTGCGCAAGAACAAGGTGAGCGTGGTCAACGGCCGGGGACGTCTCGACGGCGCCGGTCATCTCGTGGTCACGCCGCCGGCGGGCGACGCGGTTGATATCGAGGCGGGCTCGGTCATCATCGCGACCGGGTCCCGTCCCAAGCAGTTGCCTGGCCATCCCGCTGACGGCACGGTCGTGCTCACCAGCGACGAGGCACTCAGGATGGACCGGGTCCCGGCGTCCGCGATCGTGCTCGGCGCCGGCGCGGTGGGCGTCGAGTTCGCCTCGCTCTATCGCAGCTGCGGCGCCGAGGTGACCGTGGTGGAGATGCTCCCGAGCCTGGTCCCGCTCGAGGATGCCGCAGTGGGCAGTGAGCTCCGCCGCCAGTTCGAGGCGCGCGGTATCACGTGTCTCACCGGGCACCGTCTCGACCTCGGGTCGATCGAGCGCAACGAAGGCGGCGTCGCGGTGACCGTGGCAGGCGAGGACGGCAAGGAGGAGCAGCTCCAGGCTGAGCTGCTCCTGGTCGCCGTGGGCCGCGCCGCGAATGTCGAGAACATCGGCATCGAGGGGACGGGCGTGGTCGTCGACCGCGGGGTCATCGCCGTCGATTCAATGCTGCGCACCGGGGAGACCGGGGTCAGTGCGGTGGGCGACGTCGTGGGCGGATTCCAGCTGGCGCACAAGGCACTCCATGAGGGTGTCCTTGCCGTCGAAGCGATCGCCGGGCTCGATCCTCATCCGCTCGACCCCCGTCTGATCACCCGGACCACCTACTGCACGCCGCAGATCGGGTCGATGGGGCTCAGCGAAGCCGAGGCACAGGCTGCCGGCTACGAGGTCGCCACCGGGCAGATGCCCTTCCGCGGCAACGGCCGGGCGGTCATCTGGGGCGAGACCGGAGGCTTCGCCAAGGTGGTGACCGACAAGTCCGACGGCACGGTGCTCGGCGTCCACATCATCGGCCACGAGGTCACCGAGCTCATCTGGGGGCCGGCACTCGGCGGCCTCCTCGAGACCACCGCGTTCGAGATGGGTCACGCGGTCGCGCCACACCCTACACTCAGCGAAGTGCTCTCAGAAGCTGCGCTTGCCGTGAGTGGCGAGGCGATTCACGTTTGAGCACCACGAGAGCGGTGAAGCTCCGCCGCCGGCGTCAGCTTCATTCGGAGGGATGATCGACACGTGGCAATGACACGGACCGAAACCAAGGCGCGCGCCGGGCTTGACGCGGAGACGCTCCGGCTCATGTACCGGCACATGCTTCGCTCGCGTCTGCTCGACGAGCGGCTCTGGGTGCTGAACCGCCAGGGGCGCGCACCGTTCTGGATCTCCGCAGAGGGGCACGAGGCGGTTCAGGTCGCCTTTGGCATGAATCTGCGACCCCAGTACGACTGGGTGGCGCCGTATTACCGCGATCTCGCGCTGACGCTCGTGCTCGGGATGTCTCCCAAGGACCACATCCTGTCCGTCCTGCAGCGTGCGGACGATCCCAACAGTGGCGGTCGCCAGATGCCGGCGCACTACGGCTGCCGGCGGTTGAACATCATCAGCACCGGCTCGTCGGTGGGAACCCAGCTCATCCATGCGTGCGGTATCGCGCTCGCGTCTCGCATGCGCGGCGAAGATGCGGTGACTTTTACCTCGATCGGCGAGGGCGGAACGAGCGAAGGCGACTTCCACGAGGCGTTGAACTTCGCGGCGACGCACAAGCTCGCGGTGGTCTTCCTTGTCGAGAACAACGGATTCGCCATCAGCGTGCCGTGGCAGAAGCAGATGCCGACGGAGGACGTCGCAGATCGTGCGAAGGGATACGGCATCCCGGGGGTGATCGTGGACGGATGCGACGCCATCGCCTGCTATCGGGTTGCCCGCGAAGCGGTGAAGCGGGCTCGTCGGGGCGACGGCCCGACGCTCATCGAGGCGAAGGTGCTCCGGCTCACATCGCACAGCTCTGATGACGACCAGCGGCGTTACCGGACGTCCGAGGAGCTCGAGTCCGACAAGGAACGGGACTCGCTGCAGCGCTTCAAGGCGACGCTCGAGGAGCTCGGCGTCCTGACCGCGGGTGATGCGGAGGAGATGCGCGCCGAGCTCGTGATCGAGCTCAACGAGGCCACCGAGCAAGCCGAGTTGGCGCCGCTGCCGGCCGCCGACACGGCGTTGCTCCACGTGTACGCGGAACCGGGTGACTGGCGTGGCTGAGAAGACCTACATCGAGGCGATCCGCGACGGGATACGCGAGGAGATGCAGCGCGACGAACGCGTGATGATCCTCGGCGAGGACGTCGGCGCCAAGGGCGGCGTCTTCGGTGTCACCGAGGGATTGCAGAAGGAGTTCGGCGAGGCGCGCGTGCTCGACAGTCCGCTTGCGGAGTCGCTGATCGTCGGTGTGGCCATCGGCGCGGCGATGAACGGTTTGCGCCCGATCGCCGAGATTCAATTCCAGGACTTCATCATGCCGGCGATGGATCAGATCGTCAGCGAAGCGGCGAAGATGCGCTACCGAAGCAACGGCGACTGGGGTGTGCCGATGGTGCTGCGCTCACCGTTCGGTGGGGGAGTGCACGGTGCGCTCTACCACTCGCAGTCGATCGAGGCGATCTTTGCGCACATCCCCGGATTGCGCGTGGTGGTGCCGTCGACGCCGTACGACGCGAAGGGCATGATCATCTCGGCGCTGCGCGACCCGGATCCCGTGCTCTACTTCGAGCACAAGCGCTGTTACCGGGCCATCAAGGGCGAGGTCCCGGACGGTGAGTACACGGTGCCGCTCGATCGCGCTCGCGTGGTGCGCGAGGGCACCGATATCGCGGTCTTCAGCTATGGGATGATGGTGCACAGCTCGCTCGAGGCGGTCGATCGCCTTGCTGCAGATGGGTTTTCCTGCGAGGTCGTTGACCTCCGTTCGCTCCGTCCGATCGACCGCGAGGCAATCGTCGCGAGTGCGCGTAAGTGCGGCAAGGTCCTGATCGTGCAGGAGTTGAACCTCGCCGTCAGCGTTGCGTCGGAAGTTGCGGCGATCATTTCCGAGGATTGTTTTGACAGTCTCGATGCGCCGGTGATGCGTCTCGGCGGCCCGGAGATTCCGGCGATGCCGTTCTCGCCTCCGCTGGAGCAGTTCTACCTGGTCACCCCCAACAAGGTCGAGGCGAAGCTCCGCGAGCTCGCCGCGTACTGAACACCAACAAGGAATCGCGCGATATGGCCCTGACCGTCACGATGCCGCAGCTCGGCGAGAGCGTCACCGAAGGAACCATCGCCCGGTGGCTCAAGCACCCCGGCGATGCGATCGCGAAGTACGAGTTGATCGCCGAGGTGATCACCGACAAGGTGAATGCCGAGATACCCGCGCCGGCCGACGGCGTGATGTCGGAACTGATCGCACCCGAGGGCGCGGTGGTACCGGTGGGGCAGCCGATCTGTTCCATCGACACGGCCGGGGCGACCGCTGACGCTGCGCCGGCTGCCGAGATGCAAGCGGCTCCGGTGCAGGAGGCGGAAGTACAGGGGTCTGCGGTGCAGGAGCCCGCTGCGGTGGCCGCGCCGGTGCAGCGCGCGCAGGCGGAACCCGCCGAGGCACCGGTCGCCCGGACGGAGTTGCAGTCCGGCGCCGAAAGCGCAGTCGGGCCGATCCAGGACGCGTTCACCGAGCAGTCGACGGAGGCTCCGGCGGCGGACGGCACATCTGGTGGCAACGGCCAGTCCGGCGGCTACCACGTGACCCCAGCCGTTCGCATGCTGGTGCGCGAGCACGGCGTCGACCTGTCACAGATCACCGGAAGCGGGATCGGTGGACGTATCACCAAGAAAGACGTTCTTGAGTACGTGCAACGGCGCGATGCCGGTGCTGGCTCTGCTGGTGGTGCGAGCACGCCGGCTGGGGTGCCGGCTCCGGCGACTCCCCGGGCTATGTCGCCTCCGCCGGCACCCCAGCCGGCTTCTTCGGCGGTTTCTGCAGCGCCAGCCCGCTGCTTCCACTCGCCAGCCTCCTTCACTGGGGCCGCCGGTGAGGGGGAGACGGTGGTGCCGTTGACGGCGGTTCGGCGGGCGATTGCGGAGCACATGGTTCGGAGCCGGCAGACTTCGCCGCATGCGTATGTGATGGTTGAGGTCGACATGTCTGCCGTGTCGCGGATTCGCGATCGCGAGAAGGCGGCGTTCGAGGCTCGGCACGGGGTCAAGTTGACGTTCCTGCCGTTTGTGGCTCGGGCGGTTGTTGAGGCGCTGCAACGGCATCCGACGCTGAACGCGTCGTGGAGTGACGCGGGGATTGTGGTCAAGCGGGCGATCAACCTCGGCATCGCGGTGGCGCTCGAGGACAACCTCATCGTTCCCGTGGTGCGCGATGCGGACCGATTGAGCATCACCGGGCTTGCCACGACGATGGCCGACCTGGGGGCACGCGCGCGCAGCAATCACCTCAAGCTCGACGAGATCCAGGGCGGGACCTTCACGCTCAACAACACCGGAGCGCTCGGTGCGGTGATGACCCAGGCGATCATCAACCAGCCACAGGCGGCGATCATGACCATGGACCTTGTCGTGAAGCGGCCGGTGGTCGTCGGCGATGCGATCGCGATCCGGCCGATCATGAACCTGGGCCTGTCGTTCGACCATCGCATCAACGACGGCCTCCAGGCCACCCGTTTCGTGACCTCGGTCCAGAAGCTCCTTGAAGGGCTGGACCCGGCGGCGACCCTCGTTTAGCCCGTCCTGGCTATCATCAGGAGGAACGATGATCGAGCAAGGCGCTTTCGATGCGTGGGGGCTCCGGACACCACCGGCATGGGCGCAGCGCGCCCTGCGCAAGGGCATCATCGACGAGAGCAGATTTCAGGCCCTGGTTCGGGTCGCCTCCGAGGAGCCGGGGGTTGCGCGGCGGACGCCTCGCCACCCGGGAAGCTGCTCCTGCAGGCGCCGGCCCACCCGTTCCTGCACGCGCTGGCGGGCATAGCGGCCGCTTCCACCGCACCCTGGAGCTTCGCTCCCGAATGAACAGGGTCAGTCGGGATCCTGGTGGGGATATCGCCAGTCGACCGGCGGCACGAACGTCTCCTTGATCACCCTCGGTGACACCCAGCGGAGCATGTTCAGCTCCGATCCGGCCTTGTCGTTTGTCCCGCTCATCCTCGCGCCACCGAACGGCTGCTGACCCACCACCGCGCCAGTCGGCTTGTCGTTGATGTAGAAGTTCCCGGCCGCGTAGCGCAGATGCTCCGAGGCCTCGTCGATTGCGCCGCGATCGGTCGCGAACACCGCGCCGGTCAGGGCATATGGCGAGGTGGTGTCGACCAGGTCGAGCACCGACGCCCAGTCCGAGTCCGGATAGGGATACACGGTCAGGATCGGTCCGAACAGCTCGCGCTGCATCAGGTCGTGACGGGGGTTCGAGGTCGCGAGGATGGTGGGGTGGACGAACCATCCAACCTCACCGTCGCACTCGCCGCCCGCGACCAGGGTCAGCTCGGGATCCGTCCGAGCCGCCGCCAGGACCGCCTCGTGCTTGCGGAAGCTCGACTCGTCGATGACCGCGCCCATGAAGGTGCTGAACTCGGCCGGGTCGCCGACCGGGATCGCCTCGACGGCGGCTGCCAGCGGATCGCGCAGCCGTTCCCACACCGAGTTGGGGACGTAGGCGCGCGACGCCGCTGAGCACTTCTGCCCCTGGTATTCGAACGACCCGCGCAGGAGCCCGACGAGCAGGGCATCGTTCGAGGCTGACGAGTGGGCGAGTACGAAGTCCTTGCCGCCGGTCTCGCCGACCAGGCGCGGATACGTCCGGTACGTGCTGAGATTGGCGGCGACGGTGCTCCAGAGGTGCTGGAACGTGTCTGTCGAGCCCGTGAAATGGATGCCGGCAAGCGACGGATGCTTGACCGCCACCTCGGAGACGACCGCGCCCGGCGCGGCGAGCATGTTGATCACCCCAGGCGGCAGGCCCGCAGCCTCCAGGATCTCCATGATCACCTGGGCTGCCAGCAGCGCGGTGGTCGCCGGCTTCCAGACGACCGTGTTGCCCACAATTGCCGGCGCCACTGCGAGGTTCCCGCCGATCGAGGTGAAGTTGAACGGGCTGATGGCCAGCACAAACCCCTCGAGCGGCCGGTGGTCCATGCGGTTCCAGGTCCCTGTCGATGAAACCGGCTGCATCTGCTGGAGTTGCTCGCCGTAGTGGACGTTCCATCGCCAGAAGTCGATCAGCTCGCAGGCGGCATCGATCTCGGCCTGTTGGACGCTCTTGCTCTGTCCGAGGATCGTGGCGGCGTTGAGGCGGTCGCGAAAGGGACCGCTCAGGAGGTCGGCGGCACGGAGAAAGACGGACGCCCTCGTCTCCCAGGGTGCGGTCGACCAATCGTGGTGCGCGGCGAGCGCGGCGTCGACCGCCGAGCGCACGTCTTCGGCGGTTGCGGTTGCCGCCTCGACGATCGTCAGAGAGTGGCGATGCGGGGCGGTGACCGAGATCCGCTCTCCATGGCCGTCGAGGGATCGACCACCGATGTGAAGGGGCACGCGGTGGGGCGCGGCCGCCTGCATGTCATGGATCGCGGCCCGAAGGCGGGCGCGCTCAGGTGTGCCGGGTGCGTAGAGGTGAACGGGCTCGTTGATCGGGGGCTGAGAACTCATCCGGGCGATTGTGGCTCAGCGAGTGTGTAGAGTGAGAGAGCGCCATGGACCAGATCCGCTTGCGGCCCGTTCCCGTGGCCGATCCCCGGCCGCTGCATCAGCGGCTGCTCCCTGAGGGCGTTGATCGGCGTCCCGAGTGGCTCACCGTCAAGCTTCCGGCCGGCGACGGGTACTCGCAGATCAAGGGGATCATGCGCGGGCAGAACCTCAACACTGTGTGCGAGGAAGCGCGCTGCCCGAACATCGCCGAGTGCTGGGGGCACGGCACCGCCACCTTCATGATCCTTGGCGACGTCTGCACCCGCGCCTGCGCCTTCTGCGCGGTGAAAAGTGGCAAGCGCGGCGGTGACATCGACTGGGATGAGCCGCGCCGGGTGGGGGAGGCGGTGCAATCGATGCAACTGCGCCATGCGGTGGTCACGTCGGTCGACCGTGACGACCTCGCCGACGGTGGTGCCGGCGTGTTCGCCGCCACCATCCGATCGATCCGCGCGCTGTCGCCCGGCACCACCATTGAGGTGCTGACCCCTGACTTCCAGGGAGACCATGCCGCGCTCGGCACGGTGATGGACGAGGTCCCGGAGATCTTCAACCACAACGTCGAGACCGTCGGCCGCCTGTACCGGCGCGTCCGGCCGAAGTCGCTGCTCGACCGCAGCCTCGAGCTGCTCCGGACGGCCAAGCGCATCGAACCGCGGAGCCGGACCAAGTCAGGCCTCATGGTCGGCCTCGGTGAGGAGATGGACGAGGTCAAGCAGCTGCTCGACCAGATGCGCGCCCACGACATCGAGATCATCACGATCGGCCAGTACCTCCGCCCATCGCTCAAGCATCACCCGCTGATCCGCTACTGGCATCCCGACGAGTTCGCCGAGCTCAAGGCATACGGCAAGTCGCTCGGCTTCAAGCACGTCGAATCGGGGCCGCTCGTCCGCTCCAGCTATCACGCCCACGAGCAGGCGGTCGCTGCCCACGCCGGATGAGCGAGGCGATGGACATCCCGGTACTGCGCTGGGTATGGCTGGGGACGGTCAGCTACGCCGACGCGTGGGACCTGCAGCGCGAGGTCGCGCTCGCGCGCCGCTCGGGTGCCCTTGCTGACGACGCTCTGCTGCTGCTCGAGCATCCGCCGGTCTTCACGATGGGCCGCCAGGGCGAGGCTCGTCATCTGGGCGCCGGTCCCGATGCGCTCAGAGCCGCCGGAGCCGACTTCCTCGAGGTCGACCGTGGCGGGTCGGTCACCTTTCATGGTCCCGGGCAGCTCGTCGCCTACCCGATCGTCCGGCTCGCCGGCGTGTTCCCGATCCCCGGGCATCCGGCGCACGGCGACGTGGATCACTACCTCCGCGGGCTCGAGGCCGGTCTCATCGCCACGGCCGCGATCTACGGCGTCGAGGTCGCCCGGCGGCCGCCATACACGGGCGTGTGGTCAGGCGAGCGGAAGCTGGGCGCGATCGGGGTGAAGCTCGCGGGTGGCGTCACCACCCACGGTGTCGCGCTCAACGTGGCAACGGATCTCAGCTGGTTCGACCGCGTCACGCCGTGCGGCATCGAAGGCGCCGGGGTCGCGTCGCTCGCGTCCCTCGGTGCCCCCGGCCACACGCCCGAGGAGGTGGCGCTGGTGCTCGCACAGTGCCTGGCCGAGGCTTTTGGTCGTCGTCTCGAGGCGGCGGGCCCGCTCGCACCATTGCTCCACTCCGGCAAACCCGCGACGAGCGCGGCCTGAGCCCCACCGCCCACGCGGCGGCAGCAGCGGCTCAGCGGTTTCTCAGCATCGTCACCGCTTGGTCTCAGGTTCCGGGAGCGGCTCGATGGTTGCATGGAGGCATCCCCCGCCAACCCAAGGAGATACACGGATGACCCATCTCACGGCGCTCAGGAACAGCGTCCTGTGCGGCTTCGCCGTCGTGGCGGTCGCCGGATGCGGCGCCGCTCATCTCACCAGCGCGGCCGCGCCGCCGGCGACCACGCCGAGCAGCGCGTCCGCCGTTGCAGCCACACCTTCTCCGGCAACCACGCCGGACACGAGTGGCATCAACCAGCAGGTCGGCAGTATCGACAGTCAGCTCAGCACGATCAACGGTCAGCTCAATGCTGCCAATGCCGGGCTGAACAGCAGCGAAGGGAATCCAGCCCAATGAACGCACGAATGCTCGCACGTGGCATGGCCACGCTCACGGTGACCGCGGGACTCGGGCTTGCCGGCTCGGCCGCAGTTGACGCCGCTGCGCTGCCGACTCCGTCGGCGGCAACGAGCACGGCCAATCCAGCCCTGCTCAGCTCGGTCAAGTCCCTGTGCAACATCGGTGTGCAGCGACGCCTCGCAGTTCTTGCCGCAGACGTCACGTTCGTCAAGACGTCGGTCGCTCTGACCGGCAGCGACCAGTCGACGCTCGAAGGCCAGATCAGCGCTGACGAGAGCGGACTCACCGCGCTCGACAAGACCATTCAGAGCGACTCGACCTACGCGACGGTCTTCGCCGACTGCGGGCTGATCGTCACCGACTACCGCGTGTATGTCATGGAGGATCCCAAGATCCACGAGGTCATCGCGGCCGACGGCGTCAGCAAGGTGGACAGCACGTTCGAGACCATGATTCCCGAGCTGCAGAACGTCATCAATGCATCGACGGTGTCACCAACCGACAAGGCGCAGGCACAGAGCGACCTGAACAGCCTCACCAGCAAGGTCAACGCATCGCAGACGTCGATCTCCGGTGTGAGCGCATCCGTCATCAACCTCGTGCCCTCCGGATGGCCGGGCAACCAGGCTGACCTGAAGAGCGCACGGCAGAACATCACCGCCGCGTGGACGGATCTCTCCGGTGCACGCGCCGACGTCAACAACATCCTCACGCTGCTCGGCGAATAAGTCACTCTCTCCCCAACCGAAAGGGCGGCTCCAACTGCGGAGCCGCCCTTTTTGCCATCCGCACCACCGAACATGCGTTCCACTATGCAAATGGCCCACAAATCGGTAGGATCGCGGCCACAGGACGTCCATCTGTTCGGTCCGACTCACCCTACGTCACATCAAACCCCCGAACCCGGTGGACGCCCCGGGGGAGCGTCATGGCCACCTTCGTCCGAAACCGCGTCCTCAATCAAATGGTGTGGTCAGCTGAAGAGGAGCGTCAGCGAGTCCAGCGACGCGAAACACTCTGCGAGCTCGACGGGCTGCTCACGCAGCTGGAAGAGGTGAATCTTCGCGGCGGGCCGATCCCGACACGCGTCCTGGTCGCGCTCCGGCGCAGGGGCGTTGCCTTCCGTCCGCGTACGTCGGCGGCGGAGCTCATCGAGGCGGTGTTCGTCGTGCAGGAGCGGTTCATGCGCCAGCCCGACGGATTGCACGGCGCGATGGCGACAACTGCCAGCGACCTGAGCAGACGCCTCGCGTCCTGACCGTTACGCTGCACGGGTGGACCCCGACGCCGCCCGCCGCGCCGCCGGCGAAGCCGCGGTGCCACTTGTCGAGGACGGCATGCGTGTGGGCCTCGGTACCGGGACGACGGCGCGATGGTTCATCCTCGGCCTCGCCGAGCGGGTCCGTCAGGGCCTGAGCATCCACGCGGTCGCAACCTCGGTGGCGAGCGCGACGCTGGCAACCGAATGCGGCATCCTCATCGAGGAGCTCGGGGCCGACGGTCTCGACCTCGCCGTCGACGGCGCGGACAGCGTCGATCCGGCGCTTCGCCTGATCAAGGGACGGGGCGGCGCGATGGTCCGCGAGAAGATCGTGGCGGAGGCGGCGGCGCGATACGTCGTTATTGTCGACGACAGCAAATACATGTCCAGGCTGCGGGGCCGGGTGCCGGTCGAGCTGCTCCACTTCGGGAGTGCCCGGACGCTGCACACGCTGGCCGAGCGCACGTCGCTGGAATTCACCTTGCGCGTCGGCGCGGACGGAGCGCCGTTCATCACCGACAACGGCAACCTCCTTGCCGACAGCGAATACACCGATATTGCGGATCCCCCGAAGCTCGCCGCCTTGATTGCCTCAGTGCCGGGGGTGGCCGGCCACGGGCTGTTCCTCGGAGTGACCGATCTCGTCCTGGTGGGGCACAGCGACGGGAGCGTTGAGCAATTGACCGCCTCTGGCGATACAGTCGGCTCGGGCGGATAGCTCAGCTGGTCAGAGCGCCTCGCTTACACCGAGGAGGTCGCGGGTTCGATCCCTGCTCCGCCCATCGCACGGTCGCAGACCGCACCGGCCGGAAAGTGTCCGCGCAGCGTCACTTTCCCGAAAGGATGCCTGGAACACGATCGGGCCTGATGGTCGCGTTTGGAACCGCGTTTGGGAGTGATACAGCGTGAGACGGCGCTTGCTGAGCAAGCCATTCATCATCGGCATAGTCGTTGTGGTCATCGCGGCCGGCGTCGGTGGCTTCTTCCTGACGCGCGGTGATCCGGCCAGCGTCTCCTACCGGACCGGCGTCGCCACCCTCGGGACAGTGACCCAAACGGTGTCGCTCTCAGGAAACCTCGCGCCTGACGGCGAGACCGACCTCGACTTCGAAGGTGCCGGCAAGGTGACCGCCGTCAACGTCCAGCCGGGCCAGACGGTCACCGCAGGCGAGGTGCTGGCAACCCAGGATCCCACGACGGTCGATGCCAGCCTCACCCAGGCGGATGCGACCCTTTCCGGGGCTGAGGCGAATCTCACCGCCGCGGAGGCGGGCACCTCGGGATCGGGCCTTGCGCAAGCCGAGGCACAGGTCAACAGCTCGTACGTCTCCTACCAGAACTCGATCACCAGCCTCGCCGACACCAAGGCCGTCAATGCAGCGATGGTGGCCCAGGCGTACAGCGCGTACACGACAGCGCAGACAGCCGCCACGGACGCCGGGTGCACGCCCAGTGACACCACCGCGCCGTGCCCGCAGGATGAGGCGACGATCAACCAGGACTACCAGAGCTGGCAGTCGGCCGAAGTCAAGGCGACGCAGGGTGACGATCAATCCCAGGGTCAGGTCAACTCGGACAAGGTCCAGTGGCAGAACGCAAAATCGTCGCTCGCGGCCCTCGAGGATGGGTCCTCGTCATCGTCGGCGCAGGTCGCGATGGATCAGAGCCAGGTGGAGATCGACCAGGTCAACGTCACCAACGCGCAGGCCGCCGTGGCCGCCGCGACGCTCAAGGCCACGGCGGGTGGTCTCGTCGAAGAGGTGAATGTCACCGACGGCGAGCAGATCTCGACTGGTGGCACCGGCGGGGCGTCATCCGGGTCGAGCGGGTCCGCGACGCACGCGATCGTGATCATCGCGCCGGGTGTCTTCGAGGTCACCGGTTCCGTCAGCGACGCGTTGGTCAACGAGATCGCGGTCGGGCAGACCGCGCAGGTGGTCGCCGCCGGATCGAGTGAGGCCGTGCCCGGCAAGGTCACCGAGGTCGCCGAGGAGGCGACGGTGACTTCCGGGGTCGCGAGCTTCCCGGTCACCGTGGTGCTGAGCGGCGCCAACCCGTCGTTGCGGCCAGGGATGTCCGCATCGGTGAGCGTGGTCATCAATCAGGTCGTGGGAGTCACGACGGTCCCCACCAGCGCGGTGCACACCACTGGCGCCGGGAGCACCGTGACGTTGTTCGTCAACGGAAAGCCGGATCCCGTGGCAGTGACGGTTGGCGCGTCGGACGCGACCCTCACCCAGATCCTCTCGGGTGTCAAGGTCGGTGACGAGGTCGTGATCGCGACGATCACCAGCACCATCCCGTCGGCGACGACCGGGGCAGGCCGCAGCCTCACCGGTGGCGGCGGCTTCGCTGGTGGCGGCTTCGCGGGCGGTGGTGGTGGCTTCGCGGGCCGCGGCGCGGGCTGAGATGACCGCGGAGATCATCCGCCTCGTGGATGTGAGCAAGGTCTATGGGAGCGGCGACGCAACGGTGCGGGCGGTGGACAACGTGTCACTGACGGTCAACGAAGGAGATTTCCTTGCGGTGATGGGACCTTCGGGGTCCGGCAAGTCAACGCTCATGCACATTCTCGGCTGTCTTGACGTCCCCACCAGCGGGGACTATCTCTTCGCCGGGGAGGATGTGAGCCGCATGAACGAACGAGAGCTGGCGAGCATCCGCAACCGCCGTATCGGGTTCGTCTTCCAGCAGTTTCACCTCCTCACGTCGATGTCCGCGTGGCGCAACGTCGAGTTGCCCCTCCTGTACCGCGCTGCGCGAGATCGCAAGCAGATGGCCCTGAACGCGCTCGCGCAGGTTGGTCTGAGCGACCGGGTCCAGCACCGTCCCAATCAACTCTCCGGTGGCCAGCAGCAGCGGGTCGCCGTCGCGCGCGCTCTGGTGACCGATCCCACGATGATCCTTGCCGACGAGCCAACCGGCAACCTCGACTCGCATGCGAGCCGTGAGGTGCTCGACATGCTGACGGGCCTCAACAAAGCGGGCCACACCATCGTGCTGATCACCCACGACCCCAACGTCGCCGGCGTCGCCGAGCGCGTTGTGGAGATGGCCGACGGCAGGCTCAGAGACCGGGTCGCGGCATGAGCCTCCTGCGAACGTTCGACACCGGTATCCGTGGCCTGCTCGGCCATCGTCTGCGCTCGATCCTGACCACGCTCGGCATCCTGTTCGGCGTCGCCGCGGTCATCTGCACCGTTGGTATCGGCACGGCATCTGCGGACTCCGTGAACTCACGGATCGCCGCGCTCGGCACCAACCTCCTGACGATCTCGCCTGGCAGCAGCACCTCGACCTTCGGAGTGCGCGGCGGGGCGGGTTCCGCCAACACGCTGACCATGGAGGATGTCAGCGGGCTCGAGGACAAGTCGGACGCGCCCGACGTTGCGGCGGTCGCGCCCGTTGTCGAGGGAACGGCGACGCTGGTGAGCACGAGCACCAACTGGTCGACCACCGTCCAGGGCAGCACTCCCGGCTGGTTGATGACCAACGCGCGAACCATTGCTGAGGGCGTGTTCCTCAACCAGCAGCAGGTGAACCAGCACGCGCAGGTGGTGGTGCTCGGGGCGACGACGGCGTCTGAGCTCGGCGTGACCGTCGGTTCGCAGGTGACCATCTCGGGAGCGCCGTTCGACGTCATCGGCATCCTCACCGCGAGCGGGAGCACAGGGTTCACCAACAGTGACGACCTGGCGGTGGTGCCGATCACCACCGCCCAGGACCAGATCACCGGCGGTAGCCCTGATTCGGTGCAACGAATCCTGCTGAGCGCGACCAACTCCGGAACGATCGGGTCCGCATATCTCGAAGCCGATCAACTCCTGCTGCAGACGCATCACATCACCAACACCGCCTCTGCTGACTTCACGATCACGTCGGCGTCCACGCTGGCGAGCACCGCGGCGTCGGTAACCACGACGCTCACCATCCTGCTCGCCAGCGTGGCAGCGATCTCTCTGCTCGTCGGCGGCATCGGCGTGATGAACATCATGCTGGTGTCGGTCACCGAGCGGACCCAGGAGATCGGCCTGCGCAAGGCGCTCGGCGCCACCCCACGCGACCTGCTCCGTCAGTTCCTCATCGAGGCCGCGACCTTGAGCTTCGTCGGTGGTGTGCTCGGCGTCGGCGCCGGCCTGCTCGCCGGATTCCTCGTGCCCAAGCTCGCCAACATCGCGGTGACGATCACGCCCACGCCGGTGATCATCGCCGTGTGCGTTGCGGCCGGAGTTGGCCTGATCTTCGGTGTCTACCCTGCGGCACGCGCCGCGCGTCTCGCGCCGATCGCGGCACTGCGAGCCGAATGACTTTGCAATCCGTCATCCTGTTGGGAGGAATATCCGCATGAACCGTGCCATTCTTGGCGCCGCCGGCGTCGCGGCATGCCTCGGTATCGCCGCCTGTGGCAGTGCCGCAGCGAGCGTCACCACGCCGTCCCCGTCTCCGTCAGCCGGTGGACGCGGGGGATTCGCGCGAAATGCCGCCTTCGGCCAGCTCGTCCAGATCAATGGGTCGACCATCATCCTCAGCAGCAGCACGGGCGATGCGACCGTGACGCTCGCGTCGACGACGACCATCACGCAGACGAGCACCGGGACCCTCGCAAATGTCGTTCCCGGCTTGTGCATCACCGCAACCGGGAGCAAGGACGCCACCGGCACGCTGACCGCGACCGCCGTGACTCTCAACGCCCCGGTCAGCGGCTCGTGCACCGTCACCGGGTTCGGTGGGGGTGCGGGGGGCGGTGGAACGTTCACACCACGCCCAGGTGCGTCTCCGCGACCGAGCTTCTCGCCGCCCGCCGGCGCAGCCGGACTCACCTTCGCGCGCGGCATGGTCAAGTCGGTGACCGGCACGTCGGTGAGCATCACCGACACCACCGGCACCGTGACCACCATCAACGTCCCGACGACCGTCAAGGTGACCACCTCAACGGTGATCCAGGCGTCCGGGCTCCAGACCGGTCAATGCGTGACCGCGATTGGGCCCAAGGACAGCGCAGGAGCGGTTGCCGCTCGATCGCTGACCATCACGCCTCCGACCGCCAGCGGCTGCACTGCGGGCTTCGGCCGGGGTGGCTTCGGTGGTGGCGGCGGCTTCCCGGGCGGTGGCTTTCCCGGCGGTGGTGGCGGCACCGGGTCGACGAGCGCTTAGCCTGGTGCATTGAATGCGGGTGCTGATCGCTGAGGACGATCGCGGGCTCCGGGAGGTCCTGGTGCAGGGTCTCGAGGAGGCCGGCTACTTCGTCGACGCCGTGGCGGCGGGGGACGAGGCGATCGATCAGCTGCGCTTCTACGAGTACGACGTCGCAGTGATCGACTGGCGGATGCCGCGCGTGAGCGGGCTCGAGGTCGTCTCCTGGGCCCGCAAGAACAACCGCCCGACTGCGATGCTCATGCTGACTGCGCGGGACACCCCCTCAGACCGCATCGAGGGGCTCGATGCGGGCGCCGACGACTACCTGATCAAGCCCTTCGACTTCGGCGAGCTCGTCGCCCGCATCCGCGCTCTCCAGCGCCGGCCGCGCACCGTCGACGGTCCCGCGATCACGCGGGGCGCGCTGACCCTCGATCCTGCCCGACGCGAGATCGAGATCCATGGCGCCCCGGTGAACCTGACCTCCACCGAGTTCAACATCCTCGAGCTGCTCCTGCGGCGTTCGCCGGCCGTCGTCGACCGCAAGGCCATCGCCGAGCACGCGTGGCGGGATGAGACGCAGCCGCTCGGTTCCAACGCCATCGACGTCCAGATGAGCCGGCTCCGCGCCAAGCTGCCCAACACGGGCATCCAGATCGTGACGGTGCGGGGATCGGGGTACCGGCTGGAGGAGGCATGAACCGCCGGCTCGAGCGGGTCGATGTTGCCTCGCTGCGCCTGGCGCTCATCGGCACGGGTCTCGTGGCCGTGATCTACGCCGTTGTCGCCGTGGTCATCGTGGTGTTCGTCACGAACAACCTGACGACCCAGGTGGACAGCAAGCTCGCGTTGGAGCTGGTGTACTACCAGCACCACCGGCCGACCATGACGACCTCAGGAATCGGCGAGCCTGGGCCTGGTGGGATCGACACACCGCCCCTCATCTGGTTCACGTTTCCGTCCGGCGCGCTGCCCCTGGGCATCACGCAGATGACCAGCATCGAAGACCGAACCGCACTTCCCGCAGCGGACACGAACGTCACGGGTCCGACGACGGCGCAGATCAACGGCATCGACGTCCGGATCGCGGGAGTCGCCGACGGCCTCCAGCAGGTCCCGACTCCTGGCTTCGGCTTTGTGGATGCCCCTGCGCACCTGGTCGTTGGCTACAACATCGATTCGATCTCGCAAACGCGCTCGTCGCTGGTCGTGACCGAAGCCGCCGCGGGCGTGGTGCTGCTGATGCTCGTCTTCTTCGGCACGCTGATCGTCGGCCGCCGCGTCGGCGCCCCGATCGAGCTCGCCCGGCAGCGCCAGCTCGAGTTCACCGCCGATGCCTCCCATGAGCTGCGGACCCCACTTGCAGTCATCGAGGCCCAGACCAGCCTGGCTCTCAGCCAGGACCGCGACCCGGCCTGGTATCGGAATGCCTTCCAGCGCGTGGGTTCCGAGAGCAAACGCATCAGGCGGCTGGTCGACGACCTGCTCTGGCTCGCTCGTGTGGACACCCCGCAGGGCCGTCCGGCCGCGGAGCCGGTCGAGGTCGGTGTGGTCGTTCACCAGGCCGCCGAGCGGTTTGCCGCAGTGGCGGAGAGCCGCGACATGCGGCTCCAGGTATCGGTCGGCCTCGGGCCACTGGTGATCCTGGGCTCCTCCGAATGGCTGGACCGCCTGCTCGGGGTCCTGCTCGACAACGCGTTCAAGTACGCCCCGCAATCGGGCACCGTCGCGGTCAGCGTGGGCGTCGACGGCAACCGGGTCCGTCTGGTCGTCGAGGATTCCGGCCCGGGTATCCCGGACGAGGAACGCCCCAAGATCTTCGATCGCTTCCATCGTGCTGAGGCCCAGGGCGGGTATGGTTCCGGGCTCGGTCTCGCCATCGCCAATGCGGTCGTCCGCCATACCCATGGTCGCTGGGAGGTGAACACCTCGGCGCTCGGGGGCGCTAGGATGGCCATCAGCTGGCCTCGCGTCCTGAGCGGCGCCAAGGACCAGGGAGAGCCGGATCCGGCGGTGAGCTGGACCGTTCCGGCGTCGCCACCAGCCCCCGACAACGGGTAGGGCAGGGCCGTCCGGCGAGATCGGGGAGGGGAAAACGCAACTCCAGGTGGCACAATTTGGCCAGTTCGTGCCATCATCTTCCGAAACCAACCGAGTTTGGAGGAGGCCGGAGCATGACCAAGGGAGCTATGGCGGCGCTGAGCGCGGGGGTTGCCGTCTTTGGGTTCGATCCTGAGCCCGGGACCCCAGCCAGCCGGGCGTTGCACGTGCTCACCGTGAAGCGGACCCTTCCGACGGGCGATCTCGGCGCCAAGGAGCGCTTCCCCGAGGCGGCACTGCGCGCCGCGACGGAGGCCGGCATCGATCTCGGAGGCCGGCGTGGCGCCCGCGGAGCTCAGCGTCTCCACCTGGTGGGCGTCGACGACGACCCGGCCCGGACTCGGAGCGTCACGGTCTGGTACTACGCGGCCGCCCCCTACGGGCCGGACCCAGGCCCGGGTGTCTGGTCCACGACCGGGCGCGGGCTGCATCTCGATGCGCAGGGTGCTGCGGCGCTGCGGGCCGCCCTCGACCGGCTTCGCTCCGACACCAGGCAGCTCGCCGGTGCCGCCGCGCTGGTGGGTGACGTGTTCACCGGGGATGACCTGCTTCGCCTCCACGTGGCCCTGCACGGCGGCCCCGAGGGCAGCGAGCGGACCTTCAGGCGGCGGATCCAGGAGCTGCGCGATTCCGGCGTGCTCCGTCCCGTCCGGGACACCGAGGTCGCCGCGCTGCGCCTCCGAGTCCCGCGCTTCCGGTCGCCTGCCGGCACCGGTGGCCGGCCTCCCGAACTACTTCGCTACTCCGGCGCGGGCGGCGAGGACGAGCAGCTGGCGGCACTCCGGGCACGTCGCGCCGGCTGATCGCGAGCGCTATCCGGCGTCGGCCGCCCACGCGGGCTCGGCGCTGGTCAGCACCAGCGTCACCGGGCCGTCGTTGACGAGGTCCACCGCCATGTGGGCGCCGAACGCGCCCGTCTCGACGTGGTGCCCGAGCTCGCGAAGGGCGGCTACGAACGCCTCGTAGAGCTCCGCAGCCCGCTCCGGTGCCGCGGCGCGGATGAAGGAGGGGCGATGGCCGCGCGACGTGTCTGCGTGGAGCGTGAACTGGCTTACCACCAGGACGGCCCCGCCGGCCGCTGCCAGGTCGAGATTCATCCGGCCTTCTGCGTCGGGGAAGATCCGCAGGGTCGCGATCCGGCCGGCGATATGCTGTGCGACCGCCTCGTCGTCGTCAGGCGCTATTGAGAGGAGGATGCAGAGCCCTGCATCGATGGCGCCCACCGTCGCCGAGCCGACGTCGACCTTCGCGCGGCTCACCCGCTGGACGACCGCCCTCACTCGAGGAAGCGCAGGCCGCGCCACATCCGCAATGCCTCGGCTTCGGCTTCGAGAAAGCTCGGCCTGGAATCGCGCATGCCATGGACAAGGAAGCTCCAGGCGCGGCGCTCGCCATCGGCGCCTTCCATGGTCCCGAAGGCGCTGCCGAGCGCCCGGGGTGGGTACATCTCGATCCGGTTGCCGTCGCGCATCCGCTTGAAGATGGGCCGGCGCACCAGGATCGACTCGAGGGCGCGCTGGTCGGCGAGCCGGCCGTTGACAAGGTCGACCACGCGCAGCTTGGCGATCGGGTTGTCCGGATCGCGAATGCCGATCCTGCAGGAGAAACGCTCCGAGCAGTCGCGCAGCACGAACAGCAGCGCGAGCGCATCGGTCTCGTCACCGGCGACCCGGATGAACCCGGCGGCCGAGAGGTCGGTCCCCTGCGGGTCGTCGCGAAGGTCGGCGGCGAGGGCCTGGTCGAAGAAGAGTTGGTCGAAGAGATCGGTGGATGCGGCGTCGGCCAGCCAGGGGAGCTGGTCGCGCCATTCCCGGCTGTTGATGAGCTCGGTGAACCGGTTCTGTAATCGATCCCGGTCGGCAGTTGCGACCCCGCGCACGCGAACGTGAATGACCCGCGGCATGTCTTGATTGTACGGGCGCCTCGCGCGCGCGAACCCTCCGGACGGGCCGGCCGGCACCGGCCGCCATCATCCGCGGGACGATGGTGGGGATTGGTCGACGTTCTTTGCCGCGATGTTCGAAGCCGGAGCGGCGCTGACCGCGCTCGTGTTCGTCGCCCTCTCGATCAACCTCAAGCAGATCCTTGCGTTCCCGGGACTTCCGAGCCGCGCGGGCGAGGCGTTCATCCGGCGGGGTCGGGACGGTGGCCTGCCGCTACACTGCGTCGCGGATCGCCGAGGTAGCTCAGTTGGTAGAGCACAGGTCTGAAAAACCTGGTGTCGACAGTTCGATCCTGTCCCTCGGCACCACCGCGCCGCGGCAACGACCGGGGCATGGCCAGCCTTGACTAGGAGGACTGACGGTGGGTCAGACTACTCCGGCGATCCCAGGCCGGCGCGCCCTGAGGCGTCGAGACGCCGGCGACGGAAGCCTCTTCCAACGGAAGGACGGCCGCTGGGTCGCTCAGCTGCGCGATCCTGGTGGCCGTCGGCGTTACCTCTACGGTGCGACCCGAGCGGAGGCCAAGCAACGGCTCCTCGAAGCGCAGGCAGTGGTGCAGACGGGGCAACCGCTGCCTGATCAGCGCCTGACGCTCGGCCGCTACCTGCAGGAGTGGATCGCTGGGCTGAGCACCGCTAGCCTCAAGCCGCGAACCATCGCCTACTACGCGCGCTACGTGACCCACCACATCTTGCCGGCGGAAATTGCGGGCAAGCCCTTGGCGCGACTCGAGCCTACAGACCTCCGGCGCTTTTACGCCGACAAGTTGGCCTCGGGTCTGAGCTCGACTTCGGTCCACCACCTCCACGCTCTGCTGCACGTAGCGCTGCAGCGGGCGGTGGATGACGGCGTGCTGGGACGCAACGTGGCCGCCCTCGTGGGTCGGTCGAATCGCCCGAAGGTTCGACGCGTCGAGATGACCACGATCGCCGGTGGTGATCAGCCTCGCCGCTTTCTCGAGGCGGCCAAAGGCGAACGTTTGGAGGCCCTCCTCGTCCTGGCGATCACGACTGGCATGCGCCGAGGCGAGCTGCTGGCACTTCGGTGGAAGGACGTCGATCTCGATAGAGGCACGCTCGCGGTCACCGGGTCGCTCCAGGGGGAGTCGCGTGCCACCCTCATCATCGCCAGTCCGAAGTCAGGCAAGTCTCGATCGGTCGCCTTGGGGGCCGTCGCCGTTACCGCCCTCAGAGATCATCGCAACCGGCAAACGCAGGAACAACTCCTGGTGGGTGACGAATGGCGCGACCTTGGGTTGGTCTTCTCGACTGAGTACGGCGACTTCCTCTCTCCGACCACCTTGCGGCTGGCGCTACGACGAGCGTTGAGTTCGAGCGGCTCTTCCAGCCATCCGATTCCATGACCTGCGCCATAGCGCTGCCACGCTTATGCTCAGCCGCGGAGTTCATCCAAAGATGGCTTCCGAAATGCTCGGACATTCCACGATTGCCATAACACTCGACCTGTACTCGCACGTCACCGCAAACATGCAGCGTCAGGCTGCTGACGCCATTGATGCTGCGCTCGCGGATCCAACTGTGGGCTGAAGCAATCTGTTCGGCCGCATGTAGATGCGCTAGAGCCAATCGACACCTGACGCCTGATCTGAAGCTCTTGGACGCGCGACCCAACGCCGCAAGTGAAACCAGACAGCGACAGCTCAGTCCCATAGCACGCTTGAGACGATGCGTAAGGGTTCCCTTCCCGTTCTGGGCCTGCCGTCCATCGGGGTCAGCCGAACTTGCGGCGACAACTACGAGGGTTTGGTCTAACGAGCCAGCGTTCCGAACACATTACCCATGATCTCCGGCGACAAAGTGGTGGGTTACGTCAGGGTCAGCACGACTGACCAGGGCGTCAGCGGCTACTCCATAGACGCCCAGACCGCGCTCATCGAATCTGAGCGTCTTCGTAGGGGTTGGACCGTGGTGGAAATATTCAAGGACGTTGCGTCAGCGGCCACCACGAGGAAGCGACCCGGCTATGACGGGGCTGTAGCCGCTTGTGAACGCGGGGACGCACAGGGTATCGTCGCAGCCAAGCTGGACCGCATCAGCCGTAGCGTTCTGGACTTCGGGGCGCTGCTGGCACAGGCTCAGGCCAAGCACTTCAACGTCTGCGTCCTCGACATCGACTTGGACCTAAGTGGTCCTGTAGGTGAAGCCATCGCTAACGTTATGGTGGCCTTCGCCCAATTGGAGCGCCGGTTAATCGGTCAGCGGACTATCATCGCCATGGCGATGGCGAGGAAGAGGGGCGTTCACTGCGGTCGGCCACGCATTCTGACGGCCAACGTTGTAAACAACTGGGAGGAGGGTCCGAGGGGCTCACAGTCCGACATGCAGCGCATCTGCGGGCGCATTTTTCCCACCTACTCGACTCGGCGTTGGCTTAGGCGTGGGGGAAGGTATCGGTCTAAGCGTTGGGCACGGCACACGTGGGTATGGTGAACGAGCCGTTGAAGATCTCGTTCGTGTTGTCAACGAACTGGTAAGTGAAGACCCCGGGCTCTAGCGGTCCATACGCGCCGCTTGGCGGAGTGCTTCCGTTGGTGTACAGCACTTCGCCGTATCCGTTGTTATCGGGAGGAAAGATCGTAAAGCTATCTGCGCTATCCGCTCCACTCCACGAGATTGAGCCGCCGAACTGCGCCGTGCCGGGATCCTTAGCGCACGCAGTCACAACGACTACGGGCGCGTCTTCACAACTGCCAGTCCCAGGCGGGCTGTCAGCGGTGGGCACGCACGGGCTAGGCGATGCGCTCGGGCTTGACGATTCAGTCGGGCTGGGCGACGCGCTCGCGTTAGCGGTGGGTGTCGACGCTACTGTCGGAGGGGCTGCTAGCGAGAGCGTTGGTCGCGCAGTAGGCGGCGTAACTGCAGTCGATCCACAGGCTGCGAGTCCAGCGGCGGCGATTGCAGTGCTAATGATGGCTCTGAGCTTCATGGCGGCTGCCTGGTCAACGGGGGCGCTTCATCCACGGTTACGTCCGCGCCAATTGCGTCGAACGCTCGCCAGCTACGCAAAGACCAACGACCTTAGCCCTGATCGTCCCGGTGCTCGCCAACGCGCTCGCGGCCACGCCGAAAACGGAGCCGATCGCCTTCTGGGAGTCACAGCCGAACGTCCCGCAACCGGACATTCAGCGCATCAGCGGGCGCCTGTTTCCGACCACACCACGTACGACGACCGATAAAGCTCGACGCGCAAGGACGCGCTCGCATCCTGGAGCTTTGCCGACGAGTAAGGTGGCCATTTGGGGTTGGACAAGATGGCAGGTCCAGACGACGCAAAGCGGACGGAGGCGAATCGCCTTCGCCAAGAGGCCGCCGCATTGCTACGCGCTGCAGCACGTGACCCATTGCGAGCTGAGATGTACCGAAAACGAGCTGCTCAAGTTGACGCGATGGCGGAGGCCATCGAGCGCCGTCTGGCAACGATTAGCTCAAGCTGGACCGAGATACCCGCGATGGCTACAAGTCGTAGCTCGGATCTCTGGGAAGCGCAATATCTATCGTGGGAGGGTTGATTCCACGAAACTCATGACCCTTCCTGAGGAGGAGACCCTTGGCGCCGCCCCAGGGGTCTTCGCTTTTTGGGGGGTCGGGCGAGGACCCTGTCGAGCGAAGAGCTACGTACGGCTCTCGCCAGGGAAGGATGACTCTGACCCGCCCGGCCCTTGTCACCCAGCATAGGCTGGTCCGTGTCGGTCTGCGGACGGTCCGTTCCCGGACAGACGCGGGTAGCCACGCGCCGCGACTATTGCGAGCGCAATGCTCGTCTGTGCGAACTGCGCCAGTGACCGCGTCATCCCACTGACCTTTCCATCCGTGCTGGTCGAGGAAATCTTCCTGAAGGCGCCCGATCGCCCCGTCGCCAAGTGTGTGGATTGCGGCCATCGACTTACCGCAGCCGAGGTGGCGACGCAAGAGGACGAGGTCACCCAAGACTGACACTAAATCGGTTGGCGGACAGACCCGTCCCGAGTCCTCAGTAAGGTCGGGACGGTGCGGACGGTGCCAGCCTTCCATACGCGGACGACAGGACTGACCCTAGTAACGGCCCAGCCGACGCCACCATGGCGTCTCGACATACCGACGGGTGGTGGTGAGGCGCGCGCGAACATCGGCGGGAAACGACAACTCACGGGTCGAGTCGGTGACGAAACCCGTGGCTGTAAAGCTAACGGTCAGCCAGCGCCAGGGGGCCGCGTCAAAGCCGTCGAGCACCTGACGCGGATCGCGTCCTACCACGCCGCACAGGCGGACGAACTCCATTGGCGCGGGCTCACTTGCAGCCTCGAAGAGTGCGCGCTCGCGCGCTGTCGGCGGTGTATCCCTCTCGGTCACGCCTTCCGAGCCTACCAGCGCGTTCCTGAGTTCGGTGCCCATAGCGGTGGCTGGTACCGAGAGGTCAGACTGGGCAATACTTTGCGTTCCAAAACCGGAGACCTCTGGCACTGCGCCGGGGGTCTCTTTTTATGCGAGTGCAATTGGCGACCTGGAGGGGAGGGCCAAGCTTCCATACCGATCGACTGGATTCAGTCGAGCGTCGCGCTCGCGAAGTTCAGTTGAAGAGGGTCCAGCATGGCCAGATTCATCCACGTCAACGACATCAAGCCGCGCGAGCGCAACCCGGCGGGCCTTTGGCTCAATACCGACGCGATTGACATCATCGAGCCGGCAAATGGTGGTAAGGACACCGAGATGACGTTGCGAAGCGGGCGGGTCATCCAGGTCGTTGGATCGCTCGAACTCTTGGAAA
Organism: Candidatus Dormiibacterota bacterium; assembly: GCA_963830305.1. GTDB lineage: Bacteria > Chloroflexota > Dormibacteria > Aeolococcales > Aeolococcaceae > Palsa-851. The sequence goes on along the minus strand of CAWHLW010000009.1, from coordinate 186,437 downwards.
CCACGTGTCGCTCGCCCGGAGCCTGTCGATCCTTCCCGAGAGTGGTGACCTCCAACTAGCCATCCAGCGGGGGCGGCGGTGGTGCGGGTACAGGCGGTGGCTGCGGCGGTGCGCCCCGACGCATTCTCTGCAAACCCCAGCCGGCCACGGCCAGGAGAGCGATGATGGCGAGCGCCGAATAGGCGAGCGCCGCGCCCACCGGGCCGAACCAGGCCGCGGGACCGAACACGACGACAACGAAGGCCAGGACGGTGAGGCAGCCACATCCGGAGCGGCGCGTGACGACCCTGGTGACGCTGCCGTCTGGTCCGGTGATGATGGTTGTGACCTTGGACATCGACCCCAGTGACCTCCTGTGGTTTTGAATGTTCCCTGTCCGCTGCACGGCCAAGCGCGCCCGTGTGATGTCCTCTATGTCTTGACCACTGTTCTGACCACTTCAGGGGGTCAATTCGTGGTCATCGCAGAATAGTCCTGACCACTGAAACGAGATCAGGAGCCCGGTTCCGAATAGGGCTGCGAGGGGTTCGATTCCCATCCTCGGAACTCCGATACCGTTGCAGTGACAAGGGATTCGGGCAGTGGGTCAGTTTGAATCCAAGATCAGGAAGCGCCACGTGCTAGCCACGACCTACACAGACGAGCGGTGTCCTTGAAACTGTCCCTTGACCGCGTCACGACTTGGCCGGTATCGTCCGGTTCTGTCTCCGAATTCGAATACGAACGCCACAACGTTGCACTCGCCACAGTCACCGGCGATATGAGTTCTCGCGTGGAGAAGCGGGATCTGTAGAAGCCACACCGCGAGACCCGCTGTCGCAGGTGTCATCGAAGGTGTCATTGAGGGGGACACCGTTACCGAAGCGCCCCGTCTCATATTCAGGAGCGACCGACTCGTCGGCCCTGCAACCAGGTTTGGTGAACCTGTGGTCCGCCCCTGCTGTTCGCAGCGCGCCCTTAACAAGCTCAAGGAGCCGAGCGACCGCGGGGCTGGCCTTGCCGGTCCCGGACACCGGCCGAGGCAATGGAGCCTTAGGGTCACCAAACCTGTGCTATTCCTGCGTTCGGTGGCTCTTGTTGAATATCTAAGGATGGTCCGAACCTTGTCCGCGACCCCACCGACACCCTGGTGACACCTCGAGCAAGGACGCCGCTCACGTCGAGGCCGCACCGCCATGAGCGCGCCGTCCGATGAGGCGAACCGCCGCGCACATCATCCCCGGCACGGACAGACCCTCGGCTCCTGGCCGGCGGCTCAGCCCCCGGACACGCTGCTGAGTCCGGAGCATCCACTACAGGGGGAAGCCGGCCTTCAGTTCGCAGCCCAGCCCGGCCATGCGTCCTGGCTGCTTCAGGTGTGCACCGATTAGCGCAGCGACCTGAACGCCGCTCGCATCTCGCCCGCAAAAAGCTCCGGTTGTTCCCAGGCGGCGAAGTGACCGCCCCTGTCGAGCTCGTTGAAGTAGACGAGGTTCGGGTAGGCGCGCTCGGCCCAGTTGCGCGGTGGGGGGATGATCTCTCGTGGGAACCTGCTCACGGCTGCAGCGATCGAGACCGCGCCGCCGACCTTGGCTTTGTGGGCGGTTTCCTCCCAGTAGATGCGGGCCGAGGACGCCGCGGTGTTCGTGAGCCAGTAAAGCGTGATGTCATCGAGCATCTCGTCTTTCGTGAGGGCGCGCTCGGGTTCGCCGTCCGTGTCGGTCCACTCCGTGAACTTCTCGTAGAACCAGGCGGCCAAGCCGACCGGCGAGTCCGCTAGCGAGTAGCCGATCGTTTGCGGGCGTGTGCCCTGTATTGCCCGAAAGCCTGAGCCGCTCGCGGCAAAGCTCTTGGATGCCTCATAGGCGATGGTTTCCCCGGTTGACAGCCCCGCCGGCGGCGGTTCGCCGTTCTTGAGCGCCTTGGCGACCTCGGGCGGAATCGCCGTTTGCGTGTTCGCCGTTGGTGGCCGTTCGATCGCTCCCAGCAACGTGGTGACGTGGATACCAACCAGACCATCCGGGGCCTGGCGGCCCAACACGTCCGTGACGACCGCACCCCAGTCGCCGCCCTGGGAAACATAGCGCCGATAGCCCAGCCGCCTCATCAGCTCAGCCCACGCGCCGGCGATGCGTTCGGGATTCCAGCCTGACGCCTGCGGCCGGGCGGAGAAGCCGAACCCGGGCATTGACGGCACGACCAGATCGAACGCGTCCTCCGCCCCGGCTCCATGGGATTCGGGATCGCTAAGCGGCCCGATCACCTTCACGAACTCGAGGAACGAGCCCGGCCAGCCGTGGGTCATGATCAGCGGCAGCGCGTTCGCATGAGGCGAGCGGACATGGATGAAATGGATGTCGAGCCCGTCGATCTCCGTGATGAACTGAGGGAACTCTTTCATCCTGGCCTCGAGGTTGCGCCAGTCGTAATCAGTGGCCCAGTAGTCGACGAGCTGCTGCACCCTTGCCAGCTGTATGCCCTGGGTGCGATCGTCGACGGTCTCACGGTCGGGCCAGCGCGGTGTCGCCACACGGCGGCGGAGCTCCTGTAGCGACTCCTCCGGGATGTCGATCTGGAAGGGACGAATACTGACATTCGAGCCTTCCGTTGTGGTGCTGGAGGTCATCCGTGGAACCCCTTTCCTGCTAAGGACCCAACACCCAGCTTAACTCCACACGGACCCCTTCGGATCGCTTGTGCCGATCGGCTATGCGGTCTTTGGCACTGTGCTGGCGATTTCAGTGCAGCCGCGTTCAAACGTCGGGTTGTCGGGGCGGTCATTTGCACCGGCTGTTTTGTGGGGCTTAGGCTTTGTGTCGACCACTTCATTCGGCCTTACTACCTCCCGCCCGTTCGGATACTTACTCGATCCACGACGCAGACCCGCGGGGTTGGATCATCGGCGTAAACTCACGCACGTCGACCACACAAACGGTCCTGGTGCTCTGTTCATTCCCTTCAAGAGAGGCGTCGACCGGGGATGTCGGCACGCTCAGCTCAGGTGCACCAAACCTGCGCCGAAGACGTTCCGACCCTGACGACTTCGCCATTTGCAACCTACCGGCGGCCTTCACTTGACACCTCGGCGGATACCTTCCGTGCCGCCATGGCTAGGCGAAGCTCGGCGGGATCATACGCTCGGAGCCGCACACGGATCAATGGATCAAGAGGCGATGGTGTCAGCGAGAAGAACTGATGTCTGTCCGCAAAGGGGACTCTTGAAACGGACGAACAACCATGCACTGTACGAGCCGCGTCAAACTCACCAAACCCCGCGCATCACCGCTGCTGGTCAACGAAGAAGAAGGGCCGGCTGGCGAACACCGCGTCGACCAAGTCTCGAGCCGCGTCGGGCCCGGTGAATCGTGCCACCCATTCGCGCAGTTGGCCAGTGGTTACTTCTTTCGGCTGCTTGTCCCATCGGTGCTCGCCAACTGGCTCACTCCGTTCGTAGAAACTGACGCCCCAGTTCGCGACGGGTTGCCGATGGAAGTCGAGTGAGTAGCGCCACGGGCGTGAGGGCGGCCAGTACGTCCTCATGACGCGATCTTCGGGGTCCGGCATGTGGCAACCTCCTCAGAACAATCTTATGCGTGCCGCGTGATCGGTCATCGCCGGCGCTCCAAAGCGAGCCTGTCCGAGACGCGGCGCGCTTCGGCCTGTGTACCCACGCCCATCCATCACAAAGACTGAGCCGGTTTCATTCCCCCTCGTGAGAGCATCCTCGCTCACCCCAGCGTGCCACTTTGTTACCTGAGCTCGAGAGGTGCTGCGACTGCGCGCGGGATAGGGTGCGGATTGTCAGGTCGCCGACACCCTGGCTGCAGGTAGGCGACTGAACAGCTTCAGGCAAAGCCACAGAATCGTCCTCAACAGCACAAAGGGCGGAAGAAACCGCTAGAGGAGACGAAGCATGAGCACCGAAGGCATGAGCACCGAAGAGCTGAGCGACGAGACACCAGGTTTGGCAGAAGACGACGTCGAGGGCCACCGCTACGTTCGCCGGAGCGACGATCCCGATTCGCAGGCGCCCTCGCACACCGTGCGCGCCACGGATGACGACGAGGATGTCGAAGGCCACATCAAGGTCCTCTGATTCCCCGGTCAGATCCACGACCGTCGAGCCCACCGGATCGCTGCGACGACGCAGCGACCAGCGGGCTTCGGTCGTGGATCTGACCGTTCCTGGCGTCGACAGGAGAAGCGTGGCGGGGTGATCCTGCTCTACCAACACCATTGCCAAGCATCGACCTCTGGGGGTCCCAGCCCTGATCGCGCGACCTGCCGCTAAGCGATCGGCGCCCCCGCCCGCTGCAGTAGTGCGTCGGTCTCGCTCAGGGCCGGAGCGTAGCCCATGGTGGTGAACAGCGCTCGAGCTTCGCGCAATGGGCCGTCGGCTTCGGGAGTGCCGAGGGCGACCAAGCAGCGTCCCTGGCCGAGCAGCGCAGCGGCGAGCTCCGGGACGTCGCCGAACTGGCGCCACCGCGTGGCCGCATCGCGGTACGCGGCCGACGCGGTGGGATGGTCGCCGGCAGCTTCCGCGAGCGCGGCGCGGCAGGTGGCCAGCGCGTGCTGTTGCAGCGGGGTACCCGGCTCGACGCCGGCGACGAGCCGGGCGGCCAGCTCCGGGTCACCGAGGGCGAGCGCGCAACGAACCAGCTCTGGCAGTAAAGCCGCGTAATACGGGTCGTCGCGGGTGCCGCCGGTCCGCTCCAACTCCTCGAGCAACGCCTTCGCCCGCTCGTTGTGGCCGCCCGCGAACATGCGCTGAGCCGCCGCCGCGAACCCCATTGCCATGATCTGTGGCTCGCCGGTCTCGCGGGCGGTCGCGACCAGCTGCTCGGCGGCGGCGGTCTCGGCTCCCTCGCCACGTCTGCCCTGAAGACGCAGTTGCACTGAGCGAGCCTCAATCAGAGTCGAATCGCCAGCCGCCTCCGCCCGCTTCGCCACGGATTCGACTTCAGCGAGCGCACGCTCGGAGTGGCCGCACGCAGCCACGAAGGTCAGTCTCATCCCCGCGATCGCGAGCGCTATCTCGGCGATGCCACGCCGTTCGCAGAAGTCGAGACCGTCGCCGCAGAGCTCCAGCGCAGCCGGCGGGCCCTGATACTGCCAGATGACCATGGCGAGGTTGTTGTGCAGGACGGCGGCGACTCGGCCCAATCCCTGCTCGACGGCGAGCCCAAGCGCGCGGCGCATGTCGCCCAAGCCCTGCGCATCCCCTAGATAGGCGCGGGCGTCTCCAAGGCGACCCAGGGCGCGGGCCGGTTCCGGGAGGCCCAGGCCGGTGGCCAGATGAAGCGCCCGCTCGGCGGCCGCGATCGCCTCTGGGTAGGCGGCATCAACTCCCTTTGAATCGGCGAGTTGTGCATACGCGTTGACCAGCTCCGGGCCCGGCTCCTCAGCTTCAAGCAGCGTCACCGCCTCGGCGATGAGCTCCCGGGAATGCGGATCGCCGGCCTTCCGAAGCACGCTCGATAGTGCGGTCAGCGTCCGCGCCGCAGCCACCGCCGCACGCTGTTCGCGATACAGAGCAAGCGCCTCCTCGATCGCGGCCCTCGACTCCGCCAGGCGCCCCTGCTGCTGTGCTGCCTGCGCCCATCGCTCGAGCAGGCCAGCCCGCTCGGGGTGGCCCGCAGGGGTGAGCTCGAGCGCCCGGGCGAAGCTGGCCTCGGCGCTGGCCACGTCGATCGGCAGGGCCCGCTCCCCGGCGAGGGCGAGATAGCTGCGTGCGGCCGCCTCCATCTCGGGGATGTCCTGCTCCTCGCCGGCAGCGCGGGCCAGTTCCAGGGCCTGGGTGTAGTGATATGCGAGCACGTCGCTGAGGTCGTCGACGCGCTCGCCCGCTTGCCGCTCGATCCAGGCGGCGGCGGCCCGATGCCGGGCGGCTCGGCTCGACCGGGGGATCTGGGTGTAGCAGACGTCGCGCACCAGCAGGTGCCAGAAGCCATACTCCCGCTCTCCGTGCATTGAGCTGGTGCGGACGGACCGGACCAGTTCCTTGCGCGCCAGCTCGTGGAGGGCGAGCTCGACATCGTGCGGTGCCCGCTCTCCCATCGCTGCGAGCGCTCCCGCCCAGAACACCTTGCCGATCACTGCGGCGTCCTGGAGCAGGCTTTTGCGTTCCGACGAGAGCGTGTCCAGGCGGGCGGCGATCAGCGCCTGCACCGAGTTGGGGAGGAGCACCTCCTCGAGTGAGCCGCCCAGGAGGTTGCGGTCACTGAGCAGTCGGACGAACTCCTCCGCGTAGAGTGGGTTGCCCCCGGCGCGGTCGAGCAAGGCCTGCTGGGTCGCGCTCGGCAGCACCGTCCGCTTGAGCAGCAGGGCGATCAGCGTCGCCGTCTCCTCGTCGGAGAGCGGGGCTAGGTTGATGGTCTGGGCGTTGCGCAGTCCGAGCGCCCAGCTCGGATGCTTCTCCTGGAGCTCCGGCCTCGCGGTGCAGAGCAGAAGCAGCGGCACCCCCTCGGCCCAGTCAGCCAGGTACTCGAGAAAGCCGAGCATCGGCTCGTCTGCCCAGTGCAGGTCGTCGATCACGAGCACGGTGGGGTTCTGCGCCGCCAGCCCCTCGAGGAAGCGCCGCCAGGCGGTGAAGGACTCCTCCTGCGCCGCGGGCTCACCGCCAGCCCCCACCAGCGGGGCGAGCCGTGCCCGGAGCCACGCCCGGTCGGTTTCATGCTCGGGGATGGCCTGGTCCAGCTTGGCCAAGGCCGCCTCGGGGAAGTCCAACTCAAGGATGCCGCACTCCGCCTTGACGATCTCGCCGAGCGCCCAGAAGGCGATCCCCTCGCCGTACGGAAGACATCGACCCTGGCGCCAGCGCACCAGACCAGGCCGCTGCTCGATGTACGCAAACAGCTCGGCGCAGAGGCGGGTCTTGCCCACCCCCGGCTCGCCCACCACGGTCACCAGCTGGCAGGCACGCTGGGTCGCGGCCCGCTCGAAGGTGGCGATCAGCAGCGGCCGCTCGAACTCCCGGCCCACCAGTGGGGTGGCACTGGTCCGGATCACGTCGGCACCGAAACGGGCCCGGGGGGTGAGCGGCTGCCAGACGTTGAGCGGCTCCGTCTTGCCCTTGACGGTCACCGGCTCGAGGCGGGTGAAGGTGAACACCCGCTCGGTCTGGCGGAAGGTTACTTCCGACACCGCCACCCCGTTGACCGGGGCGACACCCTGGAGACGGGACGCGGTGTTGACCACGTCGCCGGTGACGAGGCCCTGGCCACGCTCGGGATGGGCCCCCAGGGCGACCACCGCCTCGCCAGTGTTGATGCCAACCCGGACCTGGAGCTGCAACTTCTCGTCACCCCGGTTCAACTCCTCGATGGCCTCCAGGATGCGCAAGCCCGCGCGGACTGCGCGCTCGGCGTCATCCTCGTGTGCCACCGGCGCGCCGAACACGGCCATGACCGCGTCGCCGACGAATTTCTCCACAGTGCCACCGTGGCTTTCGATCACCTGCTGCAGCCGGGCGTGATATGGGCGGAGCCGGGCGCGCACGTCCTCGGGGTCGGCGTGCTCCGAGGCGGCGGTGAATCCCACCAGGTCGCAGAAGAGCACCGAGACGACCTTGCGTTCCTCCCGGACTGGGGCCGGGACAGTCTCGCCGAGGGGCGCGGTGCAAAAGGGGCAGAACGGGAAGTCGCCGGGGAGCTCCTTGGCGCAGTTCGGGCAGGTGGCCACGCAGCGAGTTTGGCCGAAACCGGGCGCTCTCGTGTCGCGGTCGAGGTGATGAAAGCAAGTGATGTCACGTGGGTCGGTGAACTGGGCCCGAGACGCAACGTCAGGGCTCTTCGATGGCCTAAGTGTCGTCGACGTCGGTCGGAAGAGATGCTCCTCGCGCACCCCAGCGTGCAATTAACACTGGGATGATCCCGGTGTGTGCACAAGCGCCATCGCCGTCAGCCGAATCATGTGTGTGCCGTGACGCCGTGCGCGCGGCTGCGATGATTCGCGCCGGAGAATCTCTCGCCCGGGCCTGACCCGAATTAACACTGGCCGGGGTGTCTCCCAACGTGATCTGTCGACCCGCCAGCGGGAGGTTCCCCCGGTGTCGTCAGCGAGGCGGAACGTGACTTGATAGAAGCGCGCTTGCGTAGCTCGTCCCAGTGCTGTCCGTCCGCCCCGCTGACTCACCAACCCCAGTCAGACCCTGCACACAACAAGGGGATGTGAAGACATGAGGATGGCTTCCCGGAGCATGGCACAGCCGGACCGCGGCGTCATCGTGGGCGTTGACACTCACGGCGAGGGTCACGTCGCCGCTGCTTTCACGAGCGACCTCGGCCGGCCACTCGGACACCTGACGATCGCCACCACGCCGGCGGGGTACCGCAGGCTGCTGGAATGGGCCCGCGGTCTTGGCAGCGACCCACGCTTCGGCGTTGAAGGCACCGGATCGTACGGGGCGGGCCTTGCTCGGTTTCTGATCGCGGCCGGCTGCACGGTGATCGAGGTGAACCGTCCCAACCGCCAGACCCGGTACGCGCGCGGCAAGTCGGATCCCGTTGATGCTGAGGCTGCGGCTCGTGCGGTGCTCTCCGGCGAAGCCACGGGGCTTGCCAAAGTCGACACCGATTCCATCGGCATGATCCGTGCGCTCCGTGTCGCGCGGCGCTCGGCGATGAAGATGCGCACGCAGACGTTTCAGCAGATGAGGGCGCTGCTCGTCACCGCCCCTGCTGACTTGCGTGAACAGTTGCGCTCACTCTCGCACGACCGTCTGGTTGAGACCGCAGCGTGCCTGCGTCCGGGTACGGTCAACTCCGTAGCTGCAGCGGTCAAGCTGACCCTCAAGTGCCTGGGGCAACGCCACCAGCTGCTCACCGCCGAGCTGGCGACCTTGGACCGTGACCTGGAGCGGCTTGTGGCCACCGCTGCACCGACACTCTGCGCACTCAAGGGTGTCGGCACCGACGTCGCTGGTGCCGTGCTCGTGGCCGCAGGCGACAACCCGGAGCGACTTCGGTCAGAGGGTGCGTTCGCCAATCTCTGCGGGGTGGCGCCGTTGCCGGCGTCGTCCGGCAAGACCACCGGTCGTCATCGGCTCAACCGTGGCGGCGACCGTCACGCCAACTGCGCGCTCTGGCGAGTGGTCATCGTGCGCCTCGCCACCCACGAGCAGACCAGGAATTACATGGCTCGGCGTACCCAGGAGGGCATGTCCAAGCCGGAGATCATCAGGTGCCTCAAGCGCTACGTCGCTCGCGAAATCTATCGCGAGCTCATACCTCGAGCTGCACTCGTCGCAGTGGCTTGACAAACAATAGAAGCATCACTTGAGCGGCAGGGATATTCGCTGGCTTCAACTTCGTAAACATCGGGCACTTCCGAGCGAGCGCGTGCGCCCTCGACCACATCACCGCGGCGGACCCGGCAGTGCAAGTCATGGACAGACCTTAGGCCCTGGCAGGGCGCCTCATCGATCAGGTGATTAGCATGATGTACATGGCTGCAGCGCATGCCGACCATCGAGTCCTCCGACGCCTCACGGGACTGTTCAATCCCATGGTCGTGCGCTTCGCACCACACGTTCCGTTCTATGTCGTCCTCGAGCACCGCGGTCGCCGCAGCGGCCGCGTGTTTCGCACGCCACTCGCCGGCATCAGGGTCGAGCGCGGCTTCCTGCTGCCACTCGCCTTCGGGGAGAAGGCGCATTGGGTGCTCAATCTTCGCCACGATAGTGGCGGCGTCGTCGAATGGCGGGGCCGACGCATTGCCGTCTCCGATCCCGAAGTCATCACCTGGAACGAGGGCAAGTCCTCGGTCCCTCGGCTGCAGCGGCGGCTTGCCCCGATCTTCGGCGTGAAGCGGTTTCTCCGTGTCCACGACGCCACCGAGGGCTCGTAGGCACCCACGCAGCGCTCGCCCCAACCAAAGGGCCCTGTCCATCCTCGACCGATGACCGGCAGCGCCGAGGTCTTGTTCGGCATCGCCGCGTTCGACATCGTCCGCGCTGCCGTGGTCGCGGGGTCGCCCTTGCCGGTTCCGGCGCCAGGCCAATGCGATGGGTGTGTCCTGAAGCTGCGGCACAACGGGCTGGGCCCCCGCAGCGGCGCTGGGACGATGGACGGCAGCGTGATTTCCTTCGCATGCAAGCAACCATCTCGGATCCTGGCTGCAACGGCGCTGAAGTCGATGCTCCGATCGAGCGCCGAGGCGTCACCCGCTCGCGTTCCCTCCGGCAAAGTCCGCGTTGGTGAAGCGTCGCGGACCGAGGTTCATCGTCGTCGTTCTGCTACCAGGGGAGGAATCCCCTGCTCACCCCGGTGTGTCAACTGCACCCATGCGGCGAGGGGGAGTCCGAGAACCGGGTCTATTGGAACGACGGTACGAACCTGATCGTCCGCTGGCCCGCTGCAAAGCCAAGCCGGTTCTCGATCAACTCGGGATGCGGGTCGGCTCGCTCCTGACCCTCTGCGAACGTTCCCTGGTGGGTGTATCGCAGCAACTCCATGCCCGAGGCGAAGTCGCCCCGCGCACCTGCGCGTTCAGGATGATGCTCGGTGATCTCTTGCCCTGCGGCAAAGGTTCCCTCGTGCTTGTGCATGATCCGATCTCCCAGGACCCTGGGTGACCGTACCGGCGCCGGGTCCTCGGAGCCGACCGGCCGGTAGTTATGGAACAACCTCAGCGTACGAAGCGGCGGTTAAGAGTTCCGTGCGGTAGCGGACATAAGCGGGATCCGGTGGCGCGAGGCGTGAGCGTCCTCGCACATCCCAGCGTCCTGTCACCAGACGCCGTTCGACAGGTCAACGAGAGGCTCCTACGATTCAGAAAAATCTCCTCGAGTTCCGCCCGCAAATGACACCGTGCCTGACACCTTCGTCCTTGGATGTTGGTGGACAATCCCGGACCTCAGCTGCGTTTTCAACGACCACTCGAATACGATAATGGAACTCAGAGGACGTCCACGAACGTCAGTTCGGCCGACTGAAAAACCTGGTGTCGACAGTTCGATCCTGTCCCTCGGCACCACCATTTCGGCCCCTGGATCTCGCGTCTGGGGTAGAGATGAGTTCGCTGTACTCCTCGTCAAGGCGGGCGTCGACGGCGCGCGCCTGGTCGCACAGGATCTCGTCCGGGAGTCTTCGGCACAAAGCCGAGTCGTGTGACGATACGCAGCGCGTTGCCCGACTAGGCTCTCAATGGCGGCCGATCGCCCAAAGCGAAGGCGCGCTGTTGCCGTCAGCCAGTTTCAGTGCGCGGTCATCGCTGCCCAGCAGGTCGACACCTCCCGGCTGACAGCCGCGGGCGCGGGAACGTACCCTTGGCGCGTGATCTGCCCATCGTGCGGTGTCGAGAATCGGGGCAAGCGCTTCTGCGTCAAATGCGGTACGGCACTCACTGAAACATGCGGTTCATGCGGGGCGGTCATAGGGCCCGATGATTCGTTTTGTGGAGAGTGCGGAGCAACGCTTGGCGTGGATCCGTCCGATCGCGTCCGGCCACCCAGCACTACCGCGACACGAGGAGGGCACGCCGCAGCGCCCCTAGCTGAGCGCCGCCACGTGAGCGTGCTCTTCGCCGACCTCGTGGGATTTACCGCGCTTTCGGAATCACGCGATGCCGAGCAGACGCGCGAACTCCTCAGCCAGTACTTCGCAACAGCGCGGACCGTTATCGGCAGGTACGGCGGGACCATCGAGAAGTTCATCGGCGATGCGGTGATGGCGGTGTGGGGGACGCCGCTGGCGACCGAGAGCGACGCCGAGAGGGCGGTGCGGGCGGCGTTAGATCTTGTTGCGACGATCCCCGAGCTGGATCCGGGGCTGCAGGCGAGAGCGGGGGTGTTGAGCGGCGAAGCAGCGGTCACCATCGGGGCAGAGGGCGAGGGCATGGTGGCGGGGGATTTGGTGAATACCGCGTCGCGGATCCAGACCGCGGCGGAGCCGGGCAGTGTCTTGGTCGGTGAAGTGACGAGGCGGACTACCGAGCAAGCGATCGTCTACCAAGCCGCCGGCGAACGTTCGCTCAAAGGTAAAACAGATCCCGTAACGCTGTGGCGGGCGCTGCGGGTGGTCTCGGGGGTGGGTGGGGCGCTGAAGTCAGCGGAACTCGAGGCACCCTTCGTCGGCCGCCACCGCGAGCTCAAGCTGATCAAGGACCTCTTTCACGGATGCGCGCAGGACGCGCGGGCGCACTTGGTCTCGGTGACCGGGATCGCTGGCGTCGGCAAGTCACGTCTGGCCTGGGAGTTTTACAAGTACTTCGACGGGATCGTCGACACCGTCTGGTGGCAAAGGGGCCGGTGTCTCGCCTACGGCGAAGGCGTCGCGTATTGGGCGCTGGCGGACATGATCCGGATGCGGGCGCGCATTGAAGAGGGGGAGGAGGCGAATTCCGCGCGGGGAAAACTTCGTGCGGCGGTCGAGCAGCACGTCACCGACGCCGAAGAGCGAGCCTTTGTGGAGCCGCGCCTCGCCCATCTGCTTGGGCTTGGCGAGGTGAGCGCCAGCGATCGTCAGGACCTCTTTGCCGCCTGGCGTCTGTTCTTCGAGCGGCTTGCTGGGACCGCGCCCACGGTGCTTGCGTTCGAGGACATGCAGTGGGCGGACACGAGCCTCCTCGACTTTGTCGAGTACCTGCTTGAGTGGTCGCGCGATTACCCGATCTACGTGATCACCCTGGCTCGGCCGGAGCTCCAGGAGCGGCGTCCGACCTGGGGTGCTGGCCAGCGCAACTTCACCTCGCTCTATCTGGAGCCCCTTCCCCCGGCGGCGATGGAGGAGCTCCTCGAGGGACTGGTTCCAGGCCTGCCATCTGGGTTGCGCGGTCAGATCCTCGCCCGTGCCCAGGGAGTGCCGCTGTACGCGGTGGAGACCGTGCGGATGCTCCTGGACCGCGGGCTCCTCGTCCAGGAGGATGCGGTGTACCGGCCAAGCGGGGAGATCGATGCGCTAGAGGTGCCCGAAACCCTGCACGCGCTGATCGCTGCCCGCCTCGACGGGTTGTCGGGGGAAGAGCGGCGCCTGCTCCAGGACGGCGCCGTGCTGGGGAAGACATTCACGAAGCCGGCGCTGGCGGCACTCTCGGGCATACCAGCTGAGGAACTGGAGCCTCTCGTCGCGGCGCTGCTGCGCAAGGAGGTGCTCGCGGTGCAGCTCGACCCACGCTCGCCCGAGCGAGGTCAGTACGCTTTTCTTCAGGACTTAGTGCGCCACGTCGCCTACGACACCCTGACCAAACGTGACCGCAAAGTGCTCCACTTGGCCGCTGCCGCCCACCTGGAGCAGGCCTTCAACCAGGAGGACGGGGTCGCCGAGGTGCTCGCTTCCCATTACCTTGCCGCCTTCGAGGCTGCACCCGAGGCCGATGATGCGCCGACGATCAGGGCCAAGACCCGGGAGATGCTTACGCGTGCCGGCGAGCGTGCCGGCTCGGTGGGCGCCCCCGAAGAGGGCCGCCGCTATTACGTGCAGGCGGCGGCATTAGCGGAGGACCCGATGAGCGAGGCCGAGCTCCTCGAGCAGGCCGGTCGGCTGGCGATCCAGGCGAATCGGCCGGTCGAGGCACGGGAACATCTTCAGCGCGCTCTGGGTCTCTATCGCGACGCCGGCGAGGAGCGTGCAACGGCCTGCGCCAGCGCGGCCCTTGCCGACGTCGACATCTTCGATGGCCGGTTAGAGGCGGCGGCACGCCGCCTCGAGCAGGCCGTCATTCAGCTCGAGTCAGGCCCACCAAGCGTCGAGCTCGCCGCGGCGCTCGCACAGCAGGGCCGTGCTCGGGTGCTTGCCGGCCGCCACGAGGAGGCCGGACCACCCCTGGAGCGGGCGCTGACCTTAGCCGAGCGGTTGCTCCTGCCCGAGGTGTTCGTCGAGGCATTATGCAGCCGAGGGATCGCCGCCTTATCCCAGGGCAGGCTGATCGAGGCGCGCATTCTGCTCGAAGCCGCCGCAACGCGCGCGCACACAGGGCAGCTGTACGCGAGCGCACTCCGAGCGGACAACAACCTCGCTAATGCGCTAGAGGCAGGGGACGGCTACGCAGACGCGCTCGAACTCTTCGAGCGGGCGATCGCGCTAGCACGCCGCCGCGGCGACCGCCGCTGGGAGACGATTCTGCGAACCGGCAGTCTCATTCAGCTCATTCAACTGGGTCGCTGGAACGAAGCGCTCGCCATCGCGGCCGAGGAGGAACCGATGGTCGCGGCCGAGACCGCGCGTGTTGACCTGCTAGCGGTCGCGTTGGTTCACTGCGAACGCGGCAACCGCGATGCTGTCCGCGCCTTGGTCCCGCTTGGTGACACATACCGGGACAGTGACAACCCGCAGGTGAAAGCCAGATATGGCGCTATCGAAGCGCGGGTGCTGCGCGCCGAGGGACGCCCGGTGGAGGCCCTGGCGAGTGCAGAGCGAGGGCTGGCGACCCGGCGTGAGCTTGGCCCGAGCGACACCGGCGTCAAGCTGGCCTGGGTCGAGGCGGTTGAGGCCGCTCTCGCACTGTTCGATCTTGCCAAAGTCGAGGATCTGCTCTGCATTCCCGAATCGCTCGACCCAGGGCAGCGGACGCCATTTTTGCAGGCGCAGAGCGCACGATTGCGTGCCCGGCTCGATGCCGCTCGTGATGAGCAGCGGGGAATCGACGAGGGCTTTCGTGACGCCGCAGCCGCCTTTCGCGGATGCGGGACTGGCTTTCACCTTGCCGTGACCCAACTCGAACACGCTGAATGGCTCGCTGGACAGGGCCGGAACCACGAGGCGCGCCCTCTGCTCGCAGAAGCGGGCGCTACCTTCGATGAGCTGCTTGCGACACCCTGGCTCGTCCGATTGGGTCAGATAACTGCAATTGTTAGTGAGCCTGTGATCGCAATCTCGTGACCCGCCGAGAGTGCGAGATGACGGTCGATCCTTTGCGTTGCTAGTGTCTTCGAGCACCAGTCTCTTCGCCGACGCCAGCGTGCAGTTAACATCTCTGAGGACCGGCGTCAGGGTCGGGCGAGCGCGGCACGCTTCCACGAACAGCCGCGAACATACAGTCGTGCACCTGTTATATCCGACTTCGCGCTTCGGGCGGGCACTACCAAGGGTTGCGGCGCTGCTTTGCCGCCATCACAGCATCCTCGAGGGCAACTAGGATGCCGACGTAGAAGCCGCTGCGCTGCTCGCGGTCGGTGACGGCATCGAGTACCAGCCCCTGGCGGCGCGACTCGATCCACGGTGGCGTCACGGCGAGGATCTCCTTGCCGTCGTATGCGACGCGAACCACACTGTCATCGGCCTCGAGCACGACAACACCGACCGAGCAATCCACCCCGAGCTGAGAGATGACCTTCCAGGACCGTCCCCAGGACCGGTCGCGAGGCGATCCGCCGCTGACTATGCTCGTGACGTTCATGGTCTGGCTCGGGAAACCGGTTGCCAGCAGTGTTCGAATCGCCGCGTCAAGGTCACGACCGACCCAATTGGCGAGGGATGGAGCGCGATTGTCGAGATCCGGCAGCGCTAACTCAGCATGCTTGGGTCCGAGGGCCTCGATGATGCCGGCGTGGCGTCGGCAGTACACGGCGTCGAAGGCCATTTGCCGATGTTCGTGACACCAGGCAGTCGGGCACCGTCGCTGCCTGCGATCGACGTAGGAGCATGGCGATGAGTTGGCGCCGGTACATCCGCGGTACGAGCAGCCGTCCCCATCGCCCGATGCGAAGGGAGGTTGTGGCGGTTCGGCCGAGGTTCCATCGGGTAACCCCATCAGTGTCATGGTGGGCTTTGTCGAGCTGCCTCGCAACTCCGCACAGTGCGAGTGGACGCGTCGATGCTGAGAAGCCAAGGCCTCTCGTGCGACTGACATCAGGAGCCCGACCGCGTGAGCTCAGCGTCGCGCACCCCAGCGTCAACTAACACACTTTGAGCCGACGGCGAATTCGATCTCTGGCAGGCGAATTCGTGGATGCGAGCACGGAACCATCATCAGGGCCAAGGTCAAGCGTGGCCGTCGCGCGGAGTACGAGAAGGTGATGCGTGAGATGGCGCCCAGCCTCGAGGCGTACGGCCAGAGATGCATTCCTAGATGGCCTGGGACGACTCTCGTCCAGATCGGATCGTGCTGATCTTCACTTCCAGGATCGCGAGAGCTATGTGACGAATGCGAGCCGGGCCGAGACCGGTGTTCTCGTGCCCGTGGACGGTTTGCGGTGTGCTCGACGACGAGGCGAGGCAGCGACCGCGACGTCTACAGCAGACTCGGCGTCAACTCCCGGAGCGAACTCGCTGCCATGCTCAAGAACCTATCGATGAGCACCAATCCCGTCGGTACGCGACCAACGTGGTCCTCGAGGGCGATTAAGCGATGCTTCTAAGCGACAGCGGCGCTAGACGAGGGAGACAGATCGTCGCGCCGCTCGTGAAGGTCAAGTTCGTTGGCGCGCATCGGCCGGCTGATGAAGTATCCCTGAGCGAGGTCGCATCCAAGGGCAGCAAGGAGGTTGAGCGCCTCGACATCCTCGATTCCCTCCGCCACCACGCGCATATTCAACTTGTGGCCAAGCGCGATCGTCGCGCGAACCAGGGCCAGATTTCGCTCGGTATCGCCGGTAGCGAGTTGCGTCAAGAAGCTGCGGTCGAGCTTCAGTTCGCTCACGTCGAGGCTGCCGAGATGCGCGAGCGACGTGACTCCCGCGCCGAAGTCATCGATCGAGACGCCCAGACCGAGGGTACGCAAGTGTTCGATGACCGGCTTGCACAGGTCGAAGTCTCTGATGATCATCGTTTCGGTGATCTCAAGGATCAGACATGCGGGAGGGACGTCGTGATGAGCCAACGTCTTCATCACCGACTCGCTGAACCCGGAATCGAGGAGGTTCGTCGCCGAGACGTTCACGGACACGGTAACCGTCTCTCCGGCAGTCCTCCATGCGGCACACTGTTCGACGGCTCGCCCCATGACGAAGGCCGTGAGCGAGTGCATGAGCCCGGCTTCCTCTGCGAGCGGAATGAAGTCGAGCGGAGGCACCATACCAAGGCGCGGATGAGGCCAGCGCACCAGAGCTTCCATCGCCGACACCTTGCCGGTGACGAGATCCACCTGTGGTTGGTAATGCACTTCAAGTTGATTGCCGAGGATGGCGTCGCGCAACTCGTCCACAAGCCGCAGCCGGTTCGCATCGTCGTCGAGATCGTGCCGATATGAACTCGTAGGGCCGCGGACCAACCTTTGCGCGATACATGGCGAGATCCGCGCAGCGCAGTAGGCTTGCGCTGTCGGTCGCGTCCGCCGGCGCATTGGCGATGCCGATGCTGGCGCCCACGCGGACGCTGAGAGCGTCGAGGACAAACGGTCGCTCCAGATCGTCGATGAGACGTTGGGCGACCGTTGCGGCGTACGTGGAGTCCGTATCCATGATGAGCACCGCAAGTTCGTCGCCGCCGACACGCACCAAGGCGTCTTCGGCTCGCAGGTGGCTCGTCAGTCGTGGACCCAATTGTCTCAATACCTCATCGCCGGCCGAGTGACCAAATGAATCGTTGATCTCTTTGAAATGGTCGAGATCGACATAGAGGAGCGAGAGCTTGCGGGCGACCGTTTCCGGATTAGCGTAGTCGGCAAAGAACGCGTCAAGGAGGTTGAACAGCTGCCGGCGATTGCCAAGGCCGGTCAGGTCGTCGGTGATCGACTGACGATGCCGGAGCTCGGTCAGGATTCGTAGGCTCCGCACGGACAGTGCCAACCGGATGCCAACTGTTATCAGCGTCGCCGCGGCTAGCGCAATGGCGACCGGAGTCACTTGGTGGAGCGTGTCCACGAGGATGATGACGAGGCCCGCACAAGCCCCGAGGCCGGGAAGCAGAAACCCTGGGGGGCCGGTGCGCGCCAGCGGGCTCATCCTGAGTGGCCGCACCCAGACGGCAACGGAGATGAGCAGGATGGCGACGGGCCAGGCGACGCCATCGACAATCAGCCCGATATGTGAGGTTGATCCCGAGCTGGCGAAGAGATTGAACGTGTCGCCGATCGCGGTAAAACCGATGCCGCAGGCAATGAGCAGCCACTGTCGGTCCTTGCGGCCCGGAATAATGGCGGTGCCGCCGACGGCGAGCATGAGCAGCAAGAGGTCGCCGATCGGATAGGCAAGATCGGTAGCAACTGTTGTCGCGTCACCGCCGACGGAGTGCAGGATGGTGTTGAAGGCAAAGCAGGCGCATAAGGCGGCGGCACCCAACCCAGCCACAGCACCGTCGAGCCAGGTCGTGGCGCCCACGCGCCCGATATGTCTGCGCGCCAGGAGAATGAGCGCAACATAGAAGATGGGGTAGAACGCCAGCCAGAAAAGATCGGCGACTGAGGGGACCGATACGGTGCCGCCGCCTGCGGATTCCGCGGCAAGTACCGTGTCGCCAATGCTCCACGAGAGGATGCCAAGGCCCAACATGAGGGGGACGATCCGGCGGCGCGAGGTGAGGGCTCGCCAGATGCACAGTCCGCTGGTCACGAGTTCGAACACCCCGACACCCCAGCCGTCGACAAGGGGGTAGGACTGGTCAGGTTGTCTGAGGATCAGCGAGAGGAAATACGCGAGAAGCAGCGCAGCCAAGGCGGCGTAAACGACGACGACCCAGCGGGGTAGGCGAGGCGCTAGCAGCGAGCTACGGGGGATCCAAGGTCGAGGGAGCTCGATCGACACGCGAGCAGAGTAGGCTCAGCGGCAACAAAGTCCTGCCAACGGTTGGTGGTTCATCTGTTACAGAAGCGTACGAAGCAAGCGATGTCGAGTTTGAATTGATGATCAGGCGCCGAAGGCGAATACGAATTGGGCTTCATAAATCTACAGATTCGTTGAGGACGGACGCACTCCCTGACACCTTCGCAGCGCTCGCGGACGGCGCAGCCGGATGGGCTTGCCAGCACGCGCCAACTCCTACGGCCTGGGGGGCGGCAGGGCCATCGGGCCGGGCAGCAGCCCTAGGCTTCCGATGGTGACAACAGGTCGCCGTGGACTTTGGGCCGCTAATCGACGGTGCAGTTCTCCCGATGCGATAGGGAACTACACGGGAACCAGCGTGTCGATCGGAGAGTGGCTCGGATTTCGAAGGTTTCGTCGGCGCCAAGCGCAACCCGATTGTACCTGAAGGGCGTTGGCTATTTAGAGAATTCGAGCCGCGGTGTCTGGTCATGGACCGAGGCGGGTCGAGAAGCCACACCCGCCGACATGGAGACGGTTGAAGCTCGGTATCGGGCGCTGCACAAAAGGGCTCCCCAAGCCGAATCCGGCGAGACCGCCTCGCCTGACGATTCAGAGGAGACGGCGACCTCATGGCGCGACGATCTGCTCAAGCGACTGCTTGCCCTCTCTCCCGAGCGGTTCGAGCACCTGGCAAAACGCCTCCTTCGTGAGGCCGGATCCACTCAGGTGGAGGTGACCGGCCGATCGGGCGACGAGGGAATCGACGGAACTGGCATCTACCGACCAACGCTCGTGTCCTTTCGGTGTTCTTCCAATGCAAGCGATACAAAGGGAGCGTGGGTCCGTCGAAGGTGCGGGACTTCCGAGGAGCAATGTCGGGCCGCGGCGACCAGGGCATCCTGATCACGACCGGCACGTTTACATCGGACGTCAAGGCTGAAGCTTCCCGAGCAGGGGCTCCCCTCATCGACCTTATCGACGGGGAGGGCCTCTGCGCCCTGCTGAAGCAGTACCAACTTGGAGTGCGAACCACGGAACGCACGGTCGAGGAAGTCGAATTGTTGCCCGACTTCTTCGATCAGGTCTAAAGGCCCGACGGCTCTCTAGCCGCTTGCACAAAACGTAATCTTGGGGAGTGGCTGTACCGGTCCCGCCTGCTCATCTCGCAGACGGTTTTGACTGCCCCTGGTGTCACGCGTATACGCAGCAACTTTGGTTCAACGGGTGGGAGTACTCCGTCAAGGGAGGAGGGGGCAACCCGGTCGCAGGGTTGACTGTCGCGCTATGCACGAGGTGCGCGCAGAGGTCCTTTTGGGTCGGCGAGAAAATGGCGTACCCGCTCAGGGCCACGGTTCCTGAGGCTAACGAAGACCTGTCGCCCGAGGTCCGTTCGGACTACGTTGAAGCCGCCTCGATACTCCCGTACTCGCCACGGGCCAGTGCCGCACTGCTTCGGCTGGCAATCCAGAAGTTGTGCACGTCACTCACCGAGGAAAAGGATCTCAATGACGCGATCGGTCTGTTGGTCAAGCGAGGGCTATCCACGGTCATCCAACAGTCACTCGATCTTGTTCGCGTCATTGGGAACCACGCCGTTCATCCGGGGACGATCGACTTGCGCGACGACCAGGGTACCGCCGGTTCGCTTTTCGATCTGGTGAATCGGATCGCTGAGGCGATGATCTCAGAACCCAGGCGGATCGCTGAGTTATACGCAAAGCTTCCCGAGAGCGCGCGTGCCGCCATCGAGAAGCGTGACGCGGAGGCGACCACGAGCTAGAAGCAGAGCAGTTCTGGCGGCGTCCTACCGAGCGTCCATCCAGGCTGAGGGAATCGAGGACGGGTTCTAGATCGTTCTCGTCGCGCGCGGGCTGCTGGGACCGTCTGGTGGTCACGGCGAACCGCTCTCGTTGACGCGTTCGGGTCGCTAGGCGCGAGATCCGGCCGAGATCGAGAACGGAGCAACCACCTAACCGACCTCTCAGCGGGCTGAGGGAGGTGACGGTGGAGGGCAACGCGCAGATGCCTCGCTAAGCCAGGGCCTCAAACAGAGCAGCCGAACGGTCATCCGGGATCGATCGGGACAGCGGGCAGCAATCCCTGCCGCATCGCATCACGCGCGGCGTAGTGCGAGCACGGGGATCGTCCGAACGCCCGACGTCTTCTGCGCGTATTCGCCGAAATGCGGGTAGCGGCGCGCCTGCTCGGCATACAGGCGATCACGTTCTGGTCCGGTGACCTCGCTTATCGATACAGGGAACGTCTCTGTGCCCACTTCGACGTCGGCCGTGCGCGCGTTCACGAGGTTGTGATACCAGGCCGGGTTCGTCGGCGCCCCATTCTTCGTCGCAAATACGTACAGCACGTCTGGCTCCGTATCCGACGGGAGATACATTACTGGCGACACGTATTCCCGGCCGCTCTTGCGTCCGCGATGATGGAGGAGGATGAGCGGCGCCCCGTTGAAGAACGCGCTCACGTGTCCCTGGTTCACTCGGAACGTATCGATGATCTTTGCGTTCCAGTCGTTTCGGTCGGGCATCACATCCCCTCCAAAGGCCTACAGTCGAGCGACTGAAGATAGCAATGCGCGGGTACTACGCGTAGCGCGCACTCGCGGTACCCGCGTCTGGTCCGCGCCGTGTCCAGTTCTAGAAGGAACAAGCGGCGGCTCCTTAGGGTTTGTGAGGCGCTCGGCCGCGTCACCCGCCGAATGTCAGCTGGTCGGTTCACTCGGTACCCGAGCGGGCTAGCGGTGGCCGATCTTCCGGGCGAAGGTGTACGCGATGACTGCGTAGCCCGCATCGGTGGCGTGGATGTTCGGGCCCAACGGTGCCGGGACACACATCCAGGTCCATACGCAGATCAGAGCCACGTTCACCGGGATGCCAAGGAAAGGGATCGTGGCGAAGTCATTGGTATGAAATGCCTGCGCGACGTTCGCAACCGGCACCGAGAATGCACTGTAGATGGTGTCGAGCAACCCGTCGAATCCGTTCTCAATGGGGCACTCGGCCGGATATCCGAAGCCGGTGGTGAGACACACCGACTCCTTTGCGAGCGCTTGCCCGGATGCGCCGGCAAGCCATTCGGCCGCGTATGGATCGTAATAGTTCATCGCATAGACCGGGACAAGCGGAGCGGTGGTGCGCAGCGTCTCGAGAATCACCGGCAGATCCGCCTCCGCTGACGCAAGTCCGTCACCGATACAGGTGAGATCGATCCCTGCCGTGGTGATGCAGTTGTCGACGTTGTTGGCGCCGATGTCGATCGTGATGAACGCGACCCTGTGCGTCGTGATGAAGGCGACCGCTTGCGCCAGCTGGTTGCCGAGAGCGTAGGTGCAGATCGCGGGTGCGGCTCCGATCATCGTGTCGGTCGTCTCGCCGGGGCATCCGAGCTTCCTCAGGCGCAGCGTCGGGATGCGCGTGCGCTCGAACGCGTACAGGTCGTCGACGTAGCCGCGATTCGTCTCGTCGAGCGGCCGGGTGCTGTCGGGTTGGACACCCTGCGCAAGCGAGTCACCGAGTGCGAGGTAGTAGGGGGCGGGTGCGGCGGCAGCTGCGCCGATGGGGGCGGCCGCCTGGCCGGCGAAGCTTGCGAGCATGGCGATCGGAAGGGCCACGACAGCGATGCGCAGGCGACCACCGTGCCGGCGGATTCTCGAAGTCAAAGCGGCATCTGTCATGACCGTTTCCCCCTTTGCCGTGTGCGCGCTGGGATATCACATCGCAATTGCGACCGTCAAGACAACGGCGTCTGTGTTAGTGGGTCAGTTGAAGGCGGGGCGGGAGAGACCGGCGATGGGAGGATGCAATGGACGAGCGGGCAGACGTGCCTGTAGACGATCAAGGCCCGGGCGCGGACCGCCGCGTTCGCGTTCGCATTCGTGCTGCACCCCGGCAGCATTGTTGAGATCACGCACGCGACCACGAGGACGAGCCTGCCGACCATCTGGAAAGCTTACGCGCTGACTCCCGATTCAAAATGACCGTGGGTCGCCTATTACGTGACGAGGTTTGGTGCACCTGAGCTGCTGTGTAGCGGCCAATCGCTGCCGGCGCCTTGCCCGCAGGCATCGGCAGAGCAGCATGAGGTTGGGCAGCTCGGTCCTGCCGCCGTCATACCGGGGTGTGCGGATGCGCGTGCTTCGTCCAGGTGCTGTAAGCCGACTTCGGCGTTCGCTGCGAATGAACCCAGCTTGGGCTCATTTGCCGATGGCAAGGGCGAGAAGGGTATTGACCGCAGTCTCGAACGGGCGGGTACTCCGTTGCACCTGGGCGAGGAGAAGTCCTCCTTGGAGCGTGGCGAGCAGAGTAGTGGCGAGGTCGCCCGGGTCGATCCCCGACGGGAGCTTCCCGTCGGCATGAAGGGTTCTGAGTCCATCGCTGATGGCGGCTGCCCACTGATCGAACCCTGCCGCTATGAGCACTCGGGCCTCGGGGTCACACTCGGCCAGTTGACCACCGAGCGAGCCAAGTGGGCAGCCCCCCTTTGCCTTGGTGCGCTTCGCTTCGGTGATCACCATCTTCCGCCAGGCTTCGACTCCGTTCGCGCTGCGGAGCAGCTGCCCCTGGTTACTGACGATGGCGTCGGCTTGGTAATCGATGACCGCCTGCACGAGTTCGTTCTTGTCGGGGAAGTAGTGGTACATCTGAGAGCCGCTGACTTCCGCCGCCACCCTGACATCTTCCAAGGTGGTGCTCGCCACCCCGCGCTCATGGATCAGGGCGGCGGCCTCCTCCACTATTCGTGCCCGGGTGCGTGCTCCCTTGGGGGTGAGCCTCGGCCGGTCACTCATCGCGTTGACCATGCACCAATGTTAGCAGGATTTTGAGTTTGACAACCCAGTCCTGACCTGCCAGAGTGGGTCGCGCAACCCATTTTGTAGCGACAGGAGGCACATCGCATGACTGACCTAAAGGGCAAGACCGCTCTGGTTACGGGCTCGACGAGCGGGATCGGCAAGGCGACGGCCATCGCCTTGGCCGCCCGCGGCGCTCACGTACTGGTAGTCGGGCGCAACGAACAACGAGCCAAAGACGTGGTGGCCGAGATCGAAGGCAGCGGGGGCAGCGCAACGTTCCAGCTCACTACGTTGAGCGATCTGAAATCGGCCCAGGACCTGGTCGAATGGGCCATTGAGGCAGGCGACGGTCACGTCGACATCCTCATCAACAACGCTGGCGTCGCCTTGCTCGGACCAAGCAACGCAGCCACCGAAGCAGACTTCGATGAGAGCTTCGCAGTCAACGTCAAGGTTCCGTTCTTCCTCGTGGCGTCACTGGCGCCAGCCATGGCCGAACGCGGATGGGGTTCGATCGTCAACGTCTCCACGATGGTCGCCAGCTTCGGACAGGCAGGCATGGCTCTGTATGGCGCCAGCCGAGCGGCTCTCCAACTGTTGACGAAGGCCTGGGCTGCCGAATACGGCCCGCGTGGTGTTCGGGTCAACGCCGTTGCCCCCGGCCCGACACGGACCCGCACGATGGAAGCAGTCCCTGAAGAGATGGTGAATCAGCTCGCAGCACAAGCACCAGCAGGTCGCGTAGCTCAGCCCGAGGAACTTGCTGCGGCGATCGTCTTCCTCGCCAGTGATGATGCCAGCTTCGTCCACGGCGTCACTCTTGCAGTCGATGGAGGCCGAGTAGCGACGTAACGCTTGTCGGCCGTGACGTTTCAGAGAGAAGACCTAGAACACAGATCACAACTAACAACTGAGGAATATCCAGATGAGCGCATACCTAATTGTCGAATTCACGGTCAAGGACCCGGATGTTTATCGTGAGAAATACAGCCGCAACGCTGGACAGACGGCCAAAGAGCACGGAGGCGAGGTTCTCGCCAACAGTAACTGGGAGATCCTGCACGGCGATGGCTCGCTCACTTCAGGGGCACTCATGCGGTTTCCGGACCATGAGGCGGCCGTCAGTTGGTACAACTCGCCGGAATATCAGCAGCTGATCGATGTCCGAAGTGTCGCGATGGATGCCCGTTTCAGCTTGCTCGACGGCCTCCCTACGCGCACAGAAGGTGAGAGCACGTCCCAATGAGCGCACTCCCAGGAAAGACGGTGCTCATCACCGGCGCCAACGCCGGGATCGGCAAGGACGTGGCCCGGCAACTGGCATCACGTCCCGACTTCAAGCGGATCTACTTGGGGTGCCGGAACCAAGATCGGGCGACAGCGGCAAAGGCCGAACTCGAAGCTGCGACTGGCCGGTTCATCTTCGACATCATCCTCACGGACGTCGCCGATCTGGATTCAGTCCGCGCTGGCCTAGCGGCCATCAACGGATCCCTCGACGCGCTGGTCATGAACGCTGGGTGTAAATCGGCGACAAGAAGTTGATCAACTTGACCGCTGACGGGTCACCACCCTGTTCGCAACGAACGTGCTCGACGATCAGCTCGGCCTTGACGGCCCTGGACGCCTATATGTTGGCGCGGGCCTACGAGCCGAGCCCGTTACTGATGTTCGAGAACTCGGTGTTCACCGTATGCCCAAGCGTGCTAAGTATCACGATGACGACGATGGAAATGAGGACTAGGATCAGCGCATATTCGACCATGCCCTGACCCTCCTGGTGAGTGCGGAGCTGCCTTCCCATGCCGCGGATGCGTCCGCCGACCACCAGAACCCGGTTGACCATGATGCTGTCTGCGATTACGAGGCTCCCTCGACGCGTCGAGGCAGTACGATAAGCCTGGGGCGGTACTCGAAAGCCTTCCGGAAAGGTCGGTAACGGGGAACCGGGACGGATTCGCGTTCCGCCGACAGGTTCGTCACCGCGTGCCGGTCGTAATTCGCATTGGACGTTGCGGGGCCCCGGATCCCCAGCGACACGTCCCGAGGGCCAGCGCTGCGTTGTATCGGCCCCAGTCCGCACGCATCGCTGGAAGGCCGGGCTCGAACCTGCCTCGCGACCCACTAAGCGGTACTCCGACCGGGGACAAGTCGCGAGTCGGATGTGGGAATGTCGGACCGTACCTCCTCGGCGGCACTCATCGAGGAGGCGAGGCGGTAACACTAAGGTCACGATCCGTTAGCCGAAGGCGTGCTGCTGAGTTTACGCGGTCACAATCGCGCCGAGATGAGACCACGATCACAAGACGTGCGACCGCGCTCGCATGGCGCTCAGGGGCGGCTTGTTTCGTTCCTGGTGGCGTGCGCGCTCATGGCTGGGCTAGGAGTAGCTACGACTCAGTCCGCGTTGGCCGCAGGGACTCTGACCAACCTGAGTTGGGTGGTGTCGAACAATCAAGCTGCCGCCACGCCGACCAACTACTCGTTTTCGTTCAAGACGGCGACCGTCGGAACGATCAAGACCATCACATTCACCGTCTCTGGTGCTGGGCTCGGCGGAACTCCCGCCATCGTGCTCAACTACGGCATCGGCGCCGGGACCGTCAGCATCGCTGGTCAGGTCATCACCTACACGGTGACCGCGGCCGTCAGCGTCTCGGCAGGCATTCCGATCTTTATTGAGCTCTCGGGATTGACCAACCCGGCCGCGGGCAGCTACACGACCGCGATCGCGACCAACACCGCAGTGCCAGCAGTCATCGACAGCGGGACAACGCCGGCGGTCGCCTTCGCCGCGAGCAACACGGCCAAGACGATCGTGGTCGCTCAGAGTTCTCACTTTCACACTGGATACCACCGCCTTCACGCTGAACATGGACCCCAGTCTTCCGGCCCTAGCCGATCAGAGCTACACCAGCAACATCACGATTCTGACCAACGCGAACTCTGGATACACGTTGACGGTGTCCGACCTTGCAACTGGCTTGCGGAGTTCGTCGGCCGGGAATCCGACGATTCCACAGGTGTCCGCAAGCATGGCGACGGCGGTGGCATGGCCGGCGGCTCCGGCCGATGTGACTGGCTACACCGTGACGGGCACGGGCGTGGGTGACGCTGGATTCTCTGTCAACGCTGCTTTCGCAGGCGGTGCTGACTACGCCGGCTACCGGAATGCAGGCGACGTGTTCGCCTTGAGCACAAAGGCTACTGGGGTTACTGCGAATACCCTCGCCGTCACCGATCAGACCGAGATCGACTACGCGACTGCGTCGGGAACGTACACCGACACCATCACGTATACGGCCACGCCCAACTACAGTTGATCTTGGGGTAACAAACGAGCTCTCGACGAGTGAGGGGGTGGCTAGCGAGCGTCATTGCGATCGCGGCGGGCATCGCGTTCGTACCGCTCGCTGTCTCCGCGGCTTCATCGCCAACGCCGGGTCTCAGTGGTCCACGGTCCATTGCCGTTTCCGTTCCCGCAGATCCAGTCTCTCTGACCCCCGGGGAGACCGCTCCGATACCGATACGCGTCCTGAACCCGGGTGCTGCACCGGTCACGGTCACGGTGCGAGGTGAAGGCATCAACCTGGGTGACAACGGAACCACCACTTTCACGGGTAGGCCAGACCCGATCTGGGCGGGGCAAACTGACTTCCCACCTGGTGACATCACCATACCCGCCCTGCACTTTGTCGATCTGTCGATCACCGTGCACATGCCCGCACAGCTCAGTCCCGATCTGTACTACATCGGTTTCTTGGTCACTCCATTGTCCAGCGTGCGCGGCAGCGTGGTGGTCATCAATCAGATCGGCGCATTCCTCACCATCAACGTCCCAGGACCACGTGTGAGGGCGCTTTCGGCGGATCTGAGCACGTCCGGTTTCAATTGGTTGTTCATCCACATCGACACGCTCGTGATCGGGAATCAGGTCGACGGCAAGCTGACTGTCGACAACATCGGAGCATCGTCGGTGCTGTTCTACGGAGAGAACGACGTCACTTCAGCGCCCTTCAGTGGACCTCCCTCCCAGCAGCGCATCAGCACATCACTGCTCCCGATCGGAAAGTCACGTTGGTTTGCGGTGACCGCTCAACCGGCGTTCCCAATTGACGTGGTCACCCTGACCGATGTCGTCACGTATCCTGACCGGAGCGGGACGGGCACACTGCAAATCGTCCGAGCCAAGGCGATTTTGGTGATCAGTCCCTGGGTGATTGTTGTCGTCTGCGCCCTGCTCGCTGGGCTCGTGGGTTGGAGGTTGGTCACGCGACGGCGACAGTTGGCGCGACGAACGGCCGAGAGAGCGGTTGCCTCCCGCCGCACGCGGTCCAAGGCTGCGTGACACAAGGTCGAAGATGGTCAACGCCAGCAGCGCACCACGGATTGTCCGGCGTACTCGGTCCGGAGTGGGCCAGACCTGTTGTCGTCGCCGACAAACCGGAACTCAAATTCGCCACCCACTTATGTCGCGTCTACGATCGGGCGCGAAGTGCCAGCGGCAGGTACGCATGCCTGCTTCATGACCGGCCAATACTTCGGCGGTGCGGACCCGCATGCTCGGTCAAACTTCCCATGAAAAGCGGTCAGGCTGATCGTGCGGGTAACTTTCCAGGCGTCACCTGATACTACGTGGCGCCTCCGACAGCGATGCACGCCAGCCGCCCCTCGTCGATGACCGTGATGGATCCCGCGCCTGTGTCGATCACTCCGTTTGTTCCGAGCGCCTCCAGTTCTCGACCCACCACCTCGCGCACGGTCCCCACCGCGTTAGCCAAACGCTGATGACTGATATGCGCCACGAGACGTCCGTCTGGCGCGCGGAGCGACACTTCGCGCAGATGGCGAGCGACCCGGACCTCCATCGGTTGACCGACGTCGTTAGCAACGCTGCGCATCGCGTCCGCTGTCCACGCCGCCACGTGTTCAGCGATCCTCCACGGCAGCTCCGGATGCTGCGCTGCCGCGTGGCTAAGGTGGTCGACAGTCAACAAAGTCACATCCGCGTCAGTGATCGCCTCGGCGTTCCAGTCGTCGGTGCCGGCGAGGTACGGCGCCATGCCGATGAGATCGCCGCCTCGGGCGTATCGGATGGTCAGCTGCCGACCCCGCTGCGTCGCTATGAACACACGCACCACTCCAGCTCGCAGTAGGGCGATCGTCGGGTTATGCCCGGCGCGAAAGACGAACTCACCGTCAGCGAGATGGACCTGATCGACCCCGGAACCCAGCAGTTCGAGCCACTCTCCACGCGAGTCAGCGCCGCCACTCGTAGCAGGTCGAAAGCGGGGAAACCGGGACAGCACAGCTTCATGCTACGCCGGAGTCAAGAAATGTTCGGTCTGTCAACAGATATAGCTACATATCTTGTGTAGCTAGGAGTACGATGCCGTTGATATGAGCATGCGAATCGGGGAGTTGGCGCGGCGATCCGGCGTGGGTGTAGGCACCCTGCGCGCATGGGAGCGGCGTTTCGGCCTACTGGACCCGAGCCGCACGTCGGGACACCAACGGCTGTACACCGACGACGATCTCGAGCGTGTCTGTGCGGTTCGGCGGCTCGCTTCCGAAGGGCTTACCCTCGGCGCGGCGGTGGCCCGGGTCTCAACGATGGGTGCTCAAGCGTTGCCCACTGACGATAAAGCGGCGCTGCTGTTACGCCAGATCGTCCAAGCCGCCGACGACGGGATCTGGGTATCGCACGAGGGGGTCACACGCTTCGTCAACGGGCGGATGGCGGAGCTTCTCCACTGTTCTGTCGACGAAGTTCTCGCGCGCCCGGTGCTCGATTTCGTCGCGCCTGTGTCAGTACCCTTCATCCAAGAATGGGCGGAGATGGGACGCGCTGGCCGCCGCCAAAGAAACGAAGTCGTGTTGCGGCGTGCAGACGACTCCACCTTCCCAGCAGAAGTCACCACGAGCCCGATGTTTGATCCAGCCGGCCGGTACGACGGCGCCGTGGCTGTGGTGCGTGATGTCACGAGTTGCAACGAAGCGACTAGAGAAGCACAATTCCGGGGGGCACTTCTCGATGCGGTCGGGGAGGCGGTCGCTGCGGCCAGCCCGGATGGCAGGGTCGCGTATGTGAATCCCGCCGCGGAGCGCCTCTTCGGATGGCGGGCCTCCGAGCTGATAGGTAAGAACGGGCTCGCGATCATCCCCGCACCGACAGCGACCGAGGAGGCTCTACAGATCCACGCGAAACTCCTGAGCGGGAGGCAGCACACGGGAAGAATGCAGTTCACGCGACGAGACGGCAGCGAGTTTATGGCCAACATGACGTCTGCGCCGGTGCTCGGCGAACGGGGGGACCTCGTCGGGCTCATTGCGGTGTTTACCGACCTGACCGAAACCATAGGACTGCAAGATCAGCTGCGGGCGCGTGAGCTGGAGCTTGAGACCATTGCATTGCTCGGAGGGCACGCGTTGCGTCGGGACGCCGGCGCGTCCTCGACTCCGGAGGCGATTGTGACGGAGGCTCTTGACACCATCCGCCGCGCCGCCCAAGCAGATCGCGCCATGCTGCTCGAAGTGGTGTCAGGAGGGGCCGAGCTAGTGTCGACGTGCGCCTCTCCCCCGAGTATGGAGCCTGTAGTCATGCCTGCGGGAAGCGGCTCTTTGGGGGGATACACGGCCATAACTCGAAGGACGGTGCTCATCGAAGACGCCAGGATGGAGAAGCGTTTCGACGCCATGCCGACGCCCACGATGGGTGCAACCGGTTCGGCGATTGCTACGCCCGTTTTCGGGTCGCGAGGCGTACGCGCCGTCCTCGTCGCGGAGAGAGCCACCGCCCACGCATTTCCCCAGTCCAAAGTGCACTTCATGGAGTGCGTGGCTAACGTCATCGGGGAAGCGTTGCAGTAGTCAACCGATAGGCTCTCGTACCGTGGGCTGTCCGGCACCACGAGTGTGAGTTACCTCGCGCACCCCAGCGTGCAATTAACACTGGGATGATCCCGGTGTGTGCACAAGCGCCATCGCCGTCAGCCGAATCATGTGTGTGCCGTGACGCCGTGCGCGCGGCTGCGATGATTCGCGCCGGAGAATCTCTCGCCCGGGCCTGACCCGAATTAACACTGGCCGGGGTGTCTCCCAACGTGATCTGTCGACCCGCCAGCGGGAGGTTCCCCCGGTGTCGTCAGCGAGGCGGAACGTGACTTGATAGAAGCGCGCTTGCGTAGCTCGTCCCAGTGCTGTCCGTCCGCCCCGCTGACTCACCAACCCCAGTCAGACCCTGCACACAACAAGGGGATGTGAAGACATGAGGATGGCTTCCCGGAGCATGGCACAGCCGGACCGCGGCGTCATCGTGGGCGTTGACACTCACGGCGAGGGTCACGTCGCCGCTGCTTTCACGAGCGACCTCGGCCGGCCACTCGGACACCTGACGATCGCCACCACGCCGGCGGGGTACCGCAGGCTGCTGGAATGGGCCCGCGGTCTTGGCAGCGACCCACGCTTCGGCGTTGAAGGCACCGGATCGTACGGGGCGGGCCTTGCTCGGTTTCTGATCGCGGCCGGCTGCACGGTGATCGAGGTGAACCGTCCCAACCGCCAGACCCGGTACGCGCGCGGCAAGTCGGATCCCGTTGATGCTGAGGCTGCGGCTCGTGCGGTGCTCTCCGGCGAAGCCACGGGGCTTGCCAAAGTCGACACCGATTCCATCGGCATGATCCGTGCGCTCCGTGTCGCGCGGCGCTCGGCGATGAAGATGCGCACGCAGACGTTTCAGCAGATGAGGGCGCTGCTCGTCACCGCCCCTGCTGACTTGCGTGAACAGTTGCGCTCACTCTCGCACGACCGTCTGGTTGAGACCGCAGCGTGCCTGCGTCCGGGTACGGTCAACTCCGTAGCTGCAGCGGTCAAGCTGACCCTCAAGTGCCTGGGGCAACGCCACCAGCTGCTCACCGCCGAGCTGGCGACCTTGGACCGTGACCTGGAGCGGCTTGTGGCCACCGCTGCACCGACACTCTGCGCACTCAAGGGTGTCGGCACCGACGTCGCTGGTGCCGTGCTCGTGGCCGCAGGCGACAACCCGGAGCGACTTCGGTCAGAGGGTGCGTTCGCCAATCTCTGCGGGGTGGCGCCGTTGCCGGCGTCGTCCGGCAAGACCACCGGTCGTCATCGGCTCAACCGTGGCGGCGACCGTCACGCCAACTGCGCGCTCTGGCGAGTGGTCATCGTGCGCCTCGCCACCCACGAGCAGACCAGGAATTACATGGCTCGGCGTACCCAGGAGGGCATGTCCAAGCCGGAGATCATCAGGTGCCTCAAGCGCTACGTCGCTCGCGAAATCTATCGCGAGCTCATACCTCGAGCTGCACTCGTCGCAGTGGCTTGACAAACAATAGAAGCATCACCAGAACTGATCTGAAACTCGGTCTCGCCGGCGCGCCCGGGTGCCGGGTAGTCAGTGAGGTCCATGACATGAATCCCGGCAGGCCCACCTTCTCTGTAGGGCTGCCTACACGGTCGACGAGCCCGTCCAGTCGGGCTGTTACGACGTGATCAATCGAGCCAATCGCACCCAATCGATACACAAGCGCGTGATAGGGTCAGTAGCTACGCGAGCCACCTGGGCGTTTGCCGTACGACCAGTTCGCGCTCAGAGGGAGGCGGGGGCCATGTCAGACAAGAACGAACAAATGTCCCCGCGCGCTCGCGCGTCCTCGACCTCCGTCTGGACTCAGCGACCCCTTCAACGCGGCAGGACGTGGGCGCGGACGCTAACGCTGATCGCGGTAACTGCAATCCTCGCTCTCGGCGGACTCGGCCCGAGGTCCGTTGCCGCGTCCAGTCGCAAGCTAGCCCTCGGGTCCGGACGATCGGGCAGTCTGAGCGATGTCAGCGCCGACTCGGCGACCGACGCCTGGGCCGTGGGGGCCTACACCAACCCGACCACGCATGCCACTGAGTCGTTGGCGCTGCACTGGAACGGCACCAGCTGGTGCAAGGTCGCCAGCCCGAACCCCGGAGGCACCACCAGCTCGAGCGACTACAACATTCTCTCCGGTGTCAGCGCCGACTCGGCGACCGACGCCTGGGCCGTCGGGTGGTACGAACCGAACACGGGTGCCACCGAGACCCTGGCGCTGCACTGGAACGGCACCAGCTGGAGCAAGGTCGCCAGCCCGAACCCCGGAGGCACAGGCTTTTTCGACGTCAATTACCTGAGCGGTGTCAGCGCCGACTCGGCGACCGACGCCTGGGCCGTCGGGTACTACTTCAACCCAACCACGTTGGCCGGTGAGACCCTGGCGCTGCACTGGAACGGTGCCAAGTGGAGCAAGGTCGCCAGCCCGAATCCCGGAGGCACCACCAGCTCGAGCGACTACAACATTCTCTCCGGTGTCAGCGCCGACTCGGCGACCGATGCCTGGGCCGTCGGGGACTACGGCAATCCGACCACGGGGGCCGAGGAGACCCTCGTCCTGCGCTGGAACGGTACCAAGTGGAGTAAGGTCGCCAGCCCGAATCCCGGAGGCACCACCAGCTCGAGCGACTACAACAGCCTCTCCGGTGTCAGTTCCGACTCGGCGATCGATGCGTGGGCCGTCGGGGCCTACGGCAATCCGACCACGGGGGCCGAGGAGACCCTCGTCCTGCGCTGGAACGGTACCAAGTGGAGTAAGGTCGCCAGCCCGAATCCCGGAGGCACCACCAGCTCGATCGACTACAGCACCCTCTCCGATGTCAGTTCCGATTCGGCGATCGATGCGTGGGCCGTCGGGGCCTACGGCAATCCGACCACGGGGGCCGAGGAGACCCTCGTCCTGCGCTGGAACGGTACCAAGTGGAGTAAGGTCGCCGCCCCGAATCCCGGAGGCACCACCAGCTCGAGCGACTACAACTACCTCGCCGGTGTCAATGCCCACTCGGCAACCGACGCCTGGGCCGTGGGGGGCTACGGCAACGGTGAGACCCTCGTCCTGCGCTGGAACGGCACCAGCTGGAGCACAGCTTAACGGGTAGTCGCCGTAGTTCCGATCTGACCGCGCGCTACCAGGGGATGTCGTGGGCATTGACGACGTACCTGCCACCTTGAGGCAGGGTCGCAAATGCCCGAGAGCGTCCCGCAGTGGCTTGAGTAGGTTTTCGTTCTTGGTCATGCCGGCCTTCCCAGCACGGCTTGCGCGCTTCATAGAATCGCTCCGATTCGCCGGGGCATAGCGACGTTGAAACTCGCCAGGCCGAGGTTCACGGTCGTCGCCCTGCCGCCACGTGAGGAATCCCTCGCGCACGCGGGTGTGTCAATTGCACCCCAGAAGGCGTTGCTACCGATACCGCTCTTTGTATTGTCCCCGCCATCGTGCCAGCGGACAGGAGGGTATCGGCGTGACGATCGTCAACACCAAGGGGATGGCCTTCTTTGGACCAGGTTCGGAGTGGTTCTGGGCCGCACTCCAGTTCACGGCCCAACTCACATTAGTCGCCCTGATGCTTGTCGTTCGGCGCACAACTCAGGAACCCAGACGGACGCCCGATCCGGCGACCACTATGCTCACGATCGACGATGTGATGCCGAAGCGTTGAGTGACGGCGATCTGTGGTGCAGGATACCAACCGTTGGGGGCACCAACACAAGGCTAGAGTTGCCCCCACGACCGATAGGGAGGCTGACTCAGGGCATCGACGCTTCGCGACTCGCCCTGCGCATCAGAGCCGCCGCCGCTCCATCACCTCCCTGCGAACGGTCCACTCCACAGACTCAGCTCGATTCGCATGATCGCTGCAAGGTGGTTCACGCGCAGCCGTCAGTAGCACGGCGCGGTTGACACGCGTCAGGGATAAATCCCCCGATCCATCGTTGCCTCGGCAACCCGCTCGATGGCGAGGAGGTATGCGCCTTGTCGCAGCGATACGCCGTGCTGCTGTGAAGCGTCCCAGACCTCCGTGAAAGCGCGGTGCATCACCTTCTCGAGACGAAGGTTAATTTCGTCCTCGTCCCAGAAGAACGACTGCAGATCCTGCACCCACTCGAAGTAGGAGACCGTGACGCCGCCCGCATTGGCGAGCACGTCAGGCACAACGGTGACACCGCGCTGCTCGAGCAGGACATCCGCGTCGGGAGTAATCGGGCCGTTGGCTGCCTCGAGGACGAGCCGAGCCTGAAGGCGCCCCGCATTCTCGCTCGTGACTTGGTTCTCCAATGCGGCCGGCACGAGCAGGTCGCACGGCACCTCGAGCACTTCCAGCGCAGCGATGACCTTCGCGCCGGGAAAGCCAGTGACGCTGCCGGTCGATTGCTTGTGTGCGATCAGGTGATCAATGTCGAGGCCGGCTGGATTGTGGATCGCTCCGCTGCTGTCAGAAACCGCCACGATCGTGAATCCCTGCTGTGCCATGAGCCGGGCCGCGATCGACCCCGCATTTCCGAATCCCTGGACAGCAACGGTGGAGGCCTTGGGATCGATGCCAAGCCTCGCGCATGCCTCCAGAGCAACGAACATCACTCCACGGCCCGTCGCCGCGTTGCGTCCCTGGCTGCCGCCCACGGAGAGCGGCTTGCCGGTGACCACGGCCGGAACCGAGAATCCCTGCTCCATCGAGATCGTGTCCATGATCCAGGCCATAATCTTTGGGGAGGTGTTGACGTCCGGAGCGGGAATGTCGTACTCGGGGCCGATGATGACGCTGATCTCGGTGGCATAGCGCCGGGTCATCCGCTCCAGTTCACCCTCGCTAAGGCGCTTTGGGTCGACCACAATGCCACCTTTGGCGCCCCCGAATGGCAATCCAGCGATGGCGCACTTCCAGGTCATCCACATCGCGAGGGCCTTGACTTCGTCGAGGGTCACGCCTTGGTGGTAGCGGATGCCACCCTTGGCCGGCCCCCGGGCCATGTTGTGCTGGACGCGATAGCCTTCGAAGACACGCACCGAGCCGTCGTCCATCTTCACCGGGAAGCTGACGATGAGCTGACGTTTCACCTCACGGAGCACCGCGCGGAGACCCGACTCGAGGTGGGTCAACTCTGCAGCCTGGTCGAACTGGCGCTGCGCGTTATGCCACGGGTTTTCGGCGGGCGCGCTGATCATATCCGCGGTTGCTATCGCGTTCACCTGGACACCTCGGCGGGCCAGCGGCCCCTCGCCGCACTGCGGCTCGCGTCCCGAGCCTAGCGCTTTGGAACGGGCTCGAGAGGCTCGTTGGACCCAGGACGCGATGCCGCCTGCTATGACAGGCGGACTGGCTCGAAGCGAGCAGTGAATTCGGCCCAGGGTGGGCGGGTCCTCGACGATCCGATATCCGGGGAGGTCCCGAGCGTGAGTCGCTGACAGGACCTTGTTCGGGTCGCTCAGTCGTCGTCACAGAATTTGTGCGCGTGCGAGACAGTCTGCAACTCATCGAAGATCCGTAAGCACGACCGCCGAGTGCGTCGGCGCAGCCGCCACGGTGGTCAACTCTTCGTCGATGACGGCCAGAATTCCTCCCACTTCTACGCCACTCAAGCGCACGTCCCATCGATTCAGCTGCCCGCTTTACGTTAGAGGCTCAATACGCCACGCGCACCGAGGACCCAGCTGTTTCCGCGGGGCGATTCCGTCTCGAGGTCATTCCCTGGATGGTGCCCAGCGGGGCGCGCCGGCGAGGTTGGGCACATGGATATCGGTACGACCGAGTCGAAGGGAGCCTTCAACCAGCGCCTGAGATTCGCCGTCGCGTCTCGACTCGATTTTAGGACCTGACCATTTGGGGGTGAGGATCTGCTGACAACCCCTTGATCTCCTCCACACAACTGGAGTATGTTCCCGGCCACCGAAACCACCCATCGCGCGGTCCTTACTGCACGCGGGGTGGTTTAGCCGGCCACGAGGGGAAAGATCATGAGAGCACTGAGGGTCGTTCCGGTTGCCGCATTGGTGAGTGCGGGCGTCTTCGCCGCTTCAGGTACTGCCAGCGCAGCACCGCTCGGATCCGCGGTCAGCTTTGACTGCAGGGGAGGGGATATCGCACCTGGTGTCTACGAGTCGGTGACCATCACGGGCGTGTGCTTCACGTCTGTCGGCAATGTGGTGATCCACGGCAACCTGACGATCGCGCCGGGGGCGTTGCTCGACGACGTCACGGCGGGCGACCCGACGAGTGGTACCCCAGTCGTGTCGGCCACTGTCTCGGTCGGTGGCAATGTGTTCGTCGGCAGACGTGGCGATCTGCTGCTCGGCTGCTCTCCCAACATCACCTGCGGCAACCCGCCGGGCGTGACCTATGGCCGCATCGGGGGGGACCTGACGGCCTTCGACGCCCAGGGGGTCGTGGTCCACTCGACCTCCATCGGCGGTAACGTGTCGGTGTTTGGCGGTGGTGGTGGAGCTGCTGCTGAGACCTGCAATGCCCAGGTGCCGCACAAGCCGATCGTCCGCAACCTTGAACCCTGGTCGAAGGACCCGACCCTCGACTACACCCCTGTCTACACGGACTTCGAGGACGACTCGATCGGCGGCAGTTTGTCGGTCGCCGGGCTGACTTCCTGCTGGCTCGGATCGCTGCGCAACCAGATCGGTGGAAGCGCCACGTATGTCGGTAACAAGATGGGGGACCCGGACGCCATGGAGGTAGCCAACAACGTGATCCGTGGCGACATGATCTGTTACAGCAACAAGCCGGGAACCCCTCCACCACCGACGCCGAGGTCGCCCGGGGTGCAATTCGGAGATAGTGGCGGGGCCCCAAATATCGTCGTCGGTTCGGCTGTTGGCCAGTGCGGATTCAACGTGACCACTCTTAATCCCCCCCCAGAGGCGGGGGTGGGTCCCGGGATCCGGGAGCACATCACGGTGAGCGCCCAGAGCCTGCAGACCTCCGTCGGGACCTACACGTCGACCGAGGAGGCGTCACTCTCATTCGGGACGACAGAATCGAAGGACAAGCTCTTTGCCGAGCTGGACAACTTTGCCATCACCGGTGCTGGTCTCAGGGGCTCCGGCACCTACAACTCCAGCGAGCCTCCTGGTAGCTCCGGTGAAGCGTTCCTCGCGACCGAGTACCCGAACGGGTCTGTTACGTTCACGGTCTTCGACACGTGCAACTGCAGTTTCGGCGGCCAGCGGGGCACCATCACGATCCGGGCCTACGGGACTTCAACCGCGAAGGGATTGACGACTGGCAGCTTCGTGATCTCCTCCGGAGGCGGCCCGACGCGCGGTTCGCTGAGGACACTGGCGGGATATGGAACGTTCTCCAACGTTGGTGAACCGGCGGGGACCATACGGCTCGTCGAGCACTTGGCAATCACCTAGACCTGATCTTTCTTGAGTGAATCGAGAGGCGATCCCGTCGGGGGTCGCCTCTTTGCTATTGCTTAGGTGAACCCCCGGGAATACTTCCGGGCTGGTTATTCGGCCGGTCGAGTTTCGGGATGAAAGGCGGGTTCGTGTTATTTGGTGCAGCCTCCAGTCACTCCGCACACACCGGAGTATTTCAGCGACTCTCGATTGCAGCAGGGTTGGATGGCTCAGCGCCTTGTCCCTGCGTGCTCTGACCTCGCTTCGCCGAGGTTGCTAGCCGCCGACCGCGGAGCGCCCTCCGTCTGCCAACTTCAGACCGCGACGCCACCGACGGATCCGACACTCTTTACGCTTCTGAATGACCCGAACGAGGTAGCCATTGCGCACCCGAGTGTGCAACTGCCACATCTGAGCCGACGCCGCGAAGTGACCCCTGGGCTAGGCCTGCTAGGACGGCAAACAGATCGCGACCTTGAGCGGACCGAAGGTAGTGCCCACTTCGGGGCGGGACGATACCGCGTCCTTGATGGCCTCGCCATGTAAGAGTTGTCGGTGGCGAAGGAGGCCGCATGCAGCCAGTGCCCGACACGATGTACGCCCGTACCCCAGACGGAGCGCACATTGCCTATCAGATTTTAGGCGCGGGACCGATCGACCTGCTGGAGCCCTCCGGCGGTTCCTACATATCGATCGATGTCCGCGACGAGGAGCCCCGTTGGTACCGGTTCGAGCGCCGCCTGGCGTCGTTCAGCCGGCTGATCCGGTTCGATCCCCGCGGAATCGGCCTGTCGGACCCTATTTCGCCGTCCTCCCCGCCGACCATCGAGGACTGGGTTAGCGACGCGGAAGCTGTGCTCGACGCTGTCAGCTCCGATCGAGCGGCTATCCTCGGTCAGGGTCGGGGCGGAATGCTCTCGATCGTGTTGAGCGCGACCCGGCCGGACCGAGTCCGAGCCCAGGTGCTCGCCCATGCGTTCGCCCGCCTCCTGCAGGCACCCGACTATCCAGAGGGCGTTCCGGCGGCCGTGTTCGACCGCTTCGTGAGCGGTGTGGTATGGACCGAGGGAGAAACTGAGGTGCTTGACGACGTCGCACTCCTCCTACCGAGCCTGGCCGAGGACGTCTCGTTTCGGAGATGGTGGCAGCGAGCGGGCCGTGCGGGCGCCAGTCCCGCCGTCGCGCGAGCCCAATACGAGATGGCTGTGAACTCGGATCTGCGCGCAGTGCTCCCGACGATAACCACACCCACCCTCGTCTTGCATCGCCGAGAGAACGCGTATTACCCTGTCGGGCTCGGTCGTTATCTGGCGGCACATATCCCCGGAGCACGTTACGTGGAGCTCGAGGGCGCGGATCATTTCCTCTGGGCTGGCGATGCGGGTGCGGTCCTCGATGAGATAGAGGAGTTCCTTACAGGAACTCTTGGCAGGGGCGAGCCTGACCGAGTGCTTGCGACGATCATGTTCACCGACATCGGCGGGTCAACCGTTCGGGCAGCGCTGATGGGCGACCGCGCGTGGAGTGACCTACTAGGCCGTCATCACGCTGTGGTCCGACGTCAACTTGTGCGCTTTCGGGGACGAGAGATCGACACTGCCGGTGACGGATTCTTCGCCAGCTTCGACGGACCGGCCCGCGCCATCCGATGCGCGCAAGCGATCGTCGAGTCGGTGAGAGAGCTCGGTTTGGAGGTGCGCGCCGGAGTGCACACGGGGGAGTGTGAGGTCGTCGTCGGCGGCAGGGTCGCCGGCATCGCGATCCACACCGGCGCGCGTGTGGCGTCGTTGGCAAAACCGGGAGAGGTGCTGGTCTCGAGCACTGTCAAGGACCTGGTCGCAGGTTCGGGAATCCAGTTCGAAGACCGCGGCTCCCACATGCTCAAGGGAGTGGGCGAGTGGCACCTGTATGCTCCTCTAGCAGGGACGTAGGCGTGGGGGCGGACCTTGCGCGTCGGCCTCACCCGAGAGGGATGCGCGCTTGGTCGTGCCGCTGGGATTGGACTGCGGTTCCTTCTCCAGTGAGCGCTGTCCACAGCACTGCGATGGAGCGCTCGCCCACAGCATGGCTTTGTGGTGTGGGCGCAGATTGCTATCGCAGGCCACACGGTCAGTTTGTGATCCCTACTCTCGGCGCGTAGGACCACGTTCGGACCCGGAGATCTGGAGGGCGACACGATGGACGCTACGTCAACTGTCACCGTGGAGACTCTGAAGGCGTTCCTCGATGCCTTCAACCGGCATGACCTCGACGGGATCATGACATTCTTCAGGGATCAAGCGGTGTTCGACATGCCGCGAGGGCCGCATCCATGGGGAACTCGTGCGGAGGGTCGGGTAGCTGTGCGAGCGCTGCTTGCGACGCGCTTCGAGGGGATTCCAAACCAACGCTGCCAAAAGGGGTAGCGTCTCTGACGCGTCCTCGCTACTGGAACCAGCCTTCGAGGTCGATGATCGCGTTGACGCTGCCAGCACCGTTGTAAATGTCCGCGTCGCCGTCCTCGGCGCTGGCGGGAATTGTGTCGAGCTCCACTACCGCCAGGTTGGGAACGACCGTGCCCGCCTCGAGGTTGACGTCCGAGACCGTCGGCGGCCTGAGTAGCTGTGCTGGGTAGAGGGTGAGGTATGTCCTCACTGAAGGTGCGACGGCGGTCAGATTGGCGATGATCGCCACCACTGTGGTGGATGAGCCGAAAGCGGGCACACCCGCATGCCCGGCGGTCGTGATCAGCCGCTTGCCGGCCGGCCCGATATCGCCGGAGGTGCAGGATGTGGACAGCACCCGCGTGTCGCAGATCCGCGTCGGCATGAGGGGCTGGAACTGGTACCCGGCTGGGCTGGCGGTCGCGGTGGCGCTCCCGAACCAACCGTTAGCGTCGACGAGCACGTTGATTGTTCCCGCGGCATTGAACACGCACAACGCGTCGTCTGGGCCGCCCGGCTTCGACGGCCCCAGTTCGACCATCACTCGGTTCGCGACAACCGCACCCGGCAGCAGGTTGATCGTCGAGGTTCCCGTTGGGGTGCAGGTGCCCATCGAGCTGGTCGGGAAGACACTCAGGTATGTGGAGGCGCTTCCAGCCACTCCGGTCAGGTTGACCACGGCCGCCTCGGTCGTCCCGGTTGCGGGGATTCCGCCGGCGCTCGCTACCGTGACGACGATCGACTTGTCCGGACCAACCGCCGCGTGACCGTCGCACGAGGACGGAGTCCTCGTGTCGCACACCCGCACCGGCGTGATCGGATGGAAAAGGCCCTGAAAATCGCTCGCGGGCTCAGGCAGGAAATAGCCCTCGACATCGGCCAGCACATTGACCGTACCAAGAGCGTTGTAGATGTCCAGGAAACCGCCGTCGAGGTCAACGGTGACCAGGTTGGCGACGACTGCGTGCGCAGCAAAATTCAGGTTCGACGCGTTCGGTCTCGGCGTGTACTCTGGATACACGCTCAGCAGGCTCGCCGCTGTCCCGCTGACCGCTGTGATATTCAAGACGACTGCACTTGCGTTGTACGGGATCGGTGCAAAGTCAATGACCGGCAAGACCCGAATGCCACCCGGGCCGAGCGGGCCAAAGGGGTCCGATCGTGTATCGAGTATTCGAAATGGACGGACCGGCACGAAGTTCGAGAGCGGCGCATACACGTACGAGCTTGAGTCCCCGTTGGTGCTGGCACCGAAAGCGTTCGTGGCTTGGATCTGTACCGTGCCTCCGGTCGGCGCAGTCGGAGGGGTGACGAAGGTGAACGAATACGGCGTGCGATTACTGATGGTGACGGGCGCGCCCGCTATGGTCGCCGTCGTCTCCGACCCGAAGTCGAATCCATTGACCGTGACTGTCTGACCGCCGGCGACCGGTCCCAGGACCGGGGTCACCGAAGTGATCGTTGGCGCGGAGGCGGTGAGCTGTTCGACGTAGGTATTCCAACAGGCATGCACCGTCGTGCACGCGGCAGAGGTCGTTCCGTCCGCGGACGCCGACGCTACCCACACATCGTTGGGGTCCAGCGGGTCCTGCGCAGCAGCCGAGTAGTTCCCCCACGGACATCCCCCGATACTGCAGGCGTTTGCGACGAGGTCGTCAGCGTTGTAGTACGTCGCGCTGGCATGAAGCTTCTGAAAGCCGCTGAGGACCGGAGGATATCCCAGGTCCGTAACCGTCGCGTCCGTCAGCGTAGGGAACATCGTGGTCGAGGACTCGTCGAAGCCCGTGAAGAGGTCGCCATCTGCGTCGACGTTCACTGACGGGTCATAGAGGTCGGCGCCGGCAACCCCGACGTTGTTGATCTGAACGACGGGATTGCCGGCAATATTGACGTAGTCGAGACATGCTCGCTCGACGGTGTCCCCCGGGGGCACGCATTCGGTGTCGTCCGCCGCCCAGATGGTGCCGCTGTTGGTAAGGACTGCATCGAGAAAGCGATCGTCATTGTTCTGCAACGTCTGTGTCGTCCCCTCTTGCTGGGCAGGCGGCACAAGCCCGGTGCTGTTGTCAACGGCGGTGGGTGACATGGCGTAGAAGAACGGCGTCAGCACAACATTCCCGGCTTCGGGGTCGCCGCTCACCGAGTTCGAGCTCTACCGCAGGATTCGTGCAGGCGACTGCCCCGCAATCGGATTCATTGGTCACGATCGATACAGGCCCGTCTGCCGTCCCCGGTTCAAACGACGGTTGCACGGGCTGCGGTGCGAATGGGCCGTCATAGTAGAAGACGAGAGGGTCGGCGCCGGTGTCGGACATGAGATCGCTCTTTTGCAGCACATCTATCTCACTTCCCAGGAACGTCAAACTGCAACTGAAGTCGTTGAAGGTGACTGTGACGATGCTATCGGCAACACTGAGACTTGGCGCATCACCCAGCATCGTTCCGGGGTTATCCAGCCCTGTTGGTAGCGAGTACACCAGCCAACCCGTGAAGGGAAGCGGACTGGACGATGGCGATACCGCAATCAGGACGGGCTCGCTGTGCGGACAACCTGCGAGCGAGTTGGGCACCTCGGTGACCGTAATCCAGAATCTCCCCTGGTTTCCATTGGAAGATTCGCCGTCAAAAATGACCTTCGGATCGCTGCTGTGATATCCGGACGGCACGTCCATGAACGTATTGAGATCGTCGGACGCGAGGATCGCGCCGTTGCGGCTCAAAACGAAGACGCCGGAGTTGACCACTTCCACAATGTCGGTCGGCCCGACCGCGATGTCGGGATCAGGCGGCGTCAGCTCCTGGTCGGTTCCAAAC
Organism: Candidatus Dormiibacterota bacterium; assembly: GCA_963830305.1. Lineage (GTDB taxonomy): Bacteria > Chloroflexota > Dormibacteria > Aeolococcales > Aeolococcaceae > Palsa-851. Next base: position 143,567 of record CAWHLW010000009.1, on the reverse strand, counting down.
GATTGAATCGCCTGAGCCTGCGCCGATCCCGCAAACCCGGCAAGGTCGTCAGGAAGCACTGGCGGAGGTGGGGAACTGAGCGGGGAGGTGGTCACTGCGGCTGACGAGTGAATCGAAGGGAGGTGCCCGCTCGAGGCGGCATTCGGAGCGCCACCGACACCGACAAGCGCCACGTGCGCCCGTGCACCGCGTCGTATGTGCTCTCTTCCAGCCGTCGATCTACTGCGATCAGTCAGCGGAGGAATCGTCCCTGCCGCAGCAGCTGCCGAACCGATAGTCGCCGGAGTACTCGAGGCAATGGCATCCACTGATCCGAAGGCCAGCATCGATGCTAGGAGCGCAAAGCATGCAACAAAGGCGACAACAAGCCTTCGACGCGTCATTGACTCGGCTCTCGCACCGTCACCCCTCCACACCGTCAGTGTACGGCTAGCTGCAGTGGTTTGGGCGAGATGTCCTTTTGGCATGGGTGATGAGTCGTTGATCCTCAAGTGTTTCGAGCCCTGCTTGCTGGACTCTCGTAGAACGCGAAATTGGAACCGCTCGCCGTTAGGTGTCAGCCGAGGTGTCAAGGCTTGACTGTTGACGTGGTTCTGATCCTTGGCGGTATTCGGCAAGCTCTTGGGCCACTAGCTTCCTAGGTTTGGTGTACCTGCGTCGAGCGTTGCCGCCATTGTGTTCGCTTTTTCGCCAGGGTACCCGTAGAGCAGAACCCGACTGTCCATCGCGGCGCTGCTCCTGGGGCGTCGGGTGGAACGACGGCGCAACCCGCGCGTGCGATCGGAGGCAGCGACATCTCTGATTGCGCCGTTTGGCGCGTTATGGGATGATAGATGTCACGGGTTCAGGAAGCCGTGAGACGGGGTCGGTCCATCGGCTCCGCAAATCCATACGCGAACGAGGTGACCACGGTGCGTCGACATTCCACGACAGTCACGCTCGCCGCTGTATCACTGACGATGGCGCTTGGGATGCCGAGCATCACCGCCTTGGCGTCGACGATGAAGGCGGTCGAATACCCAGTCCCGATCTCGAGTGGAAGCATCTTGGACGTCACAGCCGGCCCCGACGGCGCCGTGTGGTTCACGGAGAAGCAGGCGGCGACGATCGGCCGGATCACGACGCGTGGCGCCGTGCATCTCTATCCGCTTCCATCGCCGAACCCCTACTGGGCGCCCCCGCAGGTCATGGCGATCACGACCGGCTCAGACGGTGCGCTGTGGTTTGCGAGTGCGGCTCCCGACGCCGGTCGCCTCACGACCGCCGGCGTGTTCAGCTGGTTCCCGATGCCCGATGATTCGATGTGGGTCACCGCTGGGCCTGACGGCAATCTGTGGTTCGTGGAATCCAACGGCCACATCGCGAGGGTCACGACCTCAGGCGTGGTGACTGACTTCGGGGCACCGCCAAGCGGCAACCTCCCGCACACGATCATCGCCGGCCCGGACGGCGCTCTGTGGTTCGACGACGGCACGCAGATGATCGGGCGACTGACGACCTCGGGCGTGTACACCGAGTACCCGCTGGATCACCCCACCGACACATCGTGTCTCGCCGCGGGCGCCAACGGGAAGGTCTGGATTGCCGAGGAGGGCTATATCGCCCAGGTCTCGAGCACTGGCGTGATGAAAGACCATCCCGCGCCGACCAGCAGCCTCGGCCTGGGCTGTCTCGTCGCCAAGGGAAAGCTGATGTGGTTCACCACCAGCAACGGCGTGGGGCACATGGCTGCTGGGGGTGTCTACACGACATTCGCGTCGCCGTCGGGTGACGCTTCGGCTGGACTGTGCCTTGGACCCGACGGTCACATCTGGAGCAACGAGTTCACGAGCATCGCTCGCTGGGTGAGCGCCCCCTAGGCTGGCGTCGGCTTGCGACGTCATGTGCGGTGGGCTTCTCGTGACCTCTCGAGCTCTCGGAATCACTTCGAGTATCGATTCTCGGAAGCATGCGCGGTGAACTAGCGAAGCCATTACAGAGCTGATCCGAACCGTTTGGTATGCCGCGTGCCGATTTACGATCTCTGCATGGCGCAGAGCGCTGAGGAAGCGCTGACCACAGCTGAGGAACTCCTCCTTCTCGCGATTGACCCGCGAACGGGTGAGTTGCACTCACATCCCAAGTTTCGCCTTCAGGCTGCGCTCGCCGGGGCTGTGATGCTCGACCTTTTTGCTGACGGCTCCCTGACTCTCGTTGACGACAGGGTTTCGGTAAGTGACCTTCCCGACGACCACCGCTACTCAGCCGTCCTCGAACGTATCCGCAATGTTTTGCCGCCGCATACGCTGATCTTCTGGGTTGACGCCTTCGGGTACGCGGGAAGCGACGCGAAAGCTTGGACAATCGCAAGCTGTATGAAGAAGGGAGTGATCGCGGTCGATAATCGTCCCTGGCTACCTCCCTTCCCACGAACTCGATACACACTGATCGATCCAGGAGCGAGGTCCGCCGTTGTTGCCAAGGTTGTTCATGCGGTCACCGCGGATGAGCCCCCCGATCCGCAGGCCATCGCCGTCGCTGTCTTGGCCGCCGAATGTGGATTCGTCAAAGATCTCGTCCCTCGGAGCGAGAGGTATGCGGTGAGCGACAGAGTGGCTGAACTTCTGCAACGGCAAGTGTCCTCACCTGGCGATGCGCTGACACCAGTGAGCAGCGACCAACCCCTGATCGCGCAAGTGTATTCGGCGGTTTACACAGAGGGACTGGGGCCGGGGGTGGTGCAAGGAACGTAGTCCCCCCGCTGACCATGTGGGCCGCAATGGTTCGTGGCAGGCGACACACGTGATCCGGCCTAGCCAGAAGTGAAGGCCGCGTGTCGGTATAGTCGATCTGAAGGAAGAATACGAGCATGCCGGAAGGACCAAGTCGCTCCAAGTTCCTGGGCTGGTTGGCAGCCTTTGTAGTCCTGTTCGGCGCTGTCTCTTGGCTTGTCACCGGGCGAATCGGGACCGATCACGAGCCAACGCCCGGTCGCCCCCAAGTCGTCGTGGCGGTGCCTGCACCCCCAGAGTGCGCGACTCACGAGCTGAGTGTGGTTGGAGTATTCGACGAATGCGCCACGACGTCAACAAGTCTACCGGCAACCTGCACGCCGACTTATCAATGGATCGACGACAACCTGTGGTTTGCGGGCAACCGTCAGGATTTCGGGGTGAAAATCGAAATCTACGGCGACTTCATTGGTCCCGGCAAATACGACCTGCCACCATGGCCTCATGCAATGGGCATCAGGGACGGCGTGCCAAAGGTTGAAGTCGATGAGTACCGCACGGACACCACCTGGCAGTCGGTCTCGGGTGTTCTGACCGTCACCAGCAGCGATGGCCTATCGGGAACCGTGAACGCCACGCTCGAAGCGACGAGTGTCTCTGCAGTGCCGGGCGTGTCGCCTCCTACGCTCACCATAAATGGGCCGTGGAGTTGTCCCTGACCAACAGTGAGACGACAGTCGCCTTGGTGTGGTCCGACCCCCGCGGCGACCTTCGACCGTCTCGAGAACTGTGAGCAACTTGCTCAATCGGACCGAGGGCGATCAGATAGGTCCAACGTGACCAACGATGACCAGCGCTCCACCCAGCACGAAGCCGACCGCGATGCAGATCACCAAGACCACGACAGCGCGGCGAACGAACTTCAAGCCTGGATACTCATGCCCGATGGACCAGGCTCACGATCACCATGACAACGCCGGATGCGCGAGTATCAGGGCCAACCCTGAAGCAAGCTAATCCCCAGGCTAGCCACCACGACGACCAAGGCAAGTAGAAAGATACCCCCCTTTCGCCATTGAGAGACAGTGAGCACTGGCTCAGGATTCATGGGCCTCACTAGGCTCAGGCCGAAGATGCCAGGCGGTTTCCTGGCGAGCACGATCTCGTAACCCGCCGCGATGGTCCAGTAGAGCGCGACGACGAATAGTAGAGCCGCTGCAACGATGCGAAACTCTGGCACAGCGGTCAGCGTGGCATGAACGGCGGACGATTGGCGTCACAGTTCCGCCATGGGCCAAACACGATCATCCGGGTGCGACATCGGTCTCCGAGAAGTAGGACTCCAGAGAAAGCCGGCGTGAGCGATTGAGGCCGTGGGTCTGATCTTGGTCCTCGAGCCGCGCGGGGTAAGTATCGTCGCTCCAACTCAACAATCGCCGCATCTCGCACAGGCCAGTATCCGCATAGGGCTCTCGAGGGAACCGCAGATCCTCGTGCGCGTACCACTACAATGATGCGAGCAGTGGCTGTCGCGGGCATCTTCGCGATGCTGGTGGCAGGTTGTGGGGCAGCCGTCCTTGGCACCACGCCGACGGACCCGAGTGTGCGGATTACCCGGACTCCGGGACTACTTATCTTGCCCCCGCTTGATCAAACGATCACCGATGCGGCAACGGTCGTCCGGCTTTGGGCGGACATTGAAGGATTGCCCACCTTTCCCGCAGGGACGATTTCCTGTCCGATCGACTTCGGTACGAGCTACACTCTGACGTTCAACGACCCCGGCCAACCTGCTCTCATGGCAGTGATTTCGGCGCTTGGATGCAGGCCGGTGAAGCTAAGTGACGGGCGTGTGCTCTGGGCTCTAGATTCACCTTCGTTATATAGCGACCTCGGCTCTGCTCTGGAGTTGTCGCCTGACGAGCTGATCCCAGTCCCATGCACTGGGCCACATCGGACGGTGTGCTACCAGCAACCCGCGCCGAGGTCCTAGCTGGAGACTCGCCGCCCCGGGCGACTTAGGAAACAGTGCGACGGCGAGCGCGAGCCAAAACCATCGGCTGACGCACGATTAACTCAGGCCAGGGTCCGCCAATGACACTTGAGAAACCCCGTCGCGACTCGATCGTCTACCGCAACCTAACGGCTGCCTTCGCACAACTCCTCGGACGGCTAGAGGCGACCCTGCAGCGCGTTTGCTCAATCGGGCAGGATAGGGCGGACGCTCGGGAACGCGTCTTTCCCGCGGTCAGGAGCGACATGAAAGGAGGGACGAGACCGCCTAGCGGACCTGCCGATGGCTGACCTCCTCGAACAGGAACCGCGACACGTTGCGAATGCCTTGGACGCTACCTCGGACGAACTCCCGGTCGAGTGCCCCCGCAACGATGAGAACGGTTGCCGCCGCCGCACCTCCGACCAGGCAACTCTGCCAGATGGCAAATCGGGGTTGAGCGTACAAGCAGAAGGCAGGGCACGGGTAAGTCGCAGACGCCATCCAGAAGCCGCTCGCGATGCCTGTCGCGACGCCCACCATCGCCAGCAGGGCGGTCCACGTGGTCCTCACGGACCCAATATAGTGAGGGTTGTTCGATTCAGCAGAATTGTGAGCAACTCGCTCAATCGGGGAGGGTGGTAGCGGTAGCATCGACAAAGTGAAGCTCACGCTAACGAGCGCCCTCAGCGTGCTCGCTGTGCCAATCGGGGTCGGCGTCGGACTTTGGACAGCCCTGCTGACGAGCGCGGCCTGCCACATCTTCCTCAGCCCTCGGGGGAATGGGACCGCCTGCCCGTATCCCACCGCGATTCCTCACGCCGAATTCGCCTGGTGGATCTGCGCCTTGTTTGGCCTTGCCGCTGCTGCTGTTGTGCTCCTGATTTCTCTTGCAGTGTCTCGGCCCTCGGCGATTGGGGCACCGTCGTCAGCCCGCTGACCGTGACGATGCCCATCACCAGAATTGTGAGCAACTTGCTCAATCGGGCAGAGGGCGGTTGACGTCGAGCCTCAGTCGTATGGGAGATCGTCGGGCTGAACGTTCCTATGGTCTGGTTCAGGCTGCTCCGCGAACTGAACGGCAGAAACCACGGCGCGTCCTTCGAGGAGGCAGCGCGCAACACGATGCATTCCATCCATCACCTGGCCATCTGATCCGAGGATCACCGGGTACGCGAGATCAGCCTGGTTAATTAGCTCCATATGACGCACCAGGACGCGCACCGTCATGGGCGAGCCATCGGCTCCGAACCAGTGCGCGGTGTCGAACTCTCGAATCGACGTCAGAGCCACTTCCTTGACAGGGAGAGAGGCTGAGAGCGCGACCAGACGGTCGACGTCCCAGGCGTCGAACCCAACATCACTCCGGCGGAAGTAGTACTGCTTTCGCATGGCCCTTCTCGAAGAGTACGACCATGCTTGAGGTGCGGGGAGCCAACCTACGGCGCTGATTTTCCGCTCTGACGATTGTGAGCAACTCGCTCAATCGGGAAAGCGGGTCCGCCAATGTTGGTTCGACGCGGTGGTGTGCCAGCGAGTGCATCATCGTAGGGGTCATGGGAGACGAGGCACGAGGACATAGGTGGAGGCCAGCCGCTGCGCTCGCGGTGCTGGTCGCCGTCATTGCCAGCGTGGGCGTCCTTATCGCCATCGTGCAACGTCCCCCTATCCACGCGCCGATACGACCGACGCAGATTCCGACGTCCATTCCCACGCTGACGCCAACCGCTACCGAGGCCCCGCCCGATCTGAGCGGAACGTGGCTGGGATTGTGGAGCAGGGGCACGTCCAACGGCTTCTCTACTCTCACCTTGACGAAGACCGGTAACGGGTACGACGGGACGTTCATGCTGTCGCCACCGGCAAACAAACTCCTTCACGTCAAGGGCAGTCTGGTAGGGAGCACCATCACCCTGAGATCAGCCAGCGGCGTGGTCTTCACGGGGACCCTGTCCGGCAGCACCCTGTCCGGTTCCTACACGGACATCTCAACCGGGAAGACGTACTCCTGGATCGTGACCCTAGAGGCCTGATTCCCTGGTCTGACGATTGTGAGCAACTTGCTCAATCGGGCAGAGCGCCAGTGTCCATTGTCCATCACCTCGGGCCGGTGCCTCCGCTTCCCGCATGTCTTCGGACCTTTTTGGCCGCTCTAGAGTTGCTGCCTTCAACCCTTGGCCGGATCACTTCACAGTGACGACAACAGCCCAGCCTCCGCCGGGGTTGATGGGCAGCACCTCGCGGGTCCCCGGGGCCGCGCTCGTGATTGTGTGCGCTTCAGCCGGCCAGTCGTAGTTGATGAACGGCATATACTGCCACATCACTAATCCGGATGCGAACGCTGCCGCGCCAACTCCTAGGCCCACGCGTCTCATCCACACACGCCGGAGCTGGAGCACGGCCCAGAAGAGTACCCCCACCCACGCCACCTGACCGAGGAAGAAGTACCGGTCTGCCACGGCCGTCGTTGCGAGGAGCTGCCACTGATTCCCGGTCGTCGAGACGACCGGAACCGTCAGGCCGGCAATCACGAGCCCGCCCGCAAAGAGCGCGAATATCCGCAGTTCCAGCGGGGCTTTGAGTGCCGCAAACGCAACGACCGGTAACGCGAGCAGGCAGACGACCGCCGCGAGCAACACGCCGTGCGGCTCGCCGGAGTGAAAGGCATGCGTGTAGACCTGCTGAGCGAACACGCCGGCGAGAATGACCCGATCGCCGATGATCAGCAACCCGCTCGACAGACTTGCGCCGAGTGGGTAGTGTGGGCGTGGGTGGAGGGCGCCGACGATCAGTTGGATCCCCAGCGTGACCGCGAATATGAAGCAGAGTGCCAGCGTGAACCGCCTCCTCCGGATGATGAACCACAGCGCGCTCAGCGGAAAGAGGACATAGACGAATGGACCCGTCAAGCCGCACAGCGCCGAAACGACCACGTCAAAAGCCCGCCAACGCCATGTCGTTGGCTCCGCAGCGATGAGGACCAGTGCTGCCAGGGTGGCCAGGTGGAACTGCGAATACGTGATATTCACGTTGAGCTCTGCAGATGGCATTAGGAGGTAGATCGCGCCCAGCGCAATTCGTACCCGGAGCGACGGCACGACTGAATCAAAGCGCCGGGTCAGAAGGAAGATGGCTGGGGCGACCTGGAGCAGCAGACCGCAGATGTTGAACACGAGTGGCGCATTGGCAACCCCGAACGGCGCGGCGAGAATCGGCGCGAGCCGGGATGCGACCTGAAGGTACCCTCCGCTTGTTGCGAGATCGAGCACGGCGAGCGGCCCGTGGTTGTATGCATCGGCGAACCATGTGGAGCCGTCTTCCGCGAAGAACTGCGGGTTGGTGAACGCGTCCGGACGCCGCGAGATCACAATCGCGCAGGCGATCACGACGACGCCGGCCACCGCCACCGTTCGATGCCATCGAACCGAACTGTTCAAAGATGCTCCGCCCACGCGTTGCTCCCGATCGCCGGTTCCCATCGGCGGGTCAGTCTATTGAATCCGCGGCGGCACGACATCATGACCTCGAGGCGGTCCGCGTCGACGCTCCCCAGCAGTGGGCCCTCCTGGAAGTCGTCCGGAACGAAGTGTTCTTGCACAAGTCGTGCGACGCCGCGTGATCCATCACGCTTACGCGTATGCCATCAGTGTCCATAGGTGGATGACCCCATCGTCACGTTGCGGCTAGAGCACGCCGCAATGAGAGCCATGTAGCTCAGTAGCCGCTCCTGGAGAAACACGTCGCGTCGCTCATCAACTTTGTGAGAAGAAGTCCATTGAAGGGGCGCCACTGTACGGCTGTTGACGCAAGCGACTTTGCGAAGTCTCGGTCCTGATCGTCACTCGGCAGGACGCTGGTGAAGCGGCACCTCGTCATTTCGTGTCGATGAATACCTCCTTGGATATGACCCTTCACGCTGTCCAGCGCCCAGATGGGCGTCACCTGTGACGCTTACGTCGTTTCCATGGTCGAACGGAGAACGCAGGCCACACTAAGGCCATTCAAGTGACACCACGCCTCTTGGAGATCACGCCGCCACGCAGAGAGGGTGGCCCACCGGCAAGCCTGGCGATCGGCGTGATGCTCTCCCCCCAGCTGCTCATCCTCGCTGTTCTGGTGTTGCTTGCCGTTTACCTCCCCATCGCCCGCATCTTCCTTGGCGTGTGGGTGCTGTGGTACGCGTTCATCTTCGACCGCCCGCATCGAGCCTCGGGCGGCCAAACTCCTTATGAGCGACTGCGCCAAAAGACCGGAGCCCGTGTGTAAGCGGCCATCGTCAGTTGCACACCTAGGACTCAGAACCAGCGACGAGGTCACCACTGAGGGGCGAGTGATCGATTGCCCTCAGTGGGTCTCGCGTCAAGCCCAGCGAGATCGCGTGAAGCCAAATTGCGTGAAGGCTTGATCGCGAAGCCAGGCATGAATCGACCTTCGCGCACCCAGCGAGTGGGAGTCAGCCGCGAAGCAGCACGTGGAAGAAATCCCGATAGCGCTGCAGCGCCTGTCGCAAATCCTCCGTGGAGATGTCGGTCCCCTGCGTCCATGCTCCCTCGAGGCGGCGCCGCTCTTCAGCAAAGACGCGAGCGAGTTCCCGCATCACCTCCGCGACGAGTGTGTCAGCCTGCTCTACCGCCTTGCGCGGATCGTCGACGAAGGTCGTCTGGATCGCCGTCCAGCGCGAGATGAACTCGGCGTTGCTCGCCAGCAGCGGAAGTCCCTGACCGCTCGATCCATTCGCCGAGTGCGGCGATTGATCCTGGATCGTGACGTCATTCGACGGGTCATCGTCGACCTGCGGCGGAGCCATGATCCCCACCCCGGCCTCGGGCGGGACGGGACTCGTGGAGGGCGGAGCTACTGCAGTCGCATCGGCGCCGGCGAGCTGTTCAGTCGTCAGCTGGGGATTGGTGGTGGATTCAGTCATTGCTGCGAACTCCACTGGAAGTCACTGGTGCGACGGGTGGTGGTGCCGACGGCGCCGTGGCCGGCGCGACCGCGACGTTCGCTTGCGTACCGGCACCCTCAAGCAGATCGTCAAACAAGGCTCGGTACTGCGTCATCGCTGTGCGAAGTGCCTCGGTGTCCGCTTGCCCCTGCCCGCTCGCAACCGCGATCGCATGGGCGCTGCGGTAGTTCTCGACGACGCTTCCGTGATCCACGGAGACATCCTCGGCTCGCTGCTCGAACTCCGCGACCGGATAACCACGATCGGTCATGACTTGGGAGACCAGCGCATCGGCCTGACGGACGCTCTCGACCGGCGCGTCGACGAATCCGGCCTGCACACGCTGCCACTGGGCGAGGTACTGCTGCCGAGCCGCCTCGGGGAGCGGAACAACGGTCAGCTGCTTGCGGCGCTCCACGCGACCGGCCAACTCACGCTCAGCCTGGCGTCGGTCGCCGGTTTGCTGAACGGTTCTGTTGTATTCCGGTCCGAATGTGCTTTGCAGCCGGTCCGTTCTACGTCGGGAGGTGGCCATCGCGATCGCGATCACGACGAGCACAACTACGGCTGCGATGATGACGTATCCAATTGTCGACATTCGCATCTCCTGTATCCACGGGACCACCCTGATGTGACCCGTCTAATTGATAGGCAGGCTATCACATCATGCACTTGAGAGGTGTACGGATTCACTTCGACGGCACGCAACTCTCACCAACTTCGCGCGGGTTGCTGGGTGTCACATACGGCCTGCCCCGCATCGAGAGGCACTGCGCCGATTGGGACGCTCGTGCAAGCCGGACTACTCCTGCGGGCGCGATGGTCGTGTTTGCAGCGTTCGGAACGCCGTACTACGATCTAATCCATCGGGGGACGCGGTCGCAAGAAAGGGGGAGCGCCGAGCGTGGGGTTAGGGCGCAGGCGGCCGTGCACACGCCGAAGCGGGACATCGCCGCCCCAACGGGAAGCCGTGGGGCGGCGGCCCCGCGCCATCGTAGCCTTCGGCGACAAACGCGGAGAGCGCCCGAAGTCAACGCGGAGGGCGCGGAATCAAAGGGCGCGCCGACTTCGGGCAGGCGAGTGAGCCGGGCGAAAGTCTCGTAGTCGTTGAGAGACGGAGGGCCCAGGGCGAGGGCGACTTGCCCGCTGCCAAGTGATCGACCCCCCAACGATAGTCCGGGTCCGGCGCCGAGGGAATAGAGCCACTTTCTTGGGGGTCTTCCTGGCGTCTACGTGATAGAAGTGTTGTAATTAAGTCCCACATTAGCTATAGTAGGGCAAGCGTTGAGCAATACCAATGCATCGCAACTTCGCTTGATCTCGTCGGCGTATCCACATCTCAAATAGGAGTGACACGTGATCATCTTGGGCGTCATCTGTCTGATCCTCGGGCTGCTCTTGGGGCTCCCCATACTCTGGTCCATCGGCGTCATTCTGGTAGTGATCGGATTGATCCTCGCGCTGCTCGGCCTGGCTGGACACGCGGTGGGCGGTCGGGCCCATTACTACTGACGGTCACCACAAGGACGGCGCGCCGGCCTTGTGACCCCGGTGCACGGTGCGGCATCTCTCTGCGGGAGGGTGCCGCACCGTGCGTGGACCTGCCGGTTCCGATGCAGTCTCATTCTCGACGTACCGAAAAATGGAGCGGGGAGGCGACGTGCCGAAAGGCCATTTCATGGTCGGCGCAAACCATCGCCACCAGTGACGAACGGAGTCCTCAAGGCAGAGGTTAACGATGCAGTTGTGCCGGTACCCAACGCCGTGACGGCAAAATCTCATGCGGGAACGTCGGGCGAGAGGGAGGGCTCGTTACGCTCATGCCCTGCGCTTACTTCGCGGGCATGCGTACCCAGCGGGCGTTTGCCCATGAGTGCAGACAGAGAGCGATGAAACCCAGCGCGACGATCGCCAGCAATACGTGGCCAAGCGGCTCACGAGCAACTGCCGCGAATGCGGGCCCGAAGCTGTGCGCGTCTCGGGCGTCGCGGTGCAGACCTGCCACCAACACAAAGATCCCGACGATCCCGAAGATGACGCCTCGCGCGACCATGCCAAAGCGCCCCAGCCCATCAACAGTAACCCGTTGCGCGCGCGTCATTTGGTTGCGCTTCAGATCCTTTCGGAATCCGGCCTTGTAGGCATCCGCAAATTGCCCAAGTCCGCCGACGATTCCGATGACGCCGGCGACGGTGACGAGCGTTGCTCCTGCAGGCAGCTGCAGCGCCCATGCCACCATCTTCTGGACTGCGTCGCCGCCGGTGCTTTTCGACCCCCCGAGCAGCAGTCCCGCAGCGAACACGGCGAGCGCCGCGTAGTTCAGGCCACTCCACGCGAAGCCGATGCGCGACGCGATACCCGTGGGATCGCTTCCGCGATGGAGCGGGTCGTAAACGGCACGGATGAGCCCCCACCCCGAGTACGCGAGAAGCGAGACGACAACGGCAAGCATGAAGATTCGTCCCACCGCACTTTCGCCCAGGAGCGCGAGCGAACCGCGCTGGTCGGCGGTGTCCGAGTCGACTCCGACCGCCAATCCGAGGGCGAGAACGCCCATGGTGCCATAGATAATTCCTCGAACGACGTAGCCAAGACGCGCAGCGCGTTCCACCCACGGGTTGGTGACGACTTTCTTGGCCTGCCGATGCACTTCATGCCCGGCGGGCTCGATCGCGCGCTTGCGGCGGCCAACATGACGCCGTGCCGGGGCGGAGACCTTCTCGGTCATGCGGGCACGATTACGCGAAGGGCGCCGGGAACGGCCTCGACGGTCAGCATCCCAACTTGCGACGCGCGCCGTCGGTGACCCTTGGCACCGCGACTGACGATCAGGAGGCGCGTCACAGTCGCGCCACTTCCACTCATGCGTGGGAACGCCCCGAGGCGGTCCATCGCTTGGGGATCCAGCGTGCGCTCGGGGTCGGAAGCCATCGTTCCGGGAGCCAGAGGATGAAGGCAGACCACCCGACGCCGAGGAGCAGGCCGCCAATCACATCGGTCGGCCAGTGTGCGCCCGCCCAGATCCGGCCGATGCAGGCGAAGAGGATCACAAGACCTGCGGCAACCCAGGTGATCACGCGCCAGCGCGGACCGACGTGCGGTGCGATCGCAACCGCGAGCATGAATGCGAGCCATGTGAAGAACAGGGCGTGGCCGCTCGGGTAGCTATAGCCACTCGACGGATTGAGGATGGTCACCAAGTCCGCCGTGGGTCGGTGGCGTGCGACCGATACCTTGACGATCTGGTCCAGGAGGCTCCCGATCGCACCAAGTGCCATCAACCACCCGGCTCGGCGATCCCAGAGAAAGAGGCCCGCCACGACGGCGACGCCGAACAGGTCTTGGACCAGCCCGCCCGTGACGTTGGTCAGGGTCATCCAGTAGGTCAGAGGGCCCCAGTTGACGTCCTGCACCGCGCGTTCGACAGGAATGTCGAACGCCGAGCGGGTCACGCCGCTGACGACCAGGATCGTGACCAGGGCGAACAGGCCAAACGAGATCAGGGAGAGCGGTCCAAGCCACCGGCGTGCCGACGGCCCCGGCTCTCCGGCCAGGACCTCGTGCGCGGCTTGGGATCCATTCGCAAGCGTGGAGTCAAGGGTATCCGCGCTCACGCAGGGCACCTCCGTGCTCTCAACATGATACGGACGGTATAACATTTCCTTATGGCCCGTGATGCTACCGCCCCCCGGCGGGCGCCCCGAACCAGCGCGTCCGCCGGACTCCACCGGCTTACCGGTGACATCAACCGGCCGCTGATGACCGTAGCGATCGGTGCGGGTTTCCTGTTTGCCGTTCTCACGGTTCTCGTGATCGCCCATCCCGCACCATTTTTCTTCGACCGCCCGCTTGAGGTGGCGGTGCAGTCGGTCAATGTCGGCCCCTTCGCCTGGTTCAATGCCTTCGTCTCCGCGTTCTCGGGATACGTCGGGATTGGCGTTGGCGCTGCTGTCATCGCCGTCACATTCCTTGTCCGGCGTTCTGCGACGCCGCTGGTTGCGTTCTCTGCGATCTACGCCGTTGTCTACAACGTCGTGAACATCATCGTGCGCAGGCCCAGACCGACCGGTGTCGCACACACAACCTCAAAACTCATCGGGTTTAGCTTTCCCAGCGGGCACGTGGGGTTCTTTGTCTGGCTCAGCGTGCTGGCGATGGTGCTCGTCGCTCGCGAGCGCCTGCCCCGAGCACTCTACGTCGGGTGCTGGATCCTCGCAGCACTGCTCGTTACGGCTGCGGGATTGAGCCGCATCTACGTGGGAGCTCACTGGCCGAGCGATGTAGTCGGCGGATTCCTCGTCGGCGTGGCATGGACTAGTTTGAGTCTCTCGCTGGGTCGGCTCACTGGTCCGGTATTTGCTACCAGGCAAAGGGTCGCGGCATGATCACCAAAGTCATCGCCCGCGCCGATGCCAGGCTCGGGCAAGTGATCGAAAATGCCAACCGCCGGCACCACCTCCGCCGGCTGACGCGATTTGGCTGGGACCGCGCGTTTCGCGGCACAAGCGGGTGGGGCAGCGGTACCGCCCCGCGAGAGGGCAATCGTGTTGATGTGTATATCGATGGGGCATCTGCGCTCCCAGCGATTGTGACGGCGGTCCGCGGCGCTCGTGCGTTCGTGCATGTGGCCGGGTGGACTGTGAATCCGGACTTTGCAGTGGAGCGTGGCTCGGAGATTGTCAGACTGCGAGCGCTGCTCGCAGAAGCTGCCAATCGAGTCGACGTGCGCGTGCTCGCGTGGGCAGGCGCGCCCGTGCCGGTCATGCATCCCACGCGCGCGGAAGCGAAGCAACTCATGAGTTGATTGACGCGTGGAACCCGCATTCGAGGTGCCCTCGACAAGCGGAACCGCCCGATGCACTGCCATCACGAGAAGCTTGTGATCGTCGACGGCACCCTTGCGTTCGTTGGCGGCATCGATCTGACAGATCTGGCTGGTGACCGATTCGACGGCCCGCCCCACGACAAGGCGACGCAGCTCGGGTGGCACGATGCTGCTGCCTCCCTCACCGGGCCGGCAGTTGCAGATGTCGCCGCGCATTTCGCGATGCGGTGGCATGCGACGACTGGTGAGGCTCTGCCCAGACCACCTGTGCCCGCGCCAACGGGGTCAAGCCGGGTGCAGGTCGTACGGACGGTGCCGGAGAAGACCTATCCGGATCTGCCGAAGGGCGATTTCAGCGTTCTCGAGGCGTACCTTGGCGCGATCCGACGCGCGAGGCGCCTGATCTATCTCGAGAATCAGTTCCTCTGGAGCGCAGAGGTCGTGGCAGTCCTTCGTGAGAAGCTGCTGCGGCCGCCGACCGACGAGTTTCGGCTTGTTCTTGTGCTGCCGCGGCGGCCGAACAATGGCAACGACGATACCCGAGGCCAGCTCAGCGTTCTCGAGGCGGCCGACCGTCATCACCGACTGCTGTTCGGCACCGTCGGCACTCCGGGGCGGGAGGAACCGGGTGTCTACGTGCACGCAAAGATCGGCATCATCGACGACGACTGGCTGACGATTGGATCCGCCAATCTCAACGAGCACTCACTCTTCAACGACACGGAGGTCAATCTCGTCACTGACGATGGATCGCTCGCTCGCGCAGTTCGCGAACAGTTGTGGAGCGAGCATCTGGCATTCAACTGCGGCGGACTTGATCCACTCGAGGTGATTGAGTCCAAATGGCGGCAAGTCTTGAATGACCCACCCCCGCATCGCCAGCCACTGCGTCGCCTTCCTGCGGTCTCACGGCGGTCTGCTCGCTTGCTCGGACCTTTGAAGGGGTTGATGGTCGACGGGTAATCGTGGTCTTAGCCTGCGGTTGTGCGGGGTTTGCGGCGCGCGCGAGGCGCGAAACCGACTGGCAGAGCTGAACAAGGAGCGATCGGAGCGTTCGTCCATACTCGGCAGAGCGCCGCTCATCGTGACACTCCAGCACTCAGCATTGGCGCTACCCAGATTGACAACCGCAGATGCGCAGGACTACTGTCGTGGTCGCTCATTCGAGCAACTTTGCCGCTGATGGCGCAACGTGAGGAGGAATAGCGATGGGGGTTCTGCGTCGAACTGACGGCTGTCTCACCAGGACGGTCGTCAACCGACCGCGAAACGGCCAACATGGGCGAGCAACCATTCTGGTGTCAATCGTCGGCCTGGTGCTGGGGTCGCTGGTTGCGATCGCTGGACCGACTTCGGCTGCGGCCAAGACATCGGCGGTGCACACCACCACACTCGGAGTGGCGGGCGCATCCCATGTGACGACGGGCGATCTCACCCTCGCCGGACAAACGCCCAGTCCCTTCTCGTCCGCAGCCCCCAAGGTTGCCAATACCCCAATAAGCCACGCGGCGCTGCCCGCGATTGGACGTCTGCGCGCGGGGGTCACCGGTGGCGCCAGGGCGGCGACCGACCTACCCCTCCCCGTGGTGAGCTGCAAGCCCGCTGGAGCCGGCTGCGACTCGATCAGCGGCAGCGGCGGCGCGACCACGAATCCCTTTGGGATGGCTGCCACCGACAACGCGAAGCTCTACAACGAGGACGTCGAGCCACCCGACCAGGGTCTGTGCGCGGGTAACGGCTACGTGATGGAAGCCATCAACATCGGCGAAGTCCAGATCTTCAACGGAAGCGGGCTGGCCGCGGAGTTGTCGGCCGCAGCGCTCGACACCTTGATGGGACTGACCGCACGTGGCTGGAGCAGTGGCGGGGACATCATGTGCGAGTACGACTCGGACAATGGTGGACATTGGTTCATCACCGAGATCGTCTCGACCACGTCGAGCCCATTCACTGGTTGCTTTGCCGGCATTCTCGAAGGCTGCCGCGAGGGTCTCGCGGTCAGCACGGGCAGCAACCCGCTGACCAGCTCGTGGAACATCTATTTCATCGATGCCAATCATTTCAGTCCCAAGGATCCGGGCGCAGGGTATCTCCTCAACGACTACGGCAAGATGGGCACCACGAGTGCCGCCCTGCTCTTCTTCTATGACGAGTTCAACCTGAGCGGCACTCTCCCGGCGTGCCCGGCGTTCGGCTGCGAAGAGTTCAACGGCGCTCAGGAATTCGCAATCCAGAAGACCGCACTCGAGCAAGGACGCTCCAAGGTATATCTCGTCCACGAGAATATGGGGACCGACCCGAGCATCCAACCGCCGGACGGCGATTGCGACAAGGGAGCCACCGCAGGCGTCACCTGCTGGTACCAGGTCATTCCCGCCACCTCACCAGAGGGTCAGGACAACAATAGTCACGGTGGCACCGGATTCATGGCGGCCACGCTCGACTTCGATTCGTTCACCTTCGGCAATGGGACCGGCGACAATCGCGCCGCCGTCTTTTATTGGACGGGGTTGAACAGTCTTAACAGCGCCGGGTGCTCGGCGTGCAGCAGCATCCGCTTTGGTGGCACGTTGTTCACCGGGCTGGAGACCTACTCCGATAGCGGGCAAGCCTGTCCCACACAAGCCGGAAACCCATGCGGCATGGCTCCGCAACGGCACGGGACCCTCGACCTCGGAACCTACTGCGAGGCGCTCGGCCTGGCAAGCGAATCGACCTGCCCCGAGGAAGGCATCGCGACCAACGGGGATGGCGTGACCCAGGCATCGTATTCGGGTGGGCACCTCTGGTTTGCGATCAGTACGCTTGTCAGTGAAACCTTTGGTAAGACCAGCGAGATCCACGTGGGCTCGGCGTACTTCGTGGTCGGCACCGCTGGTTTTGGCAGTGCAAGCCATGCGCTCCACATGACAAGCCAGGGCTACGTTGCGGCCGCGCACGAAGATATGGAGTTCCCGACACTGGTCGGTGGCACCAACAATGCGCTGATATCCTTCACGCTTTCCGGCGACGGGGGACCGATTCACGCTGATGGCGGTGGCTTCTTCCCGAGCAGCGCCTACGGCTGGGTGACCTCAAGCTCTTCGGGGCTGGTGGGCAGCACGGTCCACGTGACCGTCTCTGGCAAGGCTCCGCAAGATGGATTCACCGAATATCAGGGGCTTCCTGGTCCGATACGGCCGCGCTGGGGTGACTACGGGGCAGCTGTCTATGTCCCGGGCGCTGGCTTCTATTTCGCCTCGGAGTACATCGAGTATCCGGACTGCAGCCCAAGGTCCTTCTTCAAGACGGATCCCACCTGCGGTGGGACGCGCGACGAATTTGCGAACTTCGGGAGCTCGGTCAACTTCATCAAATGAGCGGCCGCTAGCCGCGAATTCGCCGGTGGGGCGGCGCTTGCCGCCGCCCCACCTGAGCGTGTAGCCGCCGGGATCGGCGCGTAAGCAACTGGCCCGACGGTTGATGCCGTGTGAGGACGCGGTGGGTGGTGTCACAGCGCGTCCCCGCGTGAGGGATATCTCGCACATGCCAGCATCCGCGAACGTACCTTGAGGGCGCGCCCGTCCCTGTCCCAGAGGCTTCCCGATGTCCTGCGCTATCTACAAGAATCGGGGAAATCGGCGTCGACCGCACGGTTGGCAGTCACAGTCACTTCATTCGCCTCGACCACGCCCCCGGGGGCGTTCGCAGGAACCCGAATACTATAGGCCCCGGGTGGAAGATGCATGGTGTATGCATGCCTGCCGCTCGTCATCACGCTCGCTACGAGCTCCGAGCCGGAATAGGCTTGAACACTCACCATCTGGTCGGCCGTGATTGCTGCTCCAGCACAAGCCCAGGCGAGGCCAGTGACCGAACCAGTCGGCGGCGGCGCGCACGCTACCGCAACTCCAATGGCCGCAAGGACAGCAACCCAGTGTGCTCCGGCCGAAGAACAGCGCTGTCGCTCCTGCTCACCGCCTCGCCGCACCCTGGCGATGGTTGATGACCTGATCGCGAGGGTCAACCTCATCTAGTCGATGCTAGCGCGGCCCGGCCAGCTTCAGCGGCGTGGAGGTCGTAAGGCCATATATGCGCTTCGGGTAGCGGTGGCAAAATGAGGTGACGGCTCCCTAGGCCAGCATTCGGCAATGTACCTTGACGGACACCGCAGAGCCTGGCCTGGCGAGGCGGTCAAACGCGAGCGGCGCGGGGCTGTGCGTAGAGTTCGGGTGCCGTTCTCCATCGGTGCGGAATGTCACGCATGACCAAGGCGCAATCGAACTCAACACTTCCCTTAGGAAAGCTCCTCTCATTGTCGAAATAGCTCGAGTACACGTCCTCGACCTCGAGCGGTTCTAGGTGCCAAGCGCTCGTGTGCAGCTCGAGACCCTCGAGGCGGCCACCTTTGCGGGTAGCGGAGTATCCGGTCGAGCCAGCTTCAAAGAAGGCGGAGGCTTCGGCTACGCTGGCGAACCGGGAGGACGATGGCAGGTCGGAAGCGGCGCATCCATGAACTCGCACTTGAATGACGCCATCGTCCGACGCCATGCGGAGATTGATCTGACGGCCGTCATCCTGCACGTTGAAGCGAGCCTTGTGATGCTCACCCGGGAAGATCCGTCCACCTGCCATCAGCACGAGTGATGAGTTGGTGTCCCGTCGAGGGATGTAAACGCCGGTATGTGGCGAGCCGTCTCCGCTTGTCCAGTCAACCGCCACCCGGTGGGCCGCGTTCTCGCTCGATATGCCCATCTGCGCGGGGGTGGCGAGTGGGCGGATTTGCTCCAAGCGGATCAAGCAGATTCCGGCAATCGCATGGCCATCCACGAGCTTCGGCCGGAATCGAGCGGGGACGTTTCGAGCCATGACCGCAGCATCCACGCGAAAGTTGACGAGGACCCTACGCCGAATGATCCCCTGGATAACCGGAAGGCCCATAGGGCGATTATCGAAGCGTTCGGGACTCGCGAGTTCGACGCTGCGGTGACAATGCTGCTGTTCAGGAGTTGTTATGAAGATCGGCGAGGCGACGCGGGCGGCTTCGTGGCTGGCGAGGCATGCCCGACCATGCCAGCATCCCCTCACTTGAGCGATTTCGAAGGGCCACGAGAGGCCCATCGGTGGATCCTCTCGTGGCCGGACGGTGCAGCAAATGACCCGTAACCCCTGAAGCTTCGTCCCTAGACGGTGGAGGATATGGGAGGACGTCAGCCCGCCGTGTCGATGCGCGACGAATTCGATTGTGGATCCAACGGGACCTGCGCGAACGTCGGTTTGTTCGAGTGAAAAACCTGGTGTCGACAGTTCGATCCTGTCCCTCGGTATCACGATTCCGATAACCGCCCGATCGAGAGGGGAGTGAGCACGCTTCTGAATCCGTCGCCACCGTCGTTTGGTCATGTACGCGCGAGCGCGTTCCCGGTCGCGCCTTCCACGATTGCCCCAGGTCGGATCGTCACGTTGAGACCGAGAGTTTGTTTTAGCACGCGCTTGTCGCCGCCACGCGCGTCGACGTATCATGCTGCCGGCTCCGGCGGAGCGCGCTAACCGGCGGCATGTGCCGGCAAGGGGACGGCGATGAATGAGAGGAAGTTCGGCCGGCGTGAGGTGATGACGGGAGCTGCAGCGGCGGGCGCTGTCGCTCTGCTGAGCGGCCTCGGGAGCGCGACGGTCGCCCAAGCCTCAGACGGCAGCGATGCTGCCGCCGGCGCCTATCTCATCAGGATCCACTCGGCGGTTACCCATGAGACCAACCTAGGTGTCGTGGGTCTCGCGAGTGGGGGTGTGGCGGTGGGGAGCGACTTCGAGCTCGCCCACCAGCCGCTACCAGGGAGCCTGGCAGCGCACCGGTGCCGGCGCGTTCAAGGTTCGGTTCCTGGAATGGCAGTTCAACGGCAAGGGTGCCAACGTCGGCTACGCGTTCATTGATGCACACGGAACGTTCGAGGGGAACTCTGTGAGCGGCACCTACACCGTGCGGCTTTTCCCCAACGGTGCCCCATCGCAGGAGGTCGATCACGGCACGTTCTCTGGCGAGACGATCGCCCCGTGAGCGAATCTTGTTCGCCGGTGGATCGTCCACAGGGCCATCGCCACCTCGAAGCTCGGGTCCCTGAAAGGCAGTAACTCGGCAATAACCAACCGCCGACCGTATCCTCCTCGCTAGCTGCGTGTCCGCGCGACGAGTGATGCGGTAGTCCCTTCGGTGGCCCTCAGGCTCGCCTTCGTCCGGATTGATGGGCCACCATCGCTCCGGGCCCCCGTGTGCAATGAGCACATCAGCAGCGAATCGACCTACCTGACTCCGTTTACGGGCTCAGCGGCCTGAGCCGCTTTCGGGCGGGACGTCTTGGCCGCGCGTCAAGAACAACGCCACTGCGAGGACGAGCACGACCCCGGCGCTGGTCCCGAGTTCCAGCAATGACTGAGGGATGGACGCACTGCCTGCGGTCGTACCTCCTGATGACAGGGTGAGTCGCGTCGAAACCGCCAGTATGTCTCGCACTGCGGCGATGATCCCGATGACGAGGAAGGGTCGGAACGGGAAGCCCCATCCCTCGAGATGGGTGAGAACGGTGCGCATGATGTCGACCAGGATGATCACCACCAGAACACCGTCGACCGCGCTGATGAGAGTTCTGAGGGTATCCGGACCAGGACGAAATGAAGTCGATGAAGCTGCGGACAAGCACAACCGCCGCGAGAACAATCAGTACGAGCGCGACGCCGTACTGGATGACGTCGATGAACACGCGAAGCGGCGTACCCCTGCGGATTTCCGGCCACGACCAGACGCGTCCTCCGCCGGCCACCGCCCCAACTGGCGGCGCGCCTTCCAAGCCCGGGTCGGACTGACTAGGCATTCGGTGCCGAGGAGTGTAGGCCGCTGCCGAGCCGTTTGCACATGCCGAGCCCGCGTCGCCTTAACTCACTAGGGAGGCGGCGTCCTCAGGATCACAATTACCTGCACTTGCGCGGGCGAGACTACGCTCGCGTGTTGACCGCACCGCGGTAAGCGCTTTCTTGTTCGCGCCACCCTCGGGTGCACGCGACGCCGCGAGACGGCTGCGCCTCCACAAATCCAGGTGTGCTCGGTCAAGCGGTCGACCGAAAAGCTACTCCTGACAATCCGCCTGTCTTCCGACAGTGACCAAGGTGCGTCACGCCTGCCCGCCTCGTCACCATGGCTGAATACGCTTCCCGAACAACCTCGATGTCGACGTCCCGCAGGCGCTGTTCTCTGTCTCAATGCGTGCTAGTCGAGCACTGCGGTGAAGTTTCGTCGGCGCGAGGACGCGGTAGCTCTCGATGACGAGCTCACGTATTGTCCCTCAGTCGGGGTCGCTCGGCCGAAGGGGCGACTAGCACCAGTGTCCAATAGGTGATCAGAGCGACCGCCACGTGCATCGTCATGAGTACTGCGACCTCCTTCGGGGGTTGGCCTCTATACAGCAGCCACACATCCGGGAGGAAGAGCACCAGGGTTGCAAGGACAAAGAGGCGAGAGAAGACCCATCGGGGCGACGAACTCGCGCGGATCACGAACGGCCAGCCCGTGCACCCCACCGCTACTCCGATCACGGTCAACTTGGCGTAGTCGTCGAACTGGAAATGACTGTAGTGAACCGTCGCGGGAAATATTGTTGTGCCGAGTGCGACCAGCGTCGCGTCCGCTGCAAGGGACAGCGCGATCGCCAAGGCAGTGGCTATGACCCAGCGGAGTGTCGCGGGCTGAAGGGGAGAAGGCGGCCAGTCCACCCGCACCCTCTTAAGTGCGCGGACAATCGGAGTTGGTTCAATCACTACACCTGCATCCCCCGCGTTCCTGCCTTCAGCACCCAACCGCTCTCAAGGACGCATATGCTTTTGGGCATCGGGTATCCGAACGGACGTGACGATTGATCCGTGAGCACCTCGTACAAACGGCTTCGTCTCCTCTCGCGTTACGGCGACGCGTTTTCGAGTGTACTAGTGGGTCACGGTCGACGCGCCGGGTCTGCCGCCGGTGAGGGAGTAGCCGAATGGGCGACGGTAGCTGCTCAGAACGACCCACGGTGCGTCGGTTGCTTTCCCTCGACCGAAACCCGAAGAGTTCGCGAACTGTTGTGGAGCGAACACCTGGCATTCGACTGCAGGGGCCGTGACCCCTCGAGGTCGTCGAGTCCCAGTGGCGGCGAATCGTGAGCGATCCAGCTCCTCATCGCCAAGCGCTCTGAGGGCTACCCGCCGTCTCACGCCGCTCGGCTCGCGTGCTCGGACCTTTGAAGGGACTGACGGTCGATGGGTACGTAGCCGCCGGACCGCGCGTTCGCTCGACGAGACACCTCATCCCCGCTAATCTGGGCTCCCCACAGTTGGGGGCAAACCGTGGCGAGCAAGGAGGCGAGAAGGTCGGAGCCTCGGCAATGATGGTGCAGTCGGAGCAGAACAGATGCGCACGCCAAGAGGCGCCGGTGTCCCGCAGTGACGGCCCATCCATTGCAGCCGCGTCCTGACAGACGGGCGGACTCCCGCCTCGTCGCACTGCACCGATCAGTGCGGGCGGCGGTTGTCCTTCCCACCACGTTCGCATTCAGTCTGATCGTCATTCGGAATGTGCAGTTCACCACTTTCGCCGTATTCGGATGCTTTGCGTTGTTAGTCATGGCCAACTTTGGCGGTAATCGCAAACCCCGTGCCATCGCTTACGTCGTGACAACGCTCGCCGGTGCGATTCTCATCGCGGTAGGCACCCTGGTTTCTCCCGACGCTCTCGTCGGTGCGATCGTCATGCTGGTGGTGGGGTTCGCGATCTCATTCGCGGGTGTCTTCGGCGGTTATATTGTTGCGGCACAGACCGCCCTGCTCCTCGCTCTTGTACTGTCCGTCTCCATTTCGGCAACTGCCGCAACCGTTCCGGCTCGAATTGGGGGTTGGATCCTCGCCGGCATCGTGTCAACTTTTGCGGGCCTCTTCGTCTGGCCGTGGTTCGAGCGTTCGGGCCTGCGCAAGCTTGCCGCCGACGCGTGCGCGATCGCGGCGGATCTTGTCGAAGTGCTCCACGCGGGGCCATCCGGCGACCAGCTCGCCAGTCTTCGCCGGAAGGCACGCACGGCGGTCGAGGCGATACACGGCACGCATGGGCAGACCTCGATGCGACCTGCTGGCCCCACTCGGCACGACCGTGCCTTTGCGGAGCTGGTCACGCAACTCGGACAGATCGTTGACGTTGCGGATCGACCGATACATGGAGAGAGCCTCCGGCTGCGTCCCTGCATCGATGAAGGGAGTTGGCTCGAAGCCGCGACGAGTTCGGCCCTACGCGGAAGCGCCACAGTCCTCACTGGTGGGAAACAGCCCGATATTCGCGCCGTCATCGCCGCGCGACGCGCGCACCGCACGGCGCTGGATCAGTGGGCGCAGGACGAGTTGCGGAGTGGTCGCTCGGCCGAGGACATTCTCGGCGGTATCGATGTCGACCACACGCTGCGTGTCGTCGCGTACATAACCATCGGCCTCGCTGCGAACGCAGTGATCGCAGCCGGAGGCCATGCCGATGAACAGCTCACGGTGTCTGTACCGACCCCGTTGATGCGGGGTCCACGAGGCGTCCGTCTCCGAGTGGTGCAGACGATCCGCACGCATTTGGAACCGACCTCCACGGTCCTCCACAGCAGTGTGCGCGTGGGCGTCGGGCTCGCTCTCGCTGTGTTGCTGGCACGGACGTTAGGCCTCGCGCATGCCTTCTGGGTTGTTCTCGGGACACTTTCGGTATTGCGGTCGAACGCACTCGGTACGGGCAGGACCGCCTTCGAGGCGCTGACCGGCACGGTTATCGGTTTCGTCGTCGGGGGCCTCTTCGCATTCGTTGCAGGCAACGATGCGGTTTTGATGTGGATTGCCATGCCATTGGTGGTCTTCCTGGCCTCATATGCATCGAGCGCTCGCGGCTTCGTGGCCGGTCAAGCCGCCTTCACCTTGACGGTGATCGTCATCTTCAATCTCCTCACGCCAGCTGGATGGGAGGTCGGGTTGGTACGCGTTGAGGATGTCGCACTCGGAACCGGCATCAGCGTAGTCGTCGGATTCTTGCTCTGGCCAAGAGGGGCCCAGCGCGACTTTGAACGCTCGACGTCGGGGCTCTATCGTGCCGTTGCTGCCTATCTGCGTCAGGCTTTTAACTTGGTGCTCGGTATCGACGGAGCTGCCGACGTCGTTCGGTTGCGCGGCGACGCGCTGCGGGCGCGCGAGCGAGCCGGTGAAGCATTCGACACGTTCCTCAACGAACGCGGCGCCAAGCCACTCGACCCCAGGATTGCCGTCCGCATTCTTTCTGGAGGCAATCAGGCGCTGCTTGCCGCGGACCTCCTCGCGGTGGTCGCCGCTGACCTCAGCGACAAGCCAATCCTCTGTCCCGACAATGTGGCGACCGTCGACGCACAGGTCCGGACGCTGCTGGCCGGGTTCCGGCATCTTGCCGACGACCTCGAGCAGGAGGCGCATGCCGGTTTATCCCCCGAACAACCGTCGGTCGAGGTGCTCCGTTCGGCTGCGATTGGATGCTTGCGTCGTGGACAGAACGACGGCCGCTCCGCGTCGGGGGCCATGGCGGTTGTGATCGCCGGCGAGTGGGTGCAGAACCTTGCGCAACTCACCGCTTCCCTCGAGCAGCCGGCGAATGCTGCTGTGGACACGGCGAAGATCAGATGGTGGCGATGATGGCCGCGCCGGGCTGTGCTCGAGCGTTACGACGCAAACGACACTCCGTCAACACGAGGGAATAGCGATGGACGAGGTTCTCGAGACTCGTGTCACTCGCTCCGTGCGGCGCCGATGACCCCGTGTCGTCAGCGACCGGGAGCCCGGTAGTCGATCGTCTTCTTGGCCGCGGCATCGACCTCCTCGGGTGTTAGCAGCACACGCACGGCGGTGCTCGCACCACCCGCCGCGCTGACCGCAAGGCTCACCGCCGCCATGGTGGCGTTGTCGGGCATGTCGACGACCACAACCACGTCGTCATCTCCGAAAACAAAGTAGAACGACTCCAGCTTGCCGCCTGCGGATGTGATGAGTTGTTCGATCGCCGCGCGGCGTCCGGATCCGCCTTCCTTAAGGACGCCTTTGACACCCTCGGTCGTATAGGAGGCCTCGATCAGGTACTTGCTCATGCTCTCGTACTCCCGTTCGCCGGCCGCGAGAGCGGCCTCTCAGCGTGGGGCGATTGTGTCAGGACTGCACGACTGCTGGCCACTCCGGCGCGCGTGGTCGCCCTCGATGTTGCGCGTGTCTCCGCCGGGGCTCTTCGTGCGCCGCAGTCGCGTCTCAGGTGAGGACGCCCGTCGCTTGACCTACCTCGATGAGGTGACCGTCGGGATCCCGGATGTAAGCACGGATCTCACGTCCGTGGTCCTTGGGCTCGGTAAGAAACTCTGCACCGCGCGCCGACCAATCGGCGTACGCCTTCTGGATGTCGGCCACCCGGACGTTGAGAAACGCACTCGTTCGATTCGCATCGGGTGGAGTGGTGAGCGTGACGGTCGGCTTGTCGTCTGTCGGTCCACCGCCGTTGTTGAGGATCAACCAGCTGTTGGCGACCTTCATGATCACCGGATCGCGCTCGAGCACCACCTTGCCGTCGAATAGAGCCTTGTAGAACTCACGCGAGCGATCCTGATCAGAGACCACCAGGAAGTGTGTGAGGACGAACCCCTCTCGCGGTGCCGGAAAATCATCCGTCTCCATCTTCAGCTCCTCCAGTTGACGACGCGATCGATTCGGGTGAGTGTACGCGCCGCTCCGAGGCGCATCTCGTCTCCGCAGACATCGACAGGCGTCTTGACATTTACCATCTGGTTATATAACCTT
This sequence comes from Candidatus Dormiibacterota bacterium, assembly GCA_963830305.1. Classification (GTDB taxonomy): domain Bacteria; phylum Chloroflexota; class Dormibacteria; order Aeolococcales; family Aeolococcaceae; genus Palsa-851. The sequence goes on along the minus strand of CAWHLW010000009.1, from coordinate 117,267 downwards.
CAGGTAATGGTTACCCAAGATCCTCTGAGCCGCGCCTTCGCGGCACTTGCCGATCCCACTCGCCGGGCAATCCTCAAGCGCCTCGCGGCTGGCGATGCAGGCGTGGTCGAGCTCGCGGAAGCCTCCCCGCTGACCCAGCCGGCCATCACCAAGCATCTCAAGGTGCTGGAGCGGGCTGGCCTTGTTGGCAGGGCCCGCGACGGCCAGCGGCGCCCGGCGCGACTTCAGCTCGAGGGGCTGCTCCCTGTGGATGACTGGCTCCGCGACGCGCACGTCGAATGGTCCGACCGCTTCGACCGTCTCGATGCGCATCTTGCCGCCCAAACCGAATCAACAACCAAGGAGGAGAACCCCGATGCCTGAGACCAAGACCCCTGTCGATGTCCGCTCAGCAACTCCCACCACGCAGCTCATCATCGAGCGCACTCTCAAGGCCTCGCCGGAGCGCGTCTTTGACGCCTTCACAGACCCGGACCAGCTCACGCAATGGTGGTGGCCCAATGGCTTCACCTGTCCTGCCGCAGAGGTGGACCTTCGCGTCGGGGGGACGTACCGACTGGCGATGGAATATCCGGACTTCATCCCTACGGAGTCACGGCTCTCGCACTACCTGGGTGGTGAGTATTACGAGATCGACCGTCCTCACCGCCTGGTCATGAGTGGCAGAGCCATCAACGACGAGCAGGGCGAGCTGTTCGCGACGCTCATTGAGCTGACCTTCGAGGCCCGCGATGGAGGCACCGCCATCACCATGCGCCAGTCCTACTTCGAGCCGATGCCGCCCCCGGAGGCTCTGGCCGGCGCCAAGCAGGGTTGGTCCGAGCAACTCGATAAGCTCGAGCGGCTGCTCGCCGGCTGACCGAGGACTGCGCCAGGGGCGACCGGTACCCACCCGATTGAGGAGGTCGATCGGGTGGGTGCCTGATAAAGAAAAGCCCCACATCTTGCGATGCGGAGCCTTCAGTACGGGAGGCGGTGCCTTTCGGTGGCCCTCAGGCTCGACCCTCGTCCGGATTGATGGGCCACCATCGCTCCGGGCCGTCCACCCGCCATTGCTGACGGGTGGGCCCGCAACCAGTGACTTTACCGAGCCGCTCGACGCTTTGCAACTGGTCGCTTAAAGGGATGCTGAAGTGTCGACCAGGGAGGAGCGGCAGGGCAAGCCCGTCGTGGGCGAAGATGATGTGGTGCTCCCACGGCGCTCGCAACGCCGCGAGAACCATTTCGATCAGTCCTCCGCATAGAACTAGGCGCTGGTGAATGCGCCCACGCGGCGAGAGATCACAATCGCGCACCCCAGCGCGGTGACCATCAACACGAAGGCTGGACGCGGCAGTCGCCTTCGCTGCGTCGATGCCAAGTTCACGCAGGCTTGTCGTTATGCTGATGGGAGTCCTCGTCCTTGGCGTGCCGTGTCAGCACGTCGAGGTTGTTGCCGTAGTAGAGCAAATTCGGCTCGGCCACGTCGGAAGCCTCCCCGTCCTCGCGCACCTTGTGGCGGGTCGAGGTTTCTCGTCCTGGGGAAGTGGATCGCCTAGGATATGAAGGCTTTGTCGGTCTCGAGTACCGCCCACTTGTGCACAGCGCGACCAGCCTCGAATGGATGAAGACGGAGGTGTCACAACCCCACTAGCGACCAATGGGATTCGGCATTGCCAGTAAGTCACGGGTGATCCCTGGAAGCAGTCCGGCTGAGGAATCTCTGACGCACCATCGATCCGCGCGTGGTGCCGTGCTGACCATGTTCTTTGTCAATGGCGCGGCCCTGGCAACATGGGTGCCGCTCATACCGGCGGTGCAGCAGAAGCTCGCTTTGAATGCCGGCGAGCTCGGCATTGCACTGCTTGGCGTGGCGGTTGGTGCGGTGATCTCCACACCGTCAACGGGCTGGCTGGTCGGACGAGCTGGCGGGCGGAGGGTCGTGACGCTGGCGGCAATCGTTGGCTGCGTGGTCCTGCCGTTGCTGCCACTGGCGCCGACGCTCCCGATGCTTACGCTCGCCTTGGTCGTCTTTGGCGCTGCCCTCGCAACCATGGACGTCGCCATGAACATCCACGGCTCAGTCGTCGAAGCCCTGTACCAGAGGCCTCTCATGTCGACGTTCCACGGCTTCTACAGCATTGGAGGGTTCGTCGGCGCACTCACAAGTGGCGCGCTCGCGGCGCTCGGCATCGCACCGTTTGACCGCGCGCTGGGGCCTGCGCTCCTTCTCGCTGCCGCCGCCATCGCCGCGCACCAGTGGCTTCCGCCGACACAGCCGCATACGGCGAGCAGTCCACAGAGGGCGCGCGCACGGGGTATGAGGCTGTCCTTGCCACTGGCGGCGCTCGGACTGATGGCTTTCTGCAGTCTGCTGGCAGAGGGAGCCAGCGGCGATTGGAGTGCCGTGTACCTCCACAAATCGCTCGGAACGGACGCAGCCTTCGCGGCAACTGCATTCGCGGCTTTCTCGGTGGCGATGGCTGTGGGACGCCTGAGCGGCGACTGGCTGACGAGCCACCTCGGCGCCACGCAAGTCTTGCGCGGCGGAGGCGCCCTGGCCGCAGTCGGCTTGACCGCTACCTTGCTTCTTGGCCGGCCTGCATTCGCTGTCGGCGGATTCGGTTTGATTGGTCTCGGTCTTGCCAACGTGGTCCCAACACTCTTCAGCGCCGCCGGTCGATCGAAATCATTGGCGCCACGGGTGGCCATTGCCGCAGTCGCGTCAACTGGCTACGCAGGAACTCCTCGCCGGCCCTCCTTTGATTGGTTTCGCCGCGCAGGCGTTCACCCTCACGCGTGCGTTGATCGCGGTGGTTGTCTGCTGCGCGTTGATCGCACTCCTGGCGCCGATGGTCCGCCGCTCTGTTTGATCGGCGAGCGTCATTCAGACGACAGCGGCTCTCGACGAGGCTGAGGCTCTCCAGGCTCGTACCACGGCTCGGCTGCAATTCCAGGAACTGGTCGCGGGTAAAGGTCGAGATAACCCGCCGCAAAGACGTCTACAATCCACCGCGCAACACCGAGTAGCCATTGCCAAGGGAGGAATTCCAATGCTCAGGTCGCTTCGCACTGCAATCGCGCCGATAGCCGTCCTGGTTGCTTTGCTGCCTTTGACCGCCACGGCTAGCGGAATGTCTCTCGGTGTGTCGCGCGCAACCCTGCATGCGCGCATTGAAATCACCTTTAGTTTCAAGGTCAACTGCCCAACGCCGGCGGTCGGCGACTCGGTCGCCTTCGAAAGCTGGGACGTGAGTGTCGAGCAGGCTGCCGGCACCGGGATCGCGTCGGGATCGAGCGCCGACGATGCTCAATCGCCAGGCCCCTTGCCGTTTCAGTGCACGTCCTCAAACGTGCGCTTCCCTCTCGACATTCTGGCCGATACTTCAGGACGACCGTTTCACAAGGGGCCGGCAATAGTGACCGCTCTGCTGTACGTCGGTTACGCGTCCGGCGAGCAACTCAGCGCCACGTATGGCCCCGCCGTAGTGAGACTCGCCGGATAGGCTATCCGCGCAACGCCCGCCGACACTGCGCCTCGCTACCGTGAGCGGCGTGACGGCGTCGAGGACACTCCCGTCGCTGCTTCGCTGCTCGCTCAGCTGGCTGGAACTTGCCTATACCGACCAAGGGGTCGGTCGAGGCGGGATGCCATCCCTTGATGAGTGGGCGAACTTGTTGCGCGTGCTCGACCTGGGCGGCATCGACCGACGGGACTTACAAAGGCTCACCCGGTTGTCGAAGCGGGCGCTGCGGAGCCGGGTGTCGGCGGCGGTTCGGCGCGAGTGGGCTGAAGAGCTGTCCTCGAGCCGCGGTCAGGGGATCATCCGGCTGACCGGGAAAGGCGCCGACGTCGTCGCCCGATTTGGGACCCTCCGGCAGGCAGCCGAAGACGCGTGGCGGGCGCAGGTCGGCTCCGAGAGGACCGCCGCGCTCTCGAAGGCTCTCGAGAGGGTGGTGGTTGAATTACCGCTCGAGCATCCCCACTACCCGGCAAGCTACGGGACCGTTGATGCGAGCATCGCTGGTGGCCCTGGCCAGGATTGGAAGCCGGTGCGGCGGCAGGGCGGCGATACGGTGGCAGGCCTGTCGATGTGTGCGCTCCTCTCTCAAGCGCTTGTCGCGTTTGCCCTGCAGTATGAGGAACTCTCGCCCGTCGCCCTGTCGGTCAGTACGAGCATCCTGCGACGGATCCCGCCTGAAGGCAGACCGCTACATGATGTTGGAATGTCCCCACATCTTTCGGCGATGAACCGGCACGGGTTCGTGCGGATAGTGGATGAGGGCGACAACCCTGCCGTGTTCCTCACCACGAAAGGCCGCGCGGTAAACGATGCCTACGCGCATCGGATCGAGGCGGTCGAGCACGCGTGGCGTGAGCGATCGGGCGATGAAACGGTGAGCAACCTGCGAAGGGTGCTGGAGGACGTCGCAGACCACGCTGCGCTCCAGACAAGACGAAGCTAGCTCGAGACGACGCTAGTTCGAGACGACGCTAGTTCGAGACGACGATCTCGCCGTCGTGCCACTCGGGATCGGTTTCCATGAGGGCGCGCAAGCGCTGGAAACGCGAATCCTGTTCGGGCGTCGCGCTGTTTGATGTGTACGCCTCGCGGCTGTCCCAGACCCCGACGACCCAATGCTCCCGGGGATCCGAGTCGGCCTGGTACACGTACAGCGCTCGCGATCCGGGGGGCTGCTCCCTCGTCACCTCTTCCATGAGCAATCTGAGTTCGTCTTGCTTGCCGTCTTTGACGCGCCAGCGCGAAACGGATCCGTACATTCGCAGTGGTCCTCCGATGGATGGGCTGCGAGTATAGGTTGGGACTCGATACCTTCACAGGGAACAGCCGGGCCTGGCTCGCGAGAGGCAGCCGCTAGGTTGAGATGCTGTACACGAGGATGCGATCGTTGTACGTATCGGCAATGTAGAGGTTGCCGCCTGGGCCGAATGTGACGTTCTCGGGATCCGACAGCGCCGTGGGACCGCCGCCCGTGACGTCGCCGCCGGTGATGGTCGCGAAGACACTGCTGTCTGATTCATTGAGGATGATGACCTGATCGTTGTCGCGGTTGGCGACGGCGAGCAGTCCGGCGCCGTTCGACGCCGCGCCGTAAGGATCGCTGATACCACTCGTATAGGTGGCCACCGTTGAGACAACGGTCCCACTGCTCACGCTGAGCTCGACCACTCGGTTGTTCCCGCTGTCGGCAACGAAGAGGTCGCCCGTCGTCGGGTCGACAGTCACACTAGTCGGGCTCTGGAACTGGTCGGTCCCGCTCCCGACGGTTCCGAAGTTGCTCACCGGCGCCTGGGTGGCGACGTTCCACGAGTCGATGCGGTTGTTCCTGGTGTCGGCGACCCAGGCATAGCCGCCCGAGATGGCGATGGAGTCGGGGTAATCGACGTCGCCGGCCCCGTCGCCCAGCGTCTGGGTCACGTAGCCCACCGAGTTGCAGCCTGACATCGCCGGCGAAGCGATGGGTTGGAGAATCTGGATGTCGCTCTGCTTGGTGTCGGCGATCCAGTAATTACCAGTCATAGGATCGACGGCGACTCCGCGCGGCCAGTTGAAGTCACCGACATCGCTGAAGCCGCGCTGCCCGCAGACGTTGATGAGGTTGCCGGAAGGATCGAAGACATCGACGCGCTGGTTCACCGTGTCCATGGCGACCGTATCGCCGCTCGAGTCGAACCCGATGCCGCGCACCTGGTTGAACACCGAGGTGCTCGTCATACCTGGAGGCACGATGGGGTTGGGCAGCGTCTGGGCGTAGGCGTAGGTACCGAGCGACGTGGGACTGAACTCGACGAGACGGTTGCCCCAGAGGTCGGCACCCCAGACGTTACCGGCCGAATCCACGGCGACGCGACGCAGCTGCGAAAAGGTGCCGGGTTGCGAGTTGATTCCGGGTCCACCGATGTTGGCGACCCACGTGCCGTCCGGCGTGAACTCCTGGATGCAGTCGTCGTTCGAGTCGGCGACGTAGATCGCTTCGCCGGGCGCTCCGCCGTTGACATATGGGTCGGTCCCGATCGCAACTCCGTAGGGGTTCTTGAATGCACCGTTGCCATTGCCGCTGCACACCCCAGTGGTGCTCTGGGTGCCCTTGGTGCCGAAGCTGTTCGCACATGTCCAGGCCGATCCGTCCCACGTGAACTCGACGATGTTGTTGCTCTCGTAGTTGGCGACGTACACATTGCCGGCCGCGTCCGCAGCAGCGTCACGCATGCGGTCGAGCGCGCAGGGACCAGTCGTGTCGGTGATCGTCGCCGCGGCAGCCGGGCTCACCGGCGTGCCGTCGGTGTTCCAGACCGTGATCTGGCTCTGCGTGCCGTCGGACACGTACACGCGCTGGCCCGCGGGGAGGTTGGGGAGGTCCGCCGTGGTCGTGCTCACGGTGATGCCAATTGGCGCTCCGGGGGTGCCGGTCTGCTCGGTCTTCCACTTCCTGATGAAGGTGCCGGTCGGGCTGAGCTCCATGACACGGCCATTGCCGTTGTCCGCGACATAGACGTTGCCCGACGAATCAACACCGACATCGCGAGGCTGCTCGAACTGGATGTTGGTGGTGCTGGCGCCGCTACCCTCGGAGCCGACTCGCCAGACCTCCGTGCCGCCGGTCGTGTACTCGGCGACCTGGTTGTTGCCGGTGTCAGCGATGACAATGTCACCCGCGTTCGTGGCGCCCTGCGGCACGATCTCCATGCCCGACGCGTACATGGCCGCGTGGCCCGGTCCCCCGATCGTCGACGAGTACGTCGCACCGGGCGGCTCGCTACCGGCGGTTGCGTAGTAGCCGAGCACGTCGACGATGAGGTTGACGCTGCCGGTGGCGTTGTAGAGATTGACCGATCCGTCCGAGCCGACCCCGACGACCACCAGGTTCGTCGCCGCGACATTGATCCCGGGGTTGAGGTCCGACACGCCCGGATGGGTCGGCGAGTCCGGGCCGGGATACACGGTGACGAAGGTGGGAGACGTCCCATTGAACGCGGTCACGTTGGCCACGATCGCCACCAGCGAGCCGGGGCCGCCGGTGTCGTCGGGGATGCCGTCGACGCCTGCGGCTTCGACGTTGAGCACGTCGCCGCCGCCCAGCTTCGCCTTCGCGCAGCTCGGGGTGCCGCCCTGGGTATCGCAGATCCGTGCCGGCGACGCCAGCGGGGTGAACTGCGTGCCCGTCGTGGTGGTGAACCAGCCGTCGAGGTCGACGGCGATATTCACCGAGCCGGCGCCGTTCCAGATCGAGACCGAGCAGGCTCCGCCGGTGCAGGTCACCGGCACGATCACCCGGTTCGGCAGCGCGCTATGCGCCACCAGGTTCAGATTCGAGGCGTTCGGCTTGCCGGTGCCGGCGGCAAACGCGGTCAACACCGTCGACACCGAGGGATTGATCGCGGTCAGGTTGAAGACGACCGCGCTGACCCCGCTGGTGGGCACCGGGCTGCCCATGCCGCTCACGGCGAAGGTGCGCACGCTGTCCTGTCCGATCGGCGACGGCACCCCGCTGTCGCAGCGGTTGGCGATGATCCCATCGCCCGGCGGCCGGGTGTCGCAGATGCGCAGCGGCGTGGTCGACGTGTACAGGCCCATGGAGGTCGCCGAGACATAGCCCTCGATGTCGAGCACCACGTTGACGGTGCCCGCCGCGTTGTAGACGTCGATCTTGCCCGCGGTGCTCACCCCGACCTCGACCAGGTTCGCCAGCGCCGTGCCCGCGGAGGGATTGAGGTTCGACGTGCCGGGGTTGGCGACCCCGTCCGGGAAGATGCTGAGGTAGGTGTTGAGCGACGGTGCGACCGCGGTCACGTTGACCACCACGGCGGTCACCCCCGAGGGCGGCAGTCCGCCGAAGGTGTCGACGGTGATGACCCGGGTCGCGCCCTTGGTGAGCGGGCCTCGCCCGGCGCCGGTGCTGTCGTCATTGCACTGGTTGACCGGGACGCCGTTGCCGGCTGGGCGCGTGTCGCAGACGCGGTACGGGGTCACCGGGGAATAGGCGCCGGACACCGGCGCGGTCGTGGCCAACTCCGTGTGCGCGGTTGGCGCCGTGACTGCACGCGGACGCGAAGCGGCGGCCGGTTGCGACAGCGAGAACGAGAGCACGATGGCGGCTGTGGCAGCGATCGCCCCGATGACTCGTGTCTGCCGACCCCTCATCGTCAACCCCCTGAACCTGCCGCTGGGTGCCCGCACCCTTACCAGCTGGATATCGCAATACGACCCGCATGGCATCGTCGCGCGGAGGAGCAGCCCATCGCCGATAAGCAGCTCCGTGCCGCACTGCCACCCTGATCCCTTCGTCTCACCAAACCTTACGCCATCTGCGGCGAATCACGCGATTCGTACCGTCCCATCGATCACAGCTGAGAAAACGATTCCGTGGCGGCGGCCGGTCGCGTGGAGCACGACGGCAATCCTGCTGGTGCTGGCGGTCATGGTGGCTGTCGCCCCGCACGCGGTTCCAGGCCTTGTCGTGCCTGGAAGCGCAGGCGGCGCCGCGAGCGACACCGGGATGCCATAGCCCTGAGCGCCGTGAGACCACCCCTCGCGGACGGGGCCGTCCTGAAGATCGGCCCGCGGAGATGAGCTAGCGCTTGCGCAAGCGCGCGCGTCTGCTCGGTTAGGAGAAAGCCCCGGCCGACTGATCGGCCGGGGCTTCCGGTGTTCCTGGGAGGCGTGGGCTGTCCTGGACAATCGTCTGGCAGCGGACCTACCGCCTGACGACCCGGATCGGTCTCCCTGTTAGGACAGCGGGATGGTGTTGAACACACCCCACGGGGTGACGGCACCTGCCCCGTTGATGCTCTGCGTCCCGGTGATGCCCGGGATGTAAGCGTCCTTGACGAAGAGGTAGAGGGGCTTGCCCTTGTAGGTCACCTGGCGGGTGCCGTCCGGCCTCACGACGACCCCAAGCGCGTGCTGAGCCACGCCGTTGCCGGCCTCAGGCTGCCCGGAGGTGAGCACCGCTGGCCAGATCAGGGCACAGTAGTTCTGGCAGGCCTGGCCATTCTTGTTGCTCAACGTGTAGGCGGGGAAGCTCCCATCCGGCAGGGCGGAGAAGTCGTTGTCCATCGTTGCCGCCAGCACCGTGCTCCCGCTGACGGTCTCACTGCCCAGCTGAAGCCGACCAGGCGCGGGATGGCCTCGACCTGGCTCCACCAGGTACCAGGTGCCAGCGGGACTTGTCACTGGGTCGAACAGGTTAGCCCCGTCTGTTTCCTCCGCAGACTCGTCCCGGAAGAACCGGTACAGCGGCAGACCCGCATAGGTCACCTGCTGCACGCTCTCACCAGAGAGCACGTCGGTGCGGGTCACCGTCCCGAGCAGGCTGTGCTTGACCCCCGGCCCGGCAATGGGGGCGCCCTTGGTCAGAAGCGCCGGCCAGAGGACGGTGTCGCACGGCTGCCCTGTGGGGTTTGGGCCGTCGCTGCAAGCAAAGGCAGCAAGACCAAACGTGAGCGAATGGAGCTCGTCGGACGTAAGGAGGTACAGAGAGCAACCGGAAAAGGCGCCCGAACCGACGCTCAGCACCGTGCCAAATTCTGTGGATTTCGTCGACACGGTCGCGCGGCCCGTCGGAGCGCTGGTGACGGAGGTAGTGCAATCAGGAGCACTAGCCTTCGCGCTCACAGACGAGCTGAACTGAGGGGCCGCAGCAAGGAGGCCCAGGGTGAGCACGGCAACGGTGCCAGGGCGCGCGACAAGCCTTCGGAAGTGCGTGCCCGTGTGCAGCAATTTCATTTAACTCGCTCCTTTTGGTTGGCGATTCCTTTGTTCTGCTTGTGACGTCGGCGGCTGACGAGACCCGCGACCTCGACTCGGTTGTGGTCCGGTCAGCGGTAGAAGTACGGATCAAGGACGCTTACCTGCGTGATCCGGTCGAGCGGCAGGGAGTTGCGGTCGGCGGTCCTTCGGATCGCCTCTGGATTCGGCGCGTCGTAGATGCAGAAGGTCTTCCTCTTGTCGTCGCTCACGTAGGAGTGGACCCAGGTGACGCCGTCATCGGCGTTGCGGTCGACCACGGCCAGGCAGGTCGCTGCCCCCTGCGCATCGACAGGGATGTTGAGTCCTTCCGGAAAGGCCCGCTCCACAACGTATCTCGGCATATGCCTTCCTCCTTGTGTTGTTCTCGCTATCCCGAGTACCTGCAGCGAGACTAGGAGTCGCTCTGCCGAGCGCGAATCGGGAGGACTACCCAGATTGGCGCTTGCCATTACCCATCTTTCGCCCGCCAGAGGCGGCTCGGTCCCGTTGTACAATCGGTCCCATTCACGGGAGGCAGGGCGCTGACAACGTCGCAAGCCGTTGCAGGATCGGGGTATCTGCTCGAGCGGGCGGAACCGCTCGCTGCGCTCGAGCGCCACTTCGCCGCGGTCGCGATGTCCTCGGCCGGCCGCTTCGTATTCATTGGCGGTGAGGCGGGCGTCGGCAAGACTTCTGTGATGCGGCGCTTCTGCGCCAATCAGTCGGTGCCAATCCTTTTCGGAGCGTGCGACGCCCTCACAACCCCACACCCTTTCGGCCCGCTACTCGACATCTCCCACTCAACGGCTGGAGACCTCGAGTCGATGATCGTCCGCGGCGGCCGGCCCCACGAAGTCGCAGCGGCGTTTCTCGACCAGCTGCGGGGAGGCCCTCCATGCGTCGTGATTCTCGAGGATCTCCACTGGGCTGATGACGCCACCCTGGACGTGATCAGGCTGCTCGTCCGCAAGGTGGAATCGGTGCCTGTACTGGTGGTCGGTACTTACTGTGACGACCAGATCGACCGTACCCACCCACTGCGAATGCTGTTCGGCGACATCGCCACCAGCCCGGCAGTCGCGCGACTCTCTCTCGGCCCGCTGTCGGCAGCCGCGGTCGCGGAGCTCGCATCGCCGTACGGCCTCGACGCAGCGGAGCTGTACCGCAGCACGGGCGGCAATCCCTTCTTCGTCACGGAAGTACTCGCAACAGGCGGGGACACGCTTCCGGCAACAGTCCAGGACGCTGTGCTTGCGAGGGTCGCGCGCCTGGGGCCTGTCGCGCAGCGGCTGATCGAGACGGTCGCCATATTTCCGGCGGGCGTCGACATCAGCGTCCTCGAGGTAATGGATGACCAGGCCGTGGCTGGCGTTGAGGAATCTCTTGCCTCCGGCGTGCTCGCCCCGATCTCCGGCGGTATCGTCTTCCGCCACGAACTTGCGCGCCTGGCTGTCGAGATCTCGCTGTCACCTCCGCGGCGCGTCTCCCTCCATCGCGCCGCGCTGATGGCCCTATCCAATCCGAGGCGTGGACCCATCGATCCGACATCGCTGTCACACCACGCAGAGGCCGCGGGTGACATCGACGCGGTGCTTTGCTTCGCCCCCCAGGCGGCGGCGGTCGCCGCGCAGGCTCGAGCGCATCGCGAGGCGGCCGCACAGTATGCGCGCGCGCTTCGTTTTGGTTGGGCGATCACCGATGAGCAGCGCGCCGAACTCCTGTCACTCCGGTCGTGGGAGTGCTTTCTCATTGGCCAGTATGCGGACGCGATCGAGTCCCGCCGGGAAGCCTTGGCGACGTATCGGGCTCTCGGCGACCGGCTGCGCGAGGGTGACGCGCTACGCGCAATGTCATCGAATCTCCGCTGCCACGGGCTGGTCGTCGAAGCGACCGAGGCGGGATTGGCAGCAGTTGCCGTGCTCGAGAAGCTGGCTCCGGGCCATGAGCTTGCGATGGCGTATGCGAATCGCGCCATGCTTGCGCTGAACGTCGAGGACACGGCAGCGACACTGGACTGGGGCGGAAAGGCGCAGGAGCTCGCCGAGCGTATCGACGACCGGGAGACGCTCGTGCACGCGATGAATTCCATCGGTACAGCGGGCTACTTAATCGGCGATGACGCTGGCCGGCGGACACTCGAACGGAGCTTGCACCTCTGTAAGGAGTGGGGATTCGTCGAGCAGGCTGGTCGCGCGTACATCCACCTGGCTTGGGCGGGCGTCCGCGTGCACGACTACGCGCGTGCCGAGGCGCATCAACGAGAAGGCGTCGAATACTGCCTCGAGCGCGGGCTTGATGCGTGGCGATTCGAGATCCTCGCACACCAAGCCCGCCGCCTCCTCGACCAGGGCCACTGGGACAAGGCGACCGAGGCGACCTCGACGATTCTACGATCCGGCACCGGCAACGCAGTCGCACAAACGCTGGCTCTTTGCATCGTCGCGCTGCTACGGGCGCGTCGCGGCGATCCCGACCGCCACGGCCCGCTGGCGGAAGCGCAGGCCATCGCGGCACCAACCGGAGAGCTCCAGCACCTCCTGCCTGTCGCTACCGCATCCGCCGAGATCGCATGGCTCGAGGGCGGCGCAAAGGTCGCCGATGTGGCCCGCGCGGCCACCGATCCTGCCATGGGACTGGCGATACACTATGGCGCCGCACCGGCGCTGAGCGAGCTCGCGGCGTGGCGACAACGCTGTGGACTCGATGATGCGAAGCCCATGGATTCCGTGGACCCGTATGCCCTGGAACTCACTGGGGACACAGCCGGCGCAGCCGCGGCGTGGACGGAGCTCGGCTGCCAATACGAGGCCGCGATCACGCTCTGCGCGGGAGCATCAGACGAGAATCACCGGCGCGCACTCACCATCTTTCAAGCACTTGACGCGAGACCGGCAGCCGCGATCGCCGCTCGCCTCCTGCGTGAGGGCGGCGCGCGAAGCGTGCCTCGAGGGCCGCGTCCCTCGACGAAGCAGAATGCCGCGGGGCTGACAACCCGCGAGGTCGAGGTGCTCGGGATGCTCGGCGAGGAAATGAGCAACCGTGAGATCGCTGGACGCCTGCATCTTTCCGAAAAGACCGTCGATCATCACGTGGCGGCGATCCTGGCCAAGCTCGGCGTGACCAGCCGCAGACAAGCGGCCAGGGTTGCGGAACCTGTAGTTTCCCGGTAGGCGTCCGACCTCTATAGACTGCACGTCATGACCGATTTCGAAGGTCCTCAGGGCCTCACGTTCAACCGCGGGCTGATCGCGGATCCGGCATCCTTCGCGCGCGACGCAAATGCCGCCTCGTGGCTCTACCTCTGCGGCGAAGAGTTTGCCGCGATGGACGGCGGCATGTCATACAACGATGTCGAGGCGGCAGTCCCGGAGTCGGCCAACATCGTGTCCGATCCACCTCGAACGCTCGATATGGCCCTGGCACGCCAGCACGTTGCGGCGCTCGATGAGCTACCGCGGCCGACCCTCGTCACCTGTCGCACCGGTCCGCGCTCGTCTGCAGCTGTCTATCTCTATGCAGGCCTCAGGGCTGGCGCCACACCTGACCAGGTGTTGTCACGGGCCGAAGCGGACAAAGCACCCTTCTGCGCCTTCGAGGATCTCAAGGCGTGGGTCGTCGAGGGCCTGATGGAGCTCTCCTAAAGAGCACAAAGCCACCGCCGGCGTGAGGACTAGCGCCGTATCGGTCGGAGAGCTTGCCCAGTCAACTCGACGTCGGGCGCCCAACGGCAACCACAGTCGACACACTCGTAGCCGGAAACCACCGTCCGTGTTGCGGCGCCAAGGGTGGCGGCGCCTGGCTTGTGCAGAACCACTTCGTTCGACCTGCACTCCGGGCACTCAATGACTTCGCCTTCGCCCATGATCGACCCCCTCTTACCCCGACGCGCTCTGGCCGCCGACACGCTAGAAGCCAACCTTCCCGCTGAAAGTGCACCCGAGTGACGGATGCATGTTCGTCGATCGGCGTCGTGGCTGAGCGGCCCCCTGAACACCATGTTAGATGTTGGCGGAGCACGCCTGCACGAGACCCACCGCCGAACCGACCTGAGCATCGGATCGATCCGGCGGGCGCTGACCCGTCGAAGCGACGAGTCAGCGCCGTGCCTTAGTGTCAGGCTGAGCAGCTAGCTCCCGACTGTGTAGGCGTAGGCAAAGTCGTGGAAGTCGGACCACGACGTCGGGACGCCGACGGCCGGGTCAAGGGCTCCCCAGTCCGTCGAGTTGATGACGCTGAGGAACTCCTTCACCACGGTCCCGGTCGTTGCCGTGGGCGACAGCGTCGCGGTCAGCGTCCCCGTGGCTCCGGGTGCCAACTCTTTCGGGGTGCTGGTATTGCCGCCACTGATGTCATCGCCCGTCGTTTGGAGCTCGAAGAGCCCGACGTGATTCGTCGTGTTCTTGACCGTCACTGTGATCGGGACGTTGGAGCCGGTGTCGATGGTCCTTGATTTGGACCTCGGGAGACCGGTCTCAGTAACGGGTGCGAGCTTGTTGTACGCGACGACCCCCCGGACGGTCTGGGAGAACTCCGTCCCGTCAGTCGTGGCGCCCTGCATCACGTCGATCTCCCACAGACCGGCCTGGGGATCGGGGGCGATGAGCGAGGCGTTTCCAGTCGGGTTGTCGGGCGTCGGCGTCGTGTCGATCGCGGAGACGTCGATGAACCCTGACTCGGTGACCTCGGGCAGGAGGTCCGCAGGCGAGAACAGGTAGTAGTACACGGGATCGTCGGCGGAGTGGTCCGGCGCCACGAACGACACGTCGATGTCGTGCTTACCCGCGGGCACATTCACGTAGTACGTCTTGATCTGCCCGGGACCGCGCGAGACCGAGCTGGTCAGGGTGGCGTTGAACGAGCCCCCGGCTGAGCGAATGAGGGTGCGGCGTGCGATCGGCACCGAGCTCTCGAGCCCGTTCGGGCCGGTGAACTGCACCGACTCGGGGGCATCGCCGGGGGCCTGCGGAAGTGTGATGCTGAGGGACACGCTCGCCGAGCTGTGAGCCGGGATGGTGACGGGGGCCGACGCGTGGCTCGTCGTGAAGTTCTGGCCGCTGGCCTGGAAGGTCACCGAGCCGGTGTAGGGGCCGGGGACGTCCGGCGCACTCTGGACGTGGCCGCGGCCATTGGCCCACAGGATCTGCGCCGTCCATTTTCCGGGCATCGGATGCTCGATCGTGCTGTGCTGGATGTCAGGGCTGCAGCCTCCGCCCGGACACGGAACGTAGTTGGAGGCCCCGTAGTCGTACGAGCTCTGAGCCAACCTCCCGGCAGGGTCGGTCAAGATGAAGGACAGGATGTTGTCATCGCTGTTGGTCGGGTCTGGCCAGCGCATGTCGGCATCGAGCACGTCGATGCCGCTTGGCACGTTGAAGGTGATCGGTGTTGCCGCGGTAGCCCCCTGGGCAGGAATCGGATCGCTCGGCGGCGGGGCGCTGACGCTCTCGGTGACGGGCCGGTCGAGGCTCGTCTCGCGTCCGAGCACCCGGTAGGTGCCGGTAACCGTTTCGGCGTTGGAGGAGGCGTTGTACAACGAGACCGATTGATGCACCGTAGAGCCGCCTGTGCCCTCAACGTCGAGCTGGGTGGGGGTGTCCACCAATTCAGGGGTGTTGGAGCTCGCCGTGCTCGTGCCGGGCATCTGTCGCGCAGCCAGAACGGCCGCGTACACGTTCAGGAGGCCTGCGCCCTGCTGGTCTGACTCGGCACCGATGTCGGTTGCCGTGCTTGTGAGGATCTCCTTGACCTGCGCTGGCGTGGGCAGGGTACCGCCGTGGGTACCGCGGTAGGCCTGCATCACATCGGCGGCGGCGCCGGAGATGAAGGGGGCGGACTGGCTGGTACCGCCAAAGGCCTCGGTCGGAAGCGGAGGAATCTGGCCGGCTCCCGCCGCAGCGAGTCCTAGGTAGCCGGGGGCTGCGAGGTCCACCACAGCGCCGTTCGGAGCTGTGCCGCCCGACGACAAGGTGGTCATGTTGTCGTCTTCCCAGCCGTTCGTGTAGCCGTCCGCCTGGGCGAGGAGCCTGAGGTCGTTCGTGCCGGCTGCGTCGATGACGAGGGGATCGTCGGCGGGGGCCTCGACCGTTCCGGACGAGCCGCTATCGCCTGCGCTCTCAACGACAACAACGCCCGCTTGCACCATGGCGTCGTTCGTCGGAGCGAGGAGGTCGTCGTTGGCACCCGGCAGCGCGCCGTAGCCGTACGACTCGGAGACGACGTTCACGCCGTCGCTCACCGCCTGCTGCAGCCCGGCGATGACCTGTGACTCGGGAGCCACGACTTGACCCAACGAGTTGGTGTCGGTGAAGAACCCGGTCGAGAGAATCGAGGCGCCGGGCGCGTCACCCACGATGCGGAAGGTGCAGCTCGGGGGGAAGTTCGCGTACGGCAGCTGCGACGCGTAGGTGTAGATGACCGTGCCCTGGGCACCCATCGTGGACTCGTCTCCGTTGAACTCGTCGTCGAAGACGTTCTCGGTTGGGTCCGGGGCATCGATGACCACGTGCGTGCCGTCGGGCCGGATCATGTTCGGGTTACCGGCCAGCTCCTCGGCGTTGGGGTTCCCGATGATGATGCCCGCGCCCGTCGCGATCCTGGAGGCTTCCTGCTTGTCGTTCGGGTTGTTGGATGCGTCATGGATGCTGGTGAGGGCCTCGGGCTCCAGCAGCGGATCGGCGGGAGATGCGTTGCACAGTTGCTGCCCGTTGGTCGCAACGGCCGGGATGCTTGACTGCTTCACCCGGGAGGAGGCCACTGTCTTTGTGTTCGACGCGCCGTCCCCGATGATGATGGTGCCGTCAGGGACGACCTCCTTGACGCCGGCGGTGTGGCTGAGCGCCTGAGCCTCGGCCACCGGCATCGTGGCCGCGACGGCGTTGAGGAGCGAAAGGGTCGTGATGTGCGTGGCCCCGACCTGCCTCAGCTGTGCGACGAGCGGAGCCTGCATGGACGCGGCCGTTGCTGCTCGGGCGTTCCGGTGCGCCCTGTTTGCCGGGAGGCTGGTGAGCTGGTCGTCGAACACGACCACCATCGCCTCTCGCTTGCCGGACGAGTTGTCTTTGACCTGGCTCGGGGTCAACGGAGCAAAGCTGGCCCTCGCGCCACTTGCTTGAGCGGCCGAACCAGCTGCCCAGCCGGTGCCGGTCACCCCTGTGACGCCGAGCGCGGCCGCACCAAGCAACACGGCAACCTTACGGGGGGTCAAGGACATTCTGCTGCCTCCATTCCGGCCTCTCTGAGTTCCCTGGACTCCGGCACCCGCGGGGCCGCGTCGGTAACGCCGCGAACCTAACGCAACGGAACCTAGTTACGCAAGTCAGATAAGTTCCTTATAGGTGATCCTCGCTAAAACCTTCGTACGTGCTGTGTGTCCCAACGAGAGACCGGGCATTCGATGCCCGGTCTCCTATCAGCGCGCGTGCGTTAGCTGACCGCGATCCCTTCGAGGCCGCTGTGGCCGGGAAGCTCAGGGGCGACGGAGCTTCCGGTGAACGAGAGGGATCCATTGGGATGAACGGAGAAGGCATCGACGATGTCACCGCCGCCGGTCTCGACGTAGAGGGCAGTTCCGTCTGGTGCGGCGGCGAGGTCGATGGGACCCGCGTCCGTCGCTGTTTCGCCGCTGATCGTCGGCAGACCTCCAGGACCGACGCGGTAGGCCGTGATGGTGGCGCTACCGGCGTTCGCGCCGAAGTACTGGTTGCCGGTCTTGGTCACCCAGCACAGTGCTGCCAATCCGTCGGTGAGTGAGTGCAGCTCCGTCAGGGTGCCATCGCCATGAACCGCGTAGGTGGTCAACGCGCTCGTGCCTGCCTCGGTGACCACGAGATCCCCTGCCGGGTTGAAGGTGAATCCGAAGGGCACCGGGGTGGCCGACGGGTTCACGGTTGGCGTCGACGACAGCGCGCCGTTTGGAGCGACTCCAAACACGTCGATGTCGCTTCCGTTCGCCTTGGTGGTGACGATGAGCTGGCGCCCATCGGGGGTGAGGCCGATCTGGCCGGGCGTATTGAGGTATTGCGGCGTGACGCCCGGCGTCAGGTTGAGATTGCGATGACTTCCAGCGATGGTGTGGAAGCTGTTGACGTAGAAGCCCTGCACCGAGCCCGTCCCGCCCGCGTTCAGCACGTAGAGCCGGTTCCCACTGACGGCCACGCTGACTGGGATCGAGCCGCCCGAAGCCACGGACCGGCGTCCCGTAAGACGCGTGCCGTCGACCTGGAACTCAGTGATGGATTTGCTTCCGCCATTGACCGCGATCAGGGCCTGCGCCGAAGCGTCGAAGGCAAGGCTGCCCTGCGAGGCGAGCTTGTCCACGACGGCTCCAGTGAGCGCCACACCGAGGCCGCCGGTGTTGTAGCGGGCGGCGAAGCTGAGCCCCCCATGGGCGCCACGGCGGTAGACCACCACCTGATTCCCCGCCGTGTCGTTGGTCTGAACGAACACGGCGTGGACATCGCTACTGCCCAGCCCTTCGGCGCCCGCCGTCAGAGGCGTGAGCAGCGTGGAGAGCCCCAGCACCACACCCGCACCGACAGAAAGGCGGATCGATCTCCTCATGACATCTCCCTGGTCTCGGGTTGACGGATTTCGCAAGTACCGTCCCCGCAGGGCCTGAAAGCGTTACGCGGGTCGTGCGCGCTGGTCCTCAGGCCCCGACCTGTAACGGTTCGATGGGTCGCAGGGACGGAAGTAACGTGTCTCACCGAAACGAGAGGAGCTGACCGCGACTGCCGCTACGAGTGCCGGCCGGCCAGCCGGTGCGTGCGCATCGGTCTCTACCCTTCAGACCGTGGAGATTGATGTGGAACTGCTCGGCCGGCTCCGAGGCGGCGATGAGGGTGCCTTCGTGACTTTGGTCGACCGCTACCATCAACCGATGTTGCGTCTCGCGCGATCCATGGTCCCGAGCCAGGCCGTGGCGGAAGAGGCCGTTCAGGACACGTGGCTGGGCGTGGTTCGTGGCATCGAGCGCTTCGAAGGGCGCTCATCGTTCAAGACGTGGCTGTTCCACATCCTCGTCAACCGCGTGCGCTCGGCCGCCACCCACGAACAACGCACCGCCGCAGTCGAATCACTCGATGCCGTCGATCCCGATCGCTTCGATGCTCAGGGTCAATGGGCCGATCCACTGGAGCACTGGTCGCAGTCCGACGACCGCCTTGAGGCCGCAGCGTGGGCGCCGATCCTCAAGGCTGCGCTGGAGGAGCTTCCCTCACGTCAGCGCACGGTGGTGGTCCTGCGCGATGTCGAGGGATTGTCAAGCGACGAGGTGCGCAGCGTCCTCGACATCAGTGCGGGCAACCAGCGAATCCTGCTGCATCGCGGTCGCAGCCGCCTGCGCGAAACCCTCGACGTCGCATTGCGTAAGGCCGAGTGATGTTGCTGCTCCGTCCGAAAGACATCGCGTGCAGGCAGGCCGTCGAGCTGATCACGGACTACCTCGAGGGGACCCTGTCGCACCGCGATCGACGCCGCCTCGAATTCCATCTCCGCGGATGTTCCAACTGTTCGGCCTATCTCGAGCAGATCAGAACGACCATCCGTGTCAGCGGAGCGATCCAAGCCGACGACCTCACCCCCGAGGCGAGGCAGGAGCTCGTCGACATCTACCGGCGGTGGAAGTCGGAGTAGATCGCGAACAGCGTCGGCTGTCGGCGATATTGTCACCGCATGACACCAGCCGCGAAGGGGGAGGGGCCACACTCGTCCGCGGCCGACTCCGGCGTTCGCCTCGCAGAGCTGATGGCGGCGCTGTCCATTGCCACCGATCTCGGGATGGGGCAACCATTGGAGACGGCACTGAGCTCATGCGTCGTGGCGGTCCGGCTCGGCGATGCACTCAGCCTCGACACGAGCACGATGCGCGATGTCTATTACCAGGCGCTGCTCCGCTATATCGGATGCAATGCCGAGACATACCTCCTCGCAGCACTGGTGGGCGACGAGCTGGCCTTACGACACGACTTCGCCGCCGTCGATCCCGGTGAGGTTCCTGCGGTTGTCGATCTGGCGGTGCGCTTTATTCGCCAGGCAAACGCCGGCGAACCGCCATCTCGCATGGAAGCGGTCATTGCGCGTGGGCTGCTCACCCTTCCTCAGCTGACGCATGAGAGCTTCGCCGGTCACTGCGAGGTGGCCCAGAGGCTGGCGCGGCGGCTTGGCCTGTCGGAGTCGCTCATCGTCTGTCTGGGTCAGCTCTATGAGCGCTGGGACGGCAAGGGCCAGCCGCATGGGCTGAATGGCGATGACGTAGCACCCCCGGTGCTCGTGGTGACGCTCGCACAGGACGCCGTCGTGTGGAATCGGATCGGCGGACCAGATGCGGCGGTCGAAACGGTGCGGAAACGGAGCGGCGGTGCGTACGACCCAAATATGGCGGCAGGCTTCTGCGACAACGCTTCAGCCATTCTTGCGGGGCTAGACCAAGAGCCCACGTGGGAGTCTGTGCTCGCCCTTGAACCAGGACGGCGTGACCGGCTGACCGGCGAGGAGTTCGATCGCGCTTGCGAGGCTCTGGCAGATTTCGCCGACATCAAGTCCCCGTATACCCTGGGCCACTCGACGGGCGTGGCCGCGTTGGCGGCCGGTGCCGGAGAGCGCTACGGGCTGACTGAGACGGACGTGACGTCACTGCATCGCGCGGGCCTTTTGCACGACATCGGGCGAGTGGGAGTCTCCACTGGGCTCTGGGGAAAGGAAGGCCCGCTCTCGGAGCGGGAGTGGGAGCAGGTCCGGTTGCACGCGTATTACACAGACCGAGTGCTGGCCAGACCCGAGCCGTTGCGGCGTCTCGGCGCAATGGCTTCGCAGCATCACGAGCGCATGGACGGCTCGGGCTACCATCGGGCTCTCGCGGGCCAGGCGATTCTGCCCGCTGCTCGCATCCTGGCCGCGGCCGACGCCTATCACGCCATGATCGAGCCGCGCCCGTATCGCGACCCTCTGTCCGCCTCGGATGCTGAGACGGAGTTGCGCCGGGAGGTGCGGGATGGACGGTTGGACGGCGACGCTGTCTACGCAGTCCTCGCCGAAGCGGGCCACCGCGTGACACCGACCCGTCGCGAGCGGCCGGCGGGACTCAGCCGGCGGGAGGTGGAGGTGCTGCGGCTCATGGCGCGCGGGTTCTCCAACCGCGATATCGGCGAGCAGCTCTTCCTGGCTCCCGACACCGTCAAGCATCACATCCGGCACATCTACGACAAGACAGCCGTCTCCACGCGTGCCGGCGCGACGATGTTCGCGATGGAGAACAGTCTCCTCTGAAAAATGGCCCAAACGGGCGATGTGGGCGCCTCCTGACAGCACGGACGATGTTCCCGGCGCTGGAACACCGGCGACGTTCAGTACATACAAGGAGGACACACATGAGTGTGGAAGACAACGCGGCGACGTACCGACGCTGGTTCGACGAAGGCTGCAGCCAGGGAAACGTCGACGTGGCCGACGAGCTGTACTCGGCGGACTACGTGACCCATGCGGACAGGCCGGGACTCCCGCCAACCCTCGAAGGCTTGAAGATCTTCGTTCGCGCTCTCCGAGAGGGGATGCCAGATCTCGTCTGTCCGGTCGAAGAGGTGGTCGCGGAAGGCGACCGCGTCGCAGGACGTTTTTCGCTGCGGGGCACGCATCGTGGAACGCTCCTCGGCGTGCCGGCAACGGGAAAGCGGGTTGATGTCGGCGTCATGGTCATCGCTCGCTTCGACGAGGCGGGAAAGTGGATTGAGGATTGGGTCACCTGGGACCAACTCGGCATGTTGCAGCAGATTGGCGTGATCCCTGCGCCTGCTTCTGCATAAGAGGAGAACACGAGATGATGACAGCAGTGACCACAACTGAAGCGAACAAGGCACTCGTCCGACGCGCCATCGGCTACAACCACGGCGACACCGCCGATCCCGCTGAGATCTTCAGCAATGGATTCGTGGCGTACATGCCGGGCCAGCCGCCGATGGATCGCGCAACCTTCGAGCAGTTCGTCACCGGCTTTGGCGTTGGTTTCCCCGGCTATACCTATGAGATCCGGGATCAGATCGCGCAGGGCCAGATGGTCGCCAACCGCGTCACCTGGCGGGGCATCCACGGCGGCGAGTTCGCCGGCATCCCGGCAACCGGCCGGCCTATCGAGATGGACGGCATCAACATGTTCAAAGTGGAGAACGGTCGCGTCGTGGAACAGTGGGCGGAGCTCGATTTCTTCGGTCTGCTCAAGCAGATCGGGGCAATCCCGCAGGAGTAGCGAGTCAGACGACCGCCTCGGCCACGAGACTGCGCAACGGGTTCGGCGGTGCCGCGTTCGCGACGCGCTCTGCTAACCGCCACCCAACCTCGCGGAGCGGCCGCTCGACAAGCTGGTGGGTCACATGGGCGATGAACACCGAGATGAGCAGCACGCACGCGAGCATCGCCAGGCCGTCGCCGAGACGGAACTGATAGAAGAAGATCACGGCCACAAACGGATGCCAGAGGTAGAGCGCATATGAGCGCTGTCCGAGCCAGCGCGCCGGCGAGCTGGTCAGCGGCCAGAGTTCGTGCTGCGATAGGCCGGCGACGAGCAATCCCCCGAGCAACGTCGTTGCCGTGAGTTGACACACCAGCGGCAGCGGGTGGAGTGCCAGCACCAGGACTCCCGCCAAGGCGAGAATCGTCCCGAACTTGGGGAGGCGTGGGAGGAGCCCGCAATGCCCGAGCAGCGCAACACAGCACCCCGCCAGGAGTTGGCCCGCGCGGGTGTCCGACCCCATGTAGATCCTCACGACGGTGCTTCCGAGCAACCCGAGACCGATGCACTCGGCGACGGCCAGGACCAAACCGCAGCCGGCCACGATCAGTGCCGCCCGCTGTCCCTTCCATTTCCACGCCGCGATGAGGATGATCGGCCAGACCACGTAGAACTGCTCCTCGACAGAGAGCGACCACGCTTGAGCAGCCGGGTCTCTGATCAGTCCGGCACCACCGACACCCCCGACGGCGACGATGTGCCAGTTCTCGACATAGAGCAGGCTGCTGAGGACGGTGCTGTGCACGATTGAGATACCCGACGCTGGAGCAAACACCTGGGCCCAGATGAGCACCGCCGCAAGAAAGACGAAGAGTGCCGGGAACAGCCGAAAACCGCGCCGGATATAGAACGATCGAAGGGAGACGTCGCCTCGCATCGCCAGCTCGTCAATGACAAGACGGGTGATCAGAAATCCCGAGAGGACGAAGAAGATATCGACGCCCAATGTGAATCCGCCGGCCCCCGGCAGCGTATGCGCAAGGACGACCAGGACCGCGGCGACCCCACGCAGACCCTCGAGCGAGCGGTTGAACGGACGCGAGGCCACCGTGGAGTTCGTCCCAATCGCCCTCGACCCGGTGGCCTGCAATCTATTCCCCCTCCTGCCGACGCTCGCAACGTCCTCAGCGCTCCGGGGCACTCCGACCCAGCCTGCGTGCGCTCGACGTCAAGACGTGCACAGTCCAACGCAGAGACGATGCCCAGCGGTCTTTGACGACTTCTGGAGACGCCTGATGCCGCAACCCGATTGCTCGGCCCCCCGGCCGCCGTTAGAGCATGGCAGACCATGACGCGTTTGGCAACTTTGATCTGCTAGCGGCGTGCAAGGAAGCGGTTTGGCGGTGGCGTTGAGGTCATCGCTGCCGTCTCGGCGACAGCTTTCGGAGCGCGGGGAGCGCCGCTGCGAGAGCGGCGCGCTCGGTGGCTGACAGCGTGTCGAGATATGACTGCAGCACCGTGGTCCGGGCGGCGATCAACTGGCTCGCGATTCGCTCGCCAGCCGTCGTCAGGCGAGCGATCACTGCACGGAGGTCGTCCTTGTCCTCGAGCCGTCGCACCCAGCCAAGGCGCTCCATGCGAATGAGCACGGCGGACATGGTGGGTTGCTTGAGATGGTCCAACCGCGCCAAGTCCGTCACCCGTTGTGGCCCGGCGTCGTGCAGCGCCAGCAGGGTCCGCGCCTGCGCTGAGTTCATGCCCGGTGGCAGCACGGCCTCACGGAGCACGTTGTTCAGACGTGTGAGCGCGACACCCAACTGGTCCGCCATTCGAGCACTGGCCATCCTGCTCACATTGTATAGAGAACCTATGAACCTGCGGAGGACAGCGGCCGGCTGGCCGAGCTTGCATTGCACTGACCGTCTATATAGACTATCTATGTAGAGAAAACGGAAGCGCGACGAGTGCGGTTTCCGCTGCGGGTGCCCGCAGCAAGGAGGTGCACATCATGGTTCAGGCTGCTCTTGATCAGACCGAATCGGGTTGGCGACGGCACGTCCCCGGTCCGGTTTTGCTCGCCGATCGCGGATCCGATGACGCCGTGGTCGCGCGTTGCGCGGCCGCAGACGTCGCCGCTCACGCCGGCGTGCAGTTGCGGCTCGTCACCGCCTGGCAAGTTCCGCCGATCGGAAGATTCGCCCCGACGGCCGGCGAGCTGGATGTCCCCGGCGTCTATGAGACTTCTGCGCGTGCAGCGCAAAACCTGGTCCGGGACCACCTCGTCTCACTTGGGATGCGAGTCGGCGCAGGGTACGTGGCTGAAGGCAGCGCCGTCGCGGTCGTTGCGCGGACCGCCGATACGATCGGCGCGTCACTCATCGTCATCGGCAGCCGGGCTGGGCGCGGAGTGGGTGGTCACCTGATGGGGCTGCTCCCGGAAGCGTTCGTTCGCGGGGTGGATCGGCCGGTGCTCGTCGTCCGAGGGCAATGTGCCACCTGGCCTCCGAGATCGGTCGTCATCGTGGATGCCGACGGCAATGACGATCCGGCCGTGGCCAACGAGGGAGCCAAGCTTGCCTGTGTGCTCAGGATCCCCGCCGGTCTTGTCCGCGTGATCTCACAGCGAGGCGCAGCTGGCGTCGACGGGAGGGACGAGCCTGCCTCGAGGTCCATACGCGAGGATGTGCAGCGTCGCGCTGCGCGATTGGAGGCGGAGACCGGTGCCGAGATCAGTTCGTGGGTAACCCCTGGCGAGCCGGAGAGGGTTCTCCTCGGTCTGGCCTCAGACCCGCGAGTTCTGATCGTTGCGGGCAGATCGGCGAAGCACCATGGCCGAGGCAGGATCGCGTCTGCGCTTCTGCACCAGGCCGCCGGTCCCGTGCTCATCGTGCCGGAGCGGAGCGTAGGGTCTGATTGAGGCGGACGTCGAGCCGCATCTGCCGAATTGCCGGTCGGGTTCCGTAAACTCCGCGCTCGCGAGGCTGAGGATCCCAACGTAACCGCGATCCGTCGCGCTCAGTCCTTCACGTCAGCATCACCGGGGAACAGGAGGCCAAAGATGTCCTTAGATACTAATGGTGATCCGGTCAGTTACCTGGCTGACGTGAAGCCGCTCTTTCGTGAGAAGGACCGCGCCGCGATGCTGTCCCACTTCGACCTCTGGTCCTTTGACGACGTCCGCGAGCACGCACCCGTGATCCTTGCCCGCCTTGAAGAAGGAGCGATGCCTTGCGACGGCCGGTGGCCGGCAGATCGTGTCGATCTCTTCCGGCGGTGGCTTGCGCAAGGAACTGCGGCGTAGCTCCCCGCGGGCACGACGTCAGGAGTACTTGCGGACCGCCCTCGGACTCTGGTAGCCCGTCAACTCGGTGCTTGGCTGCCATTGCCGGCCACACTCGACGCATTCGTAGCTGACCACGTACCCTCGGGTTGCGTCGCCGACCGCTCCGACATCGTGCTTGTGCTCGACCACCTCGTTGGAGTGGCACTCGATGCACTCAGGCATCCTGTTCTCGACCATGATCGACCACCTTGCGCTGACGTGGTGGGAAGGGACGACCGCAACCTACACCCTCGTGTCTGCTCTGCTGTTGCGTCTCTGTGACGGCGGCACGTCGCGCCGGGCTCACGCCGGCACGAGTCAGGCGGGAGGTGGAGGTCCCTTGACGGTCGGGAAGGCTATCGGTCCGATACGCGACAGCACGTAGAAGGCGATAGCGAACAGCGTCAGGGCCACAGCGGTGCGGGAGAGCACGGAATTCGTGGTCAGCTCGACCACACCGGCGACGAGGAACAGCGTGAAGCTGACCACGATGCAGAAGTCTTTGAAGGTCATCGTCGATTCTCCCTGTCTGGGGACAGCAAATCTTTGCAGCCCGCAGCATCCCATTTCACGGCCATCGACCACAGGGAGGTTGGTCAGGCAGGCAACTCGCAACCCATTACCGAGACGACATTCCGATCCTCTCGATCGGACGCGTGCGCGGCGCCGCCTGGCGGCGCCGCGCAGAACGGGCAGTACGGAAAGTCAGCCTCCCAAAGGTTTGCCGACGTAGTCGGCGTAGTTGACGTCGATCCATTCCGGCTCCCCGTCGAGGTACTCGAGCTGTCGCTGATAGTCCTCGTTCGTCTGAGTGCGACCTGCATTCGCCAGATAGCTTTCGCGGTCCTTGAAATGGACGATCAGCACGAGCCGGTCTGGATCCTTGTCTTCCCATGCGACCTCATACGAATGGATTCCCTGGCCATAGGCCTCGGCGCTGGGCACCATTTCGCGCATGAGTTGCTCGTACTCCGTGCGGCGCCCAGGTTTGACCTGGGCCCGCATGATGGTTCCGTACATCCTCGCCACCTCCACATCCCTCGACAATCGATCAATCAAGCTCAGGGCCGGGCTTCGTACACGATGTTGAACGGAGTCTCGGTCGCCCGGCGGAATCGTGTGAAGCCTCCTGCGGTCGCGACGTCGCGGATGCGTGCTTCGCCTGCCTGCGCGCCGAGCGCCAGCCCGACCTCCTGGGAGAGCGACGCGGGCGTGCACAGGAGTGTCGAGAAGCCGTAGTACGCACGGCCGATCGGGTTGATGTTGTCCTCGACACGATCGCCTGCCGCGGGCTCGACGATCATCCACGTCCCATCTGGGGCTATCGCCTCGCGCACATGGCGGGCGGCCCCGATGGGATCACCCATGTCGTGCAGGCAGTCGAACATGGTCACGAGATCGTAGCCACTTCCAGTGAAGGTCTGCGCCGATGCAACCTCAAAGGTGGCCCGACCGGCGACGCCGCCGTCTTCGGCCCTGCGACGCGCGGTCTCGATCGAACCTGCGTGGTAATCCGATCCTTGGATCGACGAGTTGGGATATGCGTTCGCCAAGAGCACGGTCGATGCGCCATGACCGCAACCGACATCAGCGACTCGCGCGCCCTTTTCGAGCTTGGCCACGACCCCGTCGAGTGCCGGGAGCCAGCTCGATACCAGGTTGGCGTTGTAGCCGGGACGGAAGAACCGCTCGCAGCCCTCGTGGACGTCCTGCACATGCTCGTGCCAGCCGACGCCGCCGCCGGTGCGCGCCGCATCCACGATGCGCTCGGCGTCGTGCACGCTGCCGAGAGCGATTTGGAAGAACCCAGGGAGGTAGACGGGGCTGTCGGGGTCCGTCAACGCAACCGCCTGCTCCGCAGGGAGTGTGTACCGGCCACTCTCGGGGTCGTATTCCACGAATCCGCCCGCGGCTTGCGCGTTGAGCCATTCGCGGACGTAGCGCTCCGCCGTTCCAGTTCGTTCCGCGAGCTCGGTCGAAGACAGGGGCCCTGCCCCCGCGAGCGCGCGATAGAGGCCGAGCCGGTCTCCCATGACGACGAGCGCGGTACTCAAGGTCGCGCCGATCTCGTCAACTACCTTGAAGACGAATTTCTCCAACTTCGCTCCGTCGATCGCAACCGGCTGCAGTGTCTGCGTCATCAGAGTTCCTCCTAGCGGTGATACATGGCCGGGAGGCTATCGGCGCTGCTTGCGGATCGCGTCCGGGGGACCCCCTGGGTTTTCTCGCATCGCCGGAGGGCCGTCAGGCCCGTACGTACAATCTCGGCATGCTGCTCGGCCGCGACCAGGAGCGGCTGGCGCTCCATGAAGTCATGGCGAGCGCTCGCCTCGGACGAAGCGCGGTGCTTGCCCTGATTGGCGAACCAGGAATCGGCAAGACATCGCTGCTCGAGTACGCGGCTGAGAACGCCGTGGGATTACGGCTCCTTCGCGCACGCGGCGTCGAATCCGAGACCAATGTTCCCTTCGCCGCGCTGTTTGAGCTGCTCCGCCCGGCACTCGGCTTGCTTTCGAGCATCCCCCGCGCCCGCGCAGCGACCCTCGAGAGCGCTCTTGCACTCCGGCCCGGCATTGCGGGTGAGCGTTTTGCCGTCGGCGCGGCAACGCTCAGCCTGCTGGCCGCCTATGCGGAGGAGGCACCGGCGCTGTTGCTCATCGACGATGTCCATCTGCTCGACGCGTCGACCGCTGAGGCGCTGCGGTTCGCGTTGCGCAGATTTGTCGCGGAGCCGATTGGCGCACTTCTCGCCATCCGTGAAGGCGAATCGTCGCTCGTCGACGACACCGATCTTCCGGTGCTGCATGTCGGTGGTCTGGATGAGGAAGCGTCTGCCCAACTGCTTGGCGCGGTCGGACCCGAAACCGCGGCGCGCCTCTATAGCGCGACGGCAGGCAACCCACTTGCGTTGCTCGAGCTGTCTCGCGAGAGCTCAAGCCTCGCCGTCACCGCGATCGACGCGCCCATACCGGTGCCTGCCAAAGTCTCCAGGGCCTTCCTGCAGCGGGCAGACGCCCTCGACGAGCCGGCTCGACAACTGCTTGTGCTGGCCGCGACGAACGACGCGGATGACGTGCCCACGCTGGAACGGGCCGCGGCGCTGCTGGGTCTCGACCTCCGCGGCCTCAGCGTCGCCGAGGACGCGGGCCTCGTGACTCTGGGCGCCGGGCACGTCCAGTTTCGACATCCCCTTGCGCGTGCCGCAATCTACGCAGGGTCTTCTCCAGAGGGACGTCGCCGAGCGCATCGCGCAGTTGCGGCGGCGCTCCCAGATCGTGACGCCGACCGTAAAGCCTGGCACCTGGCGGCAGCCGCCGTCGGGACGGACGACGCTGCATCGTCCGCACTCGCCGAGGCGGCCACTCGCGCTCGCCAGCGCAGCGCATATGCGGTCGCTGACGCTGCGTTCGAACGTGCTGCACGGCTCGCTCAAGACGGCGAGCTGCGCGGTCAACTCCTTGCCTCGGCTGCCGACTCCGCGTGGCTGGCGGGACTCGCAGACCGCGCGATCCGCCTGCTGTCGGAGGCACGGGACCTCGTGACCGAGACGAGCCGGCTCATCGAGATCGAGCAGCTTCGTGGACACATCGCGGTGCGCCGAGGCCCCGTGATGGAAGGTCACGCCATCCTCGTTGCCGCTGCTGAGCGCGTGTCATCAAACGACCCGGAGCTCGCCGTCGAGCTTCTCGCCGAAGCTGTCGACGCCTGCTTCTACTCCGGCGATGTCGCGACGATGGTGCATACCGCCCGCCGCGCGATGGATCTCCTGCCGGCTGCAGCTTCCAATCGGACGCGATTCCTCGCGGGCACAGCGAATGGGATGACGCTGGTCTTCGCGGGCGACCCACGCGGCGGCATCGATTCCATTCGCGAGGCGGTTGGACTGGCAGAAGGGGACGACGCGCTGCGCGGCGAGACGCGCCTGCTCTCATGGTTGGCCATGGGACCACTCTGGTTGCGGGAAACCGGGAGCAGTCGTGCGCTCGTCGAGGGGGCCATCGACACCGCGCGTGGGCAGGCGGCGCTCGGTATCCTTCCTTGGCTGCTCAGCCGCGTGGCTCGCGATCATGCCGCCAGCGAGGACTGGCCCAGCGGCGCGGTCGAGTACGACGAAGCCATCCGGCTCGCTCGCGAAACCGGTCAGCGCACAGAGCTGGCCAGTGCGCTCGCGGGACTCGCCTGGCTGGAGGCGCGCCAGGGGCGAGAGCCTGAGTGCCGAGCTCATGCCGCCGAGGCAACCGCGCTCTGCGAGGCACTCGGCATCCACCTCTTCGGGACGTGGGCGATTCGCGCACTCGGCGAGCTCGAACTTGGGCTCGGGCGTCCGTCGGCGGCGATCGAACACTACGAGCAGTGCGAACGCCGGATCGCGGAGTTGGGAATCAGGGACATCGACCTGTCTCCCGCGGCTGAACTCGTCGACGCGTACCTGCGCGTTGGGCGAACATCCGAGGCCGTCGAGGCGTCAGCGCGGCTCGATGACGAAGCCCTGAAGAAAGGGCAGCCATGGTCGCTCGCCCGGGCGGCGCGGTGCCGCGGACTCCTGGCCGCTGACAACGACTTCCCCGAATTGTTCAGACAAGCGCTTGCCATCCAGGAGCGGTCGCCCGACGCGTTCGAGCTCGGGCTCACCCATCTCGCGTATGGGGCGCGGCTCCGTCGCGGTCGGCGGCGTAAGCACGCTCGAGAAGAGCTGCGCGAGGCGCTCGATATCTTCGACCGGCTCGGCGCCGCACCATGGAGCGAACGCACCCGCACCGAGCTGCTCGCAACGGGCGAGACTCCGCGGCGGCGCGGGGTCCAGGCCCTGGATGCGCTCACCCGGCAGGAGTTCCATATCGCTCAGGTGCTTGCCGCCGGCAAGACAACACGCGAGGCGGCCGCGGAGCTCTTCCTCAGCCCGAAAACCGTCGAGTATCACCTGCGCAACGTCTACAGCAAGCTCGGCGTCAACTCACGCAGTGCTCTCGCAATCATGCTCAAGAGCCATTAGCGGAGCGCGGGTCGCTCGCGCTTTCGACGATACATCGCACGATCCGCCGGCTCCACCTAGGGTGCCGGCGCAGATCGGCACCCCGTCTTACGATTCCGTAACCCGTCCGGTCGGATATGGCCGTGCTGCCTCACCTAGGCTGAGGTCAACTTCCAAGCGGCGGCGTGTGGCCGTCGTGAGGATCACACCAGGCAGTGCTCACCAGGCGCGCGTACTGCTGGAGGGCCAAGCAGTGCGCCGACGGGTTTCCGGTCTAGTCGAGGGTTTTGCCCGGCTGCCCAGAGGGGTGGGGATCCTTCAGGTCGTCACCGGCGGTCTCGTCGCTCTGTACCTGGTGTCCACGATTCTCCGGCGCCCCGGTACGTCGATCGCGTTCTTCGACGTCTGGGTCAACAACCTCGGGATTGTCGGCTGCGTGACGTTACTGGCGTGGCGCGCGATTGCTCGACGCCGCGGACGGTGGGCGTGGGCGGCATTCGCCGGCGGCTTGACATTCTTCACCGCCGGATCAGTGCTGTTCACCGCCCTCGTGCAGCACTTCACCCCGGTCCCATACCCCTCGATTGCGGACTTCTCGTTCCTGCTCGACTATCCACTCGCGCTCGTGGGCATCGCACTGCTGGTACGCGAGACCGTCCCGAACATCTCGAGGACGATTTGGGTCGATGGCCTGATCGCGGCACTCGGCGTGGCAGCCCTCGAGGCAACACTGCTCCTCAGCCCGATCATCCAGACGAACGTTGGCAATTTCGGATCCGTGGTGACGAATGTTGCATACCCGTTCGGGGATCTCGTGCTCATCAGCCTTGTCGTCGGCGTCTTTGCCGTGCGCGGTTGGCGACCCGGACCGCTCTGGTGGACGCTCGGTGCCGGCCTCGTGATTTTTGCCGGTGCAGACAGCGTCTACCTGCTTCGGGTGGCGTCGGACACCTACGTCGTCGGAACTCCGCTGGACAGCCTGTGGGCGATCGCCGCATTCATGATCGCACTCGCTTCGTGGCAGCGGATGAGCCCCAAGAGCAAGGACTCCCCGGTGATTCAGGCGCCGAATGTCGTTCCGGCGCTCTTCCTCTTGAGCTCGCTCGGGATCGTTGTGTATGCGAGCGCGCAACATGGCATTCGGCTCGGCGTTGTCCTTGCCGGCGTCACGCTCGTCATCGCCATCGGTCGGTCCGCCTATGCGTTTCGACAGCTGCGCGCGCTCGCGGAGAGCAGGCGAGAGGCGCGAACTGACGATCTCACCGGCTTGCCAAACCGCCGCCTCTTCTTCGAGCGGCTTGCTGCGGCGCTCGAGCAAGACCCCGCGCCACATCGTGTCGCCGTGTTGTTGATCGACCTTGATCGTTTCAAGGAGATCAACGACAGCCTCGGACACCACGTGGGTGATGACGTCCTCCGCCAGCTCGGCCCGCGTCTCACTGCCGCCGTGCGAGGCACCGATATAGTCGCGCGCCTGGGAGGCGACGAATTCGGCTTGGTGCTCTCTCCGCTTCTCGATCTCACGGCCGCAACGGCGGCGGCGGAACGTGTTCGCGAAGCCCTGCGCCAGCCGTTTCAGCTCGAAGGGATGAGCCTTCGAGTCGACCCCAGTATCGGGATCGCACTCGCACCCGACCACGGGACGACTCCCGAAAGCGTGCTCCAGAAGGCGGATGTCGCCATGTTCGCAGCCAAACGCGCGCATGCGCCCTGGCAGATCTACTCGGCGGAACACGACCAGAATGCCCGGGACCGGCTCGAGCTCATGGAAGACCTGAGGGATGCCCTCCGCCGCCATGAGATCGTGTTGCATTACCAGCCGATCCTCGACTTGTCGAGCGGCGAGGTCAGGGGCGCCGAAGCCTTGGCACGCTGGCAGCATCCATCACGCGGAATCCTCGCGCCGGCGGTGTTCCTCGGCCTGGTCACGGACGCCGGTTTGATGGACTCCTTCACCATGGATGTGCTCGATCAGGCGTTCGTGCAGCAAACGCGATGGTCCGAGATGGGGTACAGCATCGGCGTCTCGGTGAACATCTCGGCGGCGACTCTGCGTGACGACGACCTGCCCGACAAGATCGCCGCACTCATATCGATGCGCAGGATCGATCCGGCCCGCATTACCCTCGAGATCACTGAGGACTGCTTCATCACCGACCCTGAGCAGGCGATGCTGATCCTTGACCGGCTGCGTGCTCTCGGCGTGGAGTTGTCGATCGACGATTTCGGCACTGGGTTCTCATCGCTCACGTATATTCGGCGGCTGCCGGTTACCGAGCTCAAGCTCGATCGCACGTTCCTGACCGGCGCACCTCGCGACAAGCGCGCCGTGTCGGTGATTCGCTCGACGGTCGACCTGGCCCACTCGCTCGGCTTGCGGATCGTCGCGGAGGGAATCGAGAACCTCGACGCGTTGGCTCTTGTGGATGACCTCGGCTGCGACGCCGCCCAGGGGTACCTGATGGGTCGACCTGCGCCGGCTGAAGACTTCGACCTCGGCCCTGTCGTGCTGCAGTCCCTCCTCGGTAACGCCAAGGGCACCGGACTGCGACTCCGGCTCAAGCCCACGGTTGCGGCCTGAGCGGGGAATCCCGCTGCTCTAGCACTGACCCTGGGTCCTCATGCGTGCAAGCGACGTCCAGGATCGCTACTCTCATCGACGGGTATGGAGGTCCCGCGCCATGGATGAAGGAGCGGCATTTCTCCGCGCGAGCGGTGGGTATGTCCGACTTGTGCGGCAGGTGAGTGCGTCTCAATGGTCGGCGTCGACGCCATGCGCGGACTGGAGCGTTCGCGCCCTCGTCAACCATGTAGCGGGTGAATACCTGTGGGTCCCAGAACTCATGGCCGGAAGAACGGTTGGTGACGTCGGAAGCCGTCTTGACGGTGACCTGCTGGGGGACGATCCGGTTGAAGCGGTGGCGGGCGCCGCACGCGGTGCGCAGGCGGCTGCAGCGGAAAACGACGCACTGACTCGAATCGTCCATCTCTCCTTCGGTGACGTGCCGGGTGCCGAGTACCTGAAGCAGATGGCGGTGGACAGCGTGATTCATTCATGGGATCTGGCTCGGGCCATCGATGCGGACGAGACGTTGGACCCGGAGCTGGTCGCGTTCAGCTACGAGGAGCTGCGGCAGCATGCCGAGGACTGGAGATCGGGCGGGGCTTTCGGTCCCGCGAAAGCGCCGGCAGACGACTCGATGCAGTCGTTGATGCTGGCGCTCACTGGCAGGTAGCCGGGCTCCTGATCTCCCGGGTCAAGGAGGATCCCCGTGCGCACGAGCCACGATGTCCTGGCGGGTCTCGCCCGCTCGTATCTCTTCGAGGGCATGACGCGTGATCAGATCACGCCGCTCGCGGCCGTCACGCGCGCGCGACTCCTCGTTCGGGGTGAGCACCTATGCCATGTCGGCGACCCCGCGAATGAGATCTTCGTCGTCATGTCTGGCGAGCTGAAAGGCTACGCGGTCGACGCCGACGGCGAGGAGGTCATCCACTCCCTGCACGGGCCGGGAATGACCTTCGGCGAGCCTGGCTATTTCGAGGCGGAACACGTTCGCATCGTGGCGGTCATCGCGGTCGAGCCCTCGGCGCTGCTGCGCCTCGACCGGCGCGACCTCGCTCCATTCATGGAGCAGCACACGGGTGTCAAAGATCGCGTGCTGGAGCGCCTGGCATCCAATTCACGCTGGCAAACGATGGTGATCACCTCGCTGGCAACCCGACCGCTGATCGATCGACTCGTGCTCCGGTTGCTCGAGCTGGTGGACTCCAGTGTTGAGACCGGCACGGGCCTCGCGGTCACACCCAAGATATCGCAGTCCACGCTTGCCGCAATGACCGGCGTGAGCCGGGAACACGTGAACCGAGCGCTGGCTCTGCTTGCTGCGGAAGGCGACATCCGATATGAGGGTGGGCGGTACATCCTCGTCGACGAGCAGCGGCTGCGTCGCCGTGTGGCGAGTGAATGGCCGTCCTTGGCCCGACGTGACCGGCGGGTCGATTCGAACATTTTGTAGACGTCGGGTGTGACGTCAGGTCACACCTGGCCGGTGACCCAGCGTCATAGCGTGGCGCAGCTTCGTGCCCCAGTATTTGAGGCACGAGTTCGAAGTTGGGAGGCACCATGAACATGTTCAACTCGGATCTGCTGCCCGAACGATTCCGTGGGGGATTCGCCGGCACCCTGATCAAGCCTGACGACCCCGGATACGATGACGCTCGGTCTGTCTGGAACGGCACCATCGATGCCTACCCGGCGCTGATCGCACAGTGCCACACGACAGACGACATCGTTGCTGCAGTCAACCTTGTTCGCGATGAGGGATGTCCGTTCTCGGTGCGCGCTGGAGGACACAGCGTCGCCGGTCTGAGTGCGTGCGATATCGGAGTCATGATCGACCTCTCGAAGATGCGCAAGGTCACAGTGGATGCCGATGCGCGCACGGCGAGCGTCGAACCCGGCGCGACCTGGGCTGACTACGACTCCGCAACGGGTGCGTATGGGTTGGCAAGCACAGGGGGACTGGTTTCGAGCACCGGCGTTGCCGGGCTTACCCTCGGCGGCGGCATTGGCTGGCTGCAACGGAAGTACGGGCTCGCGTGCGACAACCTCCTGTCGGCTGATGTAGTGACTGCAGCAGGGGACGTCGTGCGCGTGAGCGAAACCGAGCACCCCGGACTGCTGTGGGGACTCCGTGGCGGCGGAGGCAATTTCGGTGTGGTCGTGAGGTTCGGCTTCGCGTTGCATCCAGTGTCGACGGTCGTCGGCGGCCTGATGCTGTTCCCACTCAGTCGCGGGAAGGAGGTCTTGACCGCGCTGCGTGACTGGGCACGCGACGCGCCCGACGAGGCCACGATGCTGGGCGCGATCCTGACGGCGCCCCCCGAGCCGTTCGTTCCTGTAACGCTGATCGGCCAGAAGGCTGTCGCGATCGTCGGATGCTGGTGTGGTGATCCCGACGTGGGCAACGCCGCACTCGACCCGCTGCGCAAGCTCGGACCGTCGAGCGACGTGTTTGGCCCGATGCCGTACCCGGCGCTCCAGGGGATGCTCGATGCAGGGGCGCCGCGCGGGCTGCGCAACTACTTTCGGGGCGGATACGTGGCTGATCTCGACGACGACGTCATCGACGTCGCGCTTGACCACGGCGCGCGAATGCCGTCACCGATGTCGGCGATTCATTTGCATCAGATGGGTGGTGCGGTGGGCCGTGTCGCGGTGGATGCAACAGCATTCAGCGGGCGCAACGCGGGATACACCTACAACATCGTGTCGATCTGGGCGGACTCAAGTGAGGACGAGACGCACATCGCTGCTAATCGGGCCTTCTCGGACGCCCTTGCACCCCTTTCCGACAGCGAGTCCTACGTGAACTTCCTGCCAGACGTGGACGGGGACCGGGTCCGGGCGGCCTACGGTGCCGAGCTGTACGGGCGGCTCGCTCGCTTGAAGCGCGAATACGACTCGGGCAACCTCTTTAACCGCAACCAGAATGTCAGGCCTGCGAAGTGACACATGAAGGGCGATTCCTGATCGTGTCGTGGGACGGCGGGGGCAACACTCCTCCGGCCTTCAACCTGGGAGCTCGCCTGGTTCGCCGCGGACACCGTGTTCGCATCCTCGGTTGGGAGTCCATGGCGGCACGTGCCGCGTCCGCCGGTCTCGAGTTCGCATCCTACCGATCGATGGTTCCGTGGCCGGACAGCCTCCGCATGGACGATGACCTGGACCGCCTCGAGCATCTCCTGCATTGCAGGGCAACGCGCAACGACGTCATCGCCGAGAGCGAGTCCTTCGAACCCGACGTGCTGGTGGTGGACTGCATGATGGGAGCTGCGCTTTTCGCTGCACGGCAGCTTCGAGTGCCGACTGCAGTGATCGTGCATCTGCTGTACTCGGCCTATGTCGACGGCAGGTTCGACGATCTGATGAACGGCAGCGTGCAGGAACTCCTCGCTGCGACGGATCGCGTCCTTGCGGTGATGCCCCGTGGTCTGGATAAGCCGGTCGAGGTGCCGCGGAACACCATGTACGTCGGCCCCATCGCCCATCCAGAGTCGGCGCGACCGGCGCTGGATCCCGCCGATTTCGCGATGATCGCGAGTCCCGGTGAGCCGTGGGTGTTATTGAGCCTCAGCACCACACTGCAGGGTCAGACGGAAGCCCTTCCGACGATCCTCGCGGCGGTCGAATCCTTGCCGGTGCGAGTGCTGCTGACCCTTGGCGGGGCTGTCAGCAGGGACGCGGTTGTCGCTCCACCAAATGTCACCGTTCGAGATTTCATATCTCATGACGCCGTACTCCCACACATGGCGGCGGTCATCTGCCACGGAGGGCTGAGCACCATCACGGCGGCGCTTGCGGCGGGCGTTCCAATCGCGTGCATCCCGCAGGGTCGAGATCAACACCTCAACAGTGCCCGCGTCACAGCGTGTGGCGCGGGGAGAGCCATCGACCCGCAGGCGCCGGCGACAGAGATCGCGAGCGCGGTCGACTTCGTACTCCGGAATGAAGCCATCGGCGCCGGTGCGCGACGCCTCGCGGCGGAGATCGCGGCGCTTGGCCACGGTGAGAGAGCGACGCACGAGGTCGAATGTCTGCTGCGAACCGCGGTCAGGGCAGGATCTTGAGGCTGAGCCAGTTCTGGATCAGCGAGACTTGCTGCGCAACGAATCAGACCGCGGAAAGCCTGACGGTGGGACAAGGACAAGCGCGGAGCCACCCTGCCCTGCAGGGCAGGGCGGCCCGGGGTTAACTGCTCGCGCCGACCGCCGCCGCTCGACTACCGATCACGGCAGCCGCCTGCATGAACTGCAACAACGCACTGTTCACTTGCTCGGCGTAAGTCCAGGGGATCGCGTGTGAACCACCTTTGATGACGACGAGCTCCGCGCCTTCGAGGAGCGGGGGCACGCGCTTGCCTGTCTTGTCGAAGGGCAACGCCTGGTCTGCGTCACCCTGGATGACAAGGATCGGCACGTCGATCTTCGCGAGATCGGCGCGGAAATCGGTCCCCCACGTCGGGATGCACGCCGCGGCAGCGGTCGCCGACGCCGTGATCGCCAGGTTCCAGTTGGCCTGAAACGCCTCGTCGCTGACCGAGGCATCGCGGCCGGTCCCTGTGCCGAAGAAGACCTCCAGGAACGTCTTCATCCACGCCGGCATGTCGGCCTTCGCGCTCTGCACGAACCCGTCGAACACGCTCTGTGGCACACCCACCGGGTTGTCGTCGGTCTGCAGCAGAAACGGCTGCAGCGGCGACACGAGCACGCCGCGTTCGACACGCGCTGAGCCATAAGTGCCCAGGAATCGGGTCACCTCGCCGGTTCCCATCGAGTGCCCGACCAGGGTGGCGTCACGCAGGTCAAGCTCGTCGAGGAGCTTGTTCAGATCCGCCGCGAACGTGTCGTAGTCGTACCCGGACGTCGGCTGGCTGGATTTCCCGAACCCGCGGCGGTCGTAGGTGATGACCCGACGACCGGCGTCCAGCAGGACCGGGAGCTGCTTGTCCCACGCACGGCCGCTCAGCGGGTAGCCGTGGATGAGGACCACCGGTGGTCCCGAACCGTGGTCCTCGTAGAACAGGTCGATCTTTCCGGAGTTCTCTTCGCCAACGGTGATGTAGGGCATGGGTCGCTCCTCGAGTGAGGGTTGGTAACGACACCAATTTTCCGCCCACCGTCACCAGTCGCGTCCGTGGAAGGCCCCGGTAGGCACCCGGGTCTTTCGGCCAGGGCGTTCCACGGGCGCGACCGATGTTCTTGAAGCGCTAGCGTGCTGTTGACCAAGTTCAGAGGTGAGTAGAGCGTCATGGAATTCCTGGTGGAGTTCGAGATCGACATCCCGAGCGACACTCCCGTTTCTGAGGTCAACAATCGCGAGGAGGCCGAGGCTCTCGCGGCGGCCGGCCTGGCTGATGAAGGCCACCTGCTGCGGGTATGGAAGCGACCCGTCGCGTCAGGTGGGACGAAGACCATTGGCCTCTATCGCGCTGAAAGCCAGGCCGAATTGGACAGTCTCATCGGCAGCCTGCCGCTCGCTCCCTGGATGCACGTCACCATCAACCCGCTCGAAGTCCATCCGAACGACCCGGATGCCCGCGGAGACAGCGACGTAGCGGCCGGCCGGCGCCAGCTTCCAGCCCCTCGTCTCACTCTGATCTACCACCTTGAAATCACCCTGGGCCACCCTCTCGATCTCGGCACAACGGCCGAGGGCCATCGGCGCATCGTGCCGCAAACCGGCGGCACGTTCACCGGTCCAGAGCTGCGTGGGACATTGCTTCCTGGGGCCAGCGCCGACTGGCAGATCGTCCTGCCCGATGGCACGGCGATCTGCTCTATGTCCAATCGCGAGGCGTGCGCCACGGTAGCGCCGAGGTTCTCGCACGGCTCGCGCGGGGTGAAGACGTTGACCCGAGCGAGTACACGTTTCGCATCGCAACCCAGATCGAGGCAGCCGCTCCAAGCCTCGACTGGCTGAACAAAGGCGTCTTTGTAGGGGTAGGCGCCCGCCGCGCTGCAGGCGTGACGTACGAAACCTACCTGGTTGGTTGACTCAGATGCCCGTGCCTCGTCAGTCAGTACTCGGATCTCAGAAAGTCGCCGTTATCACAGGCGCCTCTCAGGGCATCGGCGCGGGCCCGGTGGCCGCGTATCGCCGAGCCGGGTACTCCGTCGTCGGCACTGCGCGTTCGATGCCTCCCTCTGACGCGCCCGACCTACTCACCCTTTCGGGTGACATCTCGAAGTCGAGGGGCGCCTGCCCTGGCAGAGGACCTAAGACGAAGAGACCCTAGCCACCCGGCGCTTGTTGGTGCAGCCTACCCCGGTCAGACGCGTGTTACTCGACCTGGGGGCTTTCCGGGCGGCATGATCACTTGCCCGCGCTGTGCATCGAGACGCGTCGTGCTCCTCACGTTTCCCGAAGAGGAACCCGCCCGTACCAAAAGCGCGCCGCAACCGATCGCCCGCTGTGCTGACTGCGGGCATCGGTTGACTCCCCGCGAGATCACGAGTCAGGAGACGCCATCGTTGAACTGAGCGCCGAGCCCGACTTGACGGCAGACGACCCTGTTACGAACGCCTAGCCGGCCGGTTCTTCGGGTCCGGGGCCTCAGCGACCGCGGTCGCGTAGGACGTCGGCGCAGATGTCGACGTACTGACCGAGATGCCGCGGACCCAGAAATGCGTCCTCAACTCGTGTGCGCGCATTTGAGCCGAGCCGCGCGCAGAGAGCACCGTCCTCGAGCAGCGCGCAGACAGCGGCACCGAACTCTTCCGGATCGCGGGGGTCGTGCAGCAAGACACCGCATTCACCGCGAGGAGGCGACCAGCCAGCATCGTTGAGAATGGGGGGCCATGGACTTCTCACTCGAGCGTGGTACCGAAGTGCTTCGTCGAACTCCAGACGTGCTTCGGGCGATGCTCGCGGACCTCTCGGACGAGTGGGCCACCGGCGACGAAGGACCCGAGACGTGGTCTCCATACCAGGTGGTCGAACACATGGCGTACGTCGAGGAGAGCGACTGGATTGACCGGACGCGCTTGATTCTCGAGCATGGGACGGAACGCACCTTCGACCCTGTGGACCGAGAGGCTGGGTTCACGCGATTCAGGGGCTGGAGCCTCGGTGATCTTCTGGATCGATTCGCATCAGTGAGGGCCGCAAATCTCGCGGCGCTGGAGGACCTGATCGAGCTCGAGGACCTCGTCCGCCGAGGTGTGCATCCAGCCTTCGGAGAGGTGACGATCAGCCAGCTGCTCGCCACCTGGGTCGTCCACGATCTCAATCACCTGGGGCAGATCGTCAAGACGATGGCCAAGCAGTACTCGCAGGCGATCGGTCCGTGGCGTGAGCTCCTTCCGATCATCGACGCACCCTAGTCCGGCGACAACTACCTAGGTTTGGTTCGGCCAGACAGTCTGGTCGAGAAACCGCTCAATAGCACTTGCCACCGACCCCAACACAGCGGCAGACGCGGCCAGGCTCCCCGGCACGAACATGCCGTGATCCGCGCCGTCGACCTCGAGGACATGCGGCGAGAGGGCGTGCGCCACATTCGAATCCCAAGCCCCGGTATCGGCTGTCCCACCGATAAGGAGGAACGGCTCAGTGCAGGCTCGCAGCGCGTCGACGACCTGAGCATCCGCGAGCAAAGGCGTGAGCCACACTGCTGGCAACGCGCGGTGAGCGGCGACCTGTGCGGCATAGGTGGCCAGCGATTTCCCGATGATCAATGGTTTGGCGTCCGCGACATCCAGTTCGTCAAGCGCGGTCGTGACATACCTGGTGACCCACGAGGAGAGCGTCTGGTTCGATTCTGATGCAGCGGTGAGTTCTGCCTCTGGCCAGTGCAGTGCGTGCACCCGAGCGCCTCGTCGTTCCGCGGCCTGCGCCGCGAACATGAGCAGCGGTGTGTGAGGGCCGAACATGCGGCCGGGGACGACAAGCGCGATCCGCGCTGATCCTGGGTCAACCACCGCGTGAGTATGAGTCATCAGCAATTGTCGGAACCACCGGCGAAGACCGGTCCACCAACGGACCGCACGAGGCGGGCGCGCCAACCCCGGCGGCCTTTACGACACGTTAACCGTCCGTTTCGGTAATCGATCCAAGCGCTTGGCGAGACCTTAAAAATTCGGCTTGCACCATGTCCGTCATGCCTATCAAGAAGATGACCCCGGACATCGCGAAAACTCTGAGTCTCGCCGAGCAGCACGAGTGGTTCCAGCAACGCCACTCTCGCCGCGCCATCCTGAAGGGTGGCCTGCTCGGTGCGAGTTCGCTGGTCGCGGGACCGGCATTGCTCACCCGGACTGCGCAGGTCGTGGAGGCGGCGAGCCGTCCGGCGCCCATGCTGCTGGCCAGCACGACACCTGCCAAGGCATCTGGCGTGGTGCCATTTGGCCGGCACATCTCCTTCGGTCCCGACCCCACCAGCGAGATGCGGATCGCCTGGCAGGTTGCAGGGCCGGTCGCGGATCCCTTCGTGCGCATCGGGACGAGCCCGTTCGACCTCGGCGAGCGGATCGCCGCAGACCTGCGCAACGTCACCACTCCCTTGACGGACATCACGTTTCTCGACACCGTGCCGCCTGCACTGACCGGGCATGAGGAGCAGTTCTACGCGCACGCCGCCACGAAGCACCTCGATCCCGGCAAGACCTATTACTACGTCGTCGGCCATCGCGGGTTCGATCCCACCGCCGGCGAACTCACGCGTGGTCTGATCTCGAGCTTCACCACTGCACCACGAGGCAAGGTGCCCTTCACGTTCACCGCTTTTGGGGACCAGGGAGCCACCTACGACGCCGTCGCCACCACAAACCTGATCCTCGCCCAGGCAATGGACCGAGCATCTGCCCAGGCACCTACTTCTTCACGTATGGGAACGTCGCCTTCATCAGCCTCGACCCCAACGATGTGTCCTACGAGCTGCCTGCCAACTTCGGCTACAGCCACGGCCGGCAGACCAGTTGGCTCGGCGAGACGCTGAAGCAATTGCGCAACGACTCCGGCATCGACTTCATCGTCGTCTTCTTTCACCACTGCACCTACTGCACCTGCACGGCGCACGGCTCCGAGGGTGGCGTCCGGCAGTTCTGGACGCCACTGTTCGACCAGTACCACGTCGACCTCGTCATCAACGGCCACAACCACATCTACGAGCGGACGGACCCGATCCGCGGCGGCGCGCCGACCGTCGTGAAGCCGATCGGCGCCACGATCTATCCCGCCCACGATGGAACAACCTACGTGGCGGCGGGCGGCGCCGGCAAGAGTCTCTACTCCTTCGGCGTGCCGGACAGCTACGAGCACCACGTCGACAATGTTGCCTCAGTGCCGAGCTACGTCAACGAGGCGGGTGGCACCGAGGTCGACGAGACCGTCCACTGGTCGCGAGTGCGCTACACCGGCTACAACCTGATGGTGGTGGAAGTCGCGCCCCCGAGTTTGGGCTGGACGCGGATGGACGTACGGACGCTCAACGGGAGCGGCGTCGAGGTCGATCGGTTCACGCTGGCGCGGACCACCTAGGGGGAGGCTGCGAACGGGGACCCAGCGGGCGCAGCCATGTAGGCGGCGGCAGGGACGCGCGAGAACCGCGATGTCCCATGCTTCGCTGAACTCATGAACACGATCACGCCGGCCTGGCCGCTCTACACCGAGCGACTGATGCTCCGTCCCTTCGAGGAGGGTGACCTGCAGGCTCTGCACGAAATGCAGTCCGACCGGGAAGCCGTCCGGTATCTCTATTACGGCGTGCGTTCGCTCGAGGAGGTGCGCGTGTCCCTGGCGCGGAAGATGGCGAGCACGGCGGTCGCGCACGAAGGCGATGGCGTGACCGCCGCTGCAATCCTGCTCGAGACCGGCGAATTGGTCGGTGATATCTCGATCTGGTGGGTGAGCGAGAGCCATAAACAGGCCGAATTGGGATTCGTGGTCCATCCAGCGCATCAGCGTAAGGGCTACGCCACTGAGGCCGCGCGAGCCATGCTCGATTTCGCCTTCGAGACCATGCGGGCGCACCGAGTGATGGGTCGTACCGAGGCGCGCAACGTTGCTTCGGCTCGTGTCTTCGAGAAACTGGGTATGCGGCACGAGGCGCATCTGGTCGAGAACGAATGGGTCAAAGGCGAGTGGCAGAGCGAGCTCGTGTATGCAGTGCTGGCCCACGAGTGGGCGGTCGAACAGCGCTGGCACGCCGCCGGCGCTGATGGGTCGAGCGCCAGCGTGTGATCAACCGCGCGGGATATCGATGCGCGCCCCGGCCTAGGCGAGTGGCTCCGCCTCCGGACGTACCGACACGAGGGCGTTTGCTAGTTGGTGAAAGGCCTGTTCACCAACAGTGGACGCGGTTGATCGGCTCTGGATCCTGCCTCCCGGGAGAAGAATCTCGAGAACCACAGCTCCGTTACGTCACCCGCCGGCGGTGTGCGTTCGCGATTGGTGACAATTTACCGCTCATTCCCTGGGCGATAGCCGATTAGCCACGGCCGCCTATTCGTATCGGAGTTCGAGCTGCGTAGCCGTAGCCCCCGCGCCTGCGTGAGCCCGCCCGGCGAGGCTGCTCGCCGTCGACCGTGACTGCGAGGCAATCACGGCCACCAGAGCCGCGAGCGGGAGTGCCGGCACTGCAGCCGGTGCGGTCAAGAGCAACAATCCCGCGGCCGTGGCGCCTGCTGCGTGCGCGATCAGCACGCTGATGTCCAGCCGGTTCTGGCGGCCGTTTCGGGTCGTGATGAGCGAAGCGATCGACGCCGTGAGCGTTCCCGTCAGATAGGTCGTGGAGAGCGTCGCGTCGAACCGCCGCAAGGCCGTGGCTTGCATTCCCATTGCGAATGTGGCGTCTGCAAGGAGCGCGAATTGCACGCCGCCGCTCGGCGAACTCCCGGTCAGTTCCCACCCAACCGCCAGCCCGGCATAGGCAACGAGCTCAAGCAGCAGGACAACGGTGACCGCCGTCGCCCACAGAGCGCCGCGGCTCGACCACTGGCCGGCTCGGGTACCGAGAGCGACGCCAAGAATGTAGCCGGCCAGCGCCACGAGGATATGCGTGGCGAGACTTCCCGACGCACGCGCGGTCGCCAGCCCGAGCAACGTGAGATTC
Source organism: Candidatus Dormiibacterota bacterium (assembly GCA_963830305.1). GTDB lineage: Bacteria > Chloroflexota > Dormibacteria > Aeolococcales > Aeolococcaceae > Palsa-851. Next base: position 73,406 of record CAWHLW010000009.1, on the reverse strand, counting down.
CCGGTCATCACGCTGGCGAAGGCTCCTCCGAGCCGGGTGAACGACGCCACATCGGTCGCACCAGCGACCACCGTCAGCGTCACGGCGAGCACGAGGACGGAAGTGCCGCGGCGTGGCTTGGCGATCGCGCTCATCCTCTACCCAAGCTGCGGGTGCAGCACCGCCTTGATGACGCCTGCCTCCCGGCGATCGAACGCCCGATACAGCTCTGGCGCGTCTTCCAGCCGTCCATGGTGCGTGACCACGACGCCCGGCCATGCGCGGCGTGCCAGCACGAGGTCCCGGAGCAGCACGGTGTAACGCCGGTCGTGAGTGCGGCCGAAGTTGACGGAAACTCCCTTGGAAAAGAGGGTCGCCCACGGCACCGTGAGACGGCCGTCGCCGAACCCCTCGGGTGCGGGATGGAAATCGTGCTCGGCAAAGACGCCGGCGATGCCGAGATGTCCCGTCGGATTGATCAGCCGCGCGAGGTCATGAATGACCTGGGTTGGATTCTCCGTCGCAGGTGCCAAGCGGTCGTGGGCCTGGAAGCCGACCGCGTCGATGCCGATCTGCACGCCACTCATGGGCTCCTCGCCCGGAGGGAGACCGCGAGCTCGACGCAACTCGCGGATCTGCTCCACAGGATCGCCGTCTCGGAAGTCGACAGCCGTTGCCCCGATTTCACGAGCCTTGTCGAGTCGTTCGGGGATGTCATCGACGACGTAGATCTCGCCCGCGCCTTTGAGGAGGGCGCTGTACGCGGCGAGCAGTCCAATTGTGCCGGCGCCAAACACCGCCACGGTTGAGCCCGCGTAAAGCTGCGCGAGTTCCGTCGCATGCCAGCCGGTCACGAAGGCATCGGCCAGCATGACCAGGTCATCCTCGAACTCGTCGCCAGGTTTCCCTGGAACCGGGATGCAATTCGCGTCGGCGTAAGGCACTCGTAACAACTCGGCCTGGGCGCCTCGATACGGGCCCATGCCCGCGTAACCGTATGCCGCCCCGAATGCGCCGGGACGCACGCGGAGACACGCGGCTGAGTAGCCGCGCGCGCAGTTCACGCACAGTCCACAGTAGAGGTGGGTTGGGATGACGACCCGATCTCCCGGCCCGACCATCTCCACCGCGGGTCCAACGCGATCGATCACCCCGAGCGGCTCGTGCCCCAGGACAAGGCCGGGAGTAGCACCCGTTCTGCCGTCGTACATGTGCAGGTCGGTCCCGCAGATCGCGCTCGACGTCACCCGGATGACCGCGTCAGTCGGCTCCTCGATTTCGGCGTCCGGCACCTCGTGAACGGCGACCGACCGGACATCGGTGAAGACCACAGCTTTCATCTCGCCACCTCCGTCAGACGACGATAACTATGCCTCCACGGTCGGGGCTCACGGGGCGCTAATGCAGCGGTACTTCAGTAGGGCGGTGGAGCAGGAGGGAGGAGGTCGCTTCCCCGCCGAACTTGCGCCGCCGGCACTGCACTGCCACCCCCTTGAACATCAAGAATTCCGGCAACCGGATATCGAGTAACGCTGGCAGTTCTATCCTCGCGTCACCTCGCATGCGGCGGTGACGAACCTGTAAAGGGTTCGGATACCGCCACACGGGGGCAGAGCTTCTTGAAACTCCTCACCTCGGTGCGCTAGCGTCGGAGCCGTCGACTTCGTGGCAATCTGTGGCGGGCGAGCGAGCAGCGCAGAGAAGATGTTCGGAGCGGACTGGGTGGAGGAGGAGCGGTGAAGATCCTCATCATCGAGGACGACCAGTCGATTGCCGAGATGTACCGGCTTCGGCTCGCTGCGGACGGGTTCGACGTGGTCATCGGACCGGATGGGGAGACCGGCCTTCAACTCGCAGCAACCGCTCCCGATTTCATCTACCTCGACATCCGGTTGCCGGGGATCGATGGCTTTGAAGTGCTCGGGCGGCTCCGGGCGGACGTCGCCACTGCGTCGATCCCGGTGGTCATCCTCAGCAATTACGGCGACCCTGCAATGCGCGATCACGGGCTCAGTCTTGGTGCAGTGGACTTCGCGACCAAGGCGGACATGACTCCCGCGCAGCTGTCAGCGATGGTCAAACGCTTTGTCGAGGGCCCGCCCGAGCCCGCTGCTTAACCTGCGACGGCGATGGAGGACCGGAGGAGGCTACGAACCCGGGAGAGTGCCGGCGTGTGCCGCCCTTACGCGACGTCGGACTCGGACGCTGGAAGATTCTCGAACGGCGCCGCGTGCGTGTTGAAATCCTTCGCAGGCATCGGCTGGCTGATGAAGTACCCCTGGGCGAGGTCGCAGCCGATCGCCGCGATCAGGTTGAGGGCCTCGATATCCTCGATGCCTTCCGCAACGACGCGCATGTTCAGCTTGTGCCCCAGCGCGATGGTCGCGCGCACCAGGGCGAGATTTCGCTCCGTGTCCCCGGTGGCGAGTCGCGAGAGGAAGCTTCGGTCGAGCTTCAGCTCGCTGGCGGCGAGGCTCCCGAGATAGGCGAGAGAGGTAACCCCTGCACCAAAATCGTCGATCGAGACGCCCAGTCCGAGCGCTCGAAGCTGGGTGATCACCTGCTTGCAGAGCTCGAAGTCCTGAATGATCGTGGTCTCGGTGATCTCGAGGATCAGCGATGACGGTGCGACGTCATGCTGTGCCAGCGTGGCGATGACGAATCCGCTGAATCCGGCGTCGAGAAGGTTGGTGGCGGAGACGTTGACGGAGATCGTCAGCATCTGGCCGGCGGCGCGCCAGGCGGCACACTGCGCCACGGCCCGCTCCAGGACAAGTGCGGTCAGCGACTGCATGAGCCCTGCTTCTTCAGCAAGAGGAATGAAATCGAGCGGCGGGATGAGGCCAAGTCGCGCATGGGGCCAGCGCACCAAGGCCTCCATGGCTGAGCGCTCGCCGGTGACGAGGTCAATCTGGGGCTGGTAGTACACCTCGAGATGACCGCCGAGGATTGCGTCGCGCAACTCATCAACCAGTCGCAGGCGGTTGCCATCGTCGTCGAGTTCGCGGCGATAGATTTCGTATGGTTCAGGGCCGACCTTGGCTCGATACATGGCGAGGTCGGCGCAGCGCAGCAGGCCTGCGCTGTCGGTCGCGTCTGTCGGGGCAGTCGCGATGCCGATGCTGGCACCCACGCGAACACTGATCGAGTCGAGTTCGAAAGGCTGGTCGAGCACGGCAATCAGTCGTTGGGCGACTGCAGCTGCGTACGTGGAGTCCGCGTCGAGGATCAGCACGGCAAGCTCATCGCCTCCCACCCGCACGAGGACGTCGGTGTCCCGAAGACGCGCCATGAGCCGCGGGCCCAACTGCCGGAGCAGTTCGTCACCTGCCGAATGGCCGAACGAATCGTTGATCTCTTTGAAATGGTCGAGGTCGACGTAGAGGAGCGAGAGCCGGCGATCGATGGTGTCCGGATCGGCATTGTCGGCAAAGAATGCGTCGAGCAGGTTGAAGAGCTGGCGGCGGTTGCCAAGGCCAGTGAGGTCGTCGGTGATGGCCTGCCGGTGGCGTTTCTCCGTCAGCACGCGCAGTCCACGCACCGAAAGAGTCAGTCGAATCCCAACGATGATCAGTGTTGCCGTGGCCAGCCCGACCGCCACCGGACTGACCTGATGCAGCGTGTCGACAACGAGAATCGAAAGTCCCGCGCCGGCGCCGAGCCCTGGGAGCAGGAATCCCGGGGTCTCGTCGATGGCGAGAGGGCTGCGCTGCAGCGGTCGCACCCAGACGGCGATCGAGATGAGCAGGATCGCGCATGGCCACGCCATGCCGTTGAAGATGGTCCCGACTTGTGAGGGCGCTCCTGAGCCGGAGAAGAGATTGAAGGTGTCGCCAACCGCGGTGATCGCGATCGCGCCGGCGACCAGTAACCACTGTGCCTTGTTCCGGCCGGTGATGATGGCTGTGCCACCAACGGCGAGGATGAGCAGCAATCCGTCCCCGATCGGGTAGGCGAGACTGGTCGCGACCGACAGCCCGCTCCCGCCGACGGAATGGAGGATGGTGTTGAAGGCGAAGCAGGCACAGAGCGCTGCAGCGCCAAGGCCGGCTACTGCCCCGTCCAGCCATGTCGTTGCACCCAAGCGGTTGAGGTGCTTGCGTGTGAGAAGTACCAGCGCGACATAGACGGTCGGGTAAAAGGCCAGATAGAAAAGGTCGGCGAGTGACGGGACGGGAGGGGTGGCCCCGCCTGCCGATTCCGCAGCCAGGACCGCATCCCCGAGGGTCCAGAACAGGATGCCGAGGCCGAGCAGCAGGGGGACGGCACGACGACGCGACGTGGCGGCGCGCCAGAGGCACAGACCGCTGGCCACGAGCTCGAACGCGAAGACGCCCCAGTCATCGACGAGCGGTATCGATTGTGTGGGGCTGCGGACGAGCAGTGAGATCAGATAGGCGCCGAGAAGGATCGCCAATACCGTATAGACGGCGCGTACCCAACGCGGGGCCGGGTTTCCTTGCGCGCGTGCGCTCGCGGCTCGAAACTGAGGGTGCGCAATAGCCACGCACTGCAGACTAGGCGGGCCAGGTCCAACTCGCGCCAACACTCAGTGGTCCATCGGTAACAGAAGCGCACCGATTCAGTGGTTGTGAGAGTGGGGTCGCCGGTAAGGGGAGAGCACATCCGCTGCACGAACACGCCGCGGCGATGCGGTCAGATTGGATTGACGGCGACGGTCTCCCACTGGTGACCGCCATCTCGGGTCATGAGCAGCTGCAGGCTCTGTGGATAGTTGGTCTGTCCATGGATGACGACACCTTGCGTTGCAGTGGTGAAGCCGAGATCCGACAATCCGGACCCCCCGTCGCCGATCCCGTACGCGGTCGTCCACGCCGCCCCGCCGTCAAAGCTGGCGTAGATGTCCGTGGCGCCAGAGGCAGCAGCAACAAAGACACCCGTTGTTGACGCGGCAACGGCCTCGAAATCGCCGCCCACGGGTGGATCCGCCACCAGCTGGTAGCTCCCACCGTCGTTGTTCGAGACGTAGGCCATTTTCTCCTGTGAGCCCGCCGCACCTCCTCCTGTGCAGACGATGAAGAGACGCGCCGACGTTGCCGCTGCCACGGTGGCGAACCAGCCCGACTGGCATGGTTGCGGTTCGCTCCGCCACGTCGCGCCATTGAGGCTGCGATAGAGCGTGGAAAGCGCCGTGCTTCCGTCCGCTGTGACCACGGCCGGGTGCATCGTCGCCCAGAAAACCCCTTGCGCCACCGAGATGTCGCCCGCGAAACCCGCCTTGCCCGTGGTGACACCGGACACCGGTTGCCAGGAATCACGGTTCGTCGGGGACTCGAACAGGATCACCGGACCATCCGTGTCGGGTTGAGTTCCCTCTGCGATCTCAGCGTAGACGCGCCCTCCGGCGGTTTCCAGAGCACCCACAGCGCCCGACGAACCCTCGCCGGGAAACGCGACTCGAGTCCACGTGCTACCCGCATCATGGGTTGCGAGCAGCAGCGGTCCTGATATCCAGCCGTTCTCGCTGTCGGCAAAGCGCACCCGCCATTGGGTGACCGTCGACAACGCGGTCAGTCCCGTTGACGTCACCCAGGTCCACGCCCTTCCCGCGTCATCGGTCCTAGCAAGGCGCAGGCAGGAACGGTCGCCGCACCCGGAAATGCCAAGCACCCAACCAACGTCAGGGGAGATGAAAGTGATCAACTCGGGGTGGAGCGTGCCTGCTGCCAGCGCGACCGTGGTGGGAGTGGACGACGGTGTCGCGCTCGGCGCGGGAGTGATCGAGGGCGCCGGCGACGCGGTCGCGGACGCTGTCACTCGCGGCGCGGTCGAGCCGCTGCAGCCGGCCAGCAGCACTATCGCGACGAGGCCGCCGAGCCGAAAGGCGAGCATGGTGACTGTGGAACGCGCCTGCGGCTGATGCGTTACTCGATCAAGTCCTCAATCCCGTCGAGCAGGCGCGCCCATCCGAACTCAAACAAGCCATCGACGTCGATGTCCGCCGACCGGCTAGCGGAAGCGCTGCGCGTCCCGTGCTGCGTAGAGGGTGACCACCCCATCGATACCCGCGGCGCGTTCGACAAGAGCAGTGACCTCCGCTGCGGTCGCCGCAGGGATCGCGCACGTGAGCGCGTGCGCGCCCATCCCGGTGCGAGCACGGCTCAGCGCGCAGCCGACAGACGCGGCGACGCGGCCGTGTTCATGAGCGACGGCGATGATGTGGCACTGGGGCTTGCCCTCGATCCGCAGGTCGGGGAGCGCGTCGGTCATGACCATCATCCCCTGCGCGTTGAGGCGCAGCAGGATGACGCTTGGAGTCACCGGCGTCTCCGCGAGTGGACCGTAGGCGATGGAAGCCGGCCGAGTACTGACAGCCGGGATGCCGGGAAATGCCTCCGGGCGCACCCAGCCCGACTCCACCAGGGTGGCGACGTCGCTGTTTGTCGTCGCCTCCTCGAGGCTCAGCAGGCCATGTGTGTAGCTGCCCACGCTGCAGTTGGCGTGGTCCGCTGGCGCAGTGCTGAAGGTGCGGTCCGTCGCGTGCATCCAGAACACGCATCCGGCCGCCACGCGTCCGGTCCGTCCATCCGGTGTCGGCTCTGGCATCGCAGCCTCGAAGGCGGGGATGTCAGCGTCGGGGGCGTCGAGGAACGTGATCGCAATTGGAGCCGCCAGCGGGTGGAGCGCCAGCGTGAGTCGCTCGGCGAGGTCCGGCCACGAGTTGCCGTCGGGAGTGTCGGTCATCACCGCGCATCATGCATGAGAGGCCCGTCCGGACCGTCTCAGGTGCCGAGCGCGACTCCGGCACCCGCGAACTGGGCTGTAGTGGGTTCCGCGCAGCAGAACCAGGGTTCGCTCAGCCGCGGCGGAGCGCTGCCGCGTTGTGGCGGGAGCGCCGTACCGGCATCAGGCCAGGACAGCCCCGCTTGCGCAGCGGCCGATGTGGTCAGCTGCCGGATCCCGGCATGGGTGGAGCGCGGTGAGACGCCTGCATCCGTGTCGGCGGCCACGAGCGCAGCGATATCCGCCTGGAGGCGGTCCATCAGCGGATCGGGATGCTGCCAGAGGTGGCTGAAACCTTCAGGGTCGTAGCCGCGCAGGTGCTCCCGCATCTCCGGCAACGCCAGCAGCAGCGAACCGGGCGGTACCAGGAGCCGGATGCTGAGCTGCACGGGGTCGACGCTGTCGAGGAGGTCGCCGCCCGCGATCATGTCGAGCAGATCGATCTGGTCGCGCAGGGTGCTCCACGGCGTGAACGGCAAGAGCGAGGGCCGCAACTCAACCCCCAGCGACCGGCAGATGCGCAGTGCAGTCACGACGTCGTCGGCCGAGTGGCCCTTGTCGAGTATCTCGAGGACGCGCGGGCTGGTGGACTCCACCGCCGAAACGATGAAGAGCAGTCCAAGCGCTCGCAGCGCGGCGAGGACATCAGGATGCTCGAGGATGTGCTCCACTTTGGTGGTGATGTCGAAGGTGAGTTCGGGGAAACGGTCGTGCACGGCGCGAACGACCGCCAGCGCGTGGGGCACGGCGTTGAGAAAGTCGGGATCGCCGAAGGTGAGGTGGCGCATTCCATCGTCCACGAGGCGGGCGACATCCTCCACGAGCACGTCGCGCTGCCAGACACGGATCCGACCGTCGTACACAGCCGGGACCGGGCAGTGGCGGCAGCGATGCACGCAGCCGCGCGTCGTCTCGACGTAGCCGGTCAGCCGCTCTTCGCCCTCAACCTGCAAGCGTGCATAGCGGTCGAGTGGCGGCAGCAGATCGCGCGCGGGCAACGGAAAGCTGAGCCGGTCGAGCACGATCGATCGAGCATCCGGCCTGCCATCGGCGATGGCGACCAGCGCACGCTCGTATTCACCTCCGATCAGCGCATCGGCAAGACCAGGTTCGAGCGCCGGAGCGCAAAGCGGCGCGTACAGCCCGAAGAACACGATGCGCACATGTGACCCCCGGCGGGCGCGAATGGCACGGGCGACGGGAACCGCCATACGCATGGCCGTATGCATAGGGACGGCGATGGCAACCAGGTCGGGGGTGTCGAGGTCCGTGTCGCCAAGCATCTGGACGGAGAGGTCAACGGCCCTGACGTCATGGCCCGCCTCGCGCAGGAACGCACCTGTGGAGGCGACGTGGAGCGGCTGATGGCCGAGCTCATAACAGGAGACCAATAGGACTCTCATGGCCAACGCCGCAACCCGTGGCTCGACCTCAAGCTGGTGGAGTGACCCATGGTTGCTTGTCATGATGTCACCCAGTGGCGGCGCCAAGGCTCACCCGAGGAGGCGATTGTTGATGCCCAACTCTGGACGTGGTAACGGCGGACTCCCCGAGGAGGCCGTGCTCGAGGGTCTGCGGACTCTGTCCGGCTGGACCGCCGACGAAGGAAAGCTTGTCAAGTCGTATTCGTTCCCGGACTTCGTGACAGGAGTCCGATTCGTCGACCGCCTCACCGTCACCGCCGAGGAGCAAAACCACCACCCAGATCTTTGCATCACCTGGGGGAAGGTCTCAGTGACGCTGTGGAGCCATGATGTCGGCGGGATCACGACCCGCGATTTCCGACTTGCAGCGGCGCTGGATGTCCTCTACGAGACGGGTAAGGCCGATCCGCAATAGCACTCAACGTGTCGTCGCGACAGCGCGCGGTGAGGTGCTCCGCCTTCTCAGCCTCGCGTTACCGACCTGATCCCCGCCGCATGACAGGGATGAGGACCGCCGCGACGCCGGCGTGCATGACAGCGAGGGTGATCTTGGTCGAAGTGGAGACCCCCGCGTAGAGGGGGAGGCTCAACGACAGCAGTACGGCAACGACGGCGATCGCCGTCCAGATGGTGCGCGCCCGTGAGGTGCGCCGCTCCAGCAAGACAAGGAGTGCCCAGCCGGCGAGCGAGCCGATCACGCTGGCGCCGAGAACATAGGCAATACCGACGCTCTCGGGCGCACCAGTTCCGAATCGCACCAGCAGTTCAACGCCGAGCAGGGGAACCGCGATGGCCCAGACCGCCACAGCGGCGGCCACGGCTCCTACAACGCCCAGCGCGCGCGTCCAGTTGAGTCGGGCAATGGTCGATGCAGTGGACTCCATGGTTGTTGTCATCGCCATGTCGTGCTCCTTGTCGTCAGGTTGATGCCACCGCCATGGCCGTCCGTGACCGCCTCGCGGTAGACTTAGTTAGGCGGCTAAGGTTAGACGCCTAAGTATTCAGGAGTCAAGTGTCAACGAAAATCAAGAGGACGCTGATGAACTTCGCTCAGGCAGACGCACTCAACGAAGCGATTCGCGCTATCGGCATTCGCCACCGCGCGCTCTCTGTCGCCGCGCTCGCGCCGTTCGGCATCCACCCGGGCCACAAGCTGATCCTTCTCGAGCTCGAGACTGCGGGACCGAGTACGCAGGCGCAGCTCGCCGCGGCGAGCGGATACGAGCCGCCGACGATCACGCTCAGCGTCCGGCAGCTCGAGGAGGCCGGGCTGGTGGTGCGCGGGCCCTCTCGCACGGACCGGCGCGCCACCGTGGTGGAGCTGAGTGCGCAGGGGCGAGCACTCCTCCCGAAAGTGAAAGCGGCATGGCGCCGCGTCGCAGAGCGGACGGTTGCCGGCCTCAGCTCCATGACCGTCGACGAGCTCACCGATGCACTTGCTGACCTCGCCGCGAGCCTGACAGCCGTCGACATCCCCGGTACCGATGTCCCCCGTTACCTGCCGTCATCGCACTGAAGCCAACTTCGCGCCGGGTTGCATGCCGTACCTGCGGGTGCGTGTGAAGAGCCGGGACGGAGGAGGCGCGAGGCCCTGGTCGTGAGAGCTATTGACATTAGCTATTTGGCTAAGTAGAATAGCCGACATGGCAACACCAACCGCGACCCACACCCAAACCCGATATCTCAGCCGCCCCGATGGCCGGATCGCCTACGACGTCGACGGCGAAGGCCCGTTGGTGGTCCTGGTCCCCGGCATGGGGGACCTGCGCGCAACGTACCGATTCCTCGCCCCGGTCCTCCGCGGGGCAGGCTACCGCGTTGCCGCGACCGAACTCCGCGGTCACGGCGAGAGTGATGCCGCGTTCCCGACCTACGGTGATACCGAAACCGCCGGCGACGTGCTCGCGCTCATCGAGGAACTGGGCGGACCCGCGGTCATCGTGGGCAATTCGATGGGCGCTGGGGCTGCGGCCATGGTTGCGGCGCAACGCCCGGATCAGGTCAGCGGGCTCGTGCTGGTTGGCCCCTTCGTCCGCAACGGCAAGATGAGCGCGATGCAGCGTGTGCTCTTCCGCGTCGCGATGGCGCCGGTCTGGGCGGCGGCCGCCTGGAAGTCCTACCTCCCGAGGCTCTACGCCGGCAGGCGGCCGGACGACTTCGACGCCTATCGCGCTCAGGTGCTCGCCTCCCTGCACCTGCCCGGCCACGCCAGGGCCTTCTCGCGGACGACGCACACCAACCACGACCCGGCAGAGGCGCGTCTCGCCGAGATCTCGAAGCCAACCCTGGTCATCATGGGCGAGCAGGATCCGGACTTCCCCGACCCGAAGGCGGAGGCCACCTGGATCGCTGACGTCCTCCACGGCAAGGCCGTCATGGTTGCTGAGGCGGGCCACTACCCCCAGTCGCAGCAGCCCGAGGTGACCTCGAATGCGGTGCTCGGCTTCCTCAAGGGACTCGGTGTTCATGCCTAGGGCAGGGCTCACCGAGACCCGGGTCGTCGAGGAAGGCGAGCGTATCGCCGATGAGGTCGGGCTCTCCGGCCTGACCCTCGCAGCACTGGCCGATCGCCTCGGCGTCCGCCAACCGTCGCTCTACAAGCACGTCGCCGGCACCGATGGGCTGCGGCGCAGCATCGCGCTCCGTGCCAAAACCGAGCTGGCCGGCGTCTTGCGTCGCGCGACAGTCGGGCGCGCTCGCGGCGACGCAATCAGCTCGATGGCACTTGCCTATCGCGCCTGGGCCACGGACCATCCTGGCCGGTACGCCGCGGCGCAACGCGCACCAGTGCCTGGAGATCTCGAAGATGAGCGTGCCAGTGCAGACGTGGTGCAGGTGGCGTTCGACGTCATGGCCGGGTACGACCTGCGTGACGACGACGCCGTCGACGCCATTCGCGGACTGCGAGCCGCACTGCATGGCTTCGTGACTCTGGAAGCCGCGGGCGGGTTCGGATTGCCGGTGGACATCAACCGCAGTTTCGACCGCCTCATCGCCGGACTCGCAACCGCGTTTTCCGCGTGGAGCGACGGCTGTGGCGGAGGCGAGGGTTGAGTCACGCACTCGGTGGTCGTAACCCGGGCTCGACGCCTCCGTTCCACCGGCGATGATTCACCGTACGAAAGCAACGCTCATCTCCGGAGTGATCGCCGTCGTCATGATGCTGCTCTGCGGTTGCGGGTCGGCGAATAGCCCGACCCCGCGCCCATCAGCAACGCCGTCTGCGCTGATCACCCCCTCACCGTCCCCGACGCTCACGCCGACCCCACCACCGGCGACCGCGACTCCCAGTCCGACAGCTGCATCGCTCCCCGTGCTGACCACGAGGTGTGCCGTTGTCGGCACGGCTCAGGGCGGCGCTGTTTCATGGAGTGGCGCGGGCGCATACAGCGAACTCACGATCAGTCCCGGAAACGTCGTTGTGAACCCAGTTCCGGCACAGGGGCAATATGGCCCACTGAATGCGGGTGACTACACGTACGAGTTCGTCAGTGCCATCTCGAGCGATGACGCACGCGGCGGGTTCACGGTCGCCGCGTGCGCAACATGACGGTCGTGACTGGTTACGTACCGGTCGACGGCGTCAATCTCTATTTGTGAGAGCCGCGGCGTAGGGGGAACGCCGCTGACTTCCTCTGAAGCCGCCGCGAGCCTCAGGCCGATTCGCCTGGAGGATCCGGCGGGTCGTCGAGAAAATCCTGTGACGGCACGAAGAACAGCGTTCCGGTCAGGGTTGTCGAGAAGTCGAGAATGCGATCGTAGTTGCCCGGCGGGTCACCGATGAACATGTTGGTGAGCATTCGCTCAGTCACCTGCGGCGTTCTCGCGTAGGCGATGTAGTAGGTGCCGAACTCCCGGTGACCGAGGTTGCCGAAGGGCATGTTGTCGCGGAGGATCTTGAGCTCCGTGCCATCCGGTCCGGTGATCACGTTGAGCGCCACGTGCGAGTTCTTCGGTTTGACATCGTCCGGCATCTCGATGTCGGCGAGCTTGGTGCGTCCGACCACGCGCTCCTGCTCCTCGACCGGCAGCGCGTTCCATGCGTCGAGGTCGTGCACGTATTTCTGCACGATGACGTAGCTCCCGCCGGCGAATGGGGGATCTGCGTCGCCGATGATCACCGAGTTGTATGCGATGCGACCCGTGGGGTTCTCGGTGCCGTCGACGAAACCGAGCAGGTCTCGCTCATCGAAGTACTTGAATCCGTGGACCTCATCGACCATGGTGACGTGGGCGCGCAATCGCTCCATGATCTGGCCCGCGAGCTCGAAACAGAGATCCATCTGCGTGGCCCGGACGTGGAAGAGGAGATCACCCGGCGTGGACACCGCGTGGTGCTTGTTTCCAACGATTGCGGGAAACGGATGCAACTCGGCAGGGCGAGGTCCGCTGAACAACCGGTCCCACGCTGCGGATCCCACGCCGGCGACGCAGGTGAGCTGGCCGTCCGGTAGCCGGAACCCGACTGCTCGTTGCAGGCCTGCGCAATCGCTCAGCAGCTCGCGAACCGCCGGTTCGCCACCGGCGTCGATGGTCATCACCATGAAGATCGCCGCTCCCGTGAGCGGGCTGAGAACCGGCTGCGCCGCGGCGCCCATCTCGGGGTCGGGAGAGCCAGGCATGGACTCCTCTCAGCCTTCGCGGCCCCGAACCTGGATGCGTCCGCGAATCTTGCGGGTCTGCAGCTTCGGCTGCGGAAACGTCGCCGGACCTCCGAGCACGGCGCCGTCGCTCAGACGGAACCGCGAGCCATGCCATGGGCACACAACCTCGCCGTCCTCGACCGTTCCTTCGTTCAGCGGGCCGCCGGCGTGTGTGCAGGTGTTCTCGAGCGCGCACACCTTGCCGGCCACGCGCGTGAGCAGCACCTTGCGCTCTTCCACGTCCACCGCGGTCAGCGTCCCCTCAGTCACGTCGGCGTCGCCGGCGACATCGGTCCAGTCGCCGGGACCCGAGAGGAACGTCGTGTGGTTGACGGTCATGGCCCTGTCGAGGATCAGGTCACCACCCAGATACGCCGCAGCTGCCCCCACCGTGAGACCGGCGACCGAGAGGAAACGCCCGCGCGCGGTCCGACCGCGGAGGCGGGCGCTCAGCGAGCCGAGCTGGAGTCCGAGCGCCGCGCTGTTCGCGAGCCCATGCACCAGCGCGAGGCGCCGGTCACGACCGTAGGTGACTGTCCAATCGGCAGCACCGGTCGCTGCGGCAGCTCCTGCCGCGAGGCACCCCGCCGCGGTGAGCGCGGTCGCGCCGCGCCGGTCGCCGATCAGGTCGAGCACGGGCACGCTTCCCCACATCCCGAGCGGCAGATCGGTCAGCGGTGGGTGCAGCGAGTGCCCCAGCAGACGGCCGTGGAGCAGGTCCATCAGCCCCTTGCGTTTGGTGACCGGGTCGAGCGCTTTGACGAGCCATTCACTTAGGCTCTCGAGACCCGGAAGATCCTCGACCGCCGCGATGATCTGAGCGTACGGGGGCTGGGGTGTTGGGGTTTGCTTCATCGGTTCGTTGCCACTCGAATGCCTCTCGGCAATGGGTCTTTGTGGTCGTCGCACAAGCCTACAGTCCGTGTACGCGCGTCCGTGGGGACTCGACGACCGGCCTATCTTAGTGATAGACTGACTATCATGAAGTGTGACTAGCCAGGAGGTCATCGATGCCTGTCAAAGCGTGGTCGCCGAAACGTGAGCGGCAGTACGAGCACATCAAAGAGGGCCTGGAATCGCGGGGCACCGACGAGGACACCGCGGAGGAGATTGCCGCGCGGACCGTGAACAAGGAACGCGCCCGTGCCGGTGAGGCCGAGGAAGTGAGCCGGACCTCCATTGAAGACATCTCGTCGGGCCGGCGCGGCGGTTTGCGGTCACACAGCGGCCCTGGCGGGCGTACCTATGCGCAGCTTCGAAACGAGGCGGCCGACCGCAACATCCAGGGCCGCTCGAAGATGAGCAAGGATCAGCTGGAGCGCGCGCTCGATCGCTGACGTCTCGCTCGTCATGGCCAACGGCGGTCAGCCGCGCCGAGCGCGTGCGAAACTCGGGCGCAATGAAGGCTCGAAGCCGGCTGGCGATATGCGTGACCCTCGGGATCCTGGGTTTTGTTGTCGCGCTCATCTTCACCGAGTGGCAGGTCGCACTCCTGGTCGGCTGGGACGTCAGCTCCGCAGTCTTCATCGTGAGCGTGTATCTCGCAATTCGTGGCAAGGATGCCGCCGCAACACGAGAGGACGCGGTCCGCGAAGACGACTCCCGCACCGCTGCGGATGCAGTGCTCGTCGGGGCGAACCTCGCCAGCTTGGTGAGCGTCGCGCTGGCGTTGATCGCTGCGGGCTCGTCCCACGGCGCCGTCAAGTCGGTGATCACCACGCTAGTGGTGGTCAGCGTGGTGCTCTCCTGGGCGTCCGTCCATGTGGTGTTCACGTTGCGTTACGCCCGTCTGTACTACGCGCATGAATATGGCATCGACTTCCATTCCGACGCACCTCCCGACTTCATGGATTTCCTCTATGTCGCGCTGACGATCGGGATGACGTTCCAGGTCTCCGACACCGACCTCAATGCGAAAGCGATCCGCATGGCCGCGATCCGTCACGCACTGCTCTCGTACGTGTTCGGTGTGGTCGTCTTCTCGACCACGATCAACGTCATCGCGACCCTGCTGACCAAGTAGCGTTCCCCGGCGAGTCGGACACGTGGGCCGAGCGGGGGGTATCATCCCGAACGAATGTTCGCCTGGTTGGATGACCTGACCGATGCCCAGCGTCTTGCCGCAACCCACGCGGGCGGTCCGCTGAGGATCCTTGCGGGGGCCGGCACGGGGAAGACCACCACGCTCTCGGCCCGGGTCGCCTGGCTGCTCGCCACGGGTGCAGCGCCGGAGCGAATGCTGCTGCTCACGTTCACCCGGCGTGCGGCGCAGCAAATGCTTGCCCGAACGGCAGCGCTGATGGCTGCGGCCGGACTCGATCGGGGCTCAGGCTCACCGGCGGGCAGGGTGACCGGTGGCACCTTTCATGCGATCGCGCATCGGACACTGCGCCGGTATGCGACGACGCTCGGCGTCCCGGAGGGTTTCTCGGTCCTCGACGCGACCGACGCCGCGGACGTCATCGACATGGTTCGCGACGAACAGGGTCACGCGACATCAACCCGCCGACGCTTCCCGCGCAAGAGCCTGCTCGTCGACCTGTACTCGGCGGCGGTGAACACCGGCCGGCCCCTCTCGTCCGTCGTCCCCGAGATTGCACCCTGGGCGGAGGATTCAGTCGACGCCATCGCCGAGATCTGCCGGGGCTACGTGAAGCGCAAGCGCTCGGCCGGGCTTGTGGACCTCGATGATCTCCTACTCTTCTGGCGCGCCGCGGTGCAGGACGATCGCCTCGGTCCGCGTCTCGCAGCCGCTGTGGACCACGTGCTCGTTGACGAATACCAGGATGTCAATGAGCTCCAGGTCGACATCCTGTCAGGGCTGCGTCAAGCGGATCCACGCATCACTGTGGTCGGCGACGACGCGCAGGCGCTGTACTCGTTTCGCGCCGCGGAGCCGCGACACATCCTCGAGTTCGACCGCGTGTTTTCAGGATCGACGACGGTGGTTCTGGAAACGAACTACCGCTCGAGCCAGCAGATTCTCGACGTGGCCAACGCCGTCGGCGCCGACGCCACCGTCGGTTTTTCGGCAGTGCTGCAGGCGGCGCGCACAGCGCCCGGAGTTCGCGCCGCAACTGGTGCGATGTGCGGACGAGGACGCGCAGACCGACGCGGTGTGCGACCGGGTCCTGATGCATCGCGAAGCCGGCATCGCGTTGCATGAACAGGCGGTGCTGGTCAGGGCGGCTCATCACTCAGCGCTCCTCGAGCTGGAGCTGAGCATGCGGCGCATTCCCTACGTCAAGTACGGCGGTCTGCGCTTTGTCGAAGCGGCGCACGTCAAGGACATGCTTGCCGCGTTTCGCCTTTCCGACAACCCCGGCGATGTCGTTGCGTGGTTCCGGCTGTTGCAAATGCTCGTCGGTGTGGGACCGGCCACCGCGCATCGCGTGGTGGCGGCGCTCGGGCTGCTCGGCTCGGAGGACGTGCACCATGACGTTGACATCCAGGCCGCGTGGCCGGCAGCGTCCGAGCAGCTGCCTGACGCCGCGCGAGCAGGGGCAAACGCACTCGTCGACGCGCTCGTCGTGCACCAAGGGGAGTTGATCGCGACCCACGCCGAGCGTCTCCGCGTGGCGGTCGCTCCGCTGATCGAAGCGACCTACCCGGATGTCTCCGCGCGGCTGACCGACCTGGACACGCTGGTGGCGGCGAGCACCAAGGTCGCACGCCTGTCTGACGTTGCCGCAGACCACGTCCTCGAACCGCCCCGGTCCACCGGGAACCTTGCGGGTCCTCCGGTGATCGACGAGGACTGGCTGGTCATCTCGACCGTGCACTCCGCCAAGGGACTGGAGTGGGACGTCGTCCATCTGCTCCACGTAACCGACGGCAACATCCCCTCGGACATGGCACTCAGCTCCCCCGCCGGCCTCGAGGAGGAACGCCGCGTCTTCTACGTTGCGCTGACCCGCGCGCGCCATGCGCTCCACCTCTACATGCCGGAGCGCTATCACTATCACCCGAACGGGCGAGACGATCGGCATGGCTGGGCACAGCCGTCACGCTTTCTGTCCGAGCAGGTCCGTTCGCGATGCGAGCAGGTGACCGAACGCAACCACCGTCCTGATTCGGCGGAGTCGATGCCACCGGTCGATGCGGGCGAGCGGGTCGATGTGGCGCTCGAAGGGTTGTGGGTCTAGGGGCAACAAGCGCGCCGGATCCGGCCTATGCTGAACGAACGATGAATCAACAGCAGGATCCCAAGCCGGAAGACGAAGCAACCAAGGAACAGGGTCAGGCAGATGACCGGCGGCGCAAGGACCAGAGCGAGAAGATCGAACGCGATCGCGCCGACGAAGCCGGCCGGCGTTCCCGCGAGGGCACGTAGCGCCGCTGATCACGTCCGCACCTTGACGTAGCGGATCCGGGGGTCGACCGCGGCATAAACGACGTCGGCGATCAGTGAACCGAGCGTGGTGAGCACGCCACCGATGAGGATCACGCCCAGCATCGTGTAGAAGTCGTGATTATTTGCTGCGCTCCAGAGTGCGGTTCCCATCCCCGGGTAACCAAAGAGCACCTCCACGACGAGCTGGGCACCGAAGATCTGAGGAAGGCGCGTTCCCAGAAGCGTGATGATCGGCAGCGAAGCGTTTGGCAATGCGTGGCGAAGGCTCACCCGCGAGCGTGACGCTCCTTTGGCCCGCGCGGTGGTGATGTACTCCTTGGTCAGCTCCTCCATCGTCGCCGCACGCAGGTACCGGCTGAACAGGGCGACAGTCCCAATGGCGAGCGTGAGGACCGGCAGGATCAGGGCTGAGGGATCGCCGAGCACGTCACCGTTGCCCCAGTCCGGGGCATTCAGGTTGAGCCAATCGAGGTCGGTGGCGAGCGCCAGGATCAGGAGCGTGCCGAGCAGAAACGGCGGGATCGAATAGAGGGTCATCGACGCGATGTTCGCCAGGTGCGCGCCGCCGCGGCGCCGGCGTGCCGCCTCGTAGAGGGCGATCGGCACGGTGATCACGACCACGAGCAGGGTCGAGAACCCGGTGAGGATCAGCGAGTTGATCATCGGCCCCTGCACGAGAGCTGCAAGGTCAAGGTCGACCTGCGTATCTTCAATCGGGTCGATCTGATCGGCGAACCCGGGTGGCGTGAAAGCGATCTTCCCGTGGAGCAGATTCGCGAGGAAGTCGAAGTACTGCACCGGGAGCGGCTTGTCGAACCCGTTCTGATGGTCGTAGATCGCCCATTGAACAGGGCCGAGGCGCGGCCCCAGCATGAGCCTGCCTGGGTCGCCGGGCATGAGCCGCTCGAGAAAGAACACCACGGTTGCAACGCCGATCACGACCACCACGGCCTGCAGCACGCGGCTCACGAGATACCGGAACACCGCGCCTAATCTCTCAGGTTGAGGTCGCGGGTGCGCTCCCAGCCTGCTTGGCGGCGGGCGCCGCGGTTGCACCCCGCGCGAGCAGCAGCGAACCGATGGTTGCCGGGATGAGCGTCAGGCATCCTCCCGCCACCAGCGCCGCCGCAACGGCGGGACCGAGCAGACCGGTGCTCAAACCGAGGCTTGCGGCCGCCGCCGGCATGCCCAATTGCGCGGATGCGGCGAGACCCGTGGCGAGGTACCGCTCGTGACCGGCCACGCGAGCCGCGATGACGTGGGTGATCACCGCCGCGACCGCGAGGCCGATCGCCAGGAGAATCCGCGACGGCGAGGTGAACAGGGCGCGGAGATTGAGCTCGGCGCCGAGCAGCACAAAGAAGAGCGGAACGAAGAAGCCGTTGGCGACCCCCGAGAACTGGACGACGAGCCGATCCGATTCGTGCAGACGGACGAGCACCATTCCTGCGAGGAAGCCGGCGACGAGCGTGCTCGCCCCGGTCTCCTGGGCGATCGCCGAGAGTCCGAGCAGCAGCACCAGCGATATGCGCACCTGCCACGCCCAATCGCGACGAAGTGACTCCCGGCGGATCTGCTTCACCACGCCCTGGCGGCGCGCCCGTGAGGCGAGGAAGAGAACGAGAGCACCTGCGGCAATGATCGCGGCGTCACCGCCGATCGCCTCCAGCGGGTTCCCCGACTTGACCAGCGTGAGCGGCATGATCACCACCGTCACCGAGTCCGCGAGCGCGACCCACGCGATCAGGAACGCGACGTTCGGCCCGGCCAGGTGGCGTTCCTCGAGGATCGGGAAGGCGATGGCGGCCGAGCTCCCTGTGACGATGACCGCGATCAGGGCCGGGTGGTTTACCCCGAGCGCATGGTCGAGGAGCAACGCGATCGGAATCGCTGTGACCGCCACGATCGCGAGCGCGAGCAGCCCACGCGCGAACCCCTGGCGGATTGCGGGCGAAGCGATGTCGACGTGGGTTCCGGCGGTGAACATCAGCATCGCGAAGCCGATGGCGCTCAGGACTGGGAGTGGCGAAGCCGAGGAATCGATCACCCCGAAGCCGGTGCGGCCGAGTACGACGCCCGCGATGAGCTCGCCGATCACCGCCGGAACAAGCCCGCGGCGCCCGACCGCAAGCAGCGGACCTGCGAGCCCTGCCAGCACAAGGATTGTCAGCTGCGCGAACATCGCGAGATCATGCCCCGAAAAACGACGCTCGTGTCCGTGGTCGCGGCGACGCGGAGCTACGAAGCATGGGTGGGCAGGCAGGTGCCGCTGGTGCGCGCCGACGTCGCGTTCAAGCACGAACAGATGGCGCTCGCCCCGTTTCCCTTTCTGCGCTCGACCTTCTATCGCTGGGTGCAGTTGTGGGCTGAGACCTGCCCGGAGCTCGCCAGAGCACCCATGGTCCTGGCGGTGGGCGACCTCCACACCCAGAACTTCGGCACCTGGCGGGATACCGAAGGCAGGCTCATCTGGGGCATCAACGACTTCGACGAGGCGTTCCCGATGTCCTACACGAATGACCTCGTCCGGCTGGCGACCTCGGCGCGGCTCTCGATCTCGGCGGGGAACCTGGTGCTCACGCCCCGAGCGGCGTGCAACGCCATCCTCGAGGGATACCGGACTTCGCTCGAGCACGGGGGCCGTCCGTTCGTTCTCGCCGAGGAGCACCACGTGCTGCGACGCGACGCGACCTCCGAGCTGCGCGACCCGGTCCGGTTCTGGACCGCGATGGCCGATCTCCCGCCGGCTCGCCGGCCACGCGCGGAGCCGGTCGCGCTCCTGCGCCGGCAGTTCCGCGACGGGGACGATCCGCGCTACGTCTCCCGGCGCGCGGGGCTCGGAAGCCTCGGCCACCCGCGCATCGTGGCGATCGCCGAGCACGACGGCGGCTGGATCGCTCGAGAGGTGAAGGAGCTGGTCGCGTCCGGGGTCGCGTGGGCGGCGGGAAGCTCGGGGACAGTCCCGATCCACTATCCGACGATCGTCCGGCGAGCGGTGCGCTGCGCCGATCCGTTCCTCGAGGTCCGCAGCCGCTGGGTGCTCCGCCGGCTTGCCCCCGACTGCAGCAGGATCGAGTTCACGATTGCCCGCCTGCCGGTGGATCAGACCGACCTGCTCAGGGCGATGGGTGCCGAGACTGCCAACATCCACATCGGGTCCGGTCCACGACGGGTCGCGGCGGTGACCGCTGACCTCTCCAGGCTGTCGCCGGACTGGCTGAAGGTCGCGTCGCGGGCGATGGAGCGGGCGACCATCGCCGACTACGTCGAGTGGCAGCGCTCCCAACGCACCTGACGCTCAGACGCGAAGCAGCGCAAGCAACGACCGCCCGGTGACGGTGATCTCCTCTCCGGCGCGGTGGTGCCGGGTCGATGGGGTCACCTCGCTCTCGGCGGTGTCGGCGAACACTGACCACAGGTCGCCCCATCCGCTCGGAAGGGTCCATTTGACCGGATCCTCGCCTGCATGGAGCAACACCATGAGCGTGCCACCTCGAATCCTCCGGCCGCGCGGATCGCGGTCGGGAATCTCGTCGCCGTTGAGGATCATCCCGAGCGATCGCTGCGCGTCGTCGAACCACTCGTGATCGCCGACCTCGAGCCCCGATGGCAGGAACCAGGCGATGTCCTTGCGCCCTGACCCGTGCACCGCCTGCCCGGAGAAGAAGTTGCGACGGCGTAGCACCGGATCACTTCGCCGCAGCGCAACCAGCCGGGCGACGAACGCGAGCATCGGCTCATCGACATGGTCCCAGTCGAACCAGGAGATCTCGTTGTCCTGGCAGTACGCGTTGTTGTTGCCGTGCTGCGTGCGACCGATCTCATCACCGCCAAGCACCATGGGGCAGCCTTCGGAGAGCAGTACCGTGGCGATGAGATTTCGCCGCTGGCGTGCGCGCAACTCCAGCATCGCCGGATCGTCGGTGTCACCTTCGACACCGCAGTTCCACGAGCGATTGTCGTCGGTGCCGTCCTCGTTGTTCTCGCCGTTGCCCAGGTTGTGCTTCTCGTTGTATGAGACGAGGTCCCGCAGCGTGAACCCGTCGTGCGCGGTGACGAAGTTGATGCTCGCCGACGGTTGGCGTCCATCGCCCTGATACAGGTCGCTCGACCCGGTGAGCCGGTAGGCGAGGTCACGGATGCCGGTGGCGCCTCGCCAGAAGTCGCGCACGGTGTCGCGAAACGCACCGTTCCACTCCGCCCAGCGAACGGGAAAGTTGCCGACCTGGTAGCCGCCGGCCCCGACGTCCCACGGCTCGGCCACCAACTTGACGCGCGACAGCACCGGATCCTGGTGGATGATGTCGAAGAATGCCGAGAGGCGGTCCACATCGTAGAACTGGCGCGCGAGCGCGGAGGCGAGATCGAAGCGGAACCCGTCCACGTGCATCTCGATCACCCAGTACCGAAGGCTGTCCATGATGAGTTGCAAGGTGTGCGGGTTGCGGACGTTGAGACTGTTCCCGGTGCCGGTGACGTCGAAATAAAAACGCGGATCGTCGTCCCTCAGCCGGTAGTACGCGGGATTGTCGATACCGCGAAAGCTCAGCGTCGGTCCGAGGTGATTGCCTTCACCGGTGTGGTTGTAGACGACATCGAGGATCACCTCGAGACCGGCTGCGTGCAGGGCGCGCACCATCGCCTTGAATTCGCGGACCTGTTCGCCGTTGGTCCCGGAGGAGGAGTAGCGACCCTCCGGCGCGAAGTACCCGATCGAGTCGTAGCCCCAGTAGTTCACGAGGTTGCGATCTACCAGTTGTTGCGAGTCGAACCAGTGGTGCACCGGCATCAACTCCACCGCAGTCACACCGACACGGGTGAGGTGCTCGATGGCAGCGGGGTGCGCGAGACCCGCATACGTGCCCCGAAGCGCGTCCGGAATATCCGGGTGCAGCTTGGTGAATCCCTTGACGTGGAGCTCGTAGATGATCGTGTCGGACCACGGCGTGTTGGGGCGGCGGTCGTCGCCCCACGGAAACGACTGGTCGACGATCACGCAGCGTGGCATCGCCGGCGCGGAGTCAACGCCGCTGATGCGCATGTCGTCGCTGCCGACGCGATAACCAAACAATGCGCGGCCATGGCGGAAGCGACCCGCGATCGCGCGAGCGTAGGGATCGAGCAGGAGCTTGGCGGGGTTGTGACGCAATCCCTCGTGCGGCGCGTAACGGCCGTGAACACGAAACCCGTAGCGCTGACCGGGTCCGATGTTGGGGATGTATCCATGCCAGACGAGGTCGGTCCGCTCCACCAGGGGATGGGTGGCGAGCTCGGCGCCGCGCTCGTCGAAAAGCACGAGGTCCACCGCCTCGGCGCTCTCCGAGAAGATCGCGAAGTTGGTGCCCGATCCATCCCAGGTTGCGCCGAGCGGGGCGTCGGCACCAGGCCAGGCGGCACGGCTGCCGGGCGCGCGCCCGGCGACGGAAGGCTCTGGAACTGTCATGACTCCACTCAGCTCGCTGATGTCCGGTCCCCGACGTGACCGGCGCCGTGCAACGTGGCCGCCAGCCCGCGTGGGGAGTCCAGAGAGAGTACGTGGATGCAGCGCGCGTTCGCCGGAGGGTCAGCGTCGAGCATGCCCGCCTTGTTGAGGCCTGCATGCGCCCTGCCGACCCCGGCAGTGTGCCGTCTGTGTTTGTACGACCCGGTGAGCGTTTGCCGAGCGGTGTGCGAAGCGTCGAGCTGGAAAAGCGGCGTTGAGCTTCAAGGCGGTTCGGTGCTCGACCGCGATGCACCGTATGGCTACCACCAGCTGCTGATGGGCGACGGCAGGAAAGTGCCGATGGTCACGAGCCCCGGCAGGTGCGCCCTTCCCGAGGTACTCCGAGGCTGGGGGTGGGCGACCCAGCTCTACGCCGTTCGGTCGCAGCAGGGGTGGGGCGCCGGCGATCTCGGCGACCTGCGCTCGCTCGGCTCCTGGTCGCGGAAGCAGGGGGCGGCCATGCTCCTTGTCAATCCGTTGCACGCGGTGCGTCCGGGAGCTCCGCAGGAACCCAGCCCGTACTTCCCCTCGAGCCGGCTGTTCCGCAATCCCCTCTATCTGCGCATTGAGCACCTGCCGGGCGCTCGCGAGGATTCCGACGTGCTTGCGCTCCAGCACGAGGCGGAGCGGCTCCGCGATGCGCCGATCATCGACCGCGACCGCGTGGTGCCGCTCAAGCTCCGTGCCCTCGAAGCGCTCTGGTCTCGCTTCCGCGGCGATGCTGGCTTTGACGCCTATGTCGCTCGCGAGGGCGTCCTGCTCGAGCGGTACGCCTGCTTCTGCGTCCTCGCCGAGCGTCACGCCGGATCGTGGACTCGGTGGCCCGCTCGGTATCGACGTGCGGACGGCCCCGCGGTCGCTGAGCTGATGACCACCGATCGAGCCAGAGTTGACTTCCATCGGTGGGTGCAGTGGTTGCTCGATTCCCAGCTCGACCGTGCCGGGCGTGAGCTGCCGCTCGTTCACGACCTGGCGGTCGGCTTTGCCCCCAACGGCGCGGACGCCTGGATGTGGCAGGACGTGGTCGCGTCGGAGGCGCGCATCGGCGCCCCGTCCGATGACTTCAATCCGGCCGGCCAGGATTGGGGGGTCCCGCCCTTTGACCCGGTTCGTCTGCGCGCGACCGGCTACGCGCCGCTGGTCGCAACCATGCGCCGGATGATGAGCGCTGGCGTCGGAGTGCGGATCGACCACGTCATGGGTCTCTTCCGCTTGTGGTGGGTGCCGCTCAGCGCCACCGATCCCTCCGCGGGTGCCTATGTCCGCTACCCGGCGAGCGAGCTGCTCGACGTCCTTGCTCTCGAGAGCGTGCGCGCCGGCTGCGGTGTGGTGGGCGAAGACCTCGGCACGGTGGAATCAGGCGTGCGCGCCGAGTTGCACCGGCGCGGCCTGCTGTCGTACCGGCTTGCCTGGTTCGAGTCACGCCCTCCGGAGCGCTACCCGACCCAAGCGCTCGCGGCGCTCACCACCCACGATCTGCCCACCGCCGCAGGCGTCTGGACGGGAGCCGATCTCGTGGAGCTGGAATCGACCGGCCGCCCCGTCAACCGCAGGGCCGAACTTAGTGTGCGCCGCAAGCTGCGGCGGCTCGCCGGCGTCAGCGACGGCGACCCAGCGGAACTCGTCGTCGAGCGTGCCTACGCGGCGCTCGGTCGCGCACCGAGCAGGCTGGTGGTGGCGACGCTCGACGACGCCAGCCTTGCCGTCCGGCGGCCGAACATGCCGGGCGATGTGGCGCGCCCGAACTGGTCGATCCCGCTGCCACGAACACTCGAGCAGCTGCGCCGTGATCAGTTGCCGCGACGTATTGCGGCAGCGCTCAACAACCGGAGCTGAATGCCCGGTTCAGCCCGCGGTGCCGACCTGCCCGGCCGGAACTGAAGTGGCCGCGGTCCGCGCAGCCGTGGCCGCCCCGCTCGGATCGTCGCCGATCAGCGCGACGCCGGCGGTGAGCGTGAGATCGAGCGCGAGCCGGCGCATCTGAGCGAGGACTCGTTCGGCGAGTGCCTTCCCCGAGGCGATCCCACCGTCACGGACGAGCACCAGCGCAGCGCCGTCGTCGAGCACGCAGACAGGCTCGTCCGCGCGCGAGTACGCCATCACCAGCGATGCATAACCGCCCCGGGCCACCTGGGGGATCGACGGGTCGACGACGAAGGCGCAGCAGGCGCCGTCCTCCTTGACCTCGGCGGCCTTCTCGGTGAACTCCGCGAGCGTGACCTGCCAGGGCAGGAGCGACAGCGTGCGCGGCTCAGTCATGCAGCGATAGTCCCACGCGCGCCGCTCCGGCGCTCATGCGCCCACGAGGAAGATGTGCTCGAGCTCCGCGAGGGCGGCCTGACGCTCGGCCGCCGGGCTGCCGCCGGTCTCCCGCCACCGCAGGAGGACATCGACTGCGTCGACGAGATCTCGCGCGCGCAGCGGCTTGCTGAGCGCGCCGACCCCGGCTTTGGGTGAGCGCCCGTCGCGGATCGCACCGGTGACAAAGCTGATTCCGACGCGTTCGAGGCTCGGGTCTTCGAGGATGGCTCGGGCAAGGCGGATCCCGTGCATGTCGGGGAGGATCCCGTCGATGAGAATCACTGATGTCGTGGTTTGCTGCAGCACGGTCATCGCCTCCTCGCCCGTGCGCACGCCGAGTGCTGGATGGCCACCATTCGCCAGGGCGAAGGTCAGGAAGCCGCGGACGGCATCGTCGTCCTCGACGACGAGCACAGCAGCAAGACGGTTTTTGACCATTGCGGCTGGATCATAACTGGGGATCTCTGCCGAGACACCCGCTTAGCGCATACCTTTCATCGACCCGTGACGGTTTGTGTCCGCCGATGCGCGCAGTCATTCGTGTTGTGGTGGCATCCACACGTGTCCATGGTCTCCAGGAGCATCAGGTCACCGTTGGGGTAATGCAGCAAGGGCACGCCGTCCACCGACGCGCCGTCGGCGACACGAGCGGCCTTCACATAGACCGCACGTCCGTCGCGCATCACCCAGGGGAGCATGTTCGGCGCTCCGGCGCGGACCATTCGCTCGGCCTCCTCAGCTGACCCGGCTTCTTCAAGCGAGCGATGCCCGATCGAGGTGCGGTAGGACGAGTTGGTCATGTCGACCACGATGCCGGGCGAGTCGCAGAGCAGGCCGTCCACGGCCTCGGGCAGCAGGGCCATACCGGCCTCGACCAGTCGCTTTGTCAAGGACCCGGCCGTGTCATCGGGCAGGATGGGCACCCTCGCCTGGGCGAGGATCGGACCCGAATCAACCTTGGGAGCAGCCTTGTGCATGCTGATCCCGGTGACCGGCACGCCGTCGGCGATCGCCCAGTACACCGGCTCGGGGCCGCGATAGGCAGGGAGCAGGCTCGGGTGCACGTTGAGCCACCCGTGCTTCGGGATCGCCAGTGCCCTGGCGCCGACGATCTGATCGAAGCTTGCCATGACAACACCGTCGAGGTTGAGCTCGTCGAGCTCGAATCGTGAGTGCTCGTCGTTGATGCGCCATGCGCGAATCAGCGGGATGCCGAGGTGGTCCGCTATGCGGCTCAGGGCGTTGTCGCCGAGGATGGCCGGGTGCGCGCCGGGCGACGTGATGATCCCCACCGGTTGGACGTCGAGCTGAAGGAGCCGGAGGAGAAACGCCAGGCTGAAGTCCGACGGGAACCCGGCGAACGCCACCCTCGGGCCGCCGCCCGGCGTGATGGTTTCAGGTGGAGGCGGCAAATCGCGATCGGGGATGAACGTGAAGACGTCGCGCGCCCAGAGGTCGCGCCCGACCTGGTCGAGATAAGCGGAGGTGGTGGACACGTCAATTGATCCTAACCATGCGGGCAGTCGGGATCACCAATCCCTCGTGGACGAGGGCGTCGAGCACCAGAGCGATGTCGGTCGCGGGCCGACCGGCCGCAGGTGGTCCGGCGCGTTGCTGCAGCTCGTCGATGCTTGACGGGGGAGGGTCGGCGAGCATGGCGCGCAGCACCGCGCCGCGGAGCTCGCGCGTGCTGCCGTGATATCGCGGCGAGCGTCGGCTTCGCTCGGGCGGTGACAGGGCGACGCGGTCGCGTGACAGGCAGGTGGCTGTCAGCGGGCACCCTGCGCACAGCGGTTGCGCCCGGCAGTGCAGCGCGCCCGCGTCAAAAAGGGCGTACGTAAAGGTGCGAGGGCTCAGGGCGCGGGGCCTTCCGGCGGCGAGCTGCGCCTCGATGGACGCCTGGCGCACTTCGTGTGGCTCCTCACCGAGCGCAGCTCGGGCGGTGACCCGGGCGATGTTGACGTCCTGGGGTGGGGTCGTCCCCGCGCCGAAGGCGAGGACCCGCAAGGCGCGCGCTGTGTACGCGCCCACCCCTGGAAGCGAGCGCAGCCCGGCCTCGGTGTCAGGCCAGCCATCGGCCGCAACGACGGTCGCGGTGTCGTGGAGGCCCCGAGCTCTGCGCGGATATCCGAGTCCCTGCCACTCGCGCAGGACCGCCTCGAGCGGGGCGGCTGCGCATGCCTCCGGCGTGGGCCAGCGCGCCATGAACGACTCCCACCGGCCGGCGACGCGGGTGACCTGGGTCTGCTGGAGCATCACCTCGCTGACGAGGATCGGCCAGGGATCAGCGGTTGCCCGCCACGGCAGGTCGTGCCGCCCATGCACTTCGTACCAGCGCGCGAGCCCACGGGTCCACACGCGGCGCAGTTTGTCAGACTTCCGGCTTCAAGCATTTGAGGAGAGCCCGAGCATGGCGCGACATACGATCACGTTGATTCCCGGCGACGGCGTCGGGCCGGAGGTGAGCGACGCCGCGCGCCGAGTCATCGACGCGACCGGCGTCGACATCGACTGGGAGGTGCACGACGCCGGGCTCGGTGTGATGGAGCAATACGGCGATCCACTGCCGGCGCACGTGCTCGATTCCATCCGCCGCAACAAAGTCGCCATCAAAGGACCGCTCACCACGCCGGTCGGCAAAGGCATCAGGTCGGTCAACGTTGCGTTGCGTCGGGAGCTCGATCTCTATGCGCTGGTGCGCCCGTGCAAGTCATACCCGGGGGTGCGCAGTCGCTACCAGGATGTCGACCTGGTGATCGTTCGCGAGAACACCGAAGACCTATACGCGGGCATCGAGTTCGCCGAAGGAGAGCCGCAGACGCTCGAGTTGATCGCCGACATCGAGCGGCTCGGCGGGCGCCGGATTCGTGACGATTCCGGCATCAGCATCAAGCCGATCTCCATCTTTGGGACGCAGCGTGTCTTCCGTTTCGCATTCCAGTGGGCGATCGACAACGGCCGCCACAAGGTGACCGCCGTGCACAAGGCGAACATCATGAAACACACCGACGGGCTGTGGTTGCGCGTCGCCCAGGAGATCAGTCAGGAGTTTCCGCAGATCGAGTTCGAGGATCGCATCGTCGACAACATGGCCATGCAGCTTGTGCAGAAGCCGGAGTTGTACGACGTCATGGTGATGCCGAATCTTTACGGCGACATCCTCAGCGACCTCTGCGCAGGACTGACCGGCGGCCTCGGCCTCGCTCCGGGAGCGAACACGGGCGACACCGTAGCGGTGTTCGAGGCCACGCACGGAAGCGCGCCGAAATACGCGGGCCAGAACAAGGCGAACCCCATGGCGATGATGCTCAGCGGCGTGCTCATGCTGCGTCACATCGGTGAGCACACCGCCGGCGACCGCCTTGAGCAGGCGATCGCCCAGGTGATCGCCGAGGGCCGGAGCGTCACCTACGACATGAAGCCCGATCGGGATGATCCGACTGCCGTCGGGACGTCACAGGTCGCAGACGCCGTCATCGAGGTGCTCGGCACGTCCGGATAGGCCCCCGGCTCGACTTCACAAATCAGTGAAGTCGGTGCAATTGGCGAATTCGGGCTGATACTGGCGGTGCCTTGAGCACTGCGACCCTCGTGCTGTCGTGGGCTTTGGGGGGTGCCTGCACCATCCTGGGCGTACTCACCGTGGACGGGTGGCTGCGCCAGCGCGATCGAACGCGCGCATTTCTCGCGCTCTCGATCACGCTCCTCTGCGCCGCCGGGATAGCGGTCGCCGTCACGATGCTCACCCTCGAGAGGTCCGCGTGGACGAGCGATATCGCATTGACGCTGTTCATCGCGGCCGGATGGGCATTCTTCGGGTTCCGCGCCGCCATGACGCGTCTCCCCGCGGTGGCGACCGTCGTCGTTACTGCGGCGGCGCTCGCGACCGCCGTGCTCATCAACTTCTCGCGCATCTCGCTCAACGGAGCCGCCACGCCCCCGCAGCGATTGACCGTTGTGGTGCTCACGATCGTCTGGCTCGGATGCGTGGTGGAACCCGCGCTGAGGATGTGGGGGATCTCGACGGCGATGCCGCGCGTCCAGCGAGCCAGGCTCCGCTCGATCACGATCGGGTACGCGGGAGTGATCGTGGCGCTGCTGGTCACCATCGGGACCGATGTGATCCTGGGACGGGCGCATCTCGAGACCACCGCCGCGCTTCCGGCGCTCGTCATCCTGCCCTTCTTCTATGTTGGGTTCGAGCCGCCGCGCTGGCTTCGTGGCCTGTGGCGCCAGCGTGAGGAGGAGCACTACCGTGAGGCGTTCACCGACCTTGTCCTCTACTCGCCCGACCGGCAACGTCTCGCCGAGCGGGCGGTGGAGTGGGCGGCGCGCCTGGTTGGCGCCGATGGCGCGGTGATCGCCACCGATGACGGCGAGGTGCTCGCCGTACACGGCCTCGACCGTGCCGCCGGGTGGAAGCTCGTCTCCGAGATGACCGGCAGCACAGGAACCCGAGCGGTCACCCGGCATCCGACCACCTCGCAGAGCGTGATCCGGGTGGTGCTCGAGGCGCAGCTCAGCCGCGGCATCATGGCGGTGACGTCCGGTCCACTGACACCGCTGTTCGGCGATGACGAGGCGATCCGGCTCGCCCAGTACGGAACCGCGCTCGCTCCCGCGCTCGACCGGGTCCTGCTCGTGGAGCGGATGCGACGCAGCTCGCAGCTGCTCGATCTCGCCTACGACGCGGTGACCACCTGGAATGTCCGCACCCACCTGATCACGTACTGGAACAAGGGTGCCGAGGAGCTCTACGGCTGGGGTAGCAACGAAGCGATCGGCCGCGACCCGGGCGAGCTGCTCGGATCGGAGCTGCCGGAAAGCCGCGAGGAGATCCTCACCGTGCTGCGCGCCGTCGGGCGCTGGGAGGGCGAGGTCATCCAGACGACCAAAGACGGCAGACGGATCCACGTCGCGGTGCGCTGGGCACTGCAGCGGGATAGCGTCGGCTGGCCGGACGCGGTGATCGAGATCGGCCGCGACGTCACTGCCGACAAGGTGGCGGCGTCGGAGCTGCGCGAGGCGCGCGACGTGGCCGAGCAGGCGTCACAGGCCAAGAGCGAGTACCTCTCGCGCATGAGCCACGAGCTGCGCACCCCGCTCACCGCGATCCTCGGGTATAGCGATCTTCTCGAGATGCGCGAACCCCGGGAGGATCAGACCGAGGCGATCGCCGCCGTGCAGGAGGCCAGCGGGCACCTGCTCAGCCTGGTCAACGACGTGCTCGACATCGCGCGCATCGAATCGGGTCGCGAGACGTTCTCGCTGGACCCTGTCGCGCTCGAAGCGACAGTGGAGGAGTGCGTTCGGTTGGTCGCGCCCTCCGCCCTCAGCCGGCACATCACGATCACACGGTCGCTCGGAGA
The DNA here is from genome assembly GCA_963830305.1 of Candidatus Dormiibacterota bacterium. Lineage (GTDB taxonomy): Bacteria > Chloroflexota > Dormibacteria > Aeolococcales > Aeolococcaceae > Palsa-851. The sequence goes on along the minus strand of CAWHLW010000009.1, from coordinate 43,110 downwards.
GTGTGCCGGCGACTACGTGCTCGCGGACCGCCAACGGCTCGTCCAGGCGTTGCTGAACCTGCTGTCCAACGCGGTCAAGTACTCCGGAAACGAAGCGCACATCTCCGTCGATGCCGTGCGCGAGCACGTGAACGGTGCAGCGGCGGGGGCGGAAGCGGCAAGCCTTCCCAAGGGTGATTTCATCCGGCTTGCCGTTCGCGACACGGGTCCGGGCTTCACTGACGAAGAGAAGGCGCGCCTTTTCCAGCCTTTCGAGCGCCTGGGCGCAGAGCGGACCACCGTCCCGGGCACCGGGCTCGGCCTCGCACTGACTCGCAAGCTCGTACAGGGGATGCACGGCACCATCGGCGTGGAGAGCGAGCACGGCGCAGGGAGCACCTTCTGGATCCGGCTCACGCGCTCGCCGGTTGCGGCGTCAAAGCCGCGCGTTCGACGCAAGCCGCCGGTGCCGATCCCTGTGGTCGCCTGCGAGCGCACGGTGCTCTACGTCGAGGACAATCTCGCGACCATCGGGCTCATGGAAGAGGTGTTCTCCATGCGTCCGCAGATCCATCTCCTCACAGCCATGCAGGGCGGTCTCACGCTGGAGCTCGCGCGCGAGCATCAGCCCGACCTGATCGTGCTCGACCTCCATCTGCCGGATATCCAGGGCGACGAGGTGCTCGCCCAGCTTCGAGCCGACCCGCGCACCGCGGGCATCCCCGTGGTGATGTGCAGCGCCGATGCAACCGAGCGGCGCCGCAAGCAGCTCATCGCCGCGGGCGCTCTCGCATACTTGACGAAACCAGTGAAAGTGCAACGCTTCCTGCGCATGCTCGACGAGGTGCTCAGCAGCGCCCCGGTCATCCCCGCCTGAGCGTCTATCGGTGCCGCCGGCCTTCGAGGTTCTGAGCGACGCCGCGGCCGGTGAGCCGCTCGCGGCCGAGCGCACGTACGGACGGCCGCTGCGATTCCCGGATGCTCCGCGGCCCTATGTGATCGTCAACTTCGTCGCGTCGATCGATGGCGTCGCGTCGCTTGGGTTGACCGACGGGACCGACTCGACAACGCTGGGCGGGAGTTCGCGAGCCGACCGGTACCTGATGAGCCTGCTTCGCGCCAGCGCCGACGCCATGCTCATCGGCGCGGGAAACCTGCGCACAACGCCTGGTCACCAGTGGATCCCATCCGCAGTAGCGGGAGACGACGCCGCGGAGATCGCGGCCTACCGCGTTGCCCGGACCGGCTCCGCAGAGCCGCCGCCACTGGTGGTGGTGTCGGCGAGCGGCGACCTTCCGGCGCATGTCGCGCTCGATCAGCCGGCCACCAGCGTCGTCGTCGTCACGTCGGTGGAAGGGGCGCCAAAGGTTCGCCGCGCCCATCCGCTTGCGAGCGTGGTCGAAATAGAGGACGGGCCGGAGATCAGCGGTGCTCGCGTGGTCGCCGCCGTTACCAGCGCGCTCGGACCGGGGTTGATCCTCTGCGAGGGGGGCCCGTCACTTTTCGGCCGCATGCTGGCCGATCGATCGGTGCACGAGCTGTTCCTGACCGTTTCGCCGCAAATCGCCGGCCGGGACCACGACCAACCGCGGCCGGGCATCGTCGACGGATGGGCCGCGGCGCCCGACGCGCTTCCGGGGGCCGCGATCGAGTCGGTACGGCGGTCCGGCGATCATCTGTTTCTGCGCTACCGCCTCGAATCCTGAGCGCCGGATCCTGCGGACGGTATCGGCCAGGAGATCGTCAATCGCCTGACCGGAGTCACCGACGCCGCGCCGGGCAACCTCGAGCAACTCAGGATTGCTGCGAAGGAAGCGGGTCGCGGCGTCGATGATCACGGCGTTCTCGGTCATGGCCCTATCGTCGGTGCGTCCGGCGACAGGTGCCTGTCGTCAGTCCTCGGTCTTTTCGGAGGGGGACTCGCTCCCAGCAAGGAGCAGGTAGAGCTTGCGGCGCGCCTCGCGAAGGATGGTGCGCGCCTCAGCGATGTGTGCGGCGTCCCCGGCCCGGCTCACCTGCCAGACGGCGGCGAGCAGTTGAAAGGCCTGATCGCGAAGATCGCGATGGTCGCCGCCGACCGAGCCTGCTGCCTCGGCCCAGGGTGCGGGACCGGCTGCGAGCTTGGCCGCTTCCTCACGCCCGGTATCGGTGAGCTCGAAGACCCGCCGGCCGCCGTCGGCCTCAACGGCACGGACGAGGCCTTCGTCCTCGAGCTGCTGCAGCGTGGGATAGACGGATCCGGGGCTTGCGCGCCAGGCACCCTCGCTACGGCGCTCGAGCTCCTGGATGATCTGATACCCGTGCGATGGCTTCTCGGCGAGGAGCACGAGGATTGCGGCGCGAACGTCGCCGCGCGCTGCGCGCCTGCCCGGGCCGAAGCCCTGGCCGAAACCGCCCGGACCACCGAACCCGGCGGCGAACTCGGGCGCGTCGAAGGGTGGCCATCCGCGCCGATGGCGACCACGAGCGCCGTGTTCGAGGTGCTCGCGGACGTGGTGGTGGAAGCGGGCTGCCGCGTCTTGGCGCGACGTCGTCTCCTCGTGGGTGGAGTGATGGGAGTGTTCCCTGGTCATGTCGTTGGCTCCGGTGGAGGTTGATTCGATGTACCAACGATATATCGAGAGCGGTCGCGTGTCAAGTGGGCTTCAGGCGCTGGCCGCCCAGTTGAGATTCATCTGGGCGAGCATCTGAGCGGCCACGGCTGGCGCGGCGATCAGCTCGATGTCGAGCTCGTGGTTGCGCGCGAACCCGCCGCCGGACCAGTTGGCGCTCCCGAAAAGAACCGAGGTCGAATCGGCCACGATTGCCTTGGCATGGAGCAACTCGCCTCGGCTCCGGTACCAGCGGACCTGAATGCCGGCGGAGAGGAGAGCGGCATAGGACGGGTCGCTCGAGGGCTGCGAAGGATCGAGGAGGACACGGACCGAGACGCCTCGGAGCGCCGCTGCCTCGAGCGCATGGATGACGCCCGTATCGGTGAGCACGAACAGCTCGAGGTCGAGCGCGCGGCGGGCTCCATCGATGAGTCCCAGCGCGAGCGGACGGATCTCCGCGCCGGGCAGCGTGGCGGCGACGTCGATCGCTGCGTCATGCACGGGGTCGGGCACTGAAATCGAGCGACCAGAGGTGGACAGATCGCGGTCGAAGACCCGGTCGAGATTGCGAACCACCGGACCGCGCACCTCGGCGTCGTAGTCGTGATTCGCCGCTGAGCCCGCTCCCCAGTTGATGCCACCAACGACTGCAACTGCGGCATCGACGACCAGGAGCTTGACGTGGTCGATCATCTCCTTGCGCACCGGGTAATCGACGACATCAACACCGGCGGTGCGCAGGTGTGCAGCGGTGGCGACGCTGGTCAGCTCCGACGGGTCGTCGATGACGGTGACAGCGACACCCCTTGCCCTCGCGGCAATCAGGGCCGCTGCGAGGTCGCGCCGGCCGAACTCGTAGATCTCGACGTGGATGCTCACCCGGGCAGTCTCGATCAGGGCATCCAAGCGCGCGAACGTCGGGGGGCCGCTGCGCAACAGGGCGACCTGATCGGTTCCGAGCATCACCGACGGCGCCGGCCCCAGGAGAGGTGCCGGTGGTGGCGTGTGGACCGCCGACGCCCGGACCTGGGCGCATCCGATCACCAGTCCACCGGCGGCGATCGCCGCAAGCGCGCAACGCCAGACCGGATCGACGGGCATATGCATGTGAGGCATTTCGCTGACACAGTACCACAGGCCAGCGTAGGTAAGGTGACGCGATTGCGGCCACAACGAGGGAGCGGACCGCGACGATGCACCTATACTCGGCCAGATGCGTACTCAAGGAGGCGTGGTTGCGTGAAGACGGCTCTTTCCGTGGCCCAGGTCGTGATCGGGATCCTTGCGATCCTTGGCATCCTCCTCCAGACCCCGAAGTCGACCGGTCTCGGCGGAACAATCGGTGGTGGAGGAGATTCCGGCGGCGGGTACCGGCGCCGGCGCGGCCTGGAAGCCAGCCTGCTGCGGTTCTCGGCCGCGATGATCGCGCTGTTCGTCGTCGTCTCGATCCTCTCAACCTACATCACAAAGTAGGCTGGCTCCGCCGGCACCGGCCGATTGAGGTCATCGCCGGAGCGGCGCTGGTCGTGGTCGCGATCGGCGCGCTCGGGTATGCGCTGTCAGTGCATTTCGGGCTGATCGGCGGTGCGCAATTCACCGAGGGGCTCGTGGTTGCGGAGCGGCCAATGTCGCTCGACCCGTTCGTCGATGCCTCCGATCCCGCCGTGGTCGACGTTGGCCATCTGCTCTATCGATCCCTGCTGAAACTCGACAGCACGGGGTACCCGGAGGACGACCTCGCCGCGTCTTGGTCCGTGAGCGCCAACGGTCTCGTCTACACAGTCGTGCTGCGACCCAACCTCCAATGGTCAGATGGCTCGACCATCACAGCGGGCGATGTCGTTGCCACGGAACGCTTTGCCGTCTCGGCGCAGGCGAGCGACGCGGACCTTGCGAGCCAGTTGCTCGGGGTCAAGGTCTCCGCATCGGCATCGACAATCACGTTCACGCTGCCGTCTCCGCGATCATCGTTCGCTGCAACGCTGACGGAGATGCCCGTCCTGCCGCTGGGCAACCTCAACGCATCAGCGCTCACGTTGGCTGAGACCCACCCGACGAGCCCGCTGCCGACGTCAGGTCCCTACGACGTCCAGTCAGCGGCCGCGCTGGCCGTCGTGCTTCAGGCCAATCCCCATGCGACTGAAGTCCCGCGCATCAAAACGTACGAGCTCCGCCTGTTCTTGAGGTTTTCCGATGCTGCGAATGTGTTTTCGCAGGGCAGCATCGACGCGCTCCTGGCGTCGACGCCGGACGAGCTGTCAACGCTGATGCACCTCAAAGGAGCGCAGGCGGAGAGCATGGCGATTCCCTCATTCGTCGACATGATGTTCAACGAGCGTGTCCCAGCACTCGCCAGCTCCGTTGTGCGCCACGCGATCGGTATCGCGATCAACCGCTCCGCCATCGTCACCGGAGCGCTCGATGGCCGCGGCGGCGTGATCCAGACCGGTCCATTCTCAGGCGGGATTCCATGGGTGGGACCACCGGCCATCGAGGCGATATCTCCGACAGTGGCAGCATCGGTGCTCCAGGCCAATGGATGGATCCCCGGCCCCGATGGCGTGCGCCACAACGGCGCGACTCAACTCGCGTTCAGCCTTGCGGTACCGGACATCAATCCGCTCCCGGTTGTTGCGCATGAGGTCGCAACCCAGCTGGCCGCCATCGGCGTGCAGATCACCGTGACCACGGTCGACCCGGAGAGTTTTCTGACAGGCACGCTGGACAGCGAGCACTTTCAACTCGCGCTCGACGCATGGAACCCAGTCCCTGATCCCGACGTCAGCGCCTTCTGGCGCTCCAACGCCGCACCCCCGCACGGGTACAACGTGTCGGCGGGCACGGCCGACCCATTCCTCGACGCCGCCCTGGACATGCTCGCCGAGTCACCGTCCCGGTCGATCAGGATCCAGGCGGCCGGTCAGGTCGCCGCGCTCGTCGCCGACGATGCGCCAGCCGTGTTCCTGTACACGCCCAAGGTGTCGATGGTGTTCAGGGCACCGGCACCGGTAGCCCCGATGCCCTCGGTCGGCCCGGAGTCGTCGCGCTACCAGGACATAGCCTCGTGGCAGCTCCCGTAGACGGCTTTTTTTGCGGGCACGCCGGTCGGCCGCTGATACCATCTGCGGGCACCTCGCCGAGGTGGTGGAACTGGTAGACACGCAGCGTTCAGGGCGCTGTGCTCGTAAGGGCGTAAGGGTTCGATTCCCTTCCTCGGCACTCTGCGGTTCATATCCGGAACCAGCGCACTCGCGGCAGTGGCTACGGCTCGGATTCGTCAAGCGTGACGTTGACAGTGGATCCGGCTGCGAGGACGACCGTCTGTTGGTATGTGCCCGGCTCAGATGCCTGCGGCGCCATCACGGTGTAGGTTCCGTGCCCCAAATTGACCAGGAAGACGCCTCCGCTGTTTGTGAAGGCTGTCGCGACGGTACGTCCGGTTGAGTCCAGCACCTTGATCGTGGCTCCGGCGATCGGTTGCGTGAAGCGTTCGCAGGTCGACGGTGCGCGCGTTGCCGGGCAAGTCGGCGTGGGGCCGGCTTGCAAAATGAACGTGCCCTGAATGTGTCCCAGAAGGGTGATGGTAGGAGTCACTTCCTTCCCGCAACCGGCAGCCACAAGCATGATGCCGAGGGCGACGAACAACGCCTTCATCGAAGGCAGTATGCGGCGGGGCAAGCTGCCGCATCGATTCACTTCCTCGTGTGGTGCAGCTTCTCGTCTTACTGTCGCGAGGGCGGCATCACGTGGCGCGTTCCGTCAGCTTCCGTATTCAGCGAGGGCGTCCCGGCACCGATCGCGACCAGCGACTGAGCAGGTTCTTCGGCCGCAGGGATGACGAGTGGCTCAGCTCTTGTCGTGCGGATGGCCTGGAGCAGGGCGATCGTTATCGCGGCGGCGACACCGAGGATCCCCGCAATCGCGTAGATCGCCCGCGGGCTCAACACGACGGCGACCGCACCTCCGATGAGCAGCGAGGCGCCTTGGGCGCCCCCGATTGCTGCGTTGGCAGCGGCCGCCACCCGTCCCCGGGCGGAGTCCGGCGTTCGGCGGACCAGGAGGGTCGAGTAGCAGGCTGCCGCGTACCCGTTCCCGAGGCCGCCGATGATCGACAACGGCACGAGCACCCATACCGCCGAGACCACGGCAAAGGGGGCGAGAGCGGCGCAGGCGACCCCCGCACCGGCGATCGTGGCCCAGGCCTGGAGGCGCTCGGTTCTGAGTCGTCCGGCACCGAGCGACCCGGCGACCATCCCGGCCATCCAGGCGGCCATCGCGGTCCCGTACCAGACTCCCCCGGCGTGGAGCGTGCCCCGGATCAGGAAGACGAGCACCACGTCGACCATCCCGACCAGCAGCACCACCAGTCCCAGGCCAACGGTGAGCGGGGCCAGTATTGGGTCGCTGCGCAGGATTTCGAAGCCACGTCGCGGCCGGCCCGAGCGACCGTCAGCGCTGAGTCCGGCCGGCCGCCGCCGGGTGCGGACCAGCATCGCCGCCACCGTCAGCACCGCGAACGTTGCCGCGTCAACGGCCAGGGGCAGGCCGGTACCGAATGCACCGGCGAGCAGGCCGCCGACCGCCGGGGCGCCGACGAGGACGAGGGCGTTCAGTGACTGCTGGGCAGCCACCGCCCCGGCCACATGGTCCTCGCCGACGATCCGCGGCACAAGCGCGGACCAGGTAGCGGCGGTCACCGATGCGGCCGTGCCGAGCAGCGCGACCAGGATCACGATGGCCACGATCGAGTGCACGAGGATGAGCGGCACCGTGCACGCCACTTCAACCAGGCCGGCGCTGACGAGCAGCCGTCGAGAATCGTGGTTATCGACCAGGCGGCCGACCGGGCGGGAAAGGAAGAGCAGAGGGATGACGCCGGCGGCAAGCAGCAGGCCGACCTCGTAGGGCCGGGCGCCGTCGGCCTGAAGGCGGAGGGTCAGGGCGACCAGCGCCACCTCGTCGCCGAACGTCGAGATCATCCGTCCGCCAAGGGCGATGACCAGATCCCGACGCCGCGAGATATTCAGCACATATTGAATAGTATTTGCTAAATAACTCTGTGTCAAGGAGTACGCTTGACATCGATGCCAGACGATCGTGACCCGCCGAGGTCACCGGAAGACGATTCTCCGCTTCGCGTTGACGACCCTCGCGGCATCCGCGCCTGGGCGCACCCAGCCCGTTTGGCCATCCTGGATGCGTTGTCGACGGGCGATGAGTTGACCGCCACGGAGTGCGCGGAGGTCACGGGCCTCAGTGCGAGCGCAACGGCGTACCACCTGAAGTTCCTGGAGCGCTACGGGCTCATCGAACCCGCCCCACCTCGGCGCGACGGCCGGGAGCGCCCGTGGCGGATGACCCAACGCCGGATCAGGGTTGACCTGGACGCGTCAACGCCGGCCGCCGCCGCAGCCACGTCCGCGGTGACCGGGGCCTACATTGATTCGACACGGGCGGTGGGCATGGAGTTCATCGCAGGCGGGTCCACTGAGCCCGAGGACTGGCGGGATGCCGCCGCCATGAACACCGCCGATCTATGGCTGACCGTCAAGGAGGCCCAGCGGGTGGCACACGACCTGGGTGCAGTGCTCGACCCGTATCGAGGGCGGACGTTGCGCGGCGAGCGGCCGGTGGGCACTCGGCGCGTCCGGGTGATGAACGTCGTCGTCCCACATCGACGCACCCAACCGGAACCGCCACAGTAGACTTGAACGCAGACGGCGATGGAGCTCGCCGAAACCGCCTTCATGACTGATGGCTCCTGCTGACCGCCTTTGGGCAGAACAGGAGCGCGCCATGCCAGACGGAACAACTCGGGTTTCTGACCGGCACCACAGTGGCCAGTCAGGTCACGAGGCGAGCGAATCGGCCTCGGCGCGCGAGCCCGGTGTCCTTACCAGCTTGCTGGCCGATGAATCGACGGGAAGCGCGGCCCTCCAGGCGCGAGAAGATCGCTCATTCGCAGCTGACCTGAACCTGGATCAGATCGTTGGGAAGATCGCCGGAGTTCGCGAGGAACACGCATTCATCGCATCACTGCTCTATCAGCAGCTCGACGACGTCGATACCGTGCGCTACCGCCACGAAGTCTTTCGGGACCTGGAGGACCGGTCGTTCTTCGAACAGATTCAGCAATTTGCGGACGTTATGAGCCGGGTGCGCAGCCATCTGGGTCAGATCCACAAGATGCAGTTTCAGTATCAACGCGAAGGGTGGTTCCTGGATGCAGCATCCATGTACTGCGATGCGGTGCAGTCCCTGGCTCAGGCGCTGAGTTCCGCGCCACTCGGTTCTCGCGGGCTTCGTGGCTTCCGAGGATTCGTGGCGACCTACGTTGCATCAGACGACTTCAGCGCGGTTGTTGCTGACACGAGGGCTCGGAAGGAGGAACTCGCGCAGATCCGCTATTGCACGCGCATTCGAGGTTTGCGGGTGGAGGTGAGTCGCTACGAGGATGAAGCCGACTACAGCGCCGAGGTCTTGAACACGTTCGAGCGCTTCAAGCAGGGGGCCGCGAAAGACTACCGAGTGACCTACCGAGGTTGGCCGGGGATGAACCACGTGGCAGGGCAGATCCTTCAGCTGGTGGCGAGGCTGTTCCCTGATCAGTTCACCGCGCTGGACGAGTACTGTCGCCGGCACGCCGAGTTTTTCGATGAGACGATCCGCCGTTTCGAGCGTGAGCTGAGCTTCTATCTTGCCTATCTCGACTACATCGGACCGCTCAGCGCAGCCGGACTCAGCTTCTGTTATCCGGATGTGACCGCCGCGTCGAAAGCCATCCTTGCCGTCGATACCTTCGACCTGGCGCTTGCCAAGAAACTCGTCTCACAGGGCAAGCCAATCGTGTGTAACGACTTCCACATGGAGGGTCCGGAGCGCATCTTCGTCGTCTCAGGGCCGAACCAGGGAGGCAAGACGACGTTTGCCCGAATGTTCGGTCAGCTTCATCACCTCGCCAGCACCGGCTGCCCGGTTCCCGGGAGTGCGGCCCGTCTCTTCCTCTTCGATCGCCTGTTTGTCCACTTCGAGAGGAATGAGGACCTCACCAATATGCGCGGCAAACTGGAGGACGACCTGGTAAGGATCCGCACGATCCTGCAGGCCGCAACGTCCAACAGCATCGTCATCATGAATGAGATCTTCACGTCGACGACACTCCGGGACGCTCGCTTTCTCGGCGAGAAGGTGATGGAAATGATCATCCAGCTCGACGTGCTCTGCGTTGACGTCACCTTCGTCGACGAGCTGGCCTCGCTCGGCGACTCGGTCGTCAGCATGGTGAGCACGGTCGTTCCCGAGAATCCCGTCGAGCGAACCTACAAGGTGGTCAGGGGGCCGGCGGACGGACTCGCGTTTGCGCTCAGCATCGCCGAGAAGCACAACGTCACATACGAGCGCTTACGGAAGCGCGTCATCGCGTGAAGGCATTCCTCCTCCACAAGGACCAGGACTTCGACTTCGGCGCCGAGCTCCCTCCGAGTCACAAAGACCTGATTCAGGATCTGGAGATGCGCAGCGTCCTCGAGTTGATGGCCCTCGGCGACAAGTTCCTCTTCGAGGTGGCGACGAAAGTCGTGCTTGCCAGCCTCCGCGACCCGGACGCCATCCTCTACCGCCAGCACGTCCTTGCGGACTGCATCGCTGAACCCGAGATCGTGAGAGAGATGTATGCCATCGCCGTGGGCGCTCTCGAGGACAAACGAGGGATCTGGGCGTATAGCTCACAGATCCCCTCATCCATTCTTTCTGGAGCGGTCAATCAGCTTGAGGCAGCTGTCGTTCGCCTCAAGCAACTACGAAAGATCGCCGACGACCACGCCGAGCGGTTTCACTCGGCGGGCTTGACCACGTTGTTCCGGACCTTGCAGCGGGAGCTCGACGACGAGTACTTCCGAACTATCAGCTTCCATCTGAAGCAGCTCCGCTTCCGAGATGGCCAATTGATCAGCGCACAGCTGGATCGGGACAACAGTGGCATCGACTTCGTCCTCCGATCGTCGCGCCGGGGAAAGCGAGGATGGAAGGAACGCCTGGGAATGGTGCCTCGTTCCTCATACTCATTCAACATCGCGCCGCGTGACGATGCGGGTGCCAATGCCCTCTCAGATCTCACCAGTCGTGGGGTCAACCTCGTCGCCAACGCGGCGGCACAGTCCACCGATCACATCTGGAGTTACTTCACCATGCTCCGCGGAGAGCTGGGGTTCTATGTGAGCTGCCTCAACCTCTGGAACCGGCTCGCGGCGAAGGGGGAGGCCGTCTCCTACCCTGAACCGCAGCCTCAGACGACCCGGGTGGCGTCGTTCTCCGGCCTGCGCGATGTCAGCCTCGAATTGCGTTCCGAGCAGCAGGTGATCGGCAATGATGTCGACGCCAGTGGGAAATCGCTGGTGATCATCACCGGGGCAAATTCCGGCGGCAAGTCGACATTCCTACGAAGTGTCGGGCAAGCGCAACTCATGATGCAGTGCGGCATGTTCGTCACCGCCAAGGCCTATCGCGCGAGTGTCTTCGAGGGCGTCTTCACCCATTTCATCAGGGAGGAGGACGCCACCATGGCCAGTGGGCGTCTCGATGAGGAACTCAGCCGGATGAGCACCATCGCGGATGAGATTCGTCCGCACTGTCTCGTGCTGTTCAACGAATCCTTTGCCGCGACCAACGAGCGCGAAGGGTCCGAGATCGGCCGCCAGGTCGTCACCGCGCTGCTGGATGCAGAGATCACGGTCTTCTTTGTGACCCACCAGTTCGACTTCGCCGACGGATTCCATAGGCAGCGCGCCGAGGAAACCCTCTTTCTCAGGGCTGAGCGACGATCCGAGGGTCGAGCAACCTACAAGCTCGTCGTGGCAGAGCCGCTCCCGACCAGCTTTGGTGAGGACATCTATTTCCAGCTCGGCGGCTGGCTGGACAGCGATGGTCCGGCCGTCCTGAGCGGCGCGGCCTCAACCTTCGCGCAGTAGCCTGCGCACGGATTCAACGCGCGCCAGAACATCGCTGGAATCCACGACGCTCGCTTCGCGTTGCTGTGCCGCGAGCTCTGCGCGGGCAACGGCGCCGGCCAGAGCCTCGCTCAATCCGCGTGAGGACTCTTCCGCCTCGTGTAGCCACGCGCGAGCGGTCCGATCGACGCTCCGCAGCGTCGCGTAGCGGAGCCGGCCGGCAAGGCGGTCAGCGTCCTCGATTGCTCGCTCCCGTCGGGCTCGCTCACGCCATCTCCGTCCAAGCGTCCCGGGGACACGCGCCCGGACCTGCTGTACCCCCATCGCGAGCGCACCGGGGTCATCGGTGAGGTCCACTCTGACGGCGTCGACGTCAAGTTGTGGTGCGCTGTCGAAGGCACTCGGAAGCGTCACACCATAGGCCTGACCGACCTCAGCGACGAAGCGCTCCGCCAGCTCCTGGACCCGCTCCGAATGCCGGTCGACCGGGTGGCGCATCGCAGTGATGAGGGCGTCCCCGACCTCATGCCGCCAGGAGGCCGCTGCAGCCGCGTACATCTCGCGCCAGTCGTCATCCTTTGCGGTAAGCAGCAGAGCCGGCAGGCTCCCGCGAAGTGCGGTTGCTCTCGGCTCGATGACCGTGTCGGTCGCACGCCGGCAGGCTGCCAGGAGGAGCGTCGCCTCGTCGTCGACTGCAGCTGCGAGCGCGGCCTGTGCGGCCGCGAAAGCTGTACGTGCCGCCACCGCAGCTTGTGCCGGCTTCGCAGCGGCTGCGGCTTCGAGTTGGAGCGTTGCGTCGACGAGTGACAGCAGCGTCGTGGCCACACGGACGCCGCGCTGGTGCGACAGCGCGTTCTGGGCAGTGGCGACGTCGTCTTTGAGCCAGGCGCGCAGCGCCGTAACACCGCCGTCCGCATCGCCATCGCGCGCTGAGATGGGGAACACCGTGATATCCGAAGAGCCCCGGAGAGCTTCCACTCGCTGGCGTACGAAATCAAGCGCCTCCTGAATCTCGCTCGGAGTCAGGCGATCGACCTTATTGAGGCAGATCGCAACACGTGCCGCTGCCCGTGCGACGTCTGCGAGCAGGCGCACCTCCAAGTCGGCGAGTGGCGCGTCCACACTCAGAACGAGGAGTGCGACATCGACCCGAGGTAGAAAGTCGATCGCTGCTCGCGTGTTGTGGCGATGCACGCTGCCCGTTCCGGGCGTGTCGACAAGAATCAAACCGCTCGCCAGCAACGGTGCCGGATACTCGATGATCGCCTCGCGAACTCCTTTGTGGTTTTGCGGATTACCTTGCTCGGTGAGGTAGCCCTCCAGATCTCCAATGTCAATGACGACGTCCGCACCATTGAGCACCCGAAGCGTTGCTGTTGGCCACCTCCCAAATCGCACCAATGCCGGGACCGCTGTGACTGGAAGCACTCCTGTCGGCAGAAGTTGCGCTTCCAGCAGGGCGTTGATGAGAGTCGTCTTGCCGCGCTTGAACTCGCCGATGACTGCGACATAGAGGCCCGCCCCCGCGAGCTTGTCGGCCGTCTCTTCGGCAAGGTGACGCTGCGCCGATGCGAGCAGTTCCAGCGATGCGAGCGTCCGGAGCGCTGCCTCGAGCGCGGTCTCTTCGGCCGGCAGCTCGCTCACGGCCACGGCGTCCATATCGGACGATCCCCGACGAGGGATCGACAATCAGCGATCACCGTTCAGGCTCGAACTCGTCCGACGCACCCGGATTCTGTAGGTCCTCTCGGCTCAGCATCTCGAGCGCGAACGTGTCAAACACCTTGTGGCGACCGATAGGAATCTGTATGTGACGGTGCGCGCTGCCCACCAGCGTTTGGAGGTCCAGCAACCATGTTCCACGAGCGCCGCGTATCAGCAGAACGTCGTCAAACCGCAGGAGCAGACCGCCGTTTGCGGAGCGCTCTGCCACCGGGCGTCGATACGACACAGCCCCAACCTCCATGAACATGGTGGTCAGGGGCCATTAGCTCAATGCGGAGCGCTTCCAGGCGGGTGTCCTGCGGCGAGCCCCATCGCCAAAACAGGACTGTAGCACCGCCGCGGCGCGTGAGTCGTCAGCCCGGTTTGCTCGGCGGGGGCAGAGGATGCATGGATGGACTCAGAGATGCAGGGTGGGCCGGTAGATGAGTTCCTGGATGTTGCCGTCAAGCGTCCGGCTCTCGAGCAACTCGAGGTCGAAGTCCGCGGCACCCTGGAAGATGGGAGTCAGACCGGTCTTACCGGTGATCACTGGGAAGAGCGTCAGCTGGACGCGGTCGACGAGGGCGGCGGCCATGAGCGAGCGGTTCATCGACAGACTGCCGTGCGAACGCAACGGCACTTCGGACTCACCTTGAGCCGTGCGACGCAGTCGACGGCGTCACCATTCTCGATGGTTGCGTTTGGCCAGTCGAGAGGGCCATGCAGCGTGGTCGACACCACGGTTGCCGGCATGCTCGTCATCCGGCCGACCCATGGGTCACGCACCTCCAACTCCTTGCTGCTCGAGCCCAGCATTCGGGCGAACTCACAATACGTGTTTCTCCCGAACACCATCCGTTGCTGCTCGCCGTAGACGGCGAGGCGGCGTCGAGCAACTCGGGACCCTGTTGCCCCAGTAGCCGCCCCAGTCACCGTTGGTGGAGCCGAAGCCATCGAGGCTGGAAAAGATGTCGAAGGTGTAGGTGGCGGTCGTGATGCTCTCCTCAATTGCGTTTGATCGAGTTTGAGGTTACTGATTGGAAACCCCGGCGATCTCTGAACTCGCTGAAGAATCGGCGTAGCTCGGCGGCCACCAGTTTCGGCTTGCCACCGTCGTCCGCGGCCAAATGGCCGACCCCGCGAAATTCCACGCGATGCACGTGTGGGAGGACACGTTCCAGTGCGTACAGCGCTTTCTTCAAATACGACGGGCTTCTCGTGCCGCCAAGCAGGAGCACTTCCGCAGGGACGGCGCCAAACGACTGCAGCGATCCTTCGCTTTCAATGACGAGCTGTGCGTCGTAGTGCATCGTGGGGACCAGCGCCCTGAGAGAAACCTCATCCTGGCCCGCGGTTAAGTCCCGCTCCAGCCTCTTCTTTTGGCTCATTCGCCTCATCGGCCACAGCAGGACTCGGAGCGTTCGCCGGCGAGAAGCGGGCGGCTCTGCCGTGGTGCCGGTTGCGCGATCGTTCACGGTCATCCGCGTCGCGGCATTCAGCAGTCGGTCGATGACGGTCCGTGGCGCCAAGCGGAAAAACAGCGGCGCCGTCTGGGTGCCTCGTATGGCAGTCACCATCGCGGAGCCGAGCTTGCCTTCGGCGATCTCTCTGTCGTAGCGCCTCAACCAGTCGATCGGCGTCGAGTGATTGATCGAAAGTGGCGGTTCGTAGAGCGCGACCTTGCGAATCGCCGGCAGCGTCAGAGCAGCTTGTAAAGCGATGAGCGCCCCTGAGCTCAATCCAAAGACGTTCTGAGCCCCAGTCCCGGAGAGAAGGGCATCGAGGTCCTCACATTCCGATTGGAGCCCGTAGCGATCGCCTGGACGCCCACTTTGTCCGCGGCCACGGCGGTCCGGCACATAGACGGTGAAGGCGTCCGACAACTTTTCCGCCAACCTGGTGAAATTCTGCGCAGCCTGCCCGCCTCCGTGCACAGCGATGATCCCCGGCCCTTCGCCAAACTGCCGATAAGCGATGGCCGTGCCATCGCGGGACACGACGGATCCGGTGATGTATCGCCGAGGAGTTGGAGCCGGGGTCACGCGTCCGCGTAGTCCACCATCACGTCCGTTGCGAAGGCTTCAACGCGCTCTCTGCCTTCACTCGGCCACCCGCAGACGAGGTAAGTGATTCCAACATCTCGCATCGCTTCGATGCTCGCGCGAACGACGGTGTCGGGTTCGGAAAGCGACAGCGATGACGCCCTACGAATTGCCGCCGGGTCTCTACGGATGTCCTCGGCGAGCATGTCGATGCGCGCGGACAGGTCGGCGAGTTCCGCCGGGCTGCCGGCGCCGTGCCAGACATCCGCATATCGCGCGACGAGCGGCAACGTCCGCCGCGGCCCATTGCCGCCGATCCAGATCGGTGGGTGAGGGCGTTGAACGGGAAGCGGCCGTGCTCGAGCCTCACTGAGGTTGAAGTGGTGCCCCTCGTACGAGACCACGTCGCCGGTCATGAGGCGCGTGACGATCTCGAGCGTGTCCTCGAGACGGTCGAAACGCTCGCCGAGCGGCGGGAATTCGATGCCGAATTGTTCGTGCTCAGGTCCGTACCACGCGGCGCCGAGCGCGATTTCCAGGCGCCCGTGACTCGCGTGGTCCACGGTGACGGCCTCCACGGCGAACACAGACGGATGCCGGTACGTGACGCCGGTGACGAGCAGCCCGAGACGGATGCGGCTCGTCGCGGCGGCGAGTGCCGCAAGTGTCGTCATGCCCTCGAAGCACTCACCCGGACCCTCGCCATACATCGGGACGAGGTGATCAAAGCCCCATGCGCCGTCGAAGCCGAGTTCCTCCCCGAATCGCACTCGACTGACGATCTCGTCAAACGGCTGCCGCTGTTGAGCGACGTCGATCCCGAAGCGCATGCCGAGCAGTCTTTAGACCTGCGTTGTGGGCATGGCCTGACCCTCTCGCTCGCCGAGGTGCGCCTGCGCGGCTGTGACGATGAGATCGACGCATGCGTCCATCGGTAGCGCGGTGGTGTCGATGATCAGGTGGTACAGCCGGGCGTCGTCCTGCCGTTGCTTGTAGAAGAACCGCGCGTAGTGGTCTCGCGCACCGTCGACGTCCTGCTGCGCCTCGCGAGCGGTGGCCGGGTCGGAACCGTCGGCGACGGCCTGTGCAATTCTGGCTTCGACGGGCCCATCGAGACGCACACAGAGCACGTCGGCGCGACCGCCGAGGACCACCATGCCGGCGCGACCAAGAAACACCGCGCCGGTGGTGTCGGCCACCCGCCTGAGAATGGTCTCCGTCTCGGAGCGAAACGCGTCGGGATCCTCGATCGGCTCCGGAGAGACGCCGGTCGCAGTCGTCACGGCTCCCACAGCCGAGAGCGCGCCGGCGAACCGATCCCACACGGTGGGGGCGTGTTCATCGCTGCTCACGGCAAACTCCTCCGACATGCGGAGGCGGCGTGCCACACCGAGCGGGATCGCACGATCCAGGAACGCCAGTCCGAGACGCTCGGCCACCGCCTGAGCGATCTGCTCGCCCCGCGCCCCATAGGAGGCCGAGATGGTCACGCTCGGCATCGATGTTCCTGCCGAATCGCGTTCTCGGGATGGATCACGTCCATCCGATCACCGTACCAGCTACGTCCCGGTACCGCCCGGCTGATTGCGCGTTTGCCTGCTACCGTCCGAGGACGAGATAGCAGAAGCCGAGCACGCCGCGATATGTGCCGATGTACTGCCGGAGTTGGGTGTCCAGCTCGTCGCGAACCGCCGGTGCTCGCTCATCCGCCGGATTGGCAAGCACCCACTCCTGACGTCCCGCGCGCCACGTCGACTCGAAGTCGTCCCATTCCCGCTGATCGGCGGTGCTCAGATGCAGGATTCGCCATCCGGTCCGCTGAGCGGAGTCGACGAGGTTGCTCAATGTCAGAACGCCCGCACCGAGCAACTTCGATGCTTCCTCGGTTGGAGCCTGCTCCCAGCAACCGTCGCCGAAGAGGAGGCGACCGCCTGGCGTGACCACATCGCTCAGCGCCTTCAGTGCCGGCTCGGCGCCACCCCACGCGTGTGCGGCACCGACGGAGATGACACGGTCGGCCGGTTGCTGCCAGCCGGCGGCTGACTTCTCCACGAACGTGACCCGTCCGTCAAGTCCGCGATCGGCAGCGAGGGCACGACCTCGCGCAATCGCCTGGGGATCGGTGTCGACGCCGATGCCCGTTGTCACGCCTGCGCTACCGACTGCGCGGAGCAAGAGCTCGCCCCATCCGCAACCGAGGTCGAGCAGCGATGCACCCTGCGGGATTTCGAGCCGCTCCAACAGGAGCTGCGCGTGCTCCTCGGACAGCGGTGCGTTCCAGCGCATGCGCGCGTAGCGCGATTGCTCGAGGTCGGACGCCGCGGGCATGCGATCAGTATCGAGCCCGCGGCGCTGCATGTCGACCGGAGCCGCCCGGCTCTCAGCCGCGACGGTATTTGGCCACGGCGAGCGGTGCGAAAACCGCGATCAACCCCACGGACCACGCGAGCGAGCGGATCACGAAGTACGACGTGGGGTGCCCGAGGAGCGCCTCCGCGGGCTGGCCTTCAGTGAGGCAGCGCACCGCGTTGACCATCACCGTGATGGGCTGATTCTCGGCAAAGCCCTGCATCCACGAGGGCATCGTCGCAACCGGGATGTACGCGGACGAGACGAACGTGAAGGGGAACACGATGAGCGCGAAACCCTGGGCGGCTTGTGCCGAGCCGGCGACCATGCCGATGAGCACGAAGACCCACTCGAAAACGAATCCGAAGAGGATGACCAGCGCGGCCGCCGCAAGCGCTGCGCCCCAGTTGCTGTGCACGCGAAACCCGACCAGGAACCCGATGCCGACCGTGATCGCCAGTCCCCAGACCTGGATCCCGGTGTCCGCGAGCGCGCGACCGATGAGCACGGCGCTGCGCGGAATCGGCAGCGACCGCAGACGCGCGATGAGTCCCGCGCTCATGTCCTCGGCCATGCCGGCAGACGCGTACATGGCGTTGAAGAGCACACCGGTGGTGATGAATCCCGGCACCACGAAGTCGACGTAGTTGACGCCGCGTACCGCGATCGCACCGCCGAAGACGTAGCGGAAGATGAGCAGGAACATCGCGCCCTGCACGGTGCCGACCACGACGAGCTGCGGTGATCGGATGAACTTACGGAGCACTCGACGTGCGATCTGCCCGCTCGAGACGAACAAACCCGCCGCGTTGCCGCGCGGGGGTGCGATGGCGATGCTCATGCCACTTCCTCCTTGGGTGCGCCGGTGAGTGCAAGAAATGCTTCGTCGAGCGTTGGCTGCCGAACAGAGACCTCGTCGATCGCGATGCCGGTGTCGTCGAGCGGTCGCAGCGCCGCAAAGACGCGCTCGGTGTCGGCGCTCAGCGCGATGCTGACGCTGTGCGTGGGCCGGTCGATGGTGGTCGGCCCGTCGCCGATGCCCGTCAAGATCGCCGCGACGCGGTCGAGCGAGGAGAGGTCGCGGACGCGCACCTCGACGACGTTCTGACCCGCTCGGCGCTTCAGTTCGCGTGACGTTCCCGCCGCAACCACTCGACCGTGGTCGATGATGGCGATCTGTGACGCCAGATGATCGGCCTCATCGAGGTATTGCGTGGTGAGCAGCACGTCCGTGCCACCGGCGACCAGCGAGCGGATGACGTCCCACAGTTCGAGGCGGCTTCTCGGATCGAGTCCGGTCGTCGGTTCGTCGAGTAGGAGGAGCCGGGGATGCCCGACCAGGCTTGCGCCGAGGTCGAGGCGGCGGCGCATGCCACCGGAATACGTGCGAACCTGGCGGTCCGCGGCGTCGGTGAGATCCATCTGCTCGAGCACCGAGCCGGCGTCACGCCGAGCATCGGCCCCCGAGGCGCCGAAGAGGCGGGCGACCATGATCACGTTCTCTCGCCCCGTCATGGTGGGCTCCACCGCGGCGGACTGCCCGGCGAGCGCGACGTTGCGCCGCACTGCAGCGGGCTGGCGTGCAACGTCGATGCCGTTGACCCGCAGCGTCCCCGCCTCGGGCCGGATCAGCGTGGCGACCAGGTTGACGAAGGTCGTCTTGCCCGCGCCGTTCGGGCCGAGCAGGGCCATGACCTGGCCGGGCTCCATGGTCAGGTTCAACCCGTCGAGGGCCTGCGTCTTGCCGAACCTCTTGACGAGGCCGGCGGCCTCCAGTGTGGAAGTCATCTCTAACACCATCCGTTTGATTGAGCGCCTAACAGTGATATGTGCGATACTAGGCTAACGCTGTTAGTGATGTCAAGCTAGACTGAGAACGCCAGGCTGCCCTGGCTGAGACAACGGAGGACAGATCTGTGGCCCGTCAAGAGACGGAGGCATCCGGGCTCAATCGCGAAGCGGTCGTCCAGGCTGCTCTGGCGATGCTCGACACCGCCGGTGTCGATGGACTTTCGATGCGCGCGCTCGCGGACCGGCTTGGCGTGAAGGCCGCATCCCTGTACTGGCACCTGCGCGACAAGGATCAACTCCTCGAACTGGTGACCGAAGCCGTCCTTGATCGTGTGACGCTTCCGGTCTCGCCGGTGGCCTGGCGCCCCCAGATTGCCGCGGCATGCGACTCGCTGACTCGATTCCTCGGGGACCACCCGGCCGCCGCAACCGTGGTGCTCAGCTGCCTGCCCGTCGTGCAGCGCAGCCGTCTCGCGCGCGACGTGGCCCGGCTCCTCGCTGCTCAGGGCCTGCCGTCGCCCGAAGGTGCAGCCTTCGCGCTGATCGTCGAGGCGGCTGCATCGGCATTCGTCACGCCGCATCCGCCCGCAGGGACGAGGGGCGGGCGGGGGATGACGCTCGGGGTCGACTCCGGCTCATGGCGCGTCCTGATTCGAGCCGCCGCCTCCGGAGGCGTGGACCTCGCAACCTCCGTCGGTGGGGGCGGCGCGGCCTCTGTGGAGGTTCGCCCAGACAACCTCGTGCTCGTCAAGAATCGCCGCGGCGGCGACCATGGCGCGGTGGAGCTGAATCCCGACTACACCTGGTACTTCAAGATCCACGGCGGCACCTGGAACACGGTCCTCGACCTGTCCGGGCTGAGCATCAGCGGTATCGAGCTCGACAGCGGCGCAGGGAACGTCACGTGCACATTGCCGAGCCCGAGGGGCGTCGTTCCCATCCGTGTCAACAGCGGGATCGTCGGCGTCACGATGCATCGGCCTCGCGCCGCCGCGGTCCACGCGGTCATCTCGTCGGGGTCGGTGAAAGTGCGCATGGACGACAGGCCGATCCGGGCGGTGGCATCCGATGTCCAGTGGGACACGCCGGGAGCGCTTCGCAGCGCGGACCGCTACGACCTCACGGTCTACAGCGGTTGCGTTCGCGTGACCATGGATACGGCCGCGCCGGCCGATCAAGGCGTGGCGGCACCGGAGTCCGACGGCTCGGCCGGCGCAGCGCACTGGCGGGCCGACGAGGGCGTGACGCTGATTCTCGACGGCATCGAGCAGCGGCTCAGCGCACCTCGCGTCGGTTGACGACCCGGGGCCCTTCTCAGTCGCGGCCCTAAGCCGCGGCGGCTGCCTCGGTCGCCACCGGTTCGAGCGCCACGCCGAGGGCTTCCTCGACGCGACCGGCTAGGTGGAAGGTCATGACGTCGCGCACGCTCTCGGGCACGTCCTCGATGTCCTTCTCATTGCGCTTGGGCAGGATCACCTCGCGCAGCCCCATCCGATGGGCCGCGAGCACCTTCTGCTTGACGCCGCCGATTGGGAGCACCAGGCCCTGGAGGGTGACCTCGCCGGTCATCGCGACGCTGCTGCGCATCGGCCGACCGGTGAGCAGGCTGACGATCGCGGTGGTCATCGCAACACCCGCGGACGGGCCGTCCTTGGGCACGGCGCCTGCCGGCACGTGGACGTGGATGCTCTGGCGTGCGGCTTCGGGATCGATCCCGAGGTCAGCAGCGTGAGCGCGCACATACGAGAGCGCGATCTGCGCCGATTCCTTCATCACGTCACCGAGCTGTCCGGTCAGCGTGAGCTTGCCATCGCCCGGGGCGTTGGCTGCCTCGATGAAGAGGACGTCACCTCCAGTGCCGGTCACAGCGAGCCCGGTGGCCACACCTGCCACGGCGGTCCGCTCGGCAACTTCGTTGTCGAACTTTGGCTTGCCAAGCAGCTCACGCACCTGCGCCGGTGTGATCTCCAGCGGAGCGACCAGCTCGCCACCCGCGATGCGGGTCGCGACCTTTCGGGTCATCTTGCCGAGCTCCCGCTCGAGGTTGCGGACGCCTGCCTCGCGAGTGTGATCGGTGATCACGGCAAGGATTGCAGCGTCGGTCACGCTGACCTCGTCGGGCCTGAGGCCCGCATGCTCGATCTGGCGGCGGAGCAGATGATCGCGCGCGATGGCGACTTTCTCGTTCTCGGTGTATCCATCGAGCCGGATCAACTCCATGCGGTCGAGCAGCGGCGCGGGAATCGTCTCCCACACGTTTGCCGTCGGGATGAAGAGGACTTCGGACAGATCGAGATCGACCTCGAGGTAGTGATCGCGGAATGTGTTGTTCTGCGCGGGATCGAGCACCTCGAGCAGCGCGGAGGACGGGTCGCCCCGCCAGTCACTGCCAACCTTGTCAATTTCGTCGAGCATGATCACCGGGTTCTTGGTGCCGG
Source organism: Candidatus Dormiibacterota bacterium (assembly GCA_963830305.1). Classification (GTDB taxonomy): domain Bacteria; phylum Chloroflexota; class Dormibacteria; order Aeolococcales; family Aeolococcaceae; genus Palsa-851. The sequence goes on along the minus strand of CAWHLW010000009.1, from coordinate 21,268 downwards.
CTTCCTTGAGTGCGCGGACGATTCGCCCCGGAAGCGCGCCGACGTAGGTGCGCCGGTGGCCGCGGATGTCGGCTTCGTCATGGATGCCGCCGAGCGAGATGCGCGCGAACTTCCGGCCGAGCGCCCGTGCGACCGACTTGCCGAGCGACGTCTTGCCGACACCGGGAGGCCCGACCAGGGTGATGATCGCCCCGGATCCGCCGCCGAGGACGCTGACGCCCCGCTCGCTGCGGAGCTTGCGGACGGCGAGGAATTCGATGATGCGCTGCTTGACGTCCTCGAGGCCGGTGTGGTCTTCATCGAGGATGCGCCGTGCCTCGGCGAGGTCGAAGTTGTCGTCGGAGCGCACGTTCCAGGGTATCTCGAACATCCAGTCCAGGTAGGTCCTGATCCAGCCGTGCTCGGGGCTCTGCTCGCTGGTCCGCTCGAAGCGATCGAGCTCGCGCTCGACCTCGGCGCGGACGTTCTCCGGCATCCCGGCGTTCTCGAGGCGGGCCCGGTAGCCGGCGGTGACGTCATCGCCGCCTTCGCCAAGCTGCTTCTTGATCGCCTCGAGCTGCTGGCGCAGGAGGAAGTCCCGCTGGGTCTTCTCCATGCCCTCGTTGACCTCGGTCCGGACCTTCTCGCGAACCGACGCGTCGGCGAGGACGTCCTTGGTCCACCCGATCAGGCGCGCGAGGCGCTGCTCGATGTCGAGCGTCTCGAGGACCTCGAGCTTCTGCTCGATGCTGAAGTCGGGCGAATAGCCGGCGAGGTCGGCGAGGTGGCCGGGATGGCGCACCGAGCGAACGGCCTCGATGGCGCGGCCCGCGCCACGCAGCTCGAGGAGATTCTCGATGAGCGCGCGGTACTCGCGCGCCAGCTCACGCGCGGCGTCTGTGGGGTCGCCGTCGGGGAGGGGTTCGACCTGCACCCAGAGGGCTCCGCCGATGTCCGACTGGCCGCCACCGAGACGGGCGCGGTGCAGTCCTTTAAGGATGGTCACCTCGGCGCCCGAAGGCAGCTGACCCGACTCCACGACCTGCGCGACGGTTCCGATCGCTGAGAACTTCCCTTCCACGTGGGGCACGAGCAGGATGAGCCGGTTGCCCTTCTGCGCGGCCGTCAGCGCGGCCCGTTGCGGGTCACTCTCCACGGCGAGGGTGGCGGTCATGCCAGGGAGGACGACGACGTCGTCCAGCTGGAGGATGGGGAGCAGTTCGGAAGTCAGTTCAGCCATGTTTCAGTCTCTTGGTACAGGCCGTCGCGGCGCGATCGGCTCGTTGGTTATCGGAATCTCTATACCCGAGGTCAGGATTTCTGAACCACGCTGAGGAGGCTTCGGACCGGCCTTGATGCGGTACATACAAGCCATGGATATTGAGATCTGGTCTGACGTCGTATGCCCCTGGTGCTACATCGGCAAACGCCGTTTTGAGCGCGCCCTGGCTGGCTTCGATCATCGCGGGGAGGTCAACGTCACGTGGCGCAGCTTCCAGCTTGACCCGAACGCCCCCGCAACGTCCGAGGGCGATCCCGTCGAGCGGATTGCCGCGAAATACGGGATGAGCCGCGCGGCCGCCGAGGCGGCGCAGGTGCGGGTCACCGCGAATGCCGCCACCGAGGGCCTGGACTTCCATCTCGATCAGGCGCGCTCGGGCAACACGTTCGATGCGCATCGCCTGATTCACTACGCCAAGTCCGCCGGCAAGCAGGACGCCCTCAAGGAGCGCCTGATGGCGGCGTATTTCGTCGAAGGAGCCGCGATCGGCGAGCACGACGTCCTGGCACGGCTCGCGGTCGAGGTGGGACTCGATGAGGCGGCAGTGCTGGAAGTGCTCGACAGCGACGCCTACGCGGACGACGTGCGCCACGATGAGCTCGAGGCACGCCAGCTCGGCATCACTGGGGTTCCGTTCTTCGTACTCGATCGCGCCTATGGAGTGTCGGGCGCGCAGCCGTCGGAGCTGATCCTGGGCGCACTGCAACAGGCGTGGACCGCGGCTCACCCGCTGCAGATGGTGGGCGCCGGTGATCCGGACAGCACCTGCACCGACGAGAGCTGCGCGGTCTGATCCGACCCGGGCAGCGCTAGCGGCCTGGTGCGGGAACTCCCAGCTCGCGGACGAACAGGTCGCGAAATGATCCGCCCAGGACTTGGGCGATGTCATGCTCCGGCCATCCGCGGCGGAGCAGTTCCTCGGTGATCAGCGGCAGCCCCGCCGGCCCCTCCAGGCCGGGGATGTACGTGATCACGGTGCCGCCGCCGTCCAATGATTCAGCCGCCGGGCCGTGGAGCTCCTCCGAGATCTGCTTGTAGAAGTCGGGTCCGAGGCCGACGTGATCCACGCCGGCGATCGTCGCGGCGTGCTCGATGTGATGAACCACACGTGCCACGGTGTGGACATTCTCGTCGACGAAGATCGCCAGCACGTTGATGCCCACGACGCCGCCGGTTGCTGCGATGGCTCGGAGGCGAGCGTCGGTGAGGTTGCGGTGATGCGGGCGCAGCGCGAACGCCGACGAGTGGGAGGCGATGACCGGGCGCGTCGAGAGTTCGAGAAGATGATCGGTGCACGCCGCCCCGAGGTGTGAGACGTCGAGCATGATGCCCAGCGCTTCGCAGATCGCGACCGCCTCCACGCCGGCGGCGGTGAGCCTGCCGCCGGTCGCATCCTCGGCAGACCCGTCGCCCAGCATGGTCCGCCGGAAATGCGTGAACGAGGCGATCCGGACTCCGAGCCGGTGGAGTGATTCGAAGAGGGCGACGTCGGCTCCGACCGCCTCGCATCCCTCCAGCGCCAGGATGAACGCGATCAGCCCGTCGGCAAGCGCGGCTTCGACATCGGCACCCGTCAGACAGACGCGCACCGAGTCGGGGTTGGCGGCGGCGATCCGCCACCCGGTCTCGAGCATCCGCAATGTCTGGCGCAGCGCGCCCTCGGGCCGGAAGTCGTCGTCGATAAAGACCGGGAGCACCTGGATGTTCACGCCGCCGGAACGCAGCTGCGGCAGCCAGGTGTTGCGGAAGTACGCACCCTGCTCGGACGGCTTGCGCCGCGTGCACAGCATGAGCAGGTCGTTGTGAGTGTCGACCACGGTCGATCGCTCGTGGAGCGTCGCCGCCGCGGCGGAGATATCTGGCGTCACTGCGTCCGTACACTCCTGCGTCAGTTGCGCCGGGTGGCGCACCATCGCAGCCTAGTCTTTCACTGGAGATCCCCACGATGCGTGCTCTCATCACCACCGGCGACGACGATGTGCTCCGTCTCGGCGAGGTGCCAGACCCCGAGCCCGGTCCCAACGAGGTGCTCGTCCGCGTCCGAGCCAGCAGCCTGAACCGGGGAGAGGTGCTCCGTGCCAAGAACGCGCCCGCGGGGCAGCAGGTGGGATGGGATGTCGTCGGTGTGGTGGAGCGGGCAGCCGCTCGAGGCGAGGGTCCGGCGGTGGGGACCATGGTCGTCGGCCTGGTCAGCAACGGAGCGTGGGCGGAGCTCGCTGGTGTGCCTGTCGATTACCTGGCAGCGGTGCCGGAGGGCGTGTCGCCCGCGCAGGCGGCCTGCGTGCCCGTTGCCGGAATGACGGCATTCCGGGCGCTCGCGCTTGGTGGTTTTCCAGTGGGCAAGCGTCTGCTCGTGACCGGCGCATCAGGTGGCGTTGGACATGTGGCCGTGCAGCTGGCGCACGCCGTCCAGATGAACGTCACCGGTCTGATCCGGAATCCCGAGGGCAACGAATCGGCGGTCGCCGCGTGCGATCACGTGCTGCGCGACATTCACGACGCGCAGGGTCCCTATGACCACATCCTCGAGGGAGTCGGTGGTGAGGTGCTGACGCGCTGCCTCGACGTCGTGGCGGCGCATGGGACAGTCGTCTCCTACGCCTCGACGCTGATGGATCCGGCGATTCTCGGGCCGCGCTGGTTCGGCGCACACCTCGGCGCGTCGCTCCGCTCCATGCTCATTTTCGAGGAGCTGAAGCGGACGCAGAGCGCCCCGTCGGATCTGACGACGCTCTGCGCGCTGATCGCCGGAGGTGTCCTCAAACCGCATGTCGCCGTCGAGCTCGACTGGACGCGGGGCGGGGAACTGGCGCGCGACCTGCTCGCGAGAAACGTCACCGGCAAGGTCGTGCTGGACATCGGAGACCGCTGACTGGGGTAGCCTTGGCAGGGAGGTAGGACATGGTGCGGGTCACGTGCACAGGGCGTCAGACGTGAGCAATGAATATCACTTCATCACGCGCTGGCGACTGCGAGCCACCGCGCAGGAGGTTGCCGACATTCTTCGCGACCCGCGCGACCTCACGCGATGGTGGCCGTCCGTTTACCTCGACGTGCGGGTGATCGATGACGGCGACGACGCGCAAGGCGTCGGTCGGGTCGTGGATCTCTGGACCAAGGGTTGGTTGCCATACACGCTGCGGTGGCGGTTCACCACCTTACGGAACGACGGCGCCGGGGGCATATCGCTGCGCGCCGACGGTGACTTCGTTGGCGGAGGAACGTGGACGTTCGTCCCGGATGGCGATGACGTGAAAGCGTTTTACGACTGGCGGATTCGCGCGGAAAAACCGTTGCTTCGACGGCTGACCTGGCTGATGCGACCTGCCTTCAGTGCAAATCATCGATGGGCGATGCGCAAAGGCGAAGAGAGCATGCGGCTCGAGTTACTGCGGCGGCGTTTGCCGGCCGCGGACGCGGGGAGCGTTCCTCCGCCACCCGGACCGACGTTTGTCCGGCTGATCCGTACCGGCCGCTAACGGAGGTCTGACATGGCGCAGCTCGTGGTCATCGGGAACCAGACGTACAAGAAGCGCAACGTCGTCGCCGTGTGGCTCGGATTGCCGCTCATCACACTCGGCATCTATCCGTTGGTGTGGATCTACAAGGTCAACGATGAGGCGCGGCGCTTCCTCGGCGACAACTCGATCCGGCCGGCGCTCTCGGTGCTCGCGTTTCTTCCCGGTGGATTGCTGATCGTTCCACCGTTCATGGCCATCTACCGCCTGGGCACGCGCATCGCGCGCATGGAGGCTGCGGCTGGGAGTCCGAATCGAGCAGAGCCGGTCGTCGGTCTCGTGCTCGGTTTCGTCTTCAGCCTGTATTCCCTGTATTACCAGGATCATCTCAACGGATTGTGGGATCGCTATCTCTGGTCGGGAAGCGTTCCGCCGCCTGTGATGCCACCGCCGGCGATGCCACCTCCTGTTCGCTAGGCGTCTGGCATGACCGCAAGACGCATGTATCGGTAGGTGGTGACCGTCTCGAAGCCGAACCGCTCGTAGAGGCGGACCGCCGGCGTGTTGTCGGGATCGACCTCGAGGCCCACCTCGGCGACGCCCTCCGCCCGCAACTGCGCCATCACCGCGGCGAGCATGCGGGTCCCGAGACGTGTTCCCCGCCGGCGCTCGTCGATCACGAACCCATAGATCATCGTTCGCCGCGACGACTCCGTCAGGCGCAGGGTTCCGACCACATCGCCGCCGTCGGTGCCGATGATTCGCCGCTCGTCGGGATGATCACTGAATTCCTCGCCAAGCAGCGCCACCACGGCGTCGTGGTCGGCGTCGGTCGCCGGCCTGATCTGCAGCGGAGGGTCCGTCGTGGTCGACGGCTCGTCAGAGAAGCTCAGCCGGACGACCATGCGCCGTTCCGACGAATCGAGACTCGCTCCGAGGCGGCGCATCCAGGCTCCGGCCAGAGCTCCCGCGTCTTCGCAGATGACCAGGACGCTCGCTCGCTCAAGGACCAGCGCCGCGCCGAGAATGCCGGCAAGCAGCGCCGCGCCGACACCGCGACGGCGCCATGACGGGTGCACCATGCCGCAGGACTCGGCCTCGTCGCCCGGCGTGAGTTCGGCGTACCCGATCACGTCATCACCGGCAACCGCCAGGAAGTGAGTTCGGACGGTCGAGGTGGTCGGCCTCGTCGAGCTCGAGCTTGAGATCAAGCGGTTGGGCAGCTTCGCATGCCCGTCGCAGCCGGTCGACATTGGCTCGATCCGCGCCGCCGAGGTGACCGCGGGCGACCACGTTCCACTCGCTCATCGGCGCAAAGGGTGACACGGCGGCACTCGGCCGCAAGTCCCAGCCAGGGCACCGCGTGTCGATTTGGGCGTCTCCCGTTCGTCGTCATGATTGGGACGACATATCCGCAAGCCAGGAGCTGAATCAGTGAAGTACGTGCTGCTGTTCATCAGGAACGAAGAGACCGACATCGACGATGCATCTCGCTCCGCCCACTACGCGGCGATCGACGAGTGGTTCGGCGAGCTCGCACGTGATGGCAAGCTCCGCGGCGGTGAGGAGTTGCAGCCCTCGAACACGGCAACCACCATCCGCCCCCAGGAGGGCCGCCCGCTCGTCACTGACGGGCCGTTCATGGAAAGCAAGGAGAACGTCGCGGGCTTTGTGACCATTGACGTCGCCGACCTGGATGAGGCCATCGCCATCGCCAAGAGCTGGCCACCGGACGACCAGATCGTCGAGATTCGCCCGGTGGTGAACCACGAAGACATGTCCAATCACCCGGTCAGCTGAGACCGGACGAGGCTTGTGGCACGTGATGCAGCCCGATCCGACCGTCGAGGCGATGAATGCCACCTTCCGCGCCGAGGTGGGCCTCATCTGCGGCTCGTTGGTACGCATCACCGGTGACTTTGACCTCGCCGAGGATCTCGTCCAGGACGCGGTGGTCGCGGCGTTGCAGCGCTGGCCGGTCGACGGCGTTCCGGAGCGTCCGGCCGCGTGGCTCCTCCAGACAGCGCGACGTCGCGCCATCGACCGGTTGCGGCGTGATTCGACCTACCGAGCCAAGGTGCAGCTGTTGACCGACGGCTGGGCGCCCGACGTGCGCACCGAGCCGGACGACCGTCTTCGCCTGATCTTCACCTGCTGCCACCCGGCGCTGGCGCGCGACGCGCAGGTGGCGCTGACGCTCCGGGCAGTCATGGGCATGACCACGAGCCAGATCGGGCACGCTTTCCTCGTCTCCGAGGCGACCATGGCGCAGCGCATCGTCCGGGCCAAGCGGAAGATCGTGGCCGCGCATATCCCGTACCGGATGCCCGATGCCGACGAGCTGCCGGAGCGGCTCGCCGAGGTCCTCGCGTCCCTCTACATCGTCTTCAACGAGGGGTACCTGGGCAGCGGCCCCGACCTCTCGACGAGCCGCGATCTGTGTGCCGATGCCCTCTGGCTCTGCGGTCTGCTCTCGCGGATGCTCCCGGAGGAGGCCGAGGTGCTCGCGCTGCTCGCGCTGATGCGCCTCCACGAGTTGCGCCGGGCGACGCGCTTTGACACCTCCGGTGCCCTGGTGTTGCTCCGCGACCAGGACCGTACCCGCTGGGACCACGCAGCGATCGCCGAGGCCGGCGGCCTGCTCGAGCAGGCGCGGCGTCTCGGCCGCCCCGGGGCGTACTGGCTCCAGGCGGCGATCGCCGCCTGCCACGCCGAGGCGCCGACGTTCGCGGAGACCGACTGGGCGCAGATCCTCGCCCTGTACGGGGCCCTGGTGCGGATCAACCCTGGGCCGGTTGTCCGGTTGAATCGCGCCATCGCGCTCGAACACGTGGCCGGGCCGGTATCAGCCATGGAGGAGATCGACGCGCTGCGCGACGAGCTGGACGCCTACCACCTGTACTGGGCGACGCGCGCGGAGCTGCTCCGCCGGTTCGGCCGGCACGACGAAGCGGCCGATGCCGATCGCCGCGCCATCGAGCTCACCGAAAACCCATCCGAGCGAGCGCTGCTCGAGGCGCGCCTCGAACCCACCGTCATCCGCGCCACCGGCGCGAACAACCACTGACTCAGCAAGGAGGCACGACATGGCGAAATATCTGCTCGTCTACCACGGAGGCGGCATGCCCGAGGGCGAAGCGGCGCAGGCCACGGCAATGGCCGCATGGGGAACCTGGTTTCAGAACCTCGGACCGGCGCTCGCGGACGGCGGCAACCCCGTCTCGCAGAGCAAGACCATCGCGGGCGATGGCTCAGTTTCGGACGGAGGTGGCTCGAACCCGTCCACCGGTTACAGCCTGATCGAGGCCGACACCCTCGACGCTGCGGTTGCGCTGGCCAAGGGGTGCCCCGTGCTCGGCGGCGGCGCCACGATCGAGGTCGCGGAAACCTTCAACGCGATGTAGTGGTGGCTGACCGGCATTGCCGGTTCGCAGCCCGGAAGGGCAGGGGGACACCCGCGGCCGCGCTGCAACGGCGCGGCACGCGGGAGGTCCCCGTCATGCAGCCGACAGTCGAAGCGGGGACAATAAGGTCACGATGAGCGAGGAGGAGGTCCCCGCCGGACCGCCGGCGTGGCCTGGGGGGGCGACGTACTCGAGCGATCCCTGGGGCGGTCCGGGTTGGACGCCCGCGCCTCCGCCGCCGCCCGGATGGTGGTCTCAGCAGTACTACACGTACGAACCGCCGCCACCGCCACGACGGACGTCGCGGCTGCTCATGGTGGGTGTCTTCGTCGTCATCCTCGTGTTCGCCGCCAGCGCGGCGGCAACCGCCGTCATCGCGACCCGCGGGTTCGGCGGTGGCGGGAGCAACGCCGGCGTCGATGCGGCGATCGTCGACATCGACACGTCACTTGGAGGTGGCGCTGCCGCCGAGGGCACGGGCATCGTCCTGACCTCCTCTGGGGTCGTCCTCACCAACAACCACGTGGTCGCCGGCGGTGAGGAGTACAGCGTCCGGCTCACCTCGACGGGGGCAACCTACCCTGCGACTGTCATCGGGGCGGACACCGCCCACGACGTCGCCGTGATCCAGCTCGAGGGGGCGAGCGGGCTCGCGACGGCGCCCATCGGCAACTCGTCAACGGTGCAGGTGGGCGACAGCATTACCGCCCTGGGCAATGCCGAAGGCCGCGAGGGGGCGCCGGCAGTGGCCAAGGGCCAGGTGACCGCTCTGGGGCAATCGATCACGGCATCGGATCAGACCGGAGAGGGCCTCGAGAACCTGAGCGGGATGATCCAGACCAACGCTCCGATCCTGCCCGGCGATTCGGGTGGCCCGCTCGTCGACAGCAACGGCAAGGTGATCGGCATGGACACCGCGGCCAGCGGGGGGCGCCGCGGCGCCGAGCCGAACGCGATCCAGGCCTTCGCGATCCCAATCGATACGGCGCTCAACTACGCCCACCAGCTGATCGCGCACCCATCGACAACCCCCGCACCCGCATTGCTCGGGGTATGCGTGGCATCCAGTTCCTCACCACCGGGCGCGGTTCTGGTCACGGGGTCGTCGTGCGGCGCCACGGGAGTCGAAAGCGGCTCACCGGCGGCAGGCACCGGGCTCAGTGTTGGTGACGTCATCACCTCGGTCGGCGGCAATGCCGTCGTGTCCGACACCTCGCTCAAGTCGGTCCTCGAGGGTGACCACCCAGGACAGTCGGTTGTCGTCGTCTGGGTCGACCCCTCCGGCCAGCAGCACCGGGCCACCGTCACCCTCGCCGCGAGCCCGCAGCAATAAACTCGCGGCCCGTGAGCGGTCGCGTCCAGTACCTGATCGTGTTCGGAGCGTTCCTGCTCGCCTGGGCGGCGCTCTGCTTCTGGGCCGGTATGGGCTTCGTGCTGGTGGCGTCGCTGCTGCTCCTCGCCGGGCTCGTCCCGGTCTCCCTCTACGCGGGACACCGCTTCGTGAATCGCTGGTACGTCGCCGCCGAACTCATGGCGCTCGTTGTCGCCGTCGTCGTGTCGATCGTCACAGGGTTCGTCGTCGCCGGCATCCTCTTCGCGGTGGTGCTCGGCGTTGACGTGCTCGTATGCAGCGCGCTTGTCCTCACCAGGGGGAGGGGTTCCTTTCGCAACGTCACGCGCAACCTCCTGGTGGTCCTGGCGACGCTTGGGGTGGCCACCGGGGCAGCAGCGATCACCGCTGCGGTTGCTCCCGTCCCATCGTGTGGCAGCGCGACGGTGGGCCTCGGCGGGGCGACCTCCACGTCATCGGCCGAGGCGGGCGACTGCTTCGTCGCAGCGGCCGAGAACTGCACGCCGATGACGCTGGCCGTCCATGAAACCGCGGTGGACGAGCTCTCCACCCACGAGTACCGGATCGTGGCAGACAGCGACTCGCGCTGCCATTTCACGGACGCCGTGACCTACGGTCCGCCGTCGGATCCTCGGCAGCACGCCATCTCGTATACGTGTCCAGCACTGACCGACCAGATCGGAGCTCCGGGAGAGCAGCAGGTGCAGCTCACCCAGTGCTCGGGCAGCACCGGGAGCGGCGCTGTCGCACCGGTCATCCCGATCAATGCGTACGTCCCGCTCGCCACCGCGACGCCCTCGCCGGGTTGACACCCGGCTGCACCACAATCCGGGTGTGGACGAGTCCCTGACCGATGTGCTCGCCGAGTACGAGCTCGCCGCCCGCTCGAAGCTGACTCAGGCGGCGTTCGACTACATCGCCGCCGGCGCCGGCGACGAGCTCAGCCTCGAGGAGTTCGAGAGCGGCCTGGCGGCGCTACCGGATCCGACCTCGGATCTTTCGTGGCGTCGATGGGGCGGACCTGTCGACGGATGTCCTGGGGACCGAGCTGGCGATGCCGCTCCTGGTGGCGCCGACCGCGTACCACATCGTCGCCCACAGCGAGGGCGAGGTCGAGACGGCCAGGGGCGTCAGCGCCGCGGGCGGCCTGATGGTGGTCACCACCCGCGCCACGCGCGTGATGGAGGAGATCACGGCTGAACTCCAAGGCCCCTGGTGGTACCAGGTCTATGTGGTCAGCGACCGGCGCCTCACCGAGAGCCTCGTCCGGCGCGCCGCGAGGCTCGGAGCCCGGGCGCTGATGCTGACGGTCGACCTGCCATACATCGGTTTCAAGCGCCGCGGCCACGTTGCGCCGGTGGCGAGGGAACAGCACCTCGTGAACTTCGGGACGCACGTCCCCCCTGGAGCGACCGTCGAGGAGATCACCGCCGGCATGCAACAGGACGAGTTGATTGGCTTCGAGACCATCGCCTGGCTGCGCGATCTGACCGGGTTGCCGGTGCTCATCAAAGGGGTGCTCCGAGGGGATGACGCCGTTGCCTGTCTCGATGCCGGCGCGGCGGGTGTGGTGGTGTCCAACCACGGCGGCCGGCAGCTCGACCGCGCCGTTGCCCCGGCGGTTGCGCTTTCGGAGGTCGTCGAAGCGGTCGGCGAGCGCGCGCCGGTGCTGGTGGATGGTGGGATCGTCAGCGGCACTGACGTGTTCGTGGCCCTCGCCCTCGGCGCTTCCGCAACGATGGTGGGAAGGCCCGTCATCTGGGGTCTCGCCGCCTCCGGCGCTCACGGGGTGCGCCGCGTCCTTGACGGCTACCGCGACGAGCTTGACCATGCAATGGGCCTGGCCGGGGTCCGCGCGATCGGCGACTTCAGTCGCGACCTTGTCGTGTGACTCCAGACGTTTCGCAGTTTGTAACCGTGACGCCTGACCCGCCACGCTGACCGCCTCGTACGATAGGCGACCGCAGCCCGCCGAGCCGACAGCGAAGGAGCCGGACATGGACACGAGCGACACCGGAACACCGACATCGAGCAAGGCGCGTGGCCGTCGTGGTGCCGCGGTCCCGGCAGCCGCTGAGGCAGCCGGCATTGTGGTCCTCGGGCCGCGCGATTCTCTGATCGGGACGCTGACCGTCGTTGGCGATGTGCGCGTCGAGGGCACCCTCGAGGGAGAGGTTTCCGCCACCGGTGAGGTGGGAGTTCAGGTCGGCGGAACCGTCCGCGCAACGATCGCTGCGCGCGACATCGTCGTCGCCGGCAGTGTCGAAGGGAATGCGACTGCGCACGACCTGCTCGCCCTCGGCGAGACGGCTTCATTTGCCGGTGAGATTCGCGCGGGCCGGTTGCGCGTGGATGAGGGCGCCACGGTGAACGCGACCATCGCGATGACTCCGAGTGGCGACGCCCCACCCGCGCGACGCATGGAAGAACACGACGACGAAGCAACAGTTGATGTCACCGGATCACCCGTGAGCGAGGGCGACCACGGAGCGTCCGACGACGAAAGCGCACGCTCCGATTCCGATGCGTACAGCGACGAGCGTACCGCGGAGACGTCCGCCGTCTCCTCAGGTTCGGACTCAGAAGAGGGCTGAGCCGGGGGACTAGTCGCGGAGCCGCCCGGTGGCGAGGGTGAATGCGCCGTGAAACGCGTAATCACCTTCGCCCAGGCGGTGCATGGTGCGGTCGAGCTCCTCCTCGAAAGTGCTCCGAGCACCAGGACTCAACAGCCCGATCATGGCGTGCGGCCATGGTCCCGACCACTCCATCATCTCGGTCCACTCGCGCACATCGGCAGCGCGCACGCCGACGAGCAGCTGGGTGATGGCGATGTCGGTGAATCCCGCTATCTCGAGCATGTTGGAGAGTACCCATGGCTCGCCGAACAACGCGTGATGCGCGGGAGTCCGCGCGCGTCGTATGGCAAGACGCTCGAGTCGTTCGAAGAACACCGCCTGCGCCGGCGTCGACAGGCTGCGGCACCGGCAGGACACCGCAATGCGTCCCTGCGGTCTGAGGACACGCCGAACTTCCGCAAACGCCTGCCACGGATCCTCGAGGTATCCGAGCGATTGTCCGAGGACGGCGAGGTCGAACATCTCGTCGTTGAAGACGAGATGGTGCGCATCCATGACGGTGTAATGAATCCCTCGTTCACCGTTTGCGTGCACGCGTGCGGCGGTGATCATGTCGGGCGAGAGATCGATGGCCATGTGATCGAGCGTCGAAGAGCCGACGCCCATCGATCGAATGACCGCTCCGGTGCCGCAACCGATATCGATGACCCGCTCGTGAGGTTCGACCTGCGCGAACTCGGCAAGACGCTCGGCGGCACGAACGTTTGCGCCGCCCGCCCAGGCGTCGTACCGATGTGCGGCGTCACGGTAGAAATCGAGTTGCAGCTGGCGGACGGTGTCGGGGAAACCGGCAAGCGCTACCGAGTCGTGCGCCTCGTCAGCCCGCGAAGGAGCGGCTGGACCAGTAGGATATGTGCCGAGCAGCGGACGAGAAGGAGAGGACACATCCATGGAGAACATCATCACCGAAATCGAGGAGGCGTCAGTTCCACGCGGGGGTCACCGAAACGGCGCGGCGAGCGCCAAGGGACTCACCCTGGGGGCGCGCGACGTCCTTAACGGATCGCTCACTATCGAAGGCGACCTCCATATCGAAGGGACCGTCGATGGTGAGATCACGGCGTCGGGTGACGTGGATGTCGAGGCTCCCGCGACCGTGCGCGCGCGGCTTGATGGGCGCAACGTCACTGTCCGAGGCAATGTGTCTGGAAACGTCACCGCGCGCGGGCGGCTGACGGTTGCCGGGAGCGGCGTGGTGCAGGGCGACGTGCGCGCCGCGAGGCTGAGGGTGGACGATGGCGGCACCGTGAACGGCAGCATCACCATGGGTGCGATCGAGTAGGAGCAAAGCATCCGGCCTGATCGTATCAGCGAATTATCCGCTGTTCGAGGGTCAGTGCTTCACGCGGGCTTCTGCAGACCTTCGAGCAGGCGGGTGGTGGCGGCGGTCACCTCTTGCACTGCTGCGTCAAAGGCCGGTTGATTTGCCCTGGACGGAGCCCGGTAGCCGCTGATCTTGCGGACGAACTGCAGCGCGGCCGCGTGTGCGTCGTCGTCGTCAGCAGGGGGTTCGGCGCCACGGAGCGTCTTGATGCTTCGGCACATGTGCCGAGGATAGCGCGACGCATGCGACGTAACGCACCGGCGTATCCCTTGCATCGATCACAGCGGAGGTTCTCACCATGCGACGTATCGTTTTGACCCTGGCCGGCGCGGCGGTTCTTGCCGCGTGTGGCGCCGCCGGGGCCACCACCAGTTCGCCGCCGGCAAGCAGCGGTGCCGCTGCCTCGGGCACGACCCTCTCGACCGGGAGCACCTCCCTGGGAACCGTGCTGACCGGCTCGGGAGGCTTCACCCTCTACTACTTCCTGCCGGAGCAGAACTCGACGCTCGGGGCCTGCACCGGGGGTTGCTTGACCGTGTGGCCCCCAGTCGTCGCCACAGGATCACCGACCGCTCCATCGTCGGTCACCGGGACCCTCGGCACGGTGCCGATCATGGTGAACGGGGTGACCGAAAACGAGGTCACCTACAACGGGTGGCCGCTGCACACGTACTCGAGTGACACCGCGGCCGGGCAGACGAATGGCAATGGGATTGCCGGCAAGTGGTTCGCGGCCATGCCGGGAACGAGCGCGACATCCACCGGGGCGGCGAGCGTGACCGCTCCCACGCCGACCGCCACGCCGAGCAGCAGCCCTGGAGGTTATGGATACTGACGCCTCACAAAAGTGAGCGTCTTTCAATACATCTCCGAAAACTGGGACCTGATCGGCCCCCAGATCGTCACCCACCTCGAGATCGTCGGCGAGTGCATCGCGATCACGAGCGTGATCGGACTGGGGCTCGGGATCGCTGCGGCGCGCTCTGAGCCCCTGTCCACGGTGATCATGGCGGTCACCAGCACCTTCCTCACCATCCCGAGCTTTGCGCTCTTCGGGCTGCTCTCGATCTGGTTCGGGTTGGCGAACCCGCCGGTGATCATCGGCCTCGTGATGTATGGGCTGCTGCCGGTGGCGCGCAACACGCAGACGGGCATCAAGATCGTCGACCCGGCAGTGGTCGAATCAGCGCGTGGGATGGGAATGAGCCGGCAACAGGTGCTCCTCAAGGTCGAGCTCCCGCTCGCCGTCCCGGTGATCCTGGGAGGCATCCGCCAGGCCACCGTGATGATCGTCGCGATCGCCACTGTCGGTGCCACCGTCGGCGTCGATGACCTGGGCCAGACGATCCTCTCGGCGATCAACCGGAGCACCGGCACCCTCGACGCGGTGCTCGCCGGCATCATCCCGGTCGCCCTCATCGGCATCCTCGCCGACCTCATCCTGGCGGGGATCCAGCGGGCGCTCTCACGCGGCCGGGTGTCGGTGGCAGCGACGTGATCACGTTCGACAGCGTCGTCAAGCGCTACGGGAACAACGTGGCGGTGGACCACCTCTCACTGGAGATCAAATCGGGTGAGGTGGTCATGCTCGTCGGCCCGTCAGGATGCGGGAAGACGACCTCGCTCAAGATGATCAACCGGCTGATCGAACCCACCGAGGGGACGATCAGCATCGACGACCGCGACACCCGCACCTACGACGTCAATGACCTGCGCCGTTCGATCGGCTACGTCATCCAGCAGGTGGGCCTCTTTCCCCATCAGACGGTCGCCGAGAACGTCGCCACCGTGCCGCGCCTGCTCAAATGGCCCAAGGCGCGAATCCAGGCGCGGGTCGACGAGCTCCTCGACCTCATCGGGCTCCCGGCAGCCGACTACGGGCGACGCCTCCCGGCTGAGTTGAGCGGTGGCGAGCGTCAGCGTGTCGGAGTCGCTCGGGCACTCGGGGCCGATCCCAACATCCTGCTCATGGACGAGCCTTTCGGCGCGATCGACCCCATCGCCAGGGAGCGTCTGCAAAACGAGTTGCTCCGCCTCCAGCGGGTCGTCCGCAAGACGATCGTCTTCGTGACCCACGACATCGACGAGGCGGTGAAGC
Source organism: Candidatus Dormiibacterota bacterium (assembly GCA_963830305.1). GTDB lineage: Bacteria > Chloroflexota > Dormibacteria > Aeolococcales > Aeolococcaceae > Palsa-851. Next base: position 5,736 of record CAWHLW010000009.1, on the reverse strand, counting down.
TCGGCGACCGCATCGCGCTCCTCTCCAAGGGCGGCGTGCTCGAGCAGTTCGCGACGCCCGAGGAGCTGCTGGCCCACCCGCAGTCGGCGTTCGTCACCGGGTTCCTCGGCGAAGGACCGCTGGTGCGCCGCCTCGCGCTCATTCCGATCGCGGAGGTGGAGCTCACCCCCGTGAACGGCGCGGCGCCCGCGACGTCGGTGGATTTCGCGGGCACCTTGCGCGATGCGCTCGATGCCGTGCTGCGATCCTCCGATGGGCGCGCAGGCGTGATCAAGGCCGGCCAGACCGTTGGCGTCGTCGACGCCGATGTGATTCGAGCGGCATCGCTGAGGGCCCGATAGATGCCGCATCTGCCGCGCTGGATGCGTCGCCTGCGTCTGTTCGCCACGCCGATCTGGGTCCTGATCGGCATCGGCGTCTCGATCGGCGTGTATCAGACGCTTATCGGCAAGTTCTTCGACGACGAGGTGCTCAATGCGCCAAACCTGTTCAACGAGACGATCCAGCACATCTACATCTCGGGGATCTCGTTCGCGATCGTGGCCGCCATCGGCGTGCCGGTGGGGGTCCTGATCGCCCAGGCGGGGCGGGTGGTGCGGGTGCCGGTCTTCCTCATCGCGAATCTCGGGCAGGCCATTCCGGGCATCGGCCTCCTGGTGCTGCTCTTCGCGTTTCTGGGCCTCGGTGTCCTGCCGACGGTGATCGCCCTGGTGATCTATGGATTGCTCCCCGTGCTGCGCAACACGGTGGCCGGCATTCAGGGGGTCGACCCCGCGGCGGTGGACGCCGCGCGGGGAATGGGTATGACGCGTTGGCAGGCTTTGATGCGAGTGCAGTTGCCACTTGCATCGCCACTCGTCTTTGCGGGCCTGCGCACAGCGCTCGTCCTAATCATTGGAACCGCTACACTCGGAAACTTCATCGGAGGTGGTGGCCTCGGGGACGTGATTGCAGCAGGAATCAATAACAGCGACAGAATGGTTTTCGTCGGTGCCGTGATGGTTGCATCACTCGCTTTGCTGGCAGACTGGGGCCTCTCAATGATTGAGCGCGTTACAGTCCCAAGACAGGTCAACGGCTAAACACGTGGAGGTTACGTATCAATGAAGCGCAAGCTACTCGCGGTCATCGCTATCGCGATACCCGGGACCCTTGCTGCATGCGGGGGTGGAAACTCCGGCGGCGGCACTCCGTCAGGCACGGCCACTGCCGCAACGTGCCCAACCGGTTCTCAGACAAGCGGTAATGGCGCCAGTCTCTCGATTGGCAGCAAGGACTTCGCCGAAGAGCAGTTGATGGCGCAGATGACTGCGGACGTCCTCGACGCGCACGGCTTCAACATCACGGACACATTCAGCGCCGCGGACAAGGCGATCGGCGACGCGCTGACGAGCGGCACCATCGACATGTACTGGCAGTACACCGGCACCGAGCTCGGTGACTACCTCGGGCTCACCGGTTTCCCGACGGCGCTGTCTGCGGCATTCACCTACGTGCAGCAGAAGGACGAGGCGAACGGGATCTGCTGGGTCGCACCGACGCAATTCGACGACACCAACGGCATCGCGATCAAGTCGTCGCAGACCGGAACGTACGGCACCTCGCTCGCGGCGTTCGGCACTTACCTGGCGGCGCATCCGAGCACCACGGTCTGCGTGATGTCCGAGTTCCTCACCAGGCCCGACGGTCTGCCCGGGCTCGTGAGCACATACGGATGGCCGTCCGCATCGAGCTTTCACTACACCCAGATCGGCACCACCGCCGAGAAGGCAATCGCGAGTGGGCAGTGCGACGCGGGTGAGGTCTTCACCACCGACTCCGCCATCGAGGCGAACAATGAGACGACCTTGACCGACGACAAGAACCTGTTCCCGCCGGACAACGCAGGGCTCGAGGTCCGGTCGAGCGTGCTCCAGAAGTACCCGTCGATCGGCGCATGGATGACACCGGTGGCTGCGAAGCTGACGACCCCGGTGATGCTCACGCTCAACGCGATGGTGGAGATCCAGGGCCAGACGGTTGCCAACGTGGCGCACACCTGGCTCGTGCAGAACGGGTTCCTCTCGAGTTGATTCTCGGGTAGCCTTGCCGCAGTGATGCGACGACTGCTACCGATCGCAACAGCGGCCGTCACGCTTGTTTTAATCGGCGCCGGGGGCGCCGCGACGGCGCGCGCCATGGGGCGTGCGTCGTCGTTCCATCGCGAGGTCACCACCCTCGAGGGCTCCTGGACGAAGGACGTCCTCGAGGGTGTGCCCGAGGCGAGCGTCGCGCCGTTGCACAAGACGCTCGAGACGTCGAAATACATGCAGGCGTCGTCGTGGTCGCCGCTCTGGTGGCTCGACGACGGCAGCGCGTTCCTGGCTTCCATGCAAAGCAAGACGGACCATGCATGGACCGCGGCTGTCGCGGTGGCGCGCGCCCGTGCCGAGGGCGCGATGACGGCGTGGAGCGAGATGGAGATGCAGTACGGCTCCTACGTCTCCACGGCAGCGTCGACGGCCGCCGCCAAGTGGCAAACGCAGCTTGCGGCGGCGACTACGCCGGCCGCCATCAATGCGCTGGCGACCGCGTGGACCAGCCAGGTCGCGGCCGCAGGCAAGTCCGCGGCGCTCGACGAGGTCATGGTTGCAACCGGCGGCTATGGTGGCGTTCCGGCACTGCTCGCTGCTGCCGATCACACCGTTTTGGTCGCACGTGGCGATAACCTCGGCACGGGGATGGTGCCCTCGCTGATCGCGACACTCTCGGCATCCAGCACTGATGCGGCGAGCACGGTGAAGGCGATCAAGTCGCTCGAGGCGGACCTCACCATCCTCAACGCGCTGATCAACCTCGACGGGCGGGTTGGGAGCGAGCTTCGCGCGCTCGATGCGCGGGTGCTGCTCGCCTCCGCCCACAGCGCCCCCAACGCGAGTGGGTTCACATCCCAATACGCATCGCTGTCGACAAAATTCCGCGAGGGCGGCACGTCCGCACGCCTCGATTCGGTGGCGGCTGGGATCACCTCGCTCGAGGGCTCGGTGAACGCGGCGCTGAAGGCGGTCGGATGCGGCTACGCGGTGCCCAACGGCAAGGTCATCGACATCGATCTGAGCACCCAGTCGGCGGTCTTCTTCGATGACGGCTGCACCGCCGGCTCGGCGCTGGTCACCACCGGTCGCGCGGGACTCCGCACGCCGACCGGCACGTTCCACATCTACGCCAAGTACTCGCCGATCACGCTGATCTCACCCTGGCCGCAGTCGTCCCCCTACTACTACACGCCGGAGCATGCGCAGTACGCATTGGAGTTCCTGCGCGGGGGATTCTTCATCCACGACGCGCCGTGGGAGCCGTCCACAGGATTCGGCCCGGGGAGCCAGAACGGCGCCTCAGCAAGCCACGGGTGCGTGCACATGCCCACCCCGACGATGGCCTGGCTCTACGCGTGGAGCCCGATCGGTACCACCGTCATCATCCACAGCTGAGCGACGGGTTCAGGCGGCGCACGCCTGGGTGGAGACCGACGCGGTCCGGTGCTCGCCGGCCACGAGGTCGGGGAAGACCTGGGGCATCGTGAGGGCGTAGCCCACATTCGACTGGGTGGTGCTCGCCGCGAAGACCACCCCGATGATCTGTCCGTTGACGTTCACGATCGGTCCCCCCGAGTTGCCGGGGATGACCCGTGCCGAGAGGATCTCGATCTGGCGGGTGACCAGGGTGTCGCCGTAGATGTTGTAGCCGGTCGCCGACTCGGTCCCGCTCACCGCAGCCGAGACGACCTGCTCCGCAGCACCCCCGGGGTAGCCGATCACGGCGCCCGCAGTCCCGCGAGCGGGGTTGCTGTCCACGATCACCAGCGGCCGCAGGGCCAGCCCTGGAGCGTAGAGGACCGCAAGATCGGTGTTGGGGTCGAAGAGGACCACCCGAGCCACGTGACGCTGACCGTTCGGGGTGTCGATCTCGACGCTGCTCGAGCCGGCGACCACGTGCGCGTTGGTCACGAAGTACCCGGCGGCGAGTGGCCAGGAGGAGCCGGCCTCGGCGCCGCCGTCGCACCCCGCCGCGATCACCTTGGAGGTCACGCTCGTCGCCTCGCGGATGCCGGCCGTGTCGACGAGCGGCGGGATGGAGACGGGTGTCTGTGGGACGTCGAGGATGGTCGAGAAGGGGTTGGGAAAGTTGCCGGGCTCGAGGAGGTTGCCGATCGTCGCGAGGAAGCCCGGGGGGCGAGGCATGAAGCGGTCGAGGGATCGCTCGATCGCCGAATTGCTGATCTGGGTGTCGAGGGTCACCCAGCGGCTCTGGGAGAACATCAGGCCCAGGTACCAGCTGGCCACAAGCGCCGCGACCACGGCGAGGACGGCGCCCACCGCGGCGTCGAACTTCCCCAGCAGGGCCGTGTGCTGGGTCCGCTGGCGGATCCGGATGCCGATCGCCGCGCCGACGCCCTCGATGAGGAGCGCGATGCCGATGAAAATGCCGATCACGAAGAGCGGCTGGGTGGTCCGATCCTGGGTGATCGCCCGGGCGAGGGGTGGCGCGACCACCGCGCCGAGGAAGAGGCCGGCCAGCAGCCCGGCGAGCGCAAAGGCGACTCCGCTCAGGCCGCGGCGCACCCCGGAGGCCGCGAAGATGATGAGGAAGACGATGATGATGAGATCGAGGATGTCCACTGGGACAGAGTCTGCCCTGTGGCGCGCCGCGGTGGCCTCAGCTCATCGATCTGGCACACCAGTCCTCGTGCAGGCGCGGCGGGTGGCCGGATCGAAGGCCTCGGGGCTTGTGAACATCCGCCGCCACCAGGGCGCCTCGACGTACTCGCGGACCAGGTCGAGCCGGTCCTGCACCGACTGCTGGAATGGACGATGCCGGGCCTCGTCGGTCACCGGGTCGCCAGGCGGGAAGTAGAAGAGCCACCGCCACGGCGCGGCCTGGAATGCATCGAGCATCTCTCGCGGTGCTCTCTTCAATTCACGGCACACCCGAACGAAGTCCTTGGGCTTTCCCATGGTCGCGGCGTCGAATGCCGCTCGCTCGCGTGCGGTCGGGGGAATCGCTCGCTCAGTCATGAACCACCTCTGGTTCGAGACTACCAGCGGTGTACCAGACGGCCGCCTCGTGCTTCGCGAGTTGACGTCAGGGAGGCGCGCTTCGGAATACCACCTTCACGCACATGACGTCGGGGGCGCCGCACAGCTTTTGCAACGAGAATGACGACGAGTTGCTGCCATTCACGGAGTACAGGTTCGGTGGGTATCCGGCAACTGGGAGAACCGGTTGGGCTTGCGCAACCGGGTCGGGTCGTGGCGCCGGGGGCGGAGCAGGTCTGACCAGCGCGATTGCTCCGGTCGCGATCACGCATACCGCAGCGATGGCGTAGAGAAGCCGGCGGGCCAGATGCGGAGCCACAGCCTCAGTATGCGGCCCGGTCGGCCCGCAAATGGACTGCAACATCAGGTCAAGGTGCACCGCGACGGATAGTGATCAGCCGACGATCACGCCCTTACGGGAGGATCGTGTTACTCACCGGGATGGCGTGGCTGCTCCGCTTCCAGCTCGGTCTCTCGGCTGACCGCGTGCTACCTTTCGGGCCTGGATTGATGCGAAATCGAACCCCGGAATATGCGCGTACGAGGCGCGCGTCTGTGGGGACAGGCGAGTTAGCTGAGATCAGAAAGCGTCGGGGCGTGGCGCAGTGGTAGCGCACCTGCTTTGGGAGCAGGGGGTCGCTGGTTCGAGTCCAGTCGCCCC
>CAWHLW010000008.1:0-97815 GCA_963830305.1 Candidatus Dormiibacterota bacterium | reverse complement strand
TAGCTGGTACGCTTAGCACTCAACCTCGACGAGTGCTAACGCGCCGGTCACCGGCTCCCACCGCACCGTCACACCTGGCCAGACGTGCAACACCCAGTCCCGCTCGATCAGCGCAAGCAACAGATCCTCAAGGCCGTCGTTGCGGATTACACCCGCACGGGCGTCCCGGTGGGGTCGGCGTCGCTTGCTGTCCACCTGGCCACATGGTCGTCAGCGACCATCCGCAATGAGCTGGCGACGCTCAGCGAGGTGGGGTATCTCATCCAGCCGCACACCTCGGCAGGACGGGTGCCGTCCGACCTCGGCTACCGCTATTACGTCGACTTCCTCATGGATGAGGAGGACGTCCCGGTGGCCGTGCGCCGCCAGGTGGATCCGTTCTTCGCGGTGCTGCCGAGCGGCGTCGAGGACATCCTCGAGATCGCCGCGACGGCGCTCGCGCACGCCGCCGACGCGGTGAGCCTGGTCACCGCCCCGCGCGCGCTGGGCGTCCGGGTGAAGCACCTCGACCTCGTCAAGTTGAACGACACCCAGGCGCTGCTCGTGCTGGTGCTCGAGGGCAACCTGGTCCGCCAGCAGGCGCTCAACCTCACCGGTCAGGCCGATCAGACGGTGCTCAGCGCCATCGCGTCCGACCTCAACGCGGTCGTCGTCGGCCTCAACGCCGCCGGGATGTCGCGGCTGCCCGAATCGGTGGGAGCGCACGCCGCCCTCGAGCGCGATCTGCTCACCCAGATCATCGCCTTCATGACCGTCTGCGACGCCCAGCAGGACACGCTCATCCTCCATGACGGGGTGCGCAACCTGCTCCACCAGCCGGAGTTCGGCGACGTCGAGCTGCTCCAGCAGGTGATCGAGGTGGTGGAGGAGGAGCGCATGCTCGCCGCGCTGATCAGCGCCGCCGACCTCGACCACGGGATCCAGATCATGATCGGGCGCGAGAGCGGGATGGCCGAGCTGTCCCGGTGCAGCCTGGTGCTCACCACCTATCGAGCCGGGGCAGAGCGCCGCGGCACCATCGGCGTGCTCGGCTCCACCCGCATGGCCTACGCGCAGGTCGGACCCCGGGTTCGCTACGTCGCCCAGCGGGTCGGCCGTGCCGTGGGGCGTGCTTTGAGTTGAGCGTGGGCATAGTGAGCGTATGACGACGGACGGACGCGACTTCGCGGACAGGCGCCCCGCAGCGGAGCCTGAGGTTGAGCCCGACGCGGCCGAGGAGCCGGACGAGCGCGACGCTCGGTATCTCCGCCTCGCAGCGGACTTCGAGAATTTCAAGCGGCGCAAGGCTCAGGAGCTCGCCGACGCGCGCACCTATGAGAGCGAGGACGCGGCGATCGCGCTCCTCCCCGTGCTCGATAACCTGCGCCGCGCCGTCGACCACGCCGGCGAGGCCGGCGCCGAGGACTTCTTCGTCAGCGGCCTGCAACTCGTGGTCCGCGAGTTTGAGGCTGCCCTCCAGCGCCTCGGGGTCGTGCCGGTGCCGGCAGTCGGCGAGCGTTTCGACCCGGCGATCCACGACGCCATCGCAGCCGAGGAATCGGACGACGTCACCGACGACACCGTTGTCGAAGAGCTCGTCCCCGGCTACCGCCTCCACGACCGCCTGCTCCGGCCCGCGATCGTGCGCGTGGTGCGGCCGCGCCAGTCCTCGTCGGGAAGCTGAGTGATGGCGACGGTCAAGCGCGACTACTACGAGGTGCTCGGCGTCCAGCGCGACTGCACCCCCGAGCAGTTGAAAGTGGCGTACCGCAAGCTCGCCATGCAGTACCACCCGGATCGCAACAACGGCGACAAGGGCGCCGAGGAGCAGTTCAAGGAAGTCGGCGAAGCGTACTCAGTCTTGAGTGATCCGCAGAAGCGCCAGCGCTACGATGCCTTCGGCCACGTCGACGGAGCGGCGCAACCGGACTTCGGCAACTTCTCATTCGACTCGGCCTTCGACCTCTTCGACATGTTCTTCGGCGGAGGTGGACGGCGTCGCGCGCACACCGGCCCGCAGCGTGGCGACGACCTGCGCATGAACGTCGAGATCACCTTCGAAGAAGCCGTCTTCGGCGCCAAGCGCACGGTGGAGGTACCGCGAGCAACGCTCTGCACCGAGTGCAACGGCTCCGGCGCAAAACCCGGCACGAGCGCCACCAAGTGTGCGACCTGTTCGGGCAGCGGCCAGGTGCGCAGAACCATGCAGTCGATCTTCGGGCAGGTCGCGAGCGTCACGCCCTGCCCGACGTGTCACGGTGAGGGCCAGGTGATCCAGGAACCGTGCACGGTGTGTCGGGGTCAGGGGCGGATCCAAGGCAGGCATACCGTCGAGGTCACCATCCCCGCCGGTGTCGACGACGATGTGACCCTGCGCCTGACGGGCGAGGGCGAGCCCGGACCGCGTGGCGGCCCTGCCGGCGACCTGTACCTGGGCTTCCGCGTGAAGCCGCACCCCAACCTGGTGCGGCGCGGCCAGGACCTGCTCTACGAGCTCCCCATTTCAGTAACACAAGCTGTGCTCGGTGACACGATCACGATCACCACCGTCGACGGTGAGCATCCGGTCGAGGTGGCTCCAGGGACGCAACCGGGCCGCCAGATCAAGATGCACGGACTCGGTGTGCCGCACGTTCGCACCGGCCGGCGCGGTGACCTCATCTGTGTTGTGCGCGTCGTCGTGCCGAGCCATCTGTCCCACCAGGACCGCTCACTGTACGAGCAGCTCGGCGGCCGCGAAGGCAAGCCTGCCGATGTGAAGAAGGGATTCTTCGACTCGCTCCGCGACGCGTTCCGCGGCTGAGTTTTCGCGTACGCGCTGACGACGTTTACCGCGTCGCGAGTGCGGGTAAGAAGTCTGTGTCGCACGAGAGCGACACCAACAGAACCTCTTACAGGAGAACGTGGAAATGGCAGTAGTTCGTTGGAATCCCTGGAACGATCTGTTCGATCTGCACGCTCAGGTGGACCATCTGTTCCAGACACCGGCCACCGCGTCGCGCAACGGTGTCGAGTACACGAGCCTCCCGGTCGACATCCAGCAGACCGAAGGCGCATTCGTCGTTGAAGCGTCGGTTCCCGGCTTCAACCCCGGCGACGTCGAGGTGACGTTCGAGGATGGCGTGCTCCGTATCACCGTCCCGCGTGCGCAGAAGGCGCAGCCGAAGCGGATCCCGGTGACCGTTGCCGGCGGCGAGCCGAAGACGGAAACCGTCGTCGAGCACGCGCCCGTCGCGACCGCCTAGACCCCCTATCCCTGCCTGGTCGCCCTTAACCGGGCGGCCAGGTCATCTGCCGTCCACCAAGCAGGTGGAGGTGCAGATGGTCGACGGTCTGGCCACCCTGCTTACCGGTGTTGACGACAAGGCGGAAGCCGGTTTCGTCGATGCCCTGGTCCTGCGCGATCGCCTGGGCCACGTGGAGCATGCGTCCCCAGAGGCTGTCCTGAGCAGGCGTCAACTCGGCGACCGACTCGATGTGCTCGCGAGGGAGTATCAAGACGTGGACCGGCGCCTGTGGGTTCACGTCGCGGATGGCGAGCACCTCGTCGTCCTCGCGAACAAATGTGGCCGGGAGCTCGTGTGCCCCAATGGCGCAGAAGATGCAATCGTTCATGAGCGCAGCAGGGTACCGCGCAGGCGGTCGCCCTCGACGGCTTCGGCCCGGACGAGGCTGAGGCTGCCCTGACGAATGTTCGCGGCGCCCTCGATGATGATCTCGTGGTATCCGGCGGTGAGACCGTGGGCAACATCTCCGTCAACCGCGTCCCAGGCAACCTCGTGCACGCGTCCACACGCTCGTGCGAGTGACAGCGCACCCGTACGCTTCGTGGCGCGGCGCACCTCAGCGCTGCGCCGGCGGGCCGACGCGTCGTCCACGCGACCGGCGGTTGCCGTCGCGGGGGTGCCCGGACGCGGCGACCAGCGAAAGACATGGCCCTGGAGCAATCCAACTTCATCAACCAGCGACAGGGTCTCGGCGTGGTCGTCGTCGGTCTCGCCGGGGAACGCCACCATGATGTCGGAGGTGAACTCGGTCGCCGGATTCACCTCGCGGAGTTCGCGCGTGACGCGCAGATACTGTGCGCGCCGGTATCCACGATGCATCGCGCGCAGGACGTGATCGCTGCCGCTTTGCAGCGGCATATGCCAGTGCGAGCAGAGACGTGGATGCGCGTTGAGCGCGATCAATGATTCGGTGACGTCGTTCGCGTTGATGCTGCTGAGCCGGATGCGCGCGCTCTCCCCGCACATCTCGAGCAGCGACTCGAGCAGTGCTGCCAGGTTGCTCCCGATGTCGCGACCGTACGACCCGAGGTCGACACCGCACAGCACGATCTCGCCGTGACCGGCATCGATGGCGGCGCGGACGCGGTCGTGCACGGTCGAGACGGGAACACTCGATGAGACTCCGCGCGCCTGCCACACGATGCAGTACGTGCAGCGATGATTGCAGCCGTCCTGCACCTTGACGAATGCACGGGAGCGCATCGCCGGCGCTTCGCGTCGCGCGTCGAGAGCGGCAGACATCGCGATGACGTGGTCGGCGATGCGGTCCTTGTCGGCATTGGCGAAGATCGAGTCGACAGTAGAGTAAGCGCCGGGATTGGCGTCGACGCTGCAGCCGGTGAGCACGAGGTGCGCGCCGGGGTCGAGGCGACGCAGGCGGCGGATGCGCTGGCGCGTGGTCGCATCCGCCTGCGCGGTGACCGTGCAGGAGTTGAGCACGCGGACGTCGGCGGTGTCGGTCTCGGGGACGACCTCGCACCCGCCCGCCGCGAGCCTGCCGGCGAGATCCGCCATCTCCGCGAAATTCACCTTGCACCCGAGCACGGTGAGCGCGACCCGAAGCGGACGATCGTGCGGAGCGCTCATGCCGGTCGCGGCGCAGCCGCGGTGTCGAGGTCGCCGGCGCCCGCGAGGAGCAGCGACGTCGCCACCGCACCGGCGAGCCGGCTCGGCAGCGTGCGCGCGCCGAGGTGAACATTGATCGCCCCAGCCTCCGCGAGCGTCCTGAGGTCGGTGGCGTCGAGACCGCCTTCGGGACCGATCACCAGTCCCACGTCGGCGGGGACTTCGGGGGCGGCGCGCATGATCGAGGCAGCGTCCTGGCTGATCACGCACGCGAGGATGCGCGTGCCTGCCGGCAACGCGACCAGCGCTTCGCGAAGGGGGAGGATCGAGTGCACGTCCGGTGGCCCTGCGCGGCCGGCGAGCTGTGCTGACTCTCGGGCGATCGTGCGCCAGCGCTCGAGGCGGTGGACGGCCCGCGAGGGGTCGGGACGGGACACGCTGCGGTGGGTGAGCACCGGGCGTATGGTCGCCGCTCCGGCTTCGGTCAGCGCCTCCACGGTCGCGTCCATGGCCTGCGAGGGCACCGCCTGCAGCACGTGCACCGCGAGGCGGGGCTCGCCCCCGACCTCGCGACTCCAGACGATCGACCCGCTGACGCGCGACGGGGTCACCTCGTCGAGCTGCAGCCCGTGCTCAAGTGTGCCGTCCTCGACGATCACGATCGTCTCGCCCGGAAGCGCTCGGAGCGCGCGCGAGAGATGACTGGCGTCAATGCCGGTGAGGGTGGCGCGACCGCCCGAGACCTGGGCGGGTTCGACGAAGAATCGAGGCACGGCAGCGTGCATGGTGCGGCACCTGCGTCCCGCTATGGTGGGCGCGTGGCCGAGACGCACCTCACCGCGCGGACCGCTGACGGCGTGGGGCTGTCGGTGTACATCACCGGCGACGGCGACCCGCTCCTGCTCATCCCGGGCCTCGGCGCGGGGCGCTCGGCCTTCACACCAATCCTTCCCGACCTGGCGAGATCGCACCGCGTGATCAGCTTCGATCCGCGAGGCATCGGCGAGTCGGAGGGTGCGGGCAACACGACGTTGACGGCGATGGCACTCGACGTGGTCGCGGTGCTCGACGCCGCGGAGGTTGCGGCTGCCGCGGTGTTCGGCGCTTCGATGGGTGGCCTGGTGGCGCAGCACGTGGTCGTCGATCACCCGACGCGCGTCGCCGACCTCATCCTCGCTGCGACGTCGCCGGGTGGAGACGCCGGCGTCGACCCCAGGCCGGAGGATCAGGCGGCGCTCATGGGCAAGGGTGCGCGCACCCCCGAGGACGCGTACAGGATCGCGTGCACGGTGCTGTACTCGCCGCAGTTCCAGCGTGCACACCCCGAGTTCATCGAGGCGCAGATCCGCGAGCGCGCGCTGCATCCTGTGCGCCCGCGCGTCTTCTCGGCGCAGTACAAGGCGATGTGGGAGCCGGACGACTCGTTCGCGCGCCTCGCGTCAGTCGCGGTCCCGACGCTCGTCATGCACGGCACCGATGACGTCGTGATCCCGTTCGAGAATGCGCGCATCCTCGCGCGCCAGATTCCCGGCGCGCAGCTTCGACCCTTCGAGGGAAGCGGTCACCTCTTCTTTCACGAGCGGCCGGCTGAGACTGCTCGCGTTGTCACCGAGCATCTGCGCCGCGCCGGTCTGGGTGCTGGTCAGTCCTCGTCGGCGGCGGAGTCGTCATCGCCACCGAGGGAGTCGTCGGCAGCCGGATCCTGATGTCCGTTGCCGTTCCCGTGGTCGTGGTCGTGGTCGTGGTCGTGGTCGTGGTCCCATTGCCGTTGCCGTTGGCGTGCTCGGCGGCGGCAGCGCGCACGGGGACGAGCTGCGCGGGAGCGGTTGCCGTCGCGGTGGTCTCGCGGATCACGGTCACCTTGATGACCCCGGGGTATTGCATCTCGGATTCGATCTCGCGCGCGATCTCGCTTGTCAGGGGCGGCATGTCGGTGTCCTTCACCTGCGACGCTTTGACGAAGACACGGAGCTCGCGCCCGGCCTGGAGCGGGAACGCCCGGTCAACGCCGCCGTGGCGCGTCGCGATCGTCTGCAACTGCTCGAGGCGAAGCAGGTACGTCGCCAGCGTGTCGCGGCGAGCGCCGGGGCGTGATGCGGAGATCGCATCAGCACAGATCGTCAGCATGGCGAGGTCCGTCGACGGTTCCTCGTCGAAGTGGTGCGCCTTGACTGCGTGGACGATGCCGGCATCGACGCCGAGCACGCGGAGCAACTCTCCGCCGATGATCGCGTGCACGCCTTCGACGTCGTGGTCGACCGCCTTGCCGATGTCATGGAGCATGCCGGCCTCCCGGGCGAGGCTCTGGGGCAGCCCCATCTCCGCCGCGAGCACTCCGCAGAGATGCCCGGTCTCCTCGCAGTGGAGTAGCGCGTTCTGCCCGTAGGAGTAACGGTGATGGAGCGTGCCGACGAGCTCGGCGAGCTCGGGACGGCCCTCGATCTGCATGAGCCACAGAGCGCGTTCACCGATCTCGACGACGCGGCGCTGCGTCGTCTTCCGAGCCTTCTGGATGAGCGGAGGAACCTCGGTCGCCTGCATGCGCCGGTCGACGACCTCGAGCGCCGCCTGCCGTGCGATCTCGCGTCCGATCGGATCCACGGTCCGCAGCGTGGCCTGCTGCTTCTCGGCATCGACGCCGAGCTCGGCGCCGGTCTGCTCGGCGATCACGGTCAACGCCGAGAGCAGCCGCTCGCGGGCGTGGTCGTCGAGCCCCTCGAGCGACAGTGGCGACATCCGCGGCGCGCTGTCGACGTTCGAGGCGTCCTGGCGCTCCACGGCCTGCACGATCAGGTCGTTCGCGCTCGTCTCCACGCGGTCACCGATGATCTCGGCCACGGTCGCCTCGACGAGCGCGGCTCGCTCGGCCACGAGCTCGGACTGGACGCGGTCGAGCACGAGCGCCGCCGCTGCCTCCCGATCGAGCGCCGCCTTGGCGCGAAGCGTTTCCTCGATGAGCGCTCCCTGCTCGGCGACGCGTGCCCGGCGTTCCTCGATCTCGTCGCGCCGCTTGCGGTACGCGAAGCGGCGGTCGTCGAAGATCTCGCGACGCTCCCGGAGGTGCTTGTGGCGCTCGGCGATGACGGCTTCGCGGCCCTCGACCGCCGCGAGCCGCTCCTTGACCTCCTCCATCGCAGCCTCGTGCGCGTGCAGCGCGGAGGTTCGCGCCTCGGCGATCAATGTTGCGGCGTACTGATTTGCATCGGCCAGGCTCTGGCTGACCAGCGGCGCCGGCGAGGCGACCTGAGTGCCGTTTCGCGCGTTGAAGAGCGCGAACAGTCCGACCGCGGCCAGCACCACGGCGATGACGATCAGGACGACTGCGATGATCATGTGGAAAGAGTTCAGGACACGGTCAGGCGCTGACCGCCAGGTCGAATGGGTCGCTTGCCTCGGCGATGAGCCGCTGGGCGAAGAGGTTGGCGGCGGGAGGCAGGGTGCGTCGCCGATCCCAGCAGAGGGCCATGGTACGCGCGATCGGCGGATCGCGAAGCGGGATCACCGCGACCCGGGTGCTCGGTACCGGAAGCGGCATCGGCATCAGCGTCGTCCCCAGGCCGGCCTCGACGAGGCCCTGGACGATCGTGAAGTCGTCCCCCTCGTACGCGACGTGGGTGGTCAATCCCTGGGCAGCGAAGGCCGCGTCGATGACCCGCCGGAGCCCGCTCCGGGACCGGGGCAGGATGAGCGGCTCACCGGCCACGTCCTCGAGGGTGCAGGAGCTCCGGCCGACGAGACGGTGGTTGACCGGGACGACGACTGCGACGCGCTCGCGGAAGAGGGGGTGGATCTCGAGATCGACCACGCCCGTGGGCGGTGGTCCGAGGATGCCGAGATCGTAGTCACCGCCCAGGACACCGCTCATGACCTCGGCCGTGGTGCCCTCCTCGAGCGTGAATCGGACCGCCGGGTAGCTCTCGAGGAACCTCGCCAGCCGTTCGGGAAGCCAGCGTGCCCCGACCGTGTGCAGGAACGCGACGCACACCCGGCCGCTCTCGGCGGCGACGGCTCCCTCGGCCTCGGCGATGGCATCTCGAAGGTCGTCGAGGATGCGTTCGGCCCTTCCGACGAGGCGACGGCCGGCCTGCGTGAGGCGGATGTTCCGGCCGATTCGCTCGAAGAGCAGCACCCCCACCTCCTGCTCCAGCCGGGCCACCTTTCGGGATACCGTTGATTGATCAGCTTGCAGCGCTTCGGCGGCCCGGCTGAGGTGTTCGACTTTGGCAACTTCGACGAAAGTGCGTAGAAGGTCGGCATTGATGCGGTCCATGCATCAATCTCACCCTAAATGTGCTGTTGATGTCAATGACCCGAGCCGGTAGGCTTAGCAACGTGATAAGAGAACCCGAGGTACTGGAGCGTAGTCAGGTAGTCGACCCGGGCCTTCTCATCGAGAGCGCCACTGAAGAAGTGCACGCCGCGCGTCGCAGGCATCGCCGCGAAGTCGTCGAGCGGACCCGCCTGCGCCGGCTCGTCGAGCGGGTCGACAGCGCTATCGAGCTCTGTGAGGAAACCCACCTCCAGGGCATCAAAGAGGTGCCGCCGGATGTTGCCGAAAGGGCACAGAAGGTGTTCATCTTTGCTCGCGGCGCGGTCCGCAAGACCGGCGACCAGGAGGCCCTCTCCACGGTGGAGACCGCCCTTGCTCGCCGCCAGGTCAAGATCACCGAGGTCATGGACATCCTCTGGACGATCCAGGAGGTCGTCTTTGATCTGATGCTCCCATGGCGCACCCAGCTCCCCGAGGACGTCGAGCCCGAGGGCGATGAGGCGTCCTCTAGTGGGTTTCTGGCGCGAATTCCGCCTTCATCCATAGTCGCGACGGCGGCGCCGCGCGTCGTGTCTCGGTGGGCTGTTAGCGTCTGCTAATTCGGCACAATCCGCTCGTGGGTTTGCGCGTTGCCGTCGATCGGATGGTGGTCACCAATCGTCGGCTTGATGTGCCCCTGGATTGGAACGAGCCGTCAGGCGCGACGATCAGCGTTCATGCACGCGAGGTCGTCGCGGCTGAGCATGCGGATGACGCGAAGTGGCCGGCGATTGTGTGGTTTCAGGGTGGACCGGGACACGAGGTCGCGTTTCCGGAGAGCCGCGGGAGCTGGCTCGCACAGCTGCTGACGCGGTATCGAGTGCTGCTCCTCGATCAGCGGGGCACGGGATTGAGCACACCGCTTGATGCGCGTTCGCTGCCGTTCTCTGATCCGGTGGCGCTTGGCGACTACCTGCGTCACTTCCGTCAGGACTCGATCGTGCGCGACGCTGACCGGTTCCGCGCGACGCTGTACGGAGAGCACACTGATTGGTACGTCTTCGGACAGAGCTTTGGCGGCTTCTGCTCGCTGACCTATCTGTCGTCGATTCCCGAGCACGTCCGCGGTGTGATCATCACCGGCGGATTCGCTCCGGTGCTCCACGAGACCGAGGAGATCTGCACGCGTCTCTTCAATCATGTGGCCACGCGCAACGCGGAGTACTACGAGCGCTTCCCGGGCGATGCCGCACGGGTGCGTCGCATCGTCGATCACCTTGAAACCGGCAACGAGGTCGATGGTCGTGGGCGGCGCCTCAGCGCTCGCCGGTTTCTCATGCTCGGCGGCAAGCTGGGACTGCAGCATGGCGCTGCCGAGCTACACGGAATCATCGAACGCGCTGACAACGACCTCGAGCAACTCGGCGTGCTCAGTGGCGTGGTGCATGCGCACGTCGCCGGCATGATGTCACCGGCGACCAACCCGGTCTACACGGTGCTGCACGAGGCCGCGTATTCCAACGGTCCCGCGACGCTGTGGGCGGCGGAGCGGGCCCGGCTCGCGGATCCCCGGTACGCGGTTGATGCACAACCTGCGCCGTATTTCACGGGTGAGGCGGTGTTCCCCTGGATGATGGAGGAGCTCCCCGAGCTGCAGCCGCTGCGAGAGGCTGCCGACGTGATTGCGGAGATCGAGGGATGGCCGGCGCTGTACGACATCGCTCGGCTGCGCGCGAATACGGTCCCCGTCGTCGGCACCCTGTACTGGGATGACGAGTATGTGGAGCGAGCCATGGCGCTCGAGACCGTGTCGCTGCTGGGCAACTGCCGCCCGTGGATCACCAACGAGTACGAGCACGGTGGGTACCGCGTCGACCCGGCACGAGTTGCGGATCGGTTGTTCTCGATGCTCGACGACCTGACGGCTCGATCGACCTCGTCCTAACGCCCGGCCACCGCCTTCGGCCGTGGCCCACCTAATGCTGGCCGGCGAAGATCGACAGAGACGCCGAGACCAGGAACGTCATGACGTAGACGGTGTCGGTAGCCGGGTTCAGCGCGAGGCCGGTGGGCTGCCCGCCGACCGCTTGCTGGGTCGTCGCGGTACCGCATCCCGACCTGCTCGTCGCGTTGCAATTCGCGCCGCTGAGCACCGATACGGCTGCCCCCCCGTTATCGATCATGTAGATGGAGTCGGTGCCCGTGTCGGCCACCGCCAATTGCGGCGCCCGGCCAACTTCGGCCGTTGGGAAGGTCCCGGAACAGGTTGTCACCGTGTGTCCGTTGCAGGCCGCACTGTTGATGATTGATACCGTTCCGGGTGCGGAGCCGCCTTGACTGTTGGTCACGTAGACGGTGTTCGTCGCATCGTCCACGGCCACGCCGTCAGGCCCGATCCCCACGGTGATCGTCGCCGCGACTTTGCCGCAACCCACGTGGTCCGTGCCGTTGCACGTTGCCCCGTTGATGACCGACACCGTCGTGCCGCTGCCAAATGGCGCGCCGGCACTTGGCGCGTAGATCGTATCGGTCTTGACGCTGACGCCCAGGGAGTCAGTTCCCGGTCCGACATTGACGATGCCGGGCTTCTGACCGCAGCCCGAGACGAGCTCTGCGTTGCAGGTTGCCGCATTCACAACGGCGATCTCGTCTGCTTCGGTCCCATAGGGCAGATACAGCGTCTTGGTAAGTGAGTTGAGCACGGGTGCGCCGGGCTCGGCGCCGACGTTGATCGTCCGCACCTTCCCGAAGCAGCCGGTGGTGTCGGTGGCGTTGCAGGTCGCGGTGTTGATCACGGCGACCGCCGCTCTGAACGACTCCGAGACGTACAGCGTGTGCGTGGCGTCATCGATCGCACCCATGGCAGCCATGGGATCGGGCATCGGAATCACGCCAACCGGCGCGCATCCGGAGAGGTCTGCGACCTTACAGGTGGCGCCGTTGAACACATCGATCTCGGCCAGATCGTAGTTGCTCGCGTAGACGGTGTCGGTAGCGGGGTCGATTGACGCTTCGAATTCATGTTGCGCGACAGTAGGAGCGTCCGAGCGGCAACCCCTCGCATCAGTGGCGTTGCAGCCGCTGACGCTCACCACCTCGAGGACGTTGGTGCCTCCGACGCTGACGAGATATGCGGTATCGGTCTGCGGGCCGAGCGTGACGTAGTTGGGAAATGCGTTGAACGCCGCCCCCTCGTCCGAGCCGGCCTGCTCACTCGGCGCCAGGTTTGCGCACCCCGACGTGGCGATGCCGTTGCAGCTCCGCGTGTTGATCGCCGCCAGCGTGTCATCGTTTTGACTGACAGCGAAAACGGTATGGAGCAGGTCGTCAACAGCAAGGCCGCTGCTACCGGCGCCGGTTCGAACAACGGCAGGCTTGCGGACACAGCCCGAGGTGTTGGTTGCGTTGCACCGGGTGCCATCGATCACCGAGACCGTGCCGTCGTCGTAGTTTGAGACGTAGACGGCGCCGGTCTCCTGGTCCACGGCGCCCCATTGGGCGTTGCTGCCCACGGTGACCGTTGGCGATGCCGCGTCACACCCGCTGGTGTCGGTCCTGTTGCATGTAGCTCCGTCGATCACGGATACCGTGCGTCCCTTGCTCGAGCCGTCGCCGATGACGTCGGCACCATTGTTGACGGCATAGATCGTGTCGGTCGCAAGGTCGACGTCAAGTGCACTTGGACCGTAGTTGTCCGCGAGCATGGTTGTGTTCCCGCATCCTGTGGTGATCACGGCGTTGCAGGTGGCGCCGTCGATGACGTGGATTCCCCCCTGGGGGTCAGCCACGTACAGCGTTCTTGTGATCGAGTTGAAGACGGCAGCAATGCCGCCAACGTCGATGGTCGTGACCAAATGGCCACAACCACTGGTGACGGTGGCATTGCATTGGGCTCCCGAGAACACCCACGTGCTCTCTCCACCGCGGAAGTCGTAGGTCGCGACATAAATCGTATCGGTCGCTTGATCGATTGCGACAGCCTGGGGGCTCATGCCGACCACGACCTGCGCCACCACCCGGCAACCCGATCCATCCCCTGCCTTGCAGGTGGCGGTGTTGATCAGATCAACCACGTCATCGGCGGTGGTGCACGCCGAGGTTGGGCACTGGATCGGGACATAGAGCGTCCCTGTACTCGGATTAACGGCCGGGACGCCTGGACTACCTCCGAGCTGAACAGAGAATCGAGCAGTCGGGCTCGGGATCGGGCGCACCGCAGGCGCGGGGGTCGTGTGGTTCGCGTGGATGTATTCGAACACCGTGATCGGCGCCGCCACGACGATCGCCGCGGCCAGGGCAAGCGCGACGACCATGAACACGCGGCGACTGCGAACACGCATCGGGCGACTGCCGCGCTCGAACACAGCCGCAACCGTCCGATTGACCGTCCCTGCGTCAGCACCATGACGTGACCGGTCGTTCAGGTATGCGCGGAGCCGCTCCTCGAGTGCTTCAGGTGACATCGTTCAAGTTCTCCCTGAGGCGGCTGAGTGCTCGGGCCAGATGCTGCCGCGCTGAACCGGGGCGGCAGCCCATGTACTCGCTGCATTCATCAAGGGTGTAGCCGTAGAGGTAATGCAGAACGATCACAGCGCGCTGCTGCCGGCTCAACACAGCAAACGCGGCATGCAACGCAGGGTCCGCGTGCGTCTGTGACGGGCTCGGCATGCGGTCGTCGATGACCCCCTCGTGCATCCACCGGGCTCGGAGGGTCTTGCCGTAGTTGACGCTCTCGCGCACGCAGATGCGAGTCAGCCACGCGTCGCGGCGTGCCGGATCGCGAAGGCGATCCCAAGCTCGCCAGGCCGCGAGCATCGCGTTCTGCACCACGTCTTCCGCGTCGGCTGAATTTCCTACGATGATGGCCGCGATGGCGAGAAGACGGGGAGCCGCAAGTCGGAAGACTGGATCGGCTTCCGTCCGACTGGACCCTTCCTCAACGATTGCCATCGAAGCCATCAGCATAAAGAGGGATTTTCAGTCTGTTTAGTTGACAGAGGCGCCGCCGTCGACCGGCCGGAGCCCGCGGCAACTCAACGGCCGCCCAGTGGCTAGGATGACCGCCGACGGCACTCGGCGATCAGGTCGGCCGAGGAGCCTGCCATCAACGCGCGGTACGCAAGGAGAGCGATGTGGGCGGTGATCACGAGAGCGATGCCGGCGACGAAATGCTGCGGGAGTTCCTGCGCGGCCAGCGCGAATCGGTGCTGGCGATCGTCGATGGCCTGGACGAGGATGACTGGCACCGCTCGATCGTGCCAACTGGTTGGACGCCGGCCGGGCTCGTCGAGCATCTGGGCGGTGCCGAGTGGCACTGGTTCCAAGGCGTCGTGGCGGGCAAGGAGCCGGAGCTGCCCGGCGACCTCGATGAGGATCTGCCGCCGTACGACCCCCTGACGGTGGTGTTCACAACCGACGAGCCCTCGTCGGAGGTCGTGGCCTTCTACCGCAACCAGTGCGCTCAGTCCGAGGCGGTGCTGGACGTCACCCCGCTTTCGGAGGCGCCACTGGGCAAGCACGGGCTTGGTGAATTCGAGCCGCCGAATGTTCGTTGGGTTGTGCTGCACATGATCGAGGAGACGGCGCGCCATGTCGGGCATCTGGATATTGCGAGGGAGCTCCTCGACGGCAAGACCCGGCTGGGTGGTCGTTGACCCTCTGGCGCTCCGTCAGGAGAAGTCTTTGAGCCGCCCCCACAACGCCGGGAGCGGCGCGTTGAGCGTGCAAAACGTCACGGGTGCGCCGGACTCGAGATTGACGACGTTGTACGGAACGACCAGATGGCTCACCACCTTTGCCGATGTGCACATCCAGGCCACGTCGGACGGCTCGTAACCGACCATCAGTGCAGAGGTTGCCGTGAGGTGCGATGGAAGCCAGTACCAGTCACTCAATTGCGGACTGAAGCTCGCGGGCAGCAGCTTCGGGTTGCCAAAGATCTGCAGGGCGCCCGCGACGCCATAGTCGGACGAGACGATCACCGTGCTGTCGCGCTCCGCGGCAGGAAGCGCTTGATAAGTTGCCGTCAGCTGATTGGTGATCTGCGGCCAGCCGACTGTGGACGCGAGGTCTGAATCCTCGGTATCGAGGCCGGTTGCGTGCAGCCGATCCGGTGGGGTGGAGGGGATGGTGATCTTCGCGAGGCCGACGAAATCGAGGAGACTCGCCACGGCGACCGCAACGACGAGTGTTGACCGCAGCCTGGGACGGCGGACCTGCGAAAGGGCGATGAGACCGGCGGCCATGACGATGGGGATCGTCGGTCCCGGGTAGTAGTACTTCCCGACGAAGAGATAAACCACGATCGGCGTTGCACATGCGATCCCGATTGGTCGAAGTCTGGGATTGCGGAAGAGCGTGATGAAGCCGGCGATCCACAACGGCGTCAGCAGGGCCAGGAGGAGGAGGAAGTAGACAAGGAAATTGGCAACGCCCCCTCCGGACTGGATGTCTCCCTGGTGGTTGGAGATGTAGGTGACGGTGGGAAATCCGTTGGCGATCTGCCAGATGACGTTCGGCGCCCAGATGACCAGCATCAGCACGCCGCCGATCCAGGGATACTTGGTTCGAAGGTCCTGTCGCAGTGAGGGTGTGAGCAACGCCGCGATACCCATACCGAGGATGAGTGGCAGGATCAGATACTTGATCTCAAGGCCGATGCCGAGTGTGATGCCGAGCAGGATCCAGAGACGCGGCCTGCGGTCGATGACGATGGTAAGAAAGCAGTAGATCGAGAGCATCCACGCCACCTGGTCGAAGATCACGGTCTGGAAGAGCCAGGTGCCGAGGATGAGTGGCTCGGTGATACCGGCGAGGAGCGCCAGTGCCTGAAACCCGAGTGAGCCACCGAGCTTGCGGACGTAGGCGCCGCAGAGGATGACATTGACCCCGCCGAGCAGTGCCGGGAGGAGACGGAGAGTCCATGGCGTCACGCCCAGCACGGCGGTCTCGAGCCGGCCAATCAGCGGAACAATGGGTGGAAAATCGACGTATCCAAACGCTGGATGCCGGCCACTTGCAAGGTAGTAGAGCTCGTCGATATGGAACCCGAGGACGTTGTTGGTCGCGAGGTGGACGCCAATCAGGAAGACCACGGCGACGCCATAGACAAGGAACGTCGCGAGGCGCGGCCGTTGTGGGGCAGCGTGCTGTGTCTCGTTCGTGACATCGCCACGAACGCTTACTTGTGCGACGAGCTTCCGCTCCCTTGACCTGGACTGCCCCGTCAGTGAGTGTACGCTCTCTCGTTTCGCAGCGCCGGTCAGCGAGTTGGTCGACACAACCATGCGCCGTTCAGACGACGAGCCTTCTGACGCAGGCGCAAATGCCACCAGATCTGACACCGCAGGGTCCGGCAGTCAGTCTGAAAGGCCCGCGCAGTCTCCTCGATGATGCGACCGATGGTTCGGTCGGAAGCGCCTTCCAAACCGACCAGTCAGCGGCATCGCTCGCGGTATCGGTTGTTCAAGCGCTGATCGCGAAAGAGCACGCGGTCTGCGGCTGAGTGCTATCAGACGAGCTGATCTGGCCAGGGAACGAGATAGGGCGGTGGAACGCCGTCCACCGTGCGGGAGTAACGGAGCAGCTCACGGATGATTCCCGCGTTCCCATGTGCCCATCCCGGTTGCGGTGGCAGTTCTGGCGGTTCGTTGCGATACTCGACATTCGGCCACCGCGCGCCGTCCGCGTCGACGGTTGCGCGCAGCTGCAGATCCGCGACGAGCGTGCCGGCGAAGTCGAGATCGGCCAAGCCGTCGTTACAGAGATCCAGGGCCAGGGCGAGCACGCCTCCCAGCAGCCAGCACCGGTCATCCCATCCAAAGCCGAAGTTGTATCGCTCCAGCCGTTCCATCTCGATCCAGATCACGTCGTGGGCGATACCAACAGTTCCGTGCGCCATGTTGTGCATTATGACGTAAACTCCTGCGTCGGTTGGCTCCGCCAGAGCGACCAAGGCTCCACCCGTAAGCGCGAGGTCGACGTTCGACAGGAGCGCGCCGAGCGGAGTGCGACGCCTCGCCGGCTTATTGCCGATACCTGCTCAACCGCGTGGAGGGCACGCCGTCCCGATCAAGCCAAAGCCAGCGCGCGCCACGCTCTGCGATATGCCTCGCGACAACGCCCGCGGTGCCCATGTACAGGCTTGACTTAGGTTTTTCAGGCCACGCAAGTGACCCCATAAGCCAGCAACCATGCCGGGCATGCAAGGTATTCTCGGAGAGCGGCGCGTCCCTCATCGCAGACCGTACGGAAGTCGCACCGCTGGCACTGCCAGCGCGATGGCTTCGGCGGAAATGATCCGGTGCTCGACGCCAGCGCCAGCTCACGCGCCGTCGCAGAGAGATGGCCGTGCGCTTTGCGCAGGAATGCCTTGTCCGCGATGACGCGGGTCACAGCGCCCTGTAGGTAGTGGAACTCGACGGCAACGGTATCGGCCCTCTCTCGCTGCGCCAGACCCACCGCGTATGCGCGCAGCTGCAGATCCGCGCGCAGCGCAAGCTCTTCCTTGGGACGCCCGGTCTTGTAGTCGACGACGGTCGGAATCCCGTCAGAGCGGGTGTCGACGCGGTCGAAACGCCCTGCGGCATCGGCGTGGTCGAGACTGATGGTCACCGGCTCTTCGACCTGGTCGATGGTGGTGTCGGTCCAACCGGGCGACTCGAGGTAGCGGCGCAACTGCTCCTCGCCGAGCGCGCGGAGCTCGGCATGGCGTCCCTTGGGGCCTCGGGACTGCTCCCACGCCGCTTGCCACATCGTCGCGACCATGTCACCGCCGACATCCTCACCCGCCATTCGCCGTGTTGCCACAGACCGCATCACCTCGTGGATCATGGTTCCGTACCAGCTCCGCGCATCGGTGCGGACGGGAAGGTGCCACCGGCGTAGGTAGTTGTAGCGACGCGGGCAACTCCGGAAGACGCCCAGGTCAGACACCGCGATGGAGAGCCGCTGCAGCACCGGAGCACCGGTCGGTCGCGGAGCACGCACAGCGACGGTGCTGTCCGCCGGCATGTCCTTGGAGAGCACCGACCCGCCGCGCAGCGACATCGCCGTGGTGAGAAATGGCGTACACGACTCCTCGCTCGACGGCTGCGGGTAGGAGCGTGCCCACGTGTAGATGAGCCGGTCCCGCGCTCGCGTCGAAGCGACGTAGAAGAGCCGCCTTTCCTCGTCAACGGCCACATCGCCCGGCGGCGGCGGTTCCGGCACGAGGTCGTCGGGGAGCTGCAGATCCGAGGATGAGGTGGTCCGTCCCTGCCACCGGCGCTCCGTGCATCGCGAAAGAAAGACCACCGGCCACTCGAGCCCCTTCGATCCATGCGCGGTGAGCAGGACAACACCGTCCTCGATAGCCTCGATGCTCGGCAGCTCGCCGCCCTCGCGGCTGTCGCGCAGCACACCGAGGTAGCGGAGCGCGGTGCTCACGCGCCGGTCGTCGCTCCAGTCGGCAAACGTCTCGAGCAGCTCACCGAGCTTGTTGAGGTTCGCGCCCATCTGCAACCGCGCAACCCCGGACTGCTCGTCGATGATGCCGAGGAATCCGCTTGCCTCGAGCGCGAGCTGAAAGAGATCGCGGACGTCCTCGCGTTGGGCTGCGGCATGGAGCTCGTGGATGTCCCGCACACACTGCCCCGCCGCCGCGAGGTCAGCATCGTCGAGATCCTCGACCGCAGCATCGGCGATGAGCGTAACCAGCGGCACGTCGTGCTCGTGGGCCAAGCGCACCAGCGCAACGCGACCGCTGGTGGTGACGCCCCAGCCGGGGAGCGTGAGGCAGCGCAACACTGCCTGCGAATCGTCGGGATCCTCGATGGCGGCGAGCAAAGCCAGCGCATCCTTGATCTCGCGCTCCTGGAAGAAGCCGCGCCCGCCGGCCACCTGATAGGGGACGCCACACTGGCGCAACGCGCGCATCGCGGGCTGCATGTCGATGTGCTGGCGGAACAGCCACGCGATGTCGGCTGGTCGTGCCCCGGCGGCGATGAGTTCGAGCGCATTCACGCGCCACAGCCATCGCCTCGCTGCGCTCTTCGGGCGCGCGCCAGACCTCAACCGCAGCACCCGGGCCGCGATCCGCGATCAGCTGTTTCTCGATGCGTGTTGCGGGACTCGCGACGGCGATCATGGCGCGCGATGCGGCGACGATCTGGTCGGTGCTCCGGTAGTTGTGGGTGAGCACGAGCTGGCGGTGCTCCGGGTACTCGCGCGTGAACCGGTCGAGGTTGGCGCGGCTTGCGCCGCGGAACTTGTAGATGGACTGGTCGTCGTCGGCGACCACGAAAAGGTTGCGGTGCCCTGCGACGAGCGTCTCCACGAGCTTCGCCTGTGCGTAGTTGGTGTCCTGGTACTCATCGACCATCACGTGGCTGATGCGATCCGCGACCGCGCTGCGCACGGCAGGCTGCTCGCGGATCAGGCGCTCCGCATAGAGGATGCAGTCGTCGAAGTCAAAGACCCCGGCGCGCCGGTAGCGCTCGTCGAGGCGCGCGTAGACGCGGGCCACGTCCTGGTGGCGCTCCAGGACGATCTGCTCAGCCGGGTCATCGCAACGCTCGAGCCGTGCCACCGCCCACGCGGCGTAGGCATCCGGAGTGACCAGTTCCTGTTTCGCGGTGCCGATGATCTCGAGGAGCGGGTCCATGAGGTCGTGCGGGCGCAGCGGATTCCAGAGCAATGGCGGGCGGAGCTGATCGAGGACCGCCTCCACGTGAAGCCACCGCTCGGCCGCGTCGGCGATGCGGAGCACCGGGGATATTCCGAGCAGCCAGCCCCACTCACGCACGACGCGGAGTCCGAATGAGTGGTAGTTGGTGAGCGGCGCATCGTCGCCGAACGACCCGTGCGCGCGTTCGACACGCGCACGCATCTCGTCCGCCGCCTTGCGCGTGTAGGTGAGCACGAGCTGCCGGCCGGGCCCGACGCCGGCCGCGGAGAGGCGGTGGAAGCGCTCCACGATGATTCGCGTCTTGCCGCTGCCCGGGCCGGCGATGACGAGGCAGGGGCCATCACCGTGCTCGACGGCGATGCGCTGCTCGTCGTCGAGCGCCGCGGCCGATGGAGCGTCGGGGAACGCGATCGTGGTCATCGACGTCGATTCTGGGCTGACCCGGCGACAGGAGGCTGTCGCCCTCGAGCAGCAGTTCGACAATCAAGCCGAGAATGGATCCACCCATGGACACGAGCATCGAGGCGATCCCCGTCATCGACGGTGCGCCCACCCCGGGCCTCGCCGGCGCGCTGCCCTGGCTACGCCATGCCCAGCGCATCCTCGTTTTCACCGGCGCGGGCATCTCGACCGAGTCCGGCATCCCCGATTTCCGAGGTCCGAACGGCGTCTGGAGGACCACCGACCCGCAGCGATACACGATCCAGAGCTACGTCAGCGACCGGGCGGTGCGGGTCGAGCGCTGGCAGGCTCGCCTCGAAGGCCGCTTCTCAAGCGCCGAGCCGAACCAGGCGCACGTCGCGGTCACCCGGCTGCAGCGCGCCGGGCTTGCCCCCGTCGTGGTGACCCAGAACATCGACGGCCTCCATCAGCGGGCGGGCACCGTGAACGTCATCGAGCTGCACGGAACCACCACGGAGGCGACATGCCTCGACTGCAGCCGGCGGATGCCCATCGATGCCGTCCTTGACCGGGTGCGCGAGGGTGATGAGGACCCGCACTGCGAGCTCTGCGGCGGCCTCCTCAAGACGGCGACCATCAGTTTCGGCCAGCCCCTCGTGCCGGGCGATGTGGACCGGGCGCTCGAGGAGGCGCGCCTCTGCGACGTCTGCCTGGCGGTGGGATCGACACTCTCGGTCTGGCCCGCCGCGGGCGTCCCCGTGGAGGCGGTTCGGCATGGCGGGAGGCTCGTGATCATCAATGAGGGGGCCACCGACCTGGACGGTATGGCGAGCCTGATCCTGTCCGGTAAGGCGGGCGCGCTGATGACACAGCTGGCCGCCGGGCTCCTTGGCGCCGAGGAACTCAAGGTAGAATTCAAGTTCTGCGCCAAGGAGGCGCGGGTCCAGCCGAAAGGCAGAAAGGAGGTGATTCCGACCGTGTCGGAAGTGAAGGTCCGCGAAGGCGAGACCTTTGAGAGCGCGCTACGACGGTTCAACAAGAAGATCAAGCAGAACGGCATCCTCTCCGAGGTTCGCAGACGCGAGCACTACGAGAAGCCGTCCGTGCGCCGCAAGCGAAAGCTGCTTGCAGCGCGGAAGCGTCGCGTCAAGAGCACCTGACGCATCTGCGCCCATGCGGGTGACCGTCATCCGCGATTCGTGCCTCAGCCCGCGGCAGCGTCGTGCTGTCGCGGATGCACGCCTCGGGTCGTTGCTGCGCGCCTGCGGCGATCAGCTCGATGTGCCCGCGCGCGCGAGCCTGTCCGTCCGCCTGACGTGTGACGCGGAGCTGCGGGGGCTCAACGGGCGATTCCTCGGAATCGACGCGCCCACCGACGTGCTGGCGTTCCCGGCTGACGAGCGAGCCCGGGTCGGCGATGTGGCGATCTCCGTGGAACGCGCGATGGCCCAGGCTGCCGACGGTGTGGCCGAGCTCCGTCTCCTCGCCGTGCACGGTCTGCTGCATTGCCTGGGTCACGACCACGCACTCCCCGAGCCCGCGGCGACGATGACCGCCGCGACGCGCGCGCTCCTGCCTGACGCCGACGTCCCGGAGCTCCAGACCGCGGATGCCGCCGGCTCGCCGTGACCCAGCTGATCATCGGCCTCGGCAACCCGGGAGGCGAATACGCGCGCACCCGGCACAATGTCGGCTGGATGTGCCTTGACGAACTCGAGCGCCGCGGCAAGTTCGGCCGCGAGCGGCGAGAACGATTGGCGCGCGTGCGAGAGGGAACCATTGACGGATATGACGTCCTCACAGCTCGTCCGCAGACCTTCATGAACCTCAGTGGCAAGGCGGCGGCACAGCTCACCAGCAAGTACGGCACGCCACCAGGCGATGTGATCGTCATCCACGACGAGGCGGACTTCCCGCTCGGCCGCGTGAAGATCAAGCTCGGAGGCAGCGCTGCCGGCCATCGCGGTGTGCAGTCGCTCATCGATTCGTGGCGTACCGACGCCTTCCCCCGAATCCGCATCGGCATCGGCAGGGACGGCGACAGCAACGATCTCATCGAGCATGTGCTCGACCCGTTCCTCCCCGATGAGCGTGCCACGGCCGAGGCCGCCATCGAGCGTGCCGCCACCATGGCCGTGGCGATCATGCGCGACGGGATCGCACCGGCAATGAACATCTGGAACCGTGCCGGCACGGACTGATTCCCGCCGCACCTCGACCGCCGTGGCCGCGGCCACGCTGAGAGAACGCCTCGACCGGCTGCCCGAGCTCGACCAGTTCGGCAAGGCCCGAGGCGGCATCGTCGCGGGCGTGCCCTCAGGTGCCGTCAGCCTGCTCGCGTGGTGGCTCCGCGAGACCACATCGCGGACCGTCCTCGTCGTCGCGGCGGAATCCGAGCGCGTCTACGCGGACTCGCTTGTCTGGGACGGCGGATCGCGGGCGGCGATCTTTCCGGCAGGCGATACGCCGCCTTTCGACCGGGTGCCGCCGTCAGAGGAGGTGACCAGGGCGCGGCTCGCCACGCTGATGCGCCTCCACGCACGCGCGGAGCCGCTCCTCGTGGTGGCGTCACCGCGCGGCCTGCTCCGGCCGACGCTGTCCCGTGACGTCGTGGCAGCCGGCCTGACCGAGGTGAAGCGTGGCGCACGGCTGCCTCGTGATGCGTTGATCGCGCGCCTCGTCGAGCTTGGGTACCGGCGCGAGAGCGCCGTCTCCGTCCCCGGGGATTTCGCGGTGCGCGGTGGCATCGTCGATGTGTTCGGTGTCGACCGCGCTCGGCCGTGGCGCGCCGAGTGGTTCGGTGATGACGTCGAAGACCTGCGCGCCTTCGACCCGGCGACTGCAGGAGTTGATCGCCAAGCTCGAGGCAGCACAGGTGTGGCCGGCGCGCGAGCTCGACCTCACCGGCGCATCGGTGGCGCGGGCGCTCGCGTCGGTTGCGCGCCTCGACTCGACGGCGCTGCGCGATGACGTGCGTGAGCAGTGGGAGAGCGACTGCGAGCTGCTCGCGTCGGGCGTGTACGAGGAGGGGCTCGACCTCTTCTTTCCATACCTCGGCAGCGAGTTGCCGGCGACCCTGCTGGATCATCTCGACAACCCGATCGTCCTGCTGGATGGTGGCCGCGAGCGCCTGATTGCCGCTGCCGAACGCCATGCAGCGGAGATCGAGGATCTGCGCCTCCAGGAGGAGGCTCGCGGTGAGCTGCCCCACGGCGCATCGGCGGGGCTCATCAATGTGGACGCGCTGTTCCAAGCACTCGACCGTCATGCGACGTTCGAGCTCGTGCGCGAAGCGCCCAACGGCGCCGCACCGGTGGCGGACCTCGGCTGGCGCGGGGTCGACAGCTATGTCGGACGCTTCGACGCCTTCGTGCGCGAGGCACTGCACGAGCGCGATGAACGCGGCTGCGTCCTGGTTGTGTCTCGCCAGCAGCATCGCGTCGAGGAGCTTGCCGCCGAGCACGGCGCCGACACCGTCGACGCGAGCGGCTTCGAGGCGACGACGACACCGCTCCCGGCGGGCGCGATCGTGGTCGCCTCCGCCGACCTCACGCAAGGTTTCGCGGTCGCCGACGGATCGGTGCACGTCTACACCGACGCCGAGTTGTTCGGGGCCGTCAAACGGCGTCGCTCCGTGCTCGCCCGGGGATCGCGTCGCGCCCTCTCCACCTCGGCGCGCGGCTCACGCCGCGCAGCCAGCGGGAACGCCGCGCGAGAAGCGTTCGTGCTCCAGTTCGCACCGGGCGACCTGGTCGTGCATCGCGACCACGGCATCGCGCGATTCGTCGAGATGCGCGCGGTCACCGACGACGGCGGTGCGGTGCACGAGTACATGCTGCTCGAGTACGCCGAGGGCGATCGGCTCTTCGTTCCCACCCAGCACCTCGACCGCGTGGACCGCTATGTCGGCGGCGCGGAGTCACATCCCAAGCTGTCCCGGCTCGGCAGTGGTGAATGGGAGCGCACGCGGCGCCGCGTCAAGGAGCGCACCGAGGAGGTCGCCCGCGAGCTGCTCGGTCTCTACTCGCGACGCGAGCAGGCGCAGGGTCACGCCTACGCACCCGACGGCGCCTGGCAGCAGGAGCTGGAGGGTTCATTCCCGTATCAGGAAACGCCCGACCAGGTCCTCGTGCTCGAGGAGATCAAGCGCGACATGGAGGCGTCACGTCCCATGGATCGCGTGGTGTGCGGCGATGTTGGCTTCGGCAAGACCGAGCTCGCGGTGCGCGCCGCGTTCAAGGCTGCGATCGAGGGCCGCCAGGTCGCGATGCTGGTGCCCACCACCGTGCTCTGCCAGCAGCACTTCATCACGTTCACCGAGCGACTCGCCGCATTCCCGGTCACGGTGCGCCAGCTCTCGCGATTCGTCAGCGACGAGGAGATCGCACGCACGCTCGCGGGGCTTCGCAGCGGCGCGGTGGACATCGTGGTGGGCACGCACCGGCTGCTCCAGAAGGATGTCGAGTTCAAGAACCTGGGGCTCGTGGTCATCGATGAGGAGCAGCGGTTCGGCGTGCTCCAGAAGGAGCGGTTCAAGGAGCTGCGCGTCGCGGTGGACGTGCTGTCGCTGTCTGCGACGCCGATTCCGCGGACGTTGCACATGTCGCTTGCAGGGATTCGCGACCTGTCGGTCATCCAGACGCCGCCGGAGGAACGCCAGCCGATCAAGACGTACGTCACCGCGCGCGAGGACTCGCTGATCCGCGAGGTGATCACCCGTGAGCTCGCGCGTGGCGGCCAGTGTTTCTTCCTGCACAACCGGGTTGCGGGCATTGAGGCTGTTGCGGATCGGCTGCGCGCCTTGGTACCAGAAGCCCGGATCGAGGTTGCGCACGGGCAGATGCCGGAGGGCATGCTCGCGTCGGTGATGCGCAGCTTCGGCGATGGCGAGATCGACGTGCTGCTGTGCACGACCATCATTGAGTCCGGCCTCGACATCCCCAATGCGAACACCATCGTGATCGATGACGCGCACCGGCTCGGACTCGCGCAGCTGTATCAGTTGCGCGGCCGGGTTGGACGTGCGGGACAGCGCGCCTACGCGTACATGATGTACCCGCCCGCA
This sequence comes from Candidatus Dormiibacterota bacterium, assembly GCA_963830305.1. Lineage (GTDB taxonomy): Bacteria > Chloroflexota > Dormibacteria > Aeolococcales > Aeolococcaceae > Palsa-851. Next base: position 72,601 of record CAWHLW010000008.1, on the reverse strand, counting down.
CGATCGCTCACTGAGAAGGCCGACAAGCGGCTCGACGTGATCGGCGACCTGCAGGACCTCGGCGCCGGGTTCAAGCTCGCCATGCGCGACCTCGAGATTCGCGGGGCGGGCAACCTGCTCGGCGAGGAGCAGCATGGCGAGATCGCCGCCGTCGAACTCGAGCTTTACAACCACCTGCTCGCCGACGCGGTCACGTCCCTGCAGGGCAAGACCGTCGTGGAATCGCCCGCGCAGGTGACGGTCACCCTCCCGGTGGCCGCTTTCCTCCCCGCGGAATACGTCTCCGACGAGCGCCTCCGGCTGCGCTGCTACCAGGAGCTCGCCGCGTGCGTCAACGAGGCCGAGCTGGATCAGCGCGCTCGCGGTCTCGTCGATCGGTTTGGGCCAATGCCGGCACCAACCTCGGCGCTCATCAACTCGCTGCGCGTCCGGCTGCTCGCCGCGGCGGCAGGTGCGCTCGGTGTCGAGACCGAGCGCGGTCGCGGTGTCGTCATCCGGCTCACGCTCGATCACGGCCTCGACCTGCAAAGCGTCGCCGCGCAGTTCCGCGGCGTCACCGCCACCCCATCGCAGCTGCATCTCGGCGATGCGTGGCAGACGACGCTCACGCCGGTGCTGCGCGAGCTCGGCCGCCTGGTGCGAGCCCAGAGCCGCGTGCCGGTCGGAGCGCAGAACGCTCATGCGTGACGATGCCGTCGAGGCGCTGCGCTCGCTCAACGAGGTGGTGGAGCGCCTGCGCGCACCCGGTGGCTGCCCGTGGGACCGCGAGCAGACGCATCGCAGCCTCCGCCCATACCTCCTCGAGGAAACCTACGAAGTGCTCGAGGCCATCGACAACGCCGAACCGGGAACGCTCCGTGAAGAGCTCGGCGACCTGCTGCTCCAGGTGCTGATGCACAGTGCCATCGCGATGGAGACCGACGGCGGCTTTGACATCGGTGATGTCGCGGACGATGTGCGCGCCAAGATGATCCACCGCCACCCGCACGTGTTCGGCGATGTCGCGGTGGATGGTCCCGCGGGCGTGGTGGTCAACTGGGAGAAGCTGAAGACCGCCGAGAAACGCGAGCGCCTGTCGCTCCTCGACGGCGTCCCTGCCGCAATGCCGGCGCTTGCGCACGCCCAGGGAGTGCAGAAGCGCCCGGCCCGTGTCGGCTTCGACGAGACGCCCACCGTTGCGGTCGCACTCGACGCCGTCCGGGGCGCGCTCGCACGCATCGAGGATGTCTCGGAAGGGCTGGGCGACGCAGAGCGTGGGGAGGACTGGGCGTCTGAGGCCGGCGACCCCGAGATCGCAGTCGGCGAGTTGCTCTTCGCGGTGGTGGCCCTGGCTCGCCGGCTCCGGGTCAATCCCGAGGAGGCGCTCCGCGGGCGCGCCATGGGATTCGCGTCCCGGTTCCGGGCGCTCGAGGCGCGAGCACGCGAGGACGGTGTCGACCTCCATGACCTCAGCGACTCGGAGTGGCGTGCGCGCTGGGAGGCGACTGCGTCCTGAAAGGGCGTGGGTCCTTGTCAAAACGCGCTGCGGGCCGCATCCTATCCCGGCACCCGGCGTCACATCGTCCCATTCGTCTCACTCAGCGCCGGGAAGAGGATCTCGCCATCCGTTCCACCCCACGTCCAAGCGCCGAGAGCCCTATCACGCTGCGCCGGATTGCAGTCGTGCTCATCGCCGGGGTTTGCGGACTGGTGGCATTCGCGGTGTATGGACAGGTGGCGCAGACGCGGCATCTCGATGCGCAGGTGACCTCACTTTCCGCGCAGAACCAGGCGTTCACGCGGCAGATCTCGGATCGCGAGCAGGAGATCGCCGACGCGCAGACGGTCGCGTGGCTCGAGGAGGAGGCTCGCCAGCTCGGCTACGTCTTCCCCGGCGAGCACCTGTACGTGATCGTCCCGCCGGGCGGCTCCCACAGCTCGACCGGAGGTGTGTCGGTGCCGATTCCGACGTTCAAAGTGATTCCACCCCCGACCCCCAAACCGTCGCCGACGCCGAAGACAAGCGCGTCACCGAGCCCGAGCCCGAGCCACGGACCGACCCCGACGCCGATCCCGACACCGACGCCCCACTGAGGGTTGGCGCCCCGAGGAGGCGGTGCCACCTGCGGTATCCTCTGAGAGCGGCGTGGAGCAGTGGAAGCTCGTCGGGCTCATAACCCGAAGGTCGTCGGTTCGAATCCGACCGCCGCAACCACCCCTCCCGAACGACCGGGCAGCTGTCGGTGGTCAGCCGTCGAGAACGGCTCGAACGTGCTCGAGCAGATCCGCTGCGTTGAAGGGTTTGGAGACAAAACTGATCCCCTGATCGAGCACTCCCTGCGATGCGATCACCGACTCGGGGTACCCGGACATGTAGAGGACTCGAATCTCCGGACGTGTCTCCGAAACCTGCTCTGCCAGTTCACGTCCGGTCAGTCCCGGCATGACCACATCGGTGAGCAGCAGTTCGATCTTGCCGGGATGACTGTCGATCAGTGCGGTCGCGGCGTCGCCACTTGCAGCGACCAGCACCTTGTATCCGTGCTGGGTGAGAATCCTGGTGGCCACGTCGCGGACCAGCTCCTCATCCTCAACGATGAGAATGGTCTCCCCCGTTCGGTGGAGGCGCATCCTCGGTCCTGCGACGCGCTGCTCTGCGCGACTGGCTCCCACGCTCGGCAGCAGAATCGTGACCGTCGTTCCCGCTCCGAGCTCCGAGTTCGAGCTCGATCATTCCTCCCGTCTGGCTCACGATTCCATACACGGTCGCGAGACCAAGCCCAGTGCCCTTGTCCTTGGGTTTCGTGCTGAAGAACGGCTCGAAGGCGCGGTCGATGGTCTTGCGGTCCATCCCCGTGCCGGTATCGGTGACGCTGAGACGAACATACGGCCCGGCCTCGACCAGTGGATGCAGTTTCGCGAACGCCTCATCGACTCTGAAATTCTCGGTCGCAACGCTCACCGTGCCGCCGTTCGGCATCGCATCACGCGCGTTCACGGCCAGGTTCAGGAGGATCTGCTCGATCTGCCCCCGGTCAGCTCGTACCGCGGCGAGATCGGGCGCGCCCGTGGTGATCAGCCGCACGTGCTCGGCGATGGTGCGGCGCAGCAGTGTCTCGACGTCGCGAACGACGTCGTTGATGTCGAGCACCTCGGGGTTCCTGACCTCTCTCCGGGCGAATGCGAGCAGTTGATGCGTGAGCCCGGCGGCGCGTTCCGCCGCCGCACCAATCTGGCCGACGTCCCCGAGAACCGCCGCGAGGCGATCGCTCGAACCCACGGGCCGGGTGTTGATCTCCGCGCTGATCCCCTCAGAAGCAAAAGCGACGTAGTTCAGAATCGCGGCGAGCAGATTGTTGAAATCATGGGCGACACCGCCCGCCAGCTGGCCGAGACTTTCCAGACGGTGCGTCTGGTGGAGCCGTGACTCAATAACGTCGCGAGCGCTCTGCACATCTGCGCGCTCGCGCTCACGCTCGATTTCAGGTCGATCCGAGGCATCGCGAATCGCGGCGGAAACGAGTGTGCCTTCTTTGGTTTCAACGGCTGAGAGAGTGATCTCAACCGGGAACTCCGATCCATCCTTTCGCCTGCCATCCAGTGGAGTTCCTTTCGCCACCTGCAGGTTCGGCTGTCCTTTGACCTTCCGAGCGCGCGTTCGACCAGCGCCTTTGCGGAGTGCGTTCGGAACCAGCAGGTCGATGGGTTGGTCGATCAATTCGCGCCGGGTGTAGCCGAACAGCTCTTCGGCTTCCGGGTTGACGAGTGCGATCAGCCCGCTTTTGTCAACGCCCACCGCGGCGTCGTCGCCGGCTTCAAGAATTCCCCGGAATCGGGCTGCACCCTGACTCCGCTCCGAGATATCCCGCACCGACCCCATGGCCACCCAACCCCGGCCATGTCGAATCGCAGTGACAAGAACTTCGGCACGAAACGCTGAGCCGTCCTTGCGAGCCGCCCTGAGCTGCAGCGCCTTCACCGTCTGTCGGCCGGTCGGAGCCTCGAGACGGGAAGCGCTCTCAAAGGCCTCGGTATCGCATGGAAACGCCGCGAGGACGAGGTCGACCGGCTTGCCGATCAGACTGGCAGGCTCATAGCCAAACAGGGCCGCCGCGTGCGTGTTCACCAACAGGATGGCCCTGGCGCCATCAACAATGATGATCGCGTCCGGAGCAGCCTCCGCGAAGGCTGCGAACTGCCGGGTACTGGCGACGCGACCCGTGGTCATCGCGACGCCATGATCAGACGTTCGCGCGTGGCAATGACCACGGCCTCGAGCTTGGAGTGGGCGCCCAACTTCTCGATCACTCGCTGTGAGTAGTTCCGAGCAGTGTTCATGCTGATCGACATCCTCTGAGCAACGTCTGCCAGGGAAATACCGCGTGCCAGGTAACCGAGCAACTCAAGCTCGCGAGGCGTGATGTCGTCACCGATGCGGTGATCTCGATGACGTGTCGCGCGAACAACCATGGCAAGCAGCTCCGGCGAGATGGCGACTTCGCCGTCGTGTACGCGGCGTATGGCGCTCGCGACGGCATCAACCGTAGCCGTCGTCGCAACAACGCCCGAGCAGCCGGCAGACACGCACTGCACCGCTGCGTCGGTCGCCGCGGCATCGATAAGGACGATGATCTTGGTCTCGGGCTGGTCGACAATCATCGCCCGAATCCAGCCGGCGGCCTCGCCGTCTGGCATGCGGTAGTCGGTCACAAGGACGTCCGGCCGATGGGTTCGCACGGCGTCGAGCGCCTCACCGATCGTCCGCCCGCTCCCGACTACCCGGATCTCGCCGCGTCGTTGCATGAGTTGCAGCAACCCGTCCACCAGGATGGGTTCATCACCTGCGACGACGATTCGCGTGGCGCGAAGGACCGCCGGGTCAGGAAGGTCTTTGGTCAGATCGAGCACCGCGTCGAGGTGGTCAAGGAAGAGGTCGAGCACCTGTGGATCGAAGAGCCCCTCGCGATCACGAACCATGACTTCCACCGCGGTCTCCACCGGAAGCGCCGCCCGGTAGACGCGGTCGCGAGTCAGCGCATCAAAGACGTCGGCAACGGACGTGATGCGCGCTTCCAGCGGTATGTCCTCTCCCCGGCGGCGGTTCGGATAGCCGTTGCCGTCCCAGCGTTCGTGATGGTTGAGAGCAACCGACGCCGCAAGTTCCAGCACCGGGCTGCTGGAGCCGCTCAGCAGCGCGTGTCCGAGCTCGCAATGCCGTTCGATGATCGTTCTCTCGTCCGGGGAAAGGCGGCCCGGTTTGAGCAGCACCCAGTCTGGAATGCCGATCTTGCCGACATCGTGCATCGCGGCGGCGAGGCGAATGGCGGGTGCCGGATCGACAACGAATCCGCACCAGTCGGCGAGGGCGGCCGCGGTGATGCTGACTCGCTCGATGTGCCGGCCGGTGTCGTCATCACGCAAACAGACCGCCGAACTGAGATGTCCGATGATCCGTTCGTCCACGAGTGACGATCCGAGGGCGACGCTTTCCAGACGCATCTTGAGCTCGCTGATGCCGACCGCGCTCTCGACCACCTTGCGTTGGAGTTCGAACACCTGACTCACGTGGGCTCGTTCGAGGCGCCTCCGGCGTAGCGCACTGCTGACCTGCATCAGGAGCTCGTTCGGGGTGAACGGCTTGACCAGGTACCCCGAGGCGCCTTCTTCGAACGATGCCTCCGCGATGTCGACGTCGTCGGAACCCGTCAGGATCACGATCGCCGTGTCGAAGCTCTGAACCCAGGCTTCTTTAAGGAGTGCCGATCCCGGCTCGCCGCCGAGCTCGAGATCGACCAGCGCAACCTCGGGGCGGTGTTGCTCCCAGAGCACCCTAGCCTCGGCGGCGCTGCCGGCTTGCACCACGGCGTAATGAGCCCTTGCGAGAACACGTTCCGTGGTTTCCCGCATGAGCGGATCGTCGTCCACGATGAGGACGGTCGCGCGCTTCGACGTGGCCGGGGAGGCATCCGCCTCGCCATCGGCATCCGCGCCGCGGCCCGGTATCGGGCGCCGAGTTGGCGCTGTCTCAATCACATCACGCCAGCCGATTTCGGGTGGTGGCTCGCGGCGTGTGGCTCGAGGTTCGCCGGCGTAAGGCCTGGTGGGCTGACCATATCGCGAGCGCGAGCAGCAGCAGCAGCGCCAGACCGATGCCGACGACCATCGCCATGTTGGGCCCGGATGAGAACTGCATCGTCAGCGACTGGGAATGCAGCGTCGCCACCACGATGCCGTTGACCAGGACGCTGAGCGTCGCCTGGGCACGGTACGTGCCGGACAACGCTGCTGCGTGCTTCCACACCGCGGCGAGCGGCGCATGCCCACCGGGGACGACATATGCATTGGCAGGCGTCACCGACAGCTGCGCAACGTGATGTCCGTCAGCGGCGACGATGTTGATCGACCCCGCATAGGTGATCAAGAGATTCCCGTTGTTGGAGAGCGTGATGCCAAATCCAAACTGCCCCGCGACGGCGGTTGATCCGGTGAGTGCGCTCAACACCGCGGACGGGTGCGCCGTCCCCGGTACAGAGACGAGCGTGATCAGAGCGGCTCGTGCTTCGATCGGGGTGTCTTGCGATGTCGCCCCGATATCCGCCGAGACGACGACTGCTCCCAGGTGCTGCCCCGGCGACACGATTGCGGGGACCGTGACCGTGAAGTGGTCAGTGAATTGCGCGTGCGCGGCAACAGTCACAGTGGGTGTCGACACCGTGATCCAGGCGCCCACCGCCCGCTTCGTCGCAGTCGGTTGCGCTGGAGCGAGTCCACCACCCGTGGCGGTGATCAAGTCAGCGCCGTACACGTGAAATGTGAGGGCGCGACTCGACAGGTTCTCCACGACGATCCCGTCACTCACGCGCTGCCCTGGAAGAAGCGCGAAATTGAAGTGTCCTCCCGGGAGCGTCGTGCTTCCCTCTTCCACGGGGTGAACGCCGAAGAGTTGCGACGTGTTGGGAGTTGGAGTGGCATCGGCGAGGGCAACGGGCGCCACCACGACGCCGCCACTCAGCAGCGTGAGGCAGCTCAGCAGAGCGATCGCTCGAAGACCAACGCTGACGCGACGCGCGATCGACTCACTCTTCAATTCATCCTTCCAGCCCTAGGGTGCGCGCTCTACCGCGCGGATGCCGTCACAGGAAGGCACCAGTTGTGTCGACTTGTGACCGAATGAACTTGAGAAAAGCGATCACCGGCGCGAGTGACTCAGGTCACACGGCCGGCGACGCTTGGGGGAGGTGTGGGGCGCGTTTAACCAGTGACGGTGTACTGGATCGTTGCCGCGAACGAGGTGCCTGGAGTGGTGTTGGCGGGCACTGCCACGACGATCTGGTTCGCCGCCTGCGTCCAGGTGCCCTCGCTTGTTGCCGACTCGGTTGCCAGCGTGATCGGCGTGGAGTAGGTGGCGAAGTCCGTGGTTGCGGTTCCGGCGAGCGTATACGGGCTTCCTGCCGGCACGGTCGCAGGCGATCCGGTATTCATGGCGTTACCGGTCACAGTTGGGTCCACGGTGATCGTGAAGTCGGCCCAGGGGATGTACAGCCCCGCACCCGCGGCATGCCAGAGATTCGTCGCCGCAAGGGTGACGCCGGAGACGACGGAGTCGTTGAGGGTGTCGGTCCAGCTCACGCTGCCGAGGCTCGTCGCAGCTGTTGAGCTCCCGGCGACCAGGGTCGGAAGCACCAGCGCTCCGGGTGCGGTGATGGTCAGCACGCCGCCCTGCGTGGCGCCGGTGACGACCTGGGTGGCGCTCGCCGCGGCGACCGGGCTGGATGCCAAAAGGATCAGGCCGCCGGATGCGATTACCCCGGTGACCACGGCGGCGAATTGCCGTCTACCGGCAGAGAACGATGCGCGATTGATCATGCGTGATATCTCCATATGCGATGTGCCCCGATGGGGCGTATTCACATGGTCCTGCAGAAGATGGATCGCGACTAGAGCCGTCTGTACGCAAACGGACTGATGCAGTTACGTCATTCGCCGGGTCGATGCAACGTATTTGGGCGGAGGACGTTTCGACATCGACTCTGTCCCGGTCCATGTGTTGAGGCGAGCCAGAGTGGGGACCATGTTTCAACGCTCTCGTGTACTCCCGCTCGTCGTCGTATCCACCGCAATCCTCGCTGGCGCATGGCCGCTGTCTGCACTTGCTGCCACATCGCCCCGACTCGGGAGTGCGTTGAACTTCACGGTCCTGGCGGGTTCAACGATCACCAACACCGGTCCAACTGTGATCCACGGCTCGCTGGGGCTCGACCCCGGAACCGCAGTCACGGGGTTTCCACCTGGAAGCGTGACCGGTGTCAAACACATCACAGACGCAGTCGCGCTCCGCGCCAAGAACGACCTTGTCACCGCGTACAACGACGCCGCCAACTCACCAACCACGTCGGATCTCACGGGCAAGAACCTGGGTGGAAAGAACCTCAAGCCCGGCGTCTACAAGTTCAGCTCCTCTGCGCAGTTGACAGGAACCCTCACGCTGAGTGGCAACGGTGTCTACATCTTCAAGATCGGGAGCACGCTCACCACAGCGAGCAACTCGGTCGTGCGACTCACTGACGGCGCGGAGGGATGCTCGGTCTTCTGGCAGGTCGGCAGCTCGGCCACGCTCGGGACGACATCGCAGCTCCAGGGCAACCTGATGGCGCGCACGAGCATCACCATGACCACGGGCGCGAGCATTCGCAGTGGACGGGCGCTGGCTCGTGGTGCCGCGCTGACGCTTGACGACGATCAGATAACTCCGCCGGCAGGCGTGTGCGCTGCATCGTCGACTGCTGTCACCGGCGGGGTACCGGAAACCGGTGGCGCCAACGCTCCCGTGCAAGCAATTGGCATCGCGATGCTCATCGGCGGCGCAACCGCCGTCGTGGTCGGGATCCGACGCAGGCGTAATCCCAGTCGCATCTGACGCCAGCTGCGACCTCTGATCGAGAGGACTGTTCGCCACCGAACACACGGGCCGGCGAAGACCTGCGAGCATCGCCCCGCTCTCCTATCGGACCCCTCTGCCCCATAGGAGAGAGGGAGGCGAATGAGGGGCGGTCCGGGCTCCACCCTGGGCCGCCCTCGCCTTGCCCCTGCGGCGACGCGAGGGCGGCTTCTGTGCCCAGCACCGCTCTGGTATTGCAGGAATCGTGGCGGAGAGGCCGACGGGTACGATGGCGCGTGTGGAGGTCGCACGAGTGGGCGTCTCCGCAGCTTCCCTCCCCAGCACATTGCTTGGCGGTTTAGCTCAGGTGGTAGAGCAGCCGGTTCATACCCGGTATGTCCCTGGTTCGAATCCAGGAACCGCCACCACGCCCCGAGGCTCCGGCACCCTGGCGCCGCGCGAGCGCACCGCCGCGGTTGCCCGGTTGCGTCGAGCGGTGGCGACCGGAGCCGATCGCCGCGCCGTCATCGTCCCGGGCGAGCGCGTGCTCATCGCCTGCAGTGGGGGGCCGGACTCAACAGCGCTGCTCGACGCCCTCGCCCGGCTCGCGCCACCCCGGCGCTGGCGCCTCTCCGTCGCCCACGTCGACCACGGACTGCGCTCGGGATCCGCGGCAGAGGCGGCATTCGTCGCCGGCCTCGCAACGGCTCGCGGCCTCCCATTCGAGGCGCTCTCGGTGCAGGTTGCGCCGGGTGCGTCGCTGCAGGATCGCGCTCGCGTCGCCCGCCACGCGGCGTTGCGCGCCGAGGCGGCGAGGGTCGGCGCGGGGGTGATCGCGCTCGGCCACACCGCGGACGATCAGGCGGAGACGGTGCTGATGCGCGCGCTCTCGGGCGCATCGCCCGCCGGCCTCCCTGCGATGGCGGAGCGGGAGCGACGACTCGTCCGTCCCTTGCTCCGCGTCTGGCGCGAGGCGACGGTCGCGTACTGCGCCGCCCTCGGCATCGAACCACTCGACGATCCCAGCAATTCGGACCCGCGATTCCTGCGCAGCCGGGTGCGCCATGAGGTGATCCCCGCTCTCGAGGCGGTCTTTCCCGGAGCGCGCCGCCGCCTGGTGGTGCTGGCGGAGCGTCAGCGACGATTGCTGAGTTCGGCAAACCCTGTCCCCGCCTCGGGGGTTGAGATCGTGGACCCCTGGTAGACTGACTTCGTGCCCACGTCTCGTCGCAGCGTCACCTATATCGTCATCGCGCTCGCCGTGATCGTGCTTGCGGCAGTCCTCTACAAGACGTTCCCGAGCAGCAACGCCGAATCCAGGAGTGCCGGGTACCTCGACCAGGCGATACACAACTTCGCGAACCCGTCGAGCTCGACCGGTGGTCCGGTCATCAACAACAGCACCCAGTACCCGGCCGTCATTCAGAGTGATGGACAGACAGTTACCTGGTACTCGGGCACCACGCAATACACCACAGTCGAATCGTCCGCCGATGTCGCCGCAAAGGAGTTTCAGGATGCCGGCTTCTACAATTACAGCGTCGACGCCGCCGGTGGGGGGAATTTCTTGCTGAGCGTCATCCTTCCGAACCTCATCCTCTTCGGTCTCATGGCCCTGATCCTGCTGTGGATTTTCCGTCAGACCCAGAGCGGGAACAACCAAGCCCTGTCCTTCGGCCGGAGCCGCGCCCGGCTGCTCGCGGGTGACAAGCCGGCGATCACCTTCGTTGACGTCGCGGGCGTGGATGAGGCAAAGCAGGAGCTGAACGAGATCGTCGAGTTCCTTAAATACCCCGACAAGTTCGTCGCCGTGGGCGCTCGCATCCCCAAGGGCGTTTTGCTTGTCGGACCTCCTGGGACCGGCAAGACGCTGCTCAGCAAGGCCGTCGCCGGTGAGGCAGGCGTGCCGTTCTTCAGCATCAGCGGCTCGGAATTCGTGGAGATGTTCGTCGGCGTCGGCGCAAGCCGAGTCCGCGACCTCTTCGACCAGGCCAAGAAGAATTCGCCGTGCATCGTCTTCGTCGATGAGATCGACGCCGTCGGTCGCCAGCGTGGTGCGGGCCTCGGCGGTGGCCACGACGAGCGCGAGCAGACCCTCAACCAGCTCCTCGTCGAGATGGACGGGTTCGAGACCAACCAGCACGTCATCGTGATCGCGGCCACCAACCGGCCCGACGTCCTCGATCCTGCGCTGCTCCGCCCCGGCCGTTTCGACCGCCACGTCATGCTCGACCGGCCGGACATCCGCGGCCGTCGCGCGATCCTCGAGGTGCACTCGCGCAACAAGCCCCTCGATCCGGGCGTCGACCTTGAGGTGCTCGCCAAGCAGACCCCGGGCTTCAGCGGCGCCGACCTGTCCAACCTCATCAATGAGGCGGCGATCCTCGCCGCGCGCGGCAACCGCAAGGTCATCGTGATGAACGACCTCGAGGAGTCGATCGCGCGCGTGATCGCCGGACCGGAGCGCAAGAGCCGGATGATCAGCGAGAAGGAGAAGCTCACCATCGCGTACCACGAGATGGGGCACGCGCTGGTCGGCACCACGCTCGAGCACACCGACCCGGTGCACAAGGTCACGATCGTCAGCCGCGGGCAGGCGCTCGGCTGGACCATGAGCCTGCCCATCGAGGATCGCTACCTCGTGAGCAAGGCCGAGCTCGTCGACCAACTGGCGCAGATCCTCGGCGGCCGCTGCGCGGAGGACCTGATCCTTGGCGAGGACAACATCACCACCGGCGCCTCGGACGACATCCGAAAGGCGACCAACCTCGCCCGCAAGATGGTCACGGAGTGGGGCATGAGCGACAAGCTCGGCCCGCTCACCTTCGGCGAGCGTCAGGAGATGGTCTTCCTCGGACGGGACCTCGGCGAGCAGCGCAACTACTCCGAAGGCATCGCTTCTGAGATCGACCAAGAGGTGCATCAGCTCGTCGCTGACGCTTTCCAGCGTGCCAAGAAGGTCCTGCGCGAGCGCGAGGTCGTGCTTCGCGCCCTGGCTTCGCGGCTCGTCGAGGTCGAGACGATGGACGCCCCCGAGATGGAGCGGATCATCAAGGAAGCCGAGTCGCACAACGGCGTCGCGCCGGTGAATGGCAGCGGTCCGCTGCCCGAGGCAGCCCCGCCGGCCCCGCCGGACTTCGTTCCCCCCGCAGAGGCAGCGGCCGGAGCCTAGGGGTACACTCTGGCCGACGGGCCACCGTGGCCGTCGACGGCTTCAATGCGACCCGGGGACGCTTCTGGCGCCTCGAGGCTTGCTGCCGCTGACGGGTCGGTGACCTGCATCGCAGAGCGCTTGGATCCACAGGAGGACCGAGACGTGGAGGGAGCAGGCACGCCGTCGCTGGCGATCATCGGTGCCGGCCGGGCCGGTTCCGCGCTGGCGATCGCCGCGCATGACGCCGGGTATCGCATCGCGGCCGTCGCGAGCCGCCGCGGGGAGATGGCCGCCCGTCTCGCCCACACCGTCGGTGCGGCCGCGGTGGACACACCGCTCGCGGCCGTCCGCGTTGCCGCCCTCACGTTGCTTGCAGTCCCCGACGGAGCCATCGCGACGGTGGCCGAATCGATCGCCGCGTCGCGTGTCCCGCTCCACGGTCGTGGGGTGGTCCACCTCGGGGCTCGCTTCGGTGCTGAGGTGATCGCACCGCTGCGTGCAGCCGGCGCCGAGACCGGTGTGTTCCATCCGCTCATGGCGCTCGCCGGACCGGACAGCGCGTCACTCCTTGAAGGCGCGTATTTCCGCGTGGACGCCGGCGGACTCCTGCGCGAGCGCCTACTCGCACTGGTGGCGGCGCTCCACGCCACGCCGCTCGACATCGACCCCGCCGACGCGCCGCTGTACCACGCGGCCGCGGTGCTCGCGGGCAACGCTCCCCTGGCGCTGCTCGCCGAGGCGACGCGGCTGCTCGAGGCGGCCGGGCTGAGTGCCGAGACCGCCCACGCCGCGCTCGCGGCACTGCTCGAAGGCGCAGCGCACAACGCCAGGCGCGCCGGGCCGGCCGCAGCGCTCACCGGCCCGGTCGCTCGCGGCGACGCCGACGCGATCACCGCGCACCTCGACGCGCTCGAGAGCCACCCCGACGCGCGCGAACTCTACCTCCACCTCACACGGGCGATGGAGTCGCTCATCGCCGAGCGGGGCGACGCGACCGAGCCGGCCGCGGACGACGCCGGCTCCCAGGTGGCGTGACCGTGGGGATCACCATCAAGGACCTCGCCGCGTGGAAGGCGGCGGGAACGCGTTTCGTCATGCTCACCGCGTACGACTACCCGACGGCACGGCTCCTCGCCGAGGCCGAGATCCCGGTGTTGCTCGTCGGTGACACCCTCGCCGACAACGTCCTCGGCTATCCCAACACCATCCCGGTGACCATGACCGAGATGCTCCACCACGCTCGCGCGGTGGCGCGCGGCGCACCCGAGCAACTCCTGGTCGGCGACCTGCCCTTCGGCGCGTATCAACGCTCGTGTGCTGACGCCGTCGACAGCTCCGTCCAGTACCTGAAGGCCGGGATGCACGCCGTCAAGCTCGAGGGCGGCGGTTGGGTCGTCGAGACCGTTGCGCACCTCACCCAGCGGGGGATACCGGTGATGGGGCACCTCGGGCTCACGCCGCAGTCCGTCAACGCCTTCGGTGGCCTGAAGGTGCAGGCGCGCAGTGCCGGTGATCGCGCCCGCCTCATCGCCGACGCCCACGCACTCCAGGACGCCGGTGCCTTCGCGCTCGTGCTCGAGGGAATCCCCCGGGATGTGGCGGCGCAGGTGACCCGCGAGCTGACCATCCCCACGATCGGCATCGGCGCAGGACCCGACTGCGACGCGCAGGTGCTGGTCATCTACGACCTCCTCGGCATCACCAGTCGCGTGCGCGGGGTCACACCAAAATTTGTGAAGCCATACGCGGACCTCGGCGACACCATCGTCAGCGCGGCGCGATCGTATGCCGATGACGTCCGCGAGGGCCGTTTCCCTGACGATGCCCACTCCTTCCACTGACACCCCGGAGCTGCTCTCGACTCCCGAGGAGCTGCGGCGGTGGTCGATGGACTGCCGCACCGCGGGCCTCTCGGTGGGGATGGTGCCCACCATGGGAGCACTGCACGCCGGCCACCGCTCGCTGATCGACCGCGCGGTCGCGGAGAACGAGCGGGTGGTGGTCTCCATCTTCGTGAACCCGGCACAGTTCGGTCCCAACGAGGACTTCGCCCGCTACCCCCGCACCATGGACGCCGACCTCGCGATGCTCGCCGCCGCGGGCGTCCACGCCGCGTTCGTGCCGAGCGTCGAGACCATGTACCCGGCCGGCCTGGTGACCCGGCTCGACATCACGGGGCCGCTGGGTTCACGGCTCGAAGGCGCCAGCCGCCCGGGACATTTCAACGGGGTCGGGCTGGTCGTGACCAAGCTGCTCGTCGCCGGGATACCCCATCGAGCGTACTTCGGACAGAAGGACGCCCAGCAGTGTGCAGTAGTTTGTCGCCTGGTCCGCGACCTCGATATCGGCGTCGAAATCGTTGTGTGCCCAACGGTTCGGGATACCGACGGGCTCGCGATCTCGAGCCGCAATCGCTACCTCAGCCCCGAAGAACGAGTGCGGGCAAGGGCTATTCCTTCAAGCCTGGCCACGGCAATCGGCCGATTCGAGGCGGGAGAACGGGATGCGACAGCGCTGGCAACAACTGTTCGGTCCTGTCTGGAGAACGCGGGACTGGACGTGGACTATGTCGCCGTGGTAAGGGCGGAGGACTTCACGGAGGTCGAAAAGGCAGCCCCTACAAACCAAATCGTACTGGCTGCTAGAATAGGGAGCACACGGTTGATTGATGTCGTTTGGCTGGGGGTCGACACAGCGCCCGTAGGTCGTGGCGTCTAGGGGAGATCATGCAGCGGGTCATCATGAAGTCGAGAAACCACCGCGCCACAACATCGCGAGCTTCGGTCGGCTTCGAGGGGTCATGCGTCAGCGCGCGGATAGTCGAATGCACGCCGAGCAATCGCACATTGAAGATGCTGCGTCTGGATGCAAACCACCGCATTGTTGAGCAGGCGGCGATCGCGTGATCAACGGGGTCGCACCGACGGATTACGACGTTGTCGTCGTCGGTAGTGGCATTGCAGGACTCTCGGCCGCACTCACCGCCGCACCCCGCGCGCGTGTTGCGGTGGTCACCAAGGGCGCGCTCGATGATGGGTGCAGCCGCTTTGCGCAGGGCGGTATCGCTGCTGCCGTCGGAGACGGCGATTCACCGGAGCTGCACTACGAGGACACCATCGCCGCCGGTCGCGGGCTCTGCCATCCGGAGGCTGTGCGCGTGCTCGTTGAGGAAGGTCCTGCTCGCATCCGCCAGTTGATCGAGTGGGGCGTCGCGTTCGACACCCAGAACGGCGAGCTGCTGCTGGCCCAGGAGGCCGCGCACTCGCGTCCGCGCATTCTCCATGCGCGCGGCGACGCAACCGGGCTCGAGGTGGAGACCGCCCTGATCCGGCGCCTGCGTGCCAGCGGTGCGCGGGTCATCGAACATGCTGATGTCACCGGCATTCTCACCACGGTAGACGGCGCCGGCTGCGGCGTGTCGATCACGACCAATCCGAGCGAGTCGCACACGACCACGCTGTCGTCGGGAGCGGTCGTGCTCGCCAGTGGCGGCGCGAGCCGGCTGTGGCGGAACAGCACCAACCCCAACTCCGCAACCGGTGACGGCGTCGCGCTCGGGTACGAGGCCGGCGCCGATGTCGCGGGCATGGAGTTCGCACAGTTCCATCCAACCGCGCTCGCGGTGGACGGCGCGCCGAGGTTCCTGATCAGCGAAGCGGTGCGCGGCGAGGGCGCATGGATCGTCAACCGCGACGGCAAGCGATTCGTGCTCGACGTGGATCCGCGCGGTGAGCTGGCCGGCCGCGACGTCGTCGCCCGCGCCATCTGGGACGAGCTGCAGCGCAGCGGCGAGTCCTGCGTCTTCCTCGACTGCTCGCCGCTCGGAGCTCGCGCCGCCGTGCGCTTTCCCACCATCGCGGCCACATGCGCCCGGTACGGTCTCGACATCGCGCGCCATCCGATTCCCGTGTCTCCGGCCGCGCACTACATGATCGGCGGGGTCCGGACGGACCTCGACGGCGCAACCAGTGTCCCCGGTCTCTATGCCTGCGGCGAGGTCGCGTACACCGGTGTCCATGGCGCCAACCGGCTGGCGAGCAACAGCCTGCTCGAGTCGCTCGTCTTCTCGCAGCGCGCGGTGCACGCCGCGCTCGGCTGGGCGGCGGAATCGCCGCCGGCTCATGCTGCTTCTTCGACTCGACCCACCAGCTCGCGCGCCTCCAATATGGATCCACGCGAAGGCTGGGACACGCTCCGCGACACGCTCTGGACCGGTGCCGGCGTGGTTCGCGACGAAACCGGTCTGCAGGCGGCGGCTCGCGAGTGCGAGCAGGTCGCGGCCGCGACAGCGGGAGCTACCACGCTGCCGGCCATGCAGCTGCACGCGGCGGCCTCCACGGCGTCGCTGGTGTGCACGGCGGCCCTGGCTCGCGAAGAGAGCCGCGGCTGCCATCTTCGTGCTGATCTCCCCCAAGCAAGCGATCAATGGCATGGCGATCTCGTCATGCACAAGGACAGAGGAGCACGCTTTGACCGTCACCTTTAGACCCATTACCGAGGCGCTGTCGTCGGAGAGCATCGATTTGCTCATCGAGGCTGCGCTCGCCGAGGATGTCGGAGCTGGCGATGTCACGACCCAGGCCGTGATTCCCATGGATATGACCTGCCGCGGCAAGATCGTTTGCAAACAGGATGGCGTGATCGCGGGGCTCAGCATCGCGCAGCGCGTGTTCCAGCGTGTCGATGAGCGCATTCAGTTCGACGCCAAGACCAAGGACGGCGAGAAGGTTCAGGCCGATCAGATCGTTGCGCGGCTCTTCGGACCGGCGCGCGGCATGATGACCGCGGAGCGCGTTGGGCTCAACTTCCTCCAGCATCTGAGCGGTATCGCGACGATGACCGCCAAATACGTCAAGGCGGTTGACGGCACCAAGGCCAAGATCCTCGACACCCGCAAGACCACACCGGGCCTCCGCGCCATCGAGAAGTACGCCACCCGCATGGGCGGTGCGGTCAATCACCGCATGGGGCTGTACGACGCGGTCTTGATCAAGGACACGCATCTCGCGCTCGTCGGCGGGATCACCCCGGCGCTGCGGGCCGCCCGTAAGGCATATCCGGAGATGGAGATCCATGTCGAGGTGAGCAACCTCCAGGAGCTCGAGCAGGCGCTCGCCGACAAGGCGTCGCACATCCTGCTCGACAACTTCTCCTGCGGCCAGGTGCGCGAGGCGATGCAGCTGATTCGCGGGCGTGCGACGGTCGAGGTGAGCGGTGGAGTCCAGGTTACGAACGCGCGGGCCTATGCGCTTGCCGGGGCGGATTACATCTCTGTTGGTGCGCTGACGCATTCGGCGGTGGCACTCGACTTCTCAATGAAAGTTACTCGCTACTAGTCACACGCGTGGTGGTGCGCGGGTCCTGTCACCGCGGAGGGCGCTCGCGGCTGTCCCTACTTGGTGGTTAGCGGGTCCTGTCACCGCGGGGACCCCTCGCCGTCGCGCTTTGGGCGCGCCGGCGCTGCCCCCCGCGGTGCCACCCGCAGGCTGCGTAGTGTCAGGGCTCGCCTAGGATGGAGTGTGGCTGGGGCGTCTTGCGTGTTTCGGCGCAACCTTTGCTCTTGAGATTGCGTTCCGCTTTTCGATGACAACGTTTATTGATGGTGCGTCCCAGGCACTGCACGGGTTTGCGGTAGCGAATCCTTGGTTGACGCCCATCGTCATCTGGGCAACTGCGGCGTTTCTGATTCTGTGTCCGGTTGGGTTTTTGCTCCTGTCAGCTTGGGAGGGGCGGTTGCGGCCGGGGGTGGCGGCGTTGTTGGGGTTGGGGCTGGCGCAGGGGGTGTGTCATGCGCTGGGGAGGGTGACGTATCAGGCACGGCCGTTTGTGGCCATGCATTTCACGCCGTTGTTTCCGCATGTGGCGAACAACTCGTTTCCTTCCAGCCTCACGGCGTTTGCAGCGGTGGCGGCGGTGGTTGGCGTGTTGGCGTGGCGGCGGGTGGGGATGGTGTTTGTTGTCGGACTGGTCGTGGTGGGATTTGGGTGTGTGTATGTGGGGGTGCACTACCCGAGCGACGTGATCGTTGGCGCTGGAGTCGGCGTCGTTTCCGGGTGGGTGACGTGGGTCATCACCGGGCTACCGCCGGTCGCGCGGGTGTTAAGCCTGCTGGAGCGCAGGTTGCCGCGGGGACGCCGCCGTCGCATGCCGCCGCGGGTGGCGGCTAGAGCAGCGAGCTGACCAGGGACTCGATCTGACTCAAGGTCGCCGGCGTGTCGGTGGCATCGACCACCACCAACGTGGTGCCCTTGGTGGCCACAACGCCTTCGTTGTCCTTCCCGCCGCCGAGGGCCTGGTCGAAGGAGCGTGCCTGATCACCAACTCCGGATACGGTCTTGAAGCCCGCCGGGAAGTGCGAGCTGTACGCGGAGATGTATGACCCGGGGATATTCGCGATCACCTCGATGATCACGTTCTCTGTGGTTGCGTGGTACTCGCAGACGATCCCGGTTGCTCCGGCCGGAAATTCCGAGGTTCCCCCGGTCGGGGCGACGCCGACGGCGTTCGGAAGCCCCGACGTTCCCAGCGCGGAGGAGACCGAGCTCCCTGAAGGGCACGAAGTGGATGCCGCGACGGTGGTGGGCAGCGCGATGGTCGCGGTGGGTGCGGCCGCCGCGGTGGGCGTCCCCGCGGCCGACGACGACGCCGCCGGCGTGCTCGAACCGCCGCACGCGGCGAGCAGAGCACCGAAGCCCACGGCAGTCAAGGGAATCCAGCGTGATTGGTTGCGTGTCACGAGCGGCGCCTCCGTCAATAGTCCCCCGGTACGAGCCTCCCAGTGGTGCACTATGAGGCATTCCGCTTGCCAATTGAGGAGGCCGAGACGATGGCGGAGCACGCTGATCCCGCACCCGGTCCGCAGAGCTCGAACGAGGAGCCGCAGGCGCATCTGACCACCACGCCGCGGGGCGGGGGCTGGCGCATGTTTGATGAACCGGTCGAGGTCGAGGCGTTCCTGAATCAGATCTGGATCCCGGTGCTGGTGGACGGGGTGGACGATGAGACCGCCGATATCTGGGCGCGCTGGCCACCACTGGAGACGCATCCCTCGGAAGACGTCCATCACCAGGTGATCGACGCCTCGCATTACCGGCCGCCCAAGGACGGGTTCCCCGCGAGCTGAGGCTCGTTAAGAGTCCAGCGCCGCGACCAGCTCCTCCTGGAGATACCCCAGCGCGAGGAGCACCCCGTACTCCGGTCGCTGCTTGGTGGCGTCGGTCGCCGTCTCTTCCCAGCCGTCACCTTCGATCCCGAGGATCTCGCCCGCAGCCACCCGGAGGTGGTTGAAGGCCCGCAACCACGCCATGGTCTGCGCCTCGGTGAGCGGGAGGGTGTCCTCGCCGCCGCTAAGCGCGTCACGGACCATCGTCAGGTCCACCTCGCGGCCCTTCTCGATGTCCGGCCTGACCCAGCGGTCGTACTCGGCCTGGAGCTTGGCGTCGTCATACGCACGCGGCGCCGAGGCTAGTGGTGCGCTAAGGCGCGGGCTCAGGGAATCGATGATCCCGATCAGCGCCTCACGCTCGCGCTTGTCGACCTTTACCTGAATCCGCCCGCGGCGACGGAGCACCTGGGCCATGTGCCGAGCCTGCCGGCGGCTCAGGGACGACCCAGGGTCGCCTGGAGTCCGAAGGAGTGGAGCTGGGCCACCGATACCTCGGCCTGCTCGCGCGGCTGGGTCGCCACGACGGCGCGGCCCTCGTTGTGCACCTGGAGCATGAGGCGGGTGGCAGTCGCGTGGTCGTAGCCGAAGAGCCGGCGCAGGACGAGCACCACGTACGACATGAGGGTGATCGGGTCGTTCCAGACCATCACGTTCCAGCCGAACTCGCGCTGGTCGCGTTCCTCGCGTCCCGGCGCTTTTGCCGGTGCCGGCGCCTTGGTGGGCGTGGGCGCGGAGGTGGTCGCCATGGCACCTAGCGTAGCTCAGGTCCCGGCATCAGTACCACCGCCATCGGTTCCTTCCGCCCCCTCCTCGATGCCGCCGGCTGACGGAGCGGCGTCGCTCAGGCGGCGCGGAAGTCGACGACGCCCGCCCACGCGGACGGAGTCCGTGAAGGCTGGGCTGCAGGAGCCGTTGTGGGGGAGGTCACTCCGTCGAGTACCGCTTGCAGCGGAAGCTCGCAGTTGTGGCACACGATCCAGATGGGACCCGGCTCAGAGACGCGCCGTTCGAGACGATGTCGCTCGCCGCATTCCTCGCAGGTGATGGTCACTCGCATTTCGTGGCGCAGCGTCGCACGGCGGCTGCGACGCCTCGCTGATGGCACTGTCGCGGCGGCGCCAACGGTGTGCAACGAATCGGCGAAAGAGGACCGATCTGCCTCTGGTGATACACTCGGCGAGATCGTGATGGCATCGGCGCAAACGCGCCATTTCAAGCCACGGACACGATCATTTGAAGGCGAAAGCCCGCGACCCTGACCGGCGAGAGAGATTGTTCTGAAGGCAGGAGTACGAGCAAAGGAGTGCATTGACCCCGACGACGGCCCAGGAGCCCGAGACGCTCACCATGGAAGACCTCCTGAAGGAGGATCAGAATTCGATCAGGGCCCTGGCCCACGGTGACATCGTCGATGGTGTCGTCGTCCGTGTCGATCCCGACGAGGTGCTCGTCGACATCGGGGCCAAGAGCGAGGGAATCATCTCCAATCGCGAGCTGTCGGCACGCGGTGAGCAGACGGTCGTCCTCAACTCCGGCGACCAGGTCAAGGTCTACATCATTCAGCCCGAGGATGAGCACGGCAACGTCGTCCTCAGCCTGCGCAAGGCGCGCGCCGAGGGCATCTGGCAGGCCGTCGCCGAGAAGGAATCGGAGGGCGAGATCCTCGACGCCGAGGTCCGCGAGCAGAACAAGGGCGGCCTGATCGTCAACATCATGGGCCTGCGCGGGTTCCTGCCCAGCAGCCAGGTGGCACGCCAGTTCAGCGGCAACCTCATGGAGCTGGTCGGCACCAAGATCCCGGTCAAGATCCTCGAGGTCAACCGCAAGCGCAACCGGCTCATCGTGTCCCAGCGCGCGGCGCAGGATGAGGATCGCGCGCGCCAGCGCGAGGAGCTCTTCGAGAAGCTGAAGGTCGGCGATGTCATCACCGGCAAGGTCAGTGGCGTCACCTCGTATGGGGCGTTCGTCAACCTCGGCGGCGCCGACGGCCTCATCCACATCAGCGAGCTGTCGTGGGATCGCATCAACAACGTCAGCGACGTGCTCACCGTGGGTGATGAGGTGTCCGTCAAGGTCATCAAGCTCGACCCCGAGCTGTCCCGCATCAGCCTCTCGCTGCGCCAGATGTCGCAGGATCCCTGGGACACCATCGAGCAGCAGTTCCCGCCCGGCAAGGCGGTGCCCGGCATCGTCACCAAGACCAAAAAATACGGTGCGTTCCTGCAGATCGCCGATGGCGTCGAGGGCCTGCTCCACATCAGCGAGCTGTCGTGGGATCACGTCGAACGCACCGAAGACGTCCTGAAGGTCGGCGAGGAGGTCGAGGTCATGGTGCTCAGCGCGGACAAGGTCCGGCGTCGCATCAGCCTCTCCCTGCGCCAGCTGCACGGCGGCGGTCCGACGGGCGAGGGCGATGAGATCACGCCACCGTCATATGACTACCCCGAAGATGACGACGACGAGAGCGAGACCGTCGTCACGGCGGTGACCCCGATGGCCGCAGCGCTCACCGACGCCGGCGTCGAAGGGACGACACGCGCCGAGGTGGAGTCAGCAGTCGCGACGGGCAGGGCCACGGCTGAAGAGATCGTCGCCGACAACGCGCTGGCCGACGACGCGGCCGCCTTCGACGATGTCGCCGATGACGCGTCCGACTCTGACGACGAAGTTGCGGCCGACGAGGAAGCCGAGGTCGACGCCGACACCGGGCAGCACGACGACGACGTCGATTCCGAGCTGGAGTCAGAGGTTGAGGAGGCTGCGGACGCTGAAGAAGCCGCCGCCGAAACGCCCGCGGCAACCCTGGCTGCGACCGCCGCAGACGCCACCGACACAGCAGCGGCCGAGCCCAAACCTTAGGGCGCCGTCACCGAGTCGGTAACGGTCGCACTTGTGCGGAGCGACGAGCCCGTTTCGACGCGGGCACCGGCCCGTATTTGCAAAGTTGCTTAGCTGTCCGCCGGGCCGGGTACTATGGGGGACGTTACAGCAGCGCCCGGGTTCTGACCCTTTCCATCCACGGGGGGGCCGGAGGGGCAATGGAGGCGGTTGTGTACCCGTTCGAGCGCTTCACCGAAAGGGCGAAGAAGGTGCTCACGCTTGCCCAGGAAGAGGCCGAGCGTTCGCATCACTCGTACATCGGCACAGAGCATCTGCTGCTGGGGTTGCTCCGTGAAGGCGAAGGACTTGCGGCCAAGGTCCTGAACAATCTTGGTGTCGAGATAAACAAGGTCCGCAGCACGATCGAGTCGGTGCTCGGTCGCAACGAGCGGATCATCATCCAGCAGATCATCCCGACGTCGCGCGTGAAGAAGGTCATCGAGATCTCCTTCGAAGAGGCGCGGCGGATGGGCAACAACTATGTGGGCACCGAACATCTTCTGCTCGGGTTGCTCATCGAGGGTGAGGGTATCGCCGCCCACGTCCTCGAGGACCTCGGCGCCAACCTCGAGAAGGTTCGCGGCGAGATCGACAAGCTACTCCACGAGTTCGGCATCGACGAGGAGTCGAAGGAGGCGCAGAAGAAGCCCTCCAAGACACCGCTGCTCGACCAGTTCTGCCGCGACCTCACCGACCTGGCGATCAAGAATTCGCTTGACCCGGTGATCGGGCGCGCCATGGAGATCGAGCGCGTCGTGCAGATCCTCAGCCGGCGCACCAAGAACAATCCGGCGCTCATCGGCGAGCCCGGTGTTGGCAAGACCGCCATCGCCGAAGGGCTCGCGCAGCAGATCATCCTCGGCAACATTCCCGAGTCGCTGATGGGCAAGCGCGTGCTCACGCTCGACATGGGCGCGCTCGTTGCGGGCACCAAGTACCGCGGCGAGTTCGAGGAGCGTCTCAAGAAGATCCTCGATGAGATTCGCGCGTCGCGCGAGGTCATCCTCTTCATCGACGAGCTGCACACGCTGGTCGGTGCCGGCGCCGCGGAAGGCGCCATCGACGCCGCCAACATTCTCAAGCCCGCACTCGCGCGCGGCGAGATCCAGTGCATCGGCGCAACGACGCTCAACGAGTACCGCAAGTACATCGAGAAGGACGCAGCGCTCGAGCGCCGTTTCCAGCCGGTGTTCGTCGACGAGCCGTCGCTCGCCGAGACGATCGAGATCCTGCACGGCATCCGTCCGCTGTACGAGAAGCACCATCGCGTTAAGATCACGGACGATGCGCTCAAGGCCGCTGCAGAGCTGTCGGTGCGCTACGTCAGCGACCGCTCGCTCCCGGACAAGGCGATCGACCTCATCGACGAGGCGAGCGCGCGCGTGCGCATGAAGCTCACCACCACGCCGGAAGAGTTGCGCGCAATGCAGCGCGAGATTCGCGAGCTGCAGACGCAGAAGGAAGAGGCCATCGCGGCGCAGGACTACGAGACTGCGGCCAACTTCCGCGACAAGGAAAAGAAGCTCAAGGACAAGTACGTCTCCCAGGAGACGAAGTGGCGTGACGAGCTCGGCGCGACCGTTCCGGACGTGACCGAGGAACACATTGCCGAGATCATCTCCTCGTGGACGGGTGTGCCGGTCTCGCGCCTCGTCGAAGAGGAAACCTCGCGCCTGCTGCGCATGGAGGAGGAGATCCACAAGCGCCTCATCGGCCAGGACGATGCGGTGAAGGTCATCTCCCAAGCAGTGCGCCGTGCACGCGCCGGCCTCAAGGATGCCAAGCGGCCGATCGGTTCGTTCATGTTCCTCGGCCCCACCGGTGTCGGCAAGACCGAGCTCTCGCGCGCGCTCGCGGCATTCCTGTTCGACAACGAGGACGCGATCATCCGGCTCGACATGAGCGAGTTCATGGAGCGCCATTCCACCGCGCGTTTGGTCGGATCCCCGCCAGGCTACGTCGGCTACGACGAGGGCGGCCAGCTCACCGAGGCCGTGCGTCGCCGCCCGTACTCGGTCGTGCTCTTCGACGAGATCGAGAAGGCGCACCCCGAGGTCTTCAACATGCTGTTGCAGATTCTCGAGGACGGCCGGCTCAGCGATGCGAAGGGTAAGGCGGTCAACTTCGCCAACACGATCATCATCATGACCAGCAACCTCGGCGTGCACGGGTTGAAGCTCAACATGTCGCTCGGGTTCCAGCCGGCCGTGCCGGATGAGCGGGCGTCGTCGTCAGAGCACGGGAAGATGCGCGACAGCATCATGGACGAGCTCAAGAAGCAGTTCCGTCCCGAGTTCCTCAACCGTGTCGACGCAGTGGTCGTCTTCCAGCGTCTCGACCATCCGCAGATGCGCCAGATCGTCGATCTGCTGCTCGCCAAGGTGGCGCTGCACCTCGCGGCGCAGGAGCTCACCTTCACGGTGTCCGACGACGCCAAGGAGAAGCTCGTCATCGAGGGCTTCGACAAGATCTACGGAGCACGTCCGCTGCGGCGCGTGATCCAGCGAGTCATCGAGGACCCGTTGAGCGAGGAGCTGCTCCGGCTCAAGCACGGTCCAGGTGATGCGGTGATCGTGGAAGTCGTGGACGACGAGGTGAAGATGCGTCTCGTGCCCAAGGGCGTCCGCCGCGAGAAGAAGGAAAAGCCAGAGGCGGTCGCCACCGCCGCGGGCGGTCCACCCAGCGCACCGCCGACGGAGTAATCTGCACCCCACTGGAGGGTTGAGATGCATCTGAAGGTTGCGGGCAAGTCACTATCCAACGGCGCGCTCGTCGTCGGCGGTGGATTGCTCGTCGCGCTCGTCAGCTCGTTCCTCCCGTGGCACACCACATCGCTGCCCAACGATTACGTATGCAGTGACAACACCGCGTGCGGACCGGGGAGCGTGTTTCAAGCCAGCCACGACGCATTCGGGTACTGGTCGGGTTCGGTCTTCTTCATCGCGTTACTCGTCGGGCTAGCGCTGTTTGTGCTCCGGCACTTCGTGCCGCAGGCGAGCTTGCCGCCGTTCACCTTCTCCGACGCAACGATCTATGCCGTGATCGGCGTGGTCATGGCGCTTTGCTCAGTGCTGTGGCTGGTCACCGGCGGGGGATATGCCGTGTACAGCGCACTTGGTCCCTATTCGTCGGCGCCAGGCTTCGGGGCATTCATCGGGCTCATCGCTGCGGCTGCGGTGGTCGTGGGAGCCTACTTGATGCGAGCGGAACCGCAACCGAGAGAATCAGGGCCTGCGCTGGCTGGGTAGCCGCAGTTCTCATCGCGTGGAGCGCGGCGGCCAATTTGCTCTGGCGCTTCGGATCAACCTGCTCACAACCGGCCCGCCGGGAGTAGGCCAAGTCACGTGGATGTCCCGGCCCGCTACGTTGAGTCCGATGGGGGCTCAGCGTTGGCGATCGTCCGGGGTGCTTCAGCTTGGCCGCGTGAGGCCTCAAGCCGGTCAGCCGCGTCAGCGAGCCGACGAAGCTCGTCATCGACGACGCGACCCTCACTGACGCGACGGGCGAGCGCACCCGCGAAGGCGTTCTCCGCTAGGTAGGACTCGGCCGTGTCCTGGTCGGAGGCAGCACGAAGTAGTTCGGAGGCTTCAAGGCCGAGCGCATCCGCAATCTCGCGTACCAGATGAGGCGGAGGAACGATCTGCCCGGTTTCGATTTCCCGAAGAAGGGTGAGCGAGATGCCAAGCTGCTTTGCCAACTTTCTCGCTCCCAGCTTCCGAGCGAGCCGAGCATCGCGAACCTGCTTCCCGAGGAGGTCAGCCGTGGCCACGTCCTCACAGCCTACACTCACCCGGCGGGGCAGGGGGTCGTATCCCCAAGCTGCGGTACGACAAAGCAAAGGGTCCTCGCAGCCCTTCGCGGCGCGCGCTAGCATCCGCAGCAACACATGCGGGGAGCAGCCGGAACTGCAGCGTCGATCGGCGAGGAGCGCAAGATCATCACAGCGCTATTCGCCGATATCGTCGGTTCGACCTCGCTCGGGGAAGAGCATGACGTCGAAGAGGTCGGAGCGCTGCTCAACGCCTACTTCTCAGCGATGTCGTCAACCATCGAGAGCTGGGGTGGCAGGGTGGAGAAGTTCATCGGCGACGCGGTGCTCGCATACTTCGGGGTGCCTGTCGTGCGTGAGGACGATGCCGAACGCGCGGTCCGTGCGGGCTTCGACATGCTCGAGCGGCTCGAACAGCTGAACCAGCGATTCTTAACTCGGCACATGCTGACGCTGGCGATCCGCATTGGCATTGCCACGGGCGAGGCCGTGGTGCCGGCGGGTGGACCGGTTGAGGCGGTGATCGGTGGCGACGTGGTCAATGTCGCGGCCCGTTTGCAGGCGGCCGCATCGGAAGGCGAGATTCTGGTGGGGCGTCGCACGCACGACCTGACGCGCGCACTCTTTCAATTCGAGCCGCTCCGGTTGGTGCTGAAGGGTAAGAAGGACCCGGTCGAGGCCTATCACGTCACCCTCGCCGCAACGAGTCCGGCGCGCCGGCCGCTGCGTCTCCAGGCCCCGATGGTGGGACGCGACGGAGAGGCGCGCACTCTGCTGGAGCTGCTCGACGAGACTCTGCAGGCAAAGCGCGTCCGGACCGCGCTCATCGAAGGACCCCCTGGCATCGGCAAAAGCCGGCTCGCGCGCGAGTTTGTCATCGTTGCAGCAGCACGCCCTGAGGGACCGCGCGTGCTCAGCGGTGCGTGCCTGCCCCCGGGGCGTGGCGGCACCTACTGGGCGCTGAGTGTTGCCGTGCGAGAGCGCGCCGGCATCGCGCTGTCCGACGCGCCCAACGTGGCCCAGCGGAAGCTCGAGGATTTCGTCAGCTCCACCCTGCACGACGGTGCAGGTGCAAACGAAGGCGTACGCGACATCGTCGACGCCATGGCCATGACGGCGGCCATCCAGATCGCGGACAACCCGCTGGAGAAGGAGCGCCCGTCCGCGCTCTCGTATGCGCTCGCGCGTGCCTGGACGACATTCCTCACCGCGTACGCGCAACCCTCGGGAGCGGTCCTGGCGATAGAGGACATGCACTGGGCGGCTGAACCCCTGCTCACGCTGTTGCGACGTGTGGCGCGACGAGCTGGGGCACCGCTGTTGATCCTCGCAACCACGCGTACACATACGGACACTGCGGGCGACCCGGACTCCGGCCTACCGGGCCAAAGGGTGCTCTCACTCGAGCCGCTCGATGCCGCGGCGAGCCACCAGCTCACACGCTCACTCTTGCTCGGGCGTTCGCTCCATCAGCAGGCCGAAGACCTCGTTGTCGACCGCACCGAGGGCAATCCGCTCTTCTTGGAAGAGCTGCTCGAACACGTCATCGAGCACACCTCCGGCCAGCCGGAGCAAGGCGCTGGTGCAGACAAGCGTTCGGACGTGAAGCTTCCTGACTCGATATCCGCGGTGCTCGCAGCGAGGATCGAACTCTCTGCCCGCGTTGGAGAAACGAGTTCTTGCAGGAGGGAGCGGTGTTGGGACGTACCTTCTGGCAGGCTCCGCTCAGCCAGCGCACGCAGCACGACATTGCCACGACGTTGCTGCGCCTCGAAGATCGCGGTTTTGTGCAGGCTGCTCCTATCTCGAGCATGAGCGGGGAGCTCGAGTTCAGCTTCAAGCACGCATTGGTGCGCGATGTTGCGTACAACAGCCTCCCGCGCGCCGAGCGTGCGCGGGCACACGCCGCCGCGGCGCAATGGCTCGAGGCGCGCGCCGGTGAGCGTGTCGGCGAGGTGCTCGAGTCGGTAGCCTTCCACTACCACGCTGCCATCGCGGAAGAAGGTGCCAGGCTGGCCTGGATCGACGAACCCGACACGGCAGCACAACTGTTGCAACGCGCCATTACGAGGCTACAGGAGGCCGGTGTTGCAGCACGTCGCCGTCGTGACGTTGTCCGCGCGCTCGAGTTGCACGGGCAGGCGCTGGCGTTGGCGCGCTCGCCGGCAGAGCAGGCGGCACTGTACGAAGCCATCGGAGACGATCACGAGATTGCATTGCACGGCGACGGAGCGATCGAGAACTGGCAATCTGCGCTCGCGATCCTCCGTCAGGATCCCACCGAGAACGAGCACCGCGCATTGATCTGCCTCAACGCCGCGGTGATGATCGTGGTGCGATGGGGTGGTTTCCAGGTTCCGGGTGATCCGGCGCTTGCTGACCAGTTCATCGACGAAGGGCTCGCTGCCGCGCAAGAGGCTTCCACTCGTGCGCAACTTCTCTCGCTCCGCGCCATCTGTGCAGGACGCCAGGCGTGGCTGGGGGCCGTCGATCCCATTTCGCTGGCCGCGCGACGTCAGGCTGCTGATGAGGCAGAACAGCTCTGGG
Organism: Candidatus Dormiibacterota bacterium; assembly: GCA_963830305.1. Lineage (GTDB taxonomy): Bacteria > Chloroflexota > Dormibacteria > Aeolococcales > Aeolococcaceae > Palsa-851. Next base: position 44,229 of record CAWHLW010000008.1, on the reverse strand, counting down.
ATCGCAGCGACCCTGAGCTGGAGTTCTTCCTGCTCTCGGCGAGGATCAGCCTCGCGTACGCTGCAGGAGATTACGCGGCGGCTCTGCAAGGGCAGGAACATGTGCTCGATGCGGCCAACCGCATGGCGTCGGCGCGAGACATCGCCTACGCGCATGTCGTCGTGGCACTGGGGGTGGCCAATCTGCGCCACCGCTTCGACGAAGCCTTGTGGCACGCCGAGCAGTGCTACGAGCGTTCCCGGGAGCTGTCGCCGCACGACGTCATGCACGCGACGTGCCAGATGATGGACTACCTCTATCACCTTGGGCGCTGGGACGAGGTGCAGCCTGTGCTGGAGCGACACCTCGATCAGTATCACGGCCACGAGCGGCACATGTCCTGTCCCTACATACGTTCCGGGCCGCTGTTGGGAGCCCTCGTGCTGGCCCACCGCGGGCAGACTGCTGAAGCTCGCGAGGTGGCCGCGCTGGTGGAGCCAGATTTGCTGTATCCGGGGATGGCCGAGGCGGTACGAGCTGAACTACTGCTCGTTTTGGGGGAGCCCGACGCAGCAATAGAGATCCTCGAGCCATTGATCAAGCGGGGCCGACGGCCGAGCGACGATGAAATTCCCATCGAGCCTCGAACGATGGTCGACGTCCTGCTCGCCCGCCACGACTGGAAACGGCTCGATGGATACCTGCCGACAGCTCGAGCTGCGGTCGCCTATGTCGCGGCGCTGGAAGCAACCTGCGACCGCGCTGAGGGCGCAATGCTGGCGTCGCGCGGTGACGTCTCGGGTGGGATTCGCCTTCTGGACACGGCGCTGCAGGGTTTCGAGTCGCTGCTCATGCCATTCGAGGCAGCTCGCACCATGGAGGAGCTGGCAGCGTTCAGCCCGGACCGCGCCAACCGGCTGCTCGAGCAAGCGCGCGACACATACGTAACCCTCCGCGCCGTGCCGCATGTCGCTCGCATCGAGGCTGCCCTCGCTCTTGGGGGAGCGCAAGAATCAGCCCGGGAATGAGTGGCGGTCGCGGCCCGCACCGTGCCGCGACCGCCGGATACCTCATTGGATCAGGCTGGGCAGCCACCGCCAGACGGGGTGCAGTTGTTCGGCGTGTTGTCCGCGAACATCGTGCCACTGACCGTCACGGTCGACGTCGGATAATCATCGTAGACGGCGCCGCCAGTGTTGGCGACGTTCCATGTGAACGAGCCGTGCCGGATAGTCACCTTGGCCCCGCCCTCAGCCGCCAGGCCGCCGCCGTTGCCGGTCCCCGACGTCGACTGCTGGGGTCCACCGGCGATGTTCTCGGCGAAGTTCGTGCCGTTGGTGGAGACGACGCCGGAGGTGAACAGTCCACCGCCATCTCCGGCCTTGCCGGGCGCCCCAGATCCGCCGCCGAACTCCTCGCCGCCGCCGCCGGCGGTGCCGGTGTTGCTCTGCTCGAGGTTGGTGTTGCCACCGTTGATCTGGACCGTCGAGCCGCCCTCGGAGTAGGAGCTCCCGCCGTTGCCGCCATTGCCGCCGGTAGTGGTGCCTACGGCCGCCCCGCCACTGCCGCCGTTTCCGGTCGAGTTGGAGGACAACGTCGTGTTGTCCTGCAGGTTGACGGTGCCCGAGCCGACGGTGGCGATGCCTCCGCCGTTGCCGCCGTTGCCGCCGTTGGCGTTGCCAGTGTTGAAGTAGGGTGCGGAGCCGCCGCCGTTGCCGCCGCTGCCGGTCGCATTGCCCGAAATGCTGTCGCCGTTCGTGGCCATCAGGGTGCCGCCATTGTTGTAGATGCCGCCACCGTCGCCACCGTTTCCGCCGTCGGCGTCCCCGGCCGCGTTGGAGCCGCCGGTGCTGCCGCTGCCGGTGGCGTCGCCGCTGACCACGCTGTCCTGGAGGGTGAGATCACCGCTCGAGTAGATGCCGCCGCCGTTAGCGGCACTGTTGCCGTTTTCGGCGCCATTCACGAGGGTCCATGGGGCGCCGTCTGGTGTCAGGCCGTTGGTTACCTGGATCGAGTTGAGCGTCAGGTTGCCGTTGGAAGCGACGTCGATCAGCCTGAAGGGGAGCGTTCCGCTGGCGACGCTGCGCATGATGATCGCCGGCTCATGGTTTCCACCCTGGCCGTTGATGACGATGGTCGAGGTGATTTGCGGCAGCGCAGTGGGCGAGCCGTCATAGGTGTTGTACTGGGTGGTGAGGTCGTAGGCGCAGGCGTGGACAACGTTGATCTCTGTCTTGTGCCCGGGGTGGGCAGCCCCGTAGGTGTTGGCTGCCGTGATCGCGTTCACCAGGCCCTGCGGCCCGCTGGTTGACGGGTTGCCCGCACACGGCACAGTTATCGCCTGGTCGGCCAAGGCAGGCGAGGCCGTGACGCCAATGAGTAAACCGAAAACGGGCGTCGCCATTCCGAAGGCGCAAAGCGCGGGCAAGATGCGCCGGCGCGAGTGTTGGGCCCGCGTAGCCGCGCTTTGTGGGCGAGCAGCCGTTCGGGTCAGCGAGATCCGGTAGGGAAACAGCCGTGAGCTCACGGCCCGAATGTGTCGCATGGGTTCATCCTCCGTGGTGCGCCCAGGACCGCTCTCAAGTACGGCCCGCTGGCTCTTGCTGGTTGTTGACCGGCTTCGTTCGCTGGCTATTTCCATAGATTTCTCCTGGTCAACTCGATGCCTGCTGCTAGCACGACGTTGTTGGTGCTTTGGACGTTCCGTGCCAACGGGTCGCACGGCTGTGCCCGTGACGGTCATCGCGCTTGGCGCTGTCGCCTTGATGCGACCTTCGCCAGATAGCTAACGGGACCTCCGCGCCCCACGTCCAAACCGACACCGGGGATGTCTCCATGGCGGGGCAATCTACGAAGGCTCGTTTACGTGGCCTTAAGGTTGCGTGAAGGTGGGTCGCCCGCTACGGGGCCTTCGGAGTCCCCGCTGCAGCCCGCCGCCGCATCTCTGCGTAATGCCCGCGCCAGATGAGCTTGTGTATCGGGATCCAGCGTGGGATATCGCGCAGACCGGGGATGAACGGTACCAGCAGGAGGAGTGCAGTGAGCAGGAGCATCACCCCGACCACGGCCAGGTCAGTATTGGCAGCGCTGATACCGAGAAACCCAGTGTCCGAGTTGAAGGGCGGGATCTGGTACCACATGGTGTAGAGCCACAGCCACGCCTGGCCCGGATACCGTCCGGTCTCATTCATCACACCCCAATCGTCGCCATCGAGCTTCATCTGGGTCGCCAGATCGGAGATGTACCCGCCGTCGTCGAGGAAGAGCAGCGGCCTGCTGAAATCCGTCTGGTAGAAGTGATCGCTGGTCAGTAACAGCGCATCAAGGCCGCCTGACCTCGCGAGCGTGAGCATGCGATCCATGAGCACTGACACCGGTCCGTAGTCCCCGGAGGGAACGTTGACCGTGCCGTCTGTCGAGACCGTCGCCGCGCCGATCCCCGTCGTGTAGTTCGCGAGCCACTTCTGTTGCTGGCTGCCAGAGGCAGCTTCGTACGTGCTGAGCGCCGATGCCAGTGCCGCGTCGCCGGCGGTGGTCTGGGTGAGTGGCTCGAGGACGAAGTCGTACGGAGCGTTGATGGGAATATGCACACCGGCCCACTGCTGCAGGTTCAACGGCCCCCAGCTCTGCACTGATCCGCTCGCCGAGTTGTACGGCGGACCGTATGTCGCGACGACCGTGGATCCCGACAGCTCGCCCGACGCGGTGGTCAGAAAGTCCACGGGATCCGCTTTCGACCAACTCTGCAGGGTTACCGAGGGCACGTCCGGCGAGGACAGCACCGCGGAGAGCAGCAGCACGACGCCAAGGACCCCGATCATCGCGAACGCGACCTCCTTGAGGAGGTCGTACGGGACCATGGCAACCCCACGGTAGTACGTCTGCTTGTCGACCTTGGATGCGTTCACGGTGTCAGCTGCATCGGATCATCAATCGGCCGAACGACACCCTTCGCCCGCACCTGGATGATGTGCAGCACCACGAGCAGGGTTACACCGATTGGAAACAGCATCACATGCAGGCCGTACATCTGGCCAAAGTTGAGCGCGTTGAACAATCCACCGACACCGGTCGAGTTGATCGCATCCTTGGCGTTGATCGCGATCCACTGCGAGTTGAAGTTTTGCTGGATGACGTACCCGGTGAATGCCGTGCCGATGCTGACCGTGAAGATCACGACCCCGACCATCCAGGTCTTGGCCCTTCCGTCACGCCAGCCGGCTCCCCAGAACTGCCCCCAGAGGTGCAGCACCATGAAGATGAAGAACATCTGGACGGACCAGAAGTGGATGCTGTTGAAGAAGTGACCGATCGATGAGACATGCCACCACGCGGATCCGAAGAACGCGAGCACCACGCCACTCAGGACCACCCAGAAGAGTGCCGCGATGGTGACGACCCCGAACACGTACACCCACGAGCCAACGTAGGCCGGCTGCTTGGTGGGCAGCAGCTCGGTGATCGGCAACGTCTTCTCGACGCGGCGGCGAACCGCGGCTGTCCAGCCTGGTTCATCGTCGGCGATCGGCTGCGTCCCGATTGCGATCTGGTCCACTGCGTTGGAAGCCGCGTCGTCACTCATTGCGAGGATCCTTCGGCCGGTGATGCGGGAACGGTGCGACAAGTGCGAGAACGAAGAGCAGGACCATCACGCAGATGAGCACGAAGTTCGGCAGCGAAATGAGGATGAAGCCCCAGTGGATGTATGGGGCGGGCGCGTTCATCGGGAGCCTCCTTGGTGCCGGTGGAGTTTCAAGCGCAAGTCTCTGTGGTCACCAGCGCTCGGCGAAAGGGTCAGACGTCTCCGGAATCGAGGGACCTGCGCCACTCGTGGGTGGGACCAATGACCCCGCGCGCCAAGATCGAACGCGACGCACCTCGTGGCGTGCAAGGAAATGCACGCGTCGATCGCATCAGCGACTCAGGCGACTGCGGCCGTGGTTGTCCCACCGTCCGCCTACCATAGCCGCGTGCTGATCCATGATCGGTACGGTTTCGTACTGACGGTGGTGGCTGCGATTGGCGCGCTGGTGGCGATCGCCAGCCTCTTTCGCGCGCGCCTTCTGCCGTTAGTGCGCTTGTATCTTCGAGTGATGATCGCGCTCGTCGCGGTCCAGGTCATGATCGGACTCGTGCTCGTTGCGACCGGCGATCGGCCTCAGCAACTGCTTCACTGGTTCTACGGCGCCGCCACGCTGCTCACGCTCCCCTTGGCAATGTTGATCGGGAAACGTCTGGGTGGCCGTGAGGAGCAGATCTGGCTGGCAGGAGGAGCGGTGATGACGCTCCTGTTTGCGTTGCGTGCACTCGCTACCGGCTGATCGCCGGCATCAGGACTATCGGCACTTGTGGGCAGCGGGACGGTTGCCCACGATGGAGGTGATGAGTACCGGTCCCCCAGCAGATCACTCCCTGAACACCGCGACGGTCGACCACGTCGTGCGACCGTGCCCGTACTCAGAGGAGACGGTCGTGGGGTGCGGGTACTACAGGCCACGCTCAGCACACGGCGATTTCCCGGGAGCCGCGCAGTGCGTGGACGCGGAGATCGTCAGCGGCGCCAGCCACATACGTCGGACGATCTGCCGTCGTCGGGAGGCACGGCACGAACGGCGGAAGAAACCGCCAGAGGAGACAAGGCATGGGCACCGAAGACCTGAGCGACGAGCTGCTAGTTTGATCTCGCGGTAGGCCAATTGCCCGATCGGCAACGGACAGGCCATGGCGCGTGCGCACCAGCGCTTCAGGGCCGTTCGGCGCCCGAACGGATGCCCTTCGACACTGGCGCTCCCGCAGCAAACGCGTCGTAATGGTTCCGGGATCGTCTCATCGGCGGACCACATCATCCTTTTGGGGAGGAATCACCTATGCACCTCGACCGACGACTCGCGCTCATCGGCACCGCCATCGGGAGCATCGTCGTGCTCGCCGGATGCGGCGCCGCCACGAGCACCCCGCCGACCGCTGTCCCGACCACAGCGGCGAGCGCGGCTCCGACCGCTGTCCCCACCGCCGCACCGACTCCCGTGCCAACGGCGGTTCCGCCGACCCCTAAGCCAACCCCAGTGGTTACGACCGGTGAGGCCAACGCAGCTGCGTCTGCCGCGCAGTATCTCAGCGAGGATTCCGGGTGGTCGAAAGCCGGCTTGATCGCGCAGCTTGATTCCTCGTACGGCGATGGGTACACGCTCGCACAGGCGACCTACGGTGTCGATTCCCAGAACGCCAATTGGGATGCTCAAGCCGTACTGTGCGCCAAGGGGTACCTCGCCACCGGATCGTTCTCGCGGGCCGGTCTGATCGCGCAGCTTGATTCCTCGTACGGGTCTCAATTCACCTACGCGCAGGCCGTATACGGCGTCACCGGCGCGGGTCTCTAACACCTCCCTCCGCCGATGAAAGGGCGCCCTCCGGGGCGCCTGTTTTCATCCCCGGGCGGTGGTCGCTGGTGGCGGTGCGACAGTGATGAACGGCGGCAGGCCGAGGTTCACGATCGTCGCCATGCCCCACGTGAGGGATGCCTCGCTCACCCGAGCGTGCAATCAACACACTTGAGTAAGGGCCGGGTACCGCAGCCTACCGACCATCCGAATGTCCCCCGCCGCGTGTGTGGACGTCGGTGAGGAGCGACATGATCTGGGGATCGTTTCGCCAGTCGTGGCCCCTAACACCGGTCAGATCCGCGCTGAGAGCGCCGACGGCGCGCTCCAAGAGAACTTGTACCTCGCGATTGGTTCGCGTGCCGTGCCACGCCGGCTTGGGGCCAACGAATGCACGATCCAAGAGCGACGCGATTCTGACGAGGTCTTCGGCCAGCTCGGCTCGCGGACCCATGTCGGGGAGGCTGCCTTCTCGCCGGAGCGCAGCGATCAGGCGTTCGGCGGCCCGTCTGCGGCCCTGGCCGGCGAAGCCGTACGACTCACGGTGAAAGTTGTCTGCCATAACGTGCGTGCACAATCCGCACAGGGATGATGTGCGCAAACGCTGGAGAACCCTAGGGTCGAAGGTCCCGAATCGTTCCGACGATCGCGCAGGTTCTGGCTTATCGTTTGGAATGAAGGGCGGCACACATGAGTGCACTAGCTGCCTTCTTGACCACATCACCAAGCCACGCGCAGTATGGGCTCGACCTAACCGCGCCGGCATCCCTCCGGGGCGGGCTCGAATCTAGAGTTGGCATGGGCAGATGACCCAGCAGTACATCATCGGGGAGCTCACGCTCCGGCTCATGCTGCTGCAGGCCAGCGCCCCGAGCGGCGAATCTGCAGGTGAGTTCGCTCGCCTCCGGGCCCAAACGGAACGGGCTTCGTTTGAAGCATTGCCCTATCTGGTCCACCAAGCCCTTAGCCTCGTGCGCGGTCTCTGCCGAGACTCGTTGGCTCGCGGCGACCTCAAGGCTCTGACCAACCAGGCGACGATGGCTGCCGACCTGCGGGAGTTCGCGGTCTCTGCAAGCCTGCTTTCGGATGGCTAGAGTTGGTTTGTTCACTTGGGACGCAGCGATGCGAGCCCAGCATTAAGTCGGAGGTCGACCATGGCGGTGGAAGTGCAGGTCACTGAAGCGCAGATCGCGGTCCACTGGCGAGAGGAGGATTACTTTGCCCCTCCGCCGAAGTTCATCGGGCAGGCGAATGCGAGTGACCCCAGCATTCGCGACAGATTCCGCGAAGAGAACTTCCCGGAGTGCTTCAAGGAGTATGCGGACCTGCTCACTTGGGACAAGTACTGGCACACAACGCTGGACACCAGCAATCCGCCGTTTTGGAAGTGGTTCGTCGGCGGTCGGCTCAACGCCAGCGTCAACTGCGTCGATCGCCACCTAGCGAAGTCCCGCAATAAGGCAGCGCTCATTTGGGTCCCGGAGCCTGAAGCCGAGGAGACCAAAGCGATCACTTACCAGGAGCTGTATAAACGGGTCAACGAGTTCGCCGCTCTCTTGCGCGATTTCGGCGGTGTCGAGGTCGGTGATCGTGTCACCTTCCACATGCCGATGGTCCCGGATCTCCCGGTTTCGATGCTCGCCTGTGCCCGCCTCGGAGTCATCCACAACCAGGTGTTCGGCGGGTTCAGTGGAACGGCGTGCGGAGGCCGGATGGCCGACTGCGGTAGCCGCATCCTCGTGACCATGGATGGGTACTACCGCAACGGCGAACTCATCGACCACAAAGCCAAGGCCGATGAGGCGATTGCGGTAGCTCGCGAGCAAGGCGTCGAGGTGGACAAGGTCCTGGTGTGGCGACGCCACCCCGGTCAGTACAGCTCCAAGACCCCGATGGTCGAAGGTCGCGACTTCTTTGTCGACGAGTTGATGAAGAACTACGCGGGAAAAATCGTCGCGCCGGTATCGATGCCGGCGGAAGCGCCGCTCTTCATGATGTATACGAGCGGCACGACCGGGCGTCCGAAGGGCTGTGTCCACAGTACTGGCGGTTACCTGTCGTATGTCACGGGGACGTCAAAGTACTACCAGGACATTCATCCGGAAGACACATATTGGTGCTTCGCAGACATCGGATGGATCACTGGGCATTCGTACATCGTCTACGGGCCGCTGTCGCTCGGTACGACGAGCGTCATGTACGAGGGAGTGCCGCTTTATCCAGATGCCGGCCGTCCCTGGAGGATTGCGGAGCGTCTCGGAGTCAACATCTTCCACACGGCGCCCACCACGATCCGCATGCTCCGCAAGTTCGGTCCGGACGAGCCGGCGAAGTACGACTACCACTTCAAGCACATGACGACGGTCGGAGAGCCCATCGAACCCGAGGTGTGGCGTTGGTATCACCGGGTCGTGGGCAAGGGCGAGGCGGTCATCGTTGACACGTGGTGGCAGACCGAGAACGGCGGGTTCCTGGGAAGTACCCTCCCCGCGATCGACCAGATGAAGCCTGGCAGCTGCGGCCCAGGGGTCCTCGGGATCTACCCGGTCATATACGACGAGAATCGCAACGTCGTCGAGCCTGGCAGCGGTCGCGCAGGCAACATCTGCATTCGCAACCCTTGGCCAGGCATCTTCCAGACAATCTGGGGTCAGCCAGAGCGGTTCGTGGACACCTACTTCAAGAAGTACTGCCGGGACCAGGAGAGCAAGGACTGGCGCGACTGGCCGTACCTCGCGGGTGACGGTGCAGTCCAAGCACCAGATGGCTACATACGGATCCTCGGTCGCGTTGACGACGTGATCAATGTGGCCGGGCACCGATTGGGAACCAAGGAACTTGAGTCAGCGTGCCTGACGGTTGATGAGGTCGCCGAAGCGGCGGCGGTTCCGGTTATTGACGAGCTTCGCGGTCGCGCCGTGGAACTGTATGTGGCGCTGAAGCCCGGTGTGCAACCGAGTGACGAAATCAAGGAGAAGATCGTCCTAGCGATCGAGCGTGAGATCGGGAAAATCGCGCGTCCGCACAATGTGTGGATCGTTCCCGACATGCCCAAGACTCGCTCCGGAAAGATCATGCGGCGGGTGATCGCCTCGATCTCGAACTTCACCGATGTTGGGGATGTGACAACGCTGGCAAATCCGGAGATCGTGGAGAGTATCCGCCATCAGGTCCAGACCGAGAAGGTGGCGAAGGGCGACCAACCGCGTGAGCTGTCTCCGCAAGAACTCGAGGAGATCAAGGCGTTTGGAAGCGTTGAATGACGCAAGTTCGAGACACTCCCTAGCTCGTCCTTGATTCGCCACCGAGCCGGCCGCGGAAGGGGTGATCGCTGCGTTGGCTTCAATTGAGGCCGAACTCCCGTTCCTCGGCGTCTTCCTCGGTCAGGAGCGCCTCGTTAGCCAGCGCGACAAAGTGGTCTCGCGATACGCGATGGCGTGAGGCGGCAGAGGCCCGCGCCATTCCCTCGCAGGCCCACGCCAGGCGCCACCCCGACCAGCCAGCTTCCTCGACGCGCCCGGTGCGTCAAGCGGGACCCCCATCGAGAGGAGACCCCGGCGCAACGCCAGGGGCCTCCTCAGGGAAGGGATATGGGTTTCAGGTTTGGTGCAGGGGGCCGGGCCATAGCCCTGCGGACGACTGGTGTGGATCGTCAACACCAGGGCTAAGAGGGATGTTTTTGCCAGATGCCCGGCCCCGGGCCACCAGCATAGGCCGATTCGGGAGAGTCGAGTTGAGTGCCGACTCGCTCGGGTCGCCCTGGTGGGTGATTCTGTCCGAGTAGATCCGCGCGCCGCAGGCACCGCACTTCGCGAGTGGCCGCATGATGACCACCTCGGGCCGCTCCAGGTCGTCCGCAGCCGCACGAGCCGCCTGGAAGGTCAGAGGGACCAGCCGATCGGCTCCGCAGGCGGGGCATGGCCCCATGGCTCTCTCATCGTGTCACTCTGAAGCTCGGCCCGCTCGTCCATGCGAACCTTCGTCGCATGGTTCGTCGAGTATGTCATTGCCTAAATCTGTGTATGGCCAGAGGGCGCCCGGCCCGCCCACCAGCAGCGCCGCCAACCGAACATATGTTTGCTATGCTCTCACGCCATGGCCAGCGTCTCCGACCCCGAAGGCGCAGGTTGGTCGACGACGCCACTTGGGTACGCTAGACGGTCAATGCCCAACGATCAGATCGTCATTCGTGGTGCGCGCGAGCACAACCTCAAGAACATCGACCTGACGCTACCGCGCGACAAACTCATCGTGATCACGGGGCTGTCGGGGAGCGGCAAGTCGTCGCTCGCGTTCGACACCATCTATGCCGAGGGTCAGCGCCGATACGTCGAGTCGCTGAGTGCGTATGCACGCCAGTTCCTCGGACAGATGGAGAAGCCAGATGTCGATCACATCGAGGGGCTGAGCCCGGCGATCTCCATCGATCAGAAGGGGACGAGCAAGAACCCGCGTTCAACAGTCGGCACGGTCACCGAGATCTACGACTACCTGCGTCTCATGTACGCACGCATCGGGCATCCGCACTGTCCGAACTGCGGTCGCGAGATCAGCAAGCAGTCGATCGAGCAGATCGCGGACCAGGTCCTCCTCCTCCCCGAGGGCACGAGATTGCTCATCTCGGCGCCGATGGTGCAGGGCCGCAAGGGCGAGCATCGCGAGGTGCTCGACGAGGCCAAGCGTCTCGGCTATGTGCGAGCGCGCATCGACGGCGAGCTCCACGACCTCTCCGAACCGATCACGCTCGACAAGAAGTTCCAGCACGACATCGAGGTCGTGGTGGACCGGATCATCATCGGCCCGGAGCTGCGTTCGCGGCTCCACGAGTCGCTCGAACAGGCGTCGAAGCTGAGCGACGGGCTCATCCTGCTCATCCCCGCGGACCCCGACAGCGGCATGCAGGAGTTGCTCTTCTCAGAGGAGTTCGCGTGCGTGTACTGCGGGATCTCGATGGAGGAGCCGGCCCCGCGCAACTTCTCGTTCAACAATCCGCACGGTGCGTGTCCGGTGTGCACCGGGCTCGGCGTGCGTCTCGAGGTCGATCCCGACGCGGTGGTCCCGGATCCGTCGCTGAGCATCGACGAGGGTGCACTCTCGGGGTGGACGCGGGGACCGTCGCAGCACTGGATGATGGAAGTGCTCGAGACGGTGTGCCGGCGCTTCAAGATCCCGCTCAGCATCCCGTGGAAGGACCTGGACATCAAGGAACGCCGGCTCATCCTCTACGGACTTCCCAAGGACGAGACGGTGCGCATGCGGTACGTCTCGCACAGCGGGCATTCGAGGAGCTTCGAGGCCGGCTACGAGGGCGTGATCAACAACCTCCAGCGCCGCTATCGCGAGACCGAGTCCGAGTGGGTCAAGCAGGAGATCGAGCGGCTGATGATGCAGAAGCCGTGCCCCGCGTGTAACGGCGCACGACTCAAGCCGGAGTATCTCGCGGTGACCATCGACGGCATGAACATCGCCGAGTTCTGCAAGCACAGCATCAGTTCGGCGTTGCGGCGCCTCGACTCATTGCGACTCAGCGAGCGGGAGCTGACCATCGCGGTCCAGGTGATCAAGGAGATCAAGGAGCGCCTCGGCTTCCTGCACGACGTCGGGCTCGACTACATCACCATCGACCGTGGCGCCGCCACGCTGTCGGGCGGCGAGGCGCAGCGGATCCGGCTGGCCACGCAGATCGGCAGCAAGCTGATGGGCGTGCTGTACATCCTTGACGAGCCGTCGATCGGCCTGCATCAGCGCGACAACCACAAGCTCATCCGCACGCTGGAGGCACTCCGCGACATCGGCAACACGCTGATCGTCGTCGAGCACGACGAGGAGACGATTCGCGCCGCCGACTGGGTGGTGGACGTCGGCCCCGGCGCCGGTGAGCATGGCGGCCTGATCATGGCGTCGGGAACCGTGGAGGACATGCTCGCCACGCCGGAGAGCATCACCGGGCAGTTCATGCGCGGCGAGCGGAGCATTCCGCTGCCCTTGATCCGCCGGCCGATCGGCGCTAAGCAGCTCGTCGTGCGCGGAGCGCGCGCCAACAACCTGCACAACGTCGATGCCGTCTTTCCCCTGGGAACGTTCATCTGCATCGCGGGAGTCAGTGGCAGCGGCAAGAGCACGCTCGTCAACGACATCCTGTATCGCAAGCTCGCGCAGTCGCTGTACCGCGCCAAGCACCGCCCGGGCGCGCACGACCGTGTGGAGGGCATCGCCAACATCGACAAGGTGATCGACGTCGATCAGTCGCCGATCGGACGCACGCCGCGGAGCAACCCGGCCACGTACGTCGGTGTCTTCACCGACATTCGCGACCTGTACGCCAAGCTCCCGGAGGCGAAGATCCGCGGGTACAAACCGGGCCGCTTCTCCTTCAACGTGTCGGGCGGGCGCTGCGAGGCGTGCAGCGGCGACGGCATGATCAAGATCGAGATGCACTTCCTGCCGGACATCTACGTGCCCTGCGAGGTGTGCAAGGGTCGGCGATACAACCGCGAGGCGCTCGAGGTGAAGTTCCGCGGCAAGAGCATTGCCGATGTCCTCGAGATGACGGTGGACGAGGCGGCAGTGCTCTTCGAGCATCAACCGCGGATCAATCGCAGGCTGCGCACGCTGCAGGATGTCGGGCTCGGGTACATCCGGCTCGGCCAACCGGCGACGCAGCTGAGCGGTGGCGAGGCGCAGCGCGTGAAGCTCAGCACCGAGCTTTCGCGGCGCGACACCGGGAGCACGCTCTACATCCTCGACGAGCCCACCACGGGACTCCACTTCGCCGACGTCGAGAAGCTGCTCGCGGTGCTGCACCGATTGGTGGATGCGGGCAACACGGTGATCGTCATCGAGCACAACCTCGACGTGCTCAAGACCGCCGACCACATCATCGATCTCGGCCCGGGCGGCGGTGACAGTGGCGGTGAGATCGTCGCGTCGGGAACGCCCGAAGAGGTGGCGGCCAACCCGCGGAGCGCCACCGGCGAGTATCTCGCGCGCATCCTCCCACCCCCGCGAACCCCGGTCGCGCGAGTGACCGGTACCCGCGTCGCGACACCACGGCAACGGAGACGCGTTCCGGTTTCCACCTGATCGTTCCACCCGCAGCTTGAGTGGGTGCGCTAACGTGGTGACGCGATGACGTCCATGGACGGCGAGGACAGACGCCTGCGGCTCAGGCGTCTCGACGACTGCCTCGATGTGCTCGAGCAGGCACACGAGCTCAACCTCACCGAGGTCAGCGATCGCATGGCCGAGGCGTTGAGCGAACGGGTGCCGACCGTCCATGCCGGGATGCTCATCGCCGATGCCATCGAGGAGGTTCTGCGCCAGCAGGAGCCCTACATGGTGCAGATCCGCCCCGAGGTTTCACGCAGGGTGCGCCGCCGCCGCGACCCGTTCGACGTGAGGCTGCTGCTCCAGCGCCGCTGATCCCGAAGCTTTCGGCGCACCGTCCGCAGGTACACTCCTTCAGTCAATGAGTGCCTTCGGCTTCGATCCCGAGCAGATCTTCGCTCGGCGGCGCTCCCGTCCCAGGATCGTTCGGCCCCCTGGCCAGCTCCGGCGCCGGATCATCATCTTCGGCGTCATCGCGGCCATCATCGTGCTGCTCATCGTCGCGCGATGGCTGCTCGGGCTCCGCGCCGAGTACCTCTATTACGTCAGCGTCCACCACACCAACGTCTTCTGGACGCCGCTGATCGCGCACATCATCCTGTTCTTCGTCGGCTTCGCGATCGTGGCGGCGATCTTCGGCGCGGCGGTCTTCGGCTGCGCGGCCGCGGCCGCAAGCCTCGACCGGCGCGGGCGGAAGATCGTGCTCTGGAGCGGCGCCGTGATCGCTTTGCTCGCGGGGATCGCGGGTGGGTCGACACTCTCCGGCGAGTGGCAGGACATCCTGCTCTGGCTGCACTCGGTGCCCTTCGGCGCCACCGACCCGGTCTTCCACCTCGACTACTCGTTCTTCGTCTTCACCCTGCCCGCGATCGACGACCTCATGGGGCTGCTCTGGGGCGCGGTGATCCTGTCGATGCTCGGCGCCATCGCCATGGCGGTGATCTCGATCACGGTGATGAACGCGCCCGAGGAACTGCCCCTGCCGCTCGAGCCGCCGGCGGGTCGCTCGCCCGAGGATGCGCTCCGCGCCGCGGTCATCACCGGCGGGTTCGCGCTGGTGGGCGTCTTCATCCTCGCCGCCTTCGGGGCGCACTTCGGCGTCTACCACCTCGCGACCAGCGCCCACAGCACCGGCCCGAACGGGACGGGCACCCCATACGTGGGCCTGGATGCGACCCAGCGTGCGGTGATCCAGCCCGTCCTCGGGTTCCTCCAGGTCCTCGCCGCGGTCCTGGCGGTGGTGACGTTGGTCCTCGTGATCACGCGCTGGCGCGGGGCCTCCACCGGAACCGGCATCGCGCTCGCGTCGATGCTCGGCGCCTGGCTGCTCGTGGCCGGGCTGACCCAGGGCATCCCTGCGGCGGTGTACCAGGCCACCAGCGTCGGCCCCAACGAGCAGTCCGCGCAGACCAACACCATCAATGACTACCTGAACACCAGCCGCTATGCCTGGGCGATCCAGACCACCGGATCGAGCCCGGAGGTGGAGAACAAAGCCTTCGGCACGCCGCACCCGCCCACCCTCAGCGACCTCGAGTCCGACCTCGGGACGCTGCAGAACGTGCGCATCCAGGACCCCACGCAGCTCCCCGACACGCTCGCGCAGATCGACCGGACCCGCAGCTATCAGACGTACTCGACGATCACCGTGGACCGCTATCCCAACCCTGCCACCGGTGGTGACGTCGAGGTGATGCTCGGAGCCCGCGAGATTTCCGAAGGAGATCTCCCGAACTCGTCGTTCGTGAGCTCGGCTGAGGACTTCACCCACGGATACGGCGTCACGGCGGTCTCCGTCAACGCCGTCGGGGGCGAGGGCAAGCCGGAAGTGCTCGTCGGCGGGCAGCCGATGGCTCAGGTCACGGCGGGTTCGCCGCCCGATCTCTCCTTCGACAACTCGACCACCGCCGACCCGTCCATCTACTGCGGGCTGGACACGACCCAGAGTGTGGTGTCGGGCACCACCCAGCCCGAGTTCAACTATCCGTCGGGAAGCCAGACCAACACGGTCCACGCCAACGCCAGCGAGGACGGCATCCCCATCACCAACCCGATCGACAAGCTGGCGCTCTCGCTCGAGGACTTCGGCGGTTTCAACCTCTTTCTCAACAACGCGCTGACACCCAACAGCCGGGCACTCGTCAACCGGCAGATCAGCACCCGCATCACGTCGCTGGCGCCGTTCCTCACCGTCGACGCCGATCCGTACATCGTGGTCGACCCCCAGACCGGCCACCTGATGTGGATCGCCGATGCGTACGTCAAGAGCTCGCTCTTTCCCGAGTCGTATCAGCAGAGCGATGGCACCTCGTACATGCGCAACGCCGTCAAGGCGGTGATCGACGCCAAGACCTGCGCGATCACGCTCTACGCGGTGGACCTGAACGAGCCGATCACCGCGGCATGGAACGCGATCTACCCCGGGCTGCTCACCCCGCTCAGCGACATGTCGTCGTACCTCCGCTCGCATCTGCGCTACCCGGAGGACTACTTCAACGATCAGGCGCAGGCGTACGCCTCGGTGCACCAGGCAAACGCGGCGGTGTTCTTCCAGGGTGCGGACCTGTTCAACCTCGCGCAGGAAAGCGTCAACGGGCAGAACCAGGCGACCACCGCGTACTACGTCGAGGTGGAGCTCCCCGGTACCACCACCCCGCAGTTTGTGCTGCTCCAGACATTTTCTCCAGGGGCCAACGGAAGTGGCAACGCTGCGAACAACATGACCGCGTGGCTCGCAGCGGAGTGCGATTACACCGGCACCAACGAGCCGAAGCTTGTTTCCGTGCGCCTGAATAACGCCGACAACGTCTTGGGGCCGCTGCAGTTCGACAACAACATCAACACCAACCAGACGATCAGCTCGGAGATCAGCCTGCTCGATCAGCACGGATCGACAGTCACGCTCGGCAACGTGATCGTCCTGCCCTTCAACAACGACTCCTTCCTCTACGTCCGCCCGCTCTACGTCACCGCGGCGTCGAGCAACGGCAGCTCGTTCCCGCAGCTGCAGGATGTCATCGTCGGCGACCAGAACGACGTGCAAGAGGGCACGTCCTTCGCACAGGCTGTTTCGAACCTGCTCAACAACGGCACCCCCGTCCCAGGTCTGAACAACGCAGCTCCGGGCACCACCGGTTCGACTCCGTCACCATCGCCATCCCCGTCAACGTCGCCCACGCCCTCGCCGAGCCCCGGCACGAGCCCGACGCCAACCACAACGCCCACCGGCACGCTCCAGCAGCAGATCATCGCCCTGGACAACAAGCTCGTGGCCGACAACGCGGCGGCGGAAGCGGCGCTCAAGGCCGGCAACTTCACCGCGTACGGTGCCGATGAGACCAAGGTGCAGCAGGACCTCACGGCGCTGCAGGCGCTGCTCGCCCAGCAGTCGCCGCCGCCGTAAGCAGGCGCGCTGGCATGAGCGACGCCGTTGACATCGCCCCCGGGATCCATCAGCTCGACACGCTGCTGGGCGGCATGGATCAGCTCACCGCGGGGTTCCTGATCGACGGGCCGATGCCCGCGCTCGTCGAGACCGGCTCGCAGTCGAGCGTCCCCGCGGTGCACGCGGCGCTCGACGCCCTCGGCCTCGGCCCGAACGACCTGCGCTGGATCATCGTCACCCACATCCACCTCGACCACGCCGGCGCCGTGGGCGACCTCGCCAACGACTTCCCCAACGCCACCGTCGTGGTCCACGAACGCGGGGCCCGTCACCTCGTCGATCCGACGAGGCTTATCGACAGCGCGTCGCGCGTCTACGGCCCGCTGCTCGACAACCTCTACGGCAGGATGACCGCCGTCCCCGAGGACCGCCTCATCGCCGCGGGCGACGGATTCCGGGTCGACGTCGGCAACGGCCGATCGCTCGTCCTCGTGGATTCGCCCGGGCACGCCAAGCACCACCACGCGGTCCTCGACGAGCACACCGGGACATTGCTTGTCGGCGACGCGGTGGGCGTGCTCCTGCCGGACCTCGGCGTGCTCCGGCCGGCCACCCCGCCACCGGACTTCGACCTCGAACAGGCGGTGCACAGCCTCCATCGCTTCGCCGAGCTGCGTCCGGAGAAGATGGTGCTCACGCACTACGGGCCGGTCGCCGATGCGCAGGCGACGCTCGCGGAGGCGGAGGACATGCTCCACGGCTGGGTGGAGGTCGCCGAGCGCGTGATCGAGGACGCCGCGGACGCGGGTATCGATGATGTCGCGGCGGCGCTTGCGGAGGCGTTCGCGCTCGATCCGGAGACCCTGCCCGCCGGCATCCGCGAGAAGGCGGAGATCCTCAACGGCGTGCACAGCAACGCGGCCGGCATCGTTCGCTACCTGAGACAGCGGGCCGCGGCGCCGGTCGAATGACGACGGCCGCCCGGCCGCGCGACCGGCTCATCGCCGTGGTGGTATTGAGCGCGGTGATCGGCCTCATCGGTGGGGGACTCGCGGCCTGGGGCATCTACGCGCGCTTCGGGCCCGTCGAGCGGGTCACGCAACAGACCATCGTGGGCGGGTCCGGCGGCGGCAATGGCGCGCAGACCGCCGGCTCGATCGCCCAGGCGAAGTCGGTGTCGGTGGTGGAGGTCATCACCGAGCCGGTCACCGCGACGTCGCTGCTCACCGGAGCCACCGGCATCGTCGACGGCTTCGTGGTGTCCTCGAGCGGCCTCGTGGTCACGAGCATCCATGCCATCCAGGGCGCGGCCACGCTGAAGATCGCGACCAGCGACGGGCACAGCTACCCGGCCACGATCGTCCGCGCCGACCCGACCCACGGCGTGGTCCTGCTCCAGGCTGTCGGGGCGCAGCATCTCACCGCGCTCACCTTCGCGTCGGTCACGCCCACTGTCGGCGACCTCGCCATCGCCGTTGCCCACACCCCGTTCTCGCCAGTGACCCTGTCCACCGGGACGGTGAGCTCGGTGGGCATCACGGTGCAGCTCTCGGGCACCACCACGCCGCTCATTGATGCCCTCACCGTCGACGCGACCCCCGATCCGCGCCAGGACGGGGCCCCGCTGCTCGACGGCAACGGCAACGTCATCGGCGTGGTGGTCGACGCGGGCGATGCCGCGCCCGGGGTGGTCGCACTCTCCATGACGGCGGCGGCGGACCTCGTGGTGGAGTCGACCGGCGGCAGCGGCAGCACGCCGGTCCCGGCGCTCGGCGTCCAGTCGCAGGTGATCGACCCCGCCACTGCCGCGGCCGCCGGGCTGCCGGTGGGCGCACTCGTCCTGTCGGTCACGGCGGGCGGCCCAGCCGCTGACGCCGGGCTCCTTCCCGGGGACGTGGTGACCGCCGTGGGGAGCACGACGCTCGACGCGACCCACCCGCTCGATCCGACCGTCCTCGGCCTCGCCCCCGGCGAGCAGGTATCGGTGAGCGTGTTCAGCGACGGGAAGTCGCGGGTCGTCCAGCTCACCGTCGGGAGCGGCTGATGGCTCCGAGACGGCACACTGGACGCTCATGGAACTGACGTACCACGGCCATTCGTGCATCCGGCTTCGTGGGCGGGAGATGACGGTGGTCGTCGATCCGCCCCAGACAGCGCTGCCCGGCCTCGCCAAGGGGACGGCCGGCATCATCGTCCGCACCGAGGGGACCAGCACCGACCCTGCCAAGCTCCGCCCGCGCGAGGGTGAGATCCAGGAGGTGAGCGGCCCCGGCGAGTTCGAGATCGGCGGCGTGAGCATCCTCGGGCTCGCAGCCGGCGAGACGACGGTGATGCGCGTCGCGGTGGATGAGGTCCGTGTCGTCGTGGCCGGACGCCTGCGCCGCCAGCTCACCGAGGAGGAGATCGACAGCCTCGGCCATGTCGACGTCCTGGTCATCCCCGTCGGCGGCGGCGACGCGCTCGGCGCCATCGACGCGGCCAAGCTCGTCAACGCCGTGGAGCCGAGCATCGTGGTGCCCGCGCGCTTCGGCGCCGGCGGTGGCGGGGGCGAGTACGACACGGTCGGCAAGTTCGCCCAGGAGATGGGCCTCGCCGAAGGGGCGTGGGAAGCGCAGCCGCGCCTGGTGCTCACCGGATCCACCGGCGAGACCGACGAGACCCGGGTGGTTTTCCTCGAGACGAAAGCCGGCTGACCGTCACATTCGAACATCGGTGCGTCGCAACGACGTGCTGCTGATACAATCGGAAAAACCATCCCGGGAGGCTCTGCGCATGGCGAAGTTCGTGTTCGTGACAGGCGGAGTCGTCTCCTCACTCGGCAAGGGAATCACCGCCGCATCGATCGGCACGATCCTCAAGGCGCGCGGGCTCCACGTCGGGATGCAGAAGCTCGATCCTTATCTCAACGTGGATCCGGGCACCATGTCGCCGTATCAGCACGGCGAGGTGTTCGTCACCGACGACGGCGCTGAGACCGATCTCGACCTCGGTCATTACGAGCGCTTCGTCGATGTCGCGCTGAGCAAGGCGAGCAATGTCACGACCGGCAAGATCTATGCGTCGGTGATCGCCAAGGAACGTCGCGGTGATTACCTCGGCGGCACCGTGCAGGTCATCCCGCACATCACCAACGAGATCAAGCATCGCATCCTGCGCGTGGCCGAAAATGAGCTACCGCAACCGGATGTCGTGATCGTCGAGGTCGGCGGCACGGTCGGTGACATCGAGTCGCTGCCGTTCCTCGAGGCGATCCGGCAGATGAAGAACGACGTGGGACGCAACAACGTCTGCTATGTGCACCTCACGCTCGTGCCGTACGTCAACGCGAGCGAGGAGTTCAAGAGCAAGCCCACGCAGCACTCGGTCAACCAGCTGCGCTCCATCGGTATCCAGCCGGACGCGATCATCGCGCGCAGCGAGAAGCCGATCGGCGAGCCGCTGCGCGAGAAGATCGCGCTCTTCGGCGACGTGGAGATGCGCGCCGTGATCAATGTGCCGGACGCGAGCTCCATCTACTACGTGCCGTTGATGCTCGAGGACGCCGGCCTCGGCGATTACATCGTGCAATTGCTCAACCTCGACGCCACGGCACCGGATCTCACCGAATGGAAAGACCTCTGCGCGCGCATTGCGGCGCCAAAGCCGAGCGTGCGCATCGCGCTCGTCGGCAAGTACGTGGAGATGCCGGACTCGTACATCAGCGTCATCGAGTCCCTGCGCCACGCCGCGGTCCACTCCGGGGCCGACCTCGACCTCGTCTGGGTCAACAGCGAGCACCTCGACGAGGACATGAGCCCGCTCGAGGGCGCCGACGGCATCGTCGTGCCGGGCGGCTTCGGGCATCGCGGCATCGAGGGCAAGGTGCTCGCCTCGCGGTACGCCCGGGAGCACAAGGTGCCGTACCTCGGGCTCTGCCTCGGCATGCAGTGCGCGGTGGTGGACATCGCCCGTGAGGTGCTCGACGCCGCCGACGCCAACTCCACCGAGTTCAACGCCTTCACGTCGCACCCGGTCATCGACCTGCTCCCCGAGCAGCGCGACATCGAGGAGAAGGGCGGCACCATGCGGCTCGGCGTCTACCCGTGCAAGCTCACGCCGGGGACGCGCGCCGCCGAGGCATACGGCGAGCCGGTGGTCTACGAGCGCCACCGCCATCGCTTCGAGTTCAACAATCACTACCGCGACGCGCTCGGCGGCGCCGGCGTGGTCTTCTCGGGGACGTCACCGAACGGCCGGCTCGTCGAGATCATCGAGCTGCAGGACCACCCGTTCTTCGTCGGCTCGCAGTTCCATCCGGAGTTCCGCTCCCGGCCCGGGCGCCCGCATCCGCTGTTCCGCGCGTTCATGGCAGCGGCAACGCGTCACCTCCCCGTGGACGAGGCGGACGTGGTCACCGGCGAAGTGACCGGGGTTCCCACCGAGAGCACCAGCCCGGTCTGACCCGCCCCGCAACGCGCGGCCGCGAATTTCGTTACGCGAAACCCCCTGTGCGGGGGCTCGTTGCACCGTCAATCAACAACATTGACGGAGGCACCTTCGATGATCCCGACCCGCGCCGCACTTGGTACTGCAGTCGCAGTGCTGGTCCTCTCTGGATGTGGCGCGGCGGCCCCACATGCTCCCCGAGCGACCACCGTTTCGGTCTCGCTCCCGAAAGCAGACGCCGTGATCCCGACCGCTGATCTGCTCCGTCCGCTCCCGGTCGTCCCGGTGGCGCCCACCTATCTCGTCGCCACCGTCACAACCGGTAGCACGAGCGCGTGGCTCGAAATCCTCACCCCGTCCGGCACCGTCGTCGCCAGGAAGGCGATCAACCCCACCGAGAACTGGATGGTCACGTCCGGTGCCGGCGGCGCGTACTGGACTGAGAAGGGCGCGGAGTACGAGATGACGCCGGCAGGCGCAATCCACAACCTCGGACCGGTGCCGGGCGACGCAGGCGGCGTCGTCATCGCACCGGATGGCGTGTCATACGCATACGCGACGAGCAACTCGCTGGCCAACGGGAACCTCGTCAACCACATCGTCGTGGTCCATCCCGGTGCAGCTCCGCAGGTCATCGCCGACAAGGGCGCGCCCACGCAGGCCCAAGTCAATGCGGATGGATACAACTGGGACTACTACCTGGTGAGCTGGACCGCGTCGGGCATCGCGTTTGCCCGGGTGCCACAGGGTGGCTGCGGCTGCGGCGCATTCGATATGCAGATGCAGTCCGCGTACTCGGCCGTCGTCGACCCGGCCTCCGATGGTGAGACCACCGTCACGTCGGACACGTCGTGCCCGCTCAGCGACCTCGGTCCGGCACTCGAATCCGTGTGCTTCGCCGGGACGAATGCGACCGACGCGATCCGCATCGCCTCGGCCGGGATCGTCACCCACTCGTACGAGCTCTCCGGCAAGAACTTCGCCGGCGATGCGCTCTTCTCCGGCGACGGCAGCCGGCTCGCCTACGTCACGATCCCCGTTGCCGATGACCAGTGCGGCGCGACCATCACCACCACGCTCCGGGTCATGGACGTCGCCACCGGGAGCACGGTGAACCGTGTGATGGGCGACTTCGTCCCGTCCGCGTGGGCCGGCGGGCTCATCTACGGCACGGTGACCAATACCGACGGCAGCGCCTCGTGGCTGGTCGGCGTGAACCCGACCACGCTGGCCGTCACACGGCTGACCCCGAACGGCGACTGGGCCGGAATCATCGGGATCATGTAGGCGGGTACGCTGCTCGACGATGAGCACGGCAGCCCGCGTCCCGCCGGCCGAGCGATTGATCCGCGGCCGGAACCGCGGCCTCGAGTTGCTCCGCGCAACCGAGGCCGCGGCGCTGTCCGTCGGGCGCTGGCTGGGACGCGGCGACAAGCTGGGCACCCGCAACTCCGGGCACATGGTGATGGAGGAGGCGCTCGAGGGCATGCCCTTCGAGGGCCGGATCGTCATCGGCCCGGAGGGCTCCAACAACCGCCTTCTGGCAGGGCGGACCATCGGCGCCGGCCGCGACCGTGTTGACCTGGCGGTGCTCCCGGTGGACGGGATCAGCCTCGTCGCTGGAGGCCTCAGCCAGGCGCTCAGCGTCGCCGCCGTCGCCGAGACGGGGGGCATCCTGCTCCCGCCGCCCGTCGCCTACATGCACAAGATCGCGGTCGGCCCGGAGGCCCGTGGTGCCGTCGACATCAGCGACACCCCGGAGAACAACCTCCGCCGCGTTGCCTTCGCCATGAACGTGCAGGTCCAGGACCTCACCGTGGTCCTGCTCGACCGGCCGCGCCACATGGCGCTCCTCGAGCGGATCCGGGCGCTCGGCGCGCGCGTCGCCATCGTCAGTGACGGCGACGTGGGGCTCGCCATGATGGCCGCCTGGCCGGGCTCCGGGATCGATGTCATGATCGGATCGGGCGGCACCCGCGAGGCGATCGTCGCCGCCTGCGCGATGCGCTGCCTCGGCGGCGAGCTGCAGTGCCGCCCCTGGGTGCGCCACGAGGACGAGGCTGCGGCGATGCGCGAGGCCGGCTACGACCCCGAGGCGCTGCTCACCATGGAGCAGCTCGTCCCCGGGCGCGAGGTGGCCGTCGCTGTCACCGGTATCAGCGGCGGTGGCCTGCTCCGCGGGGTCCGCTACCACAACTGGTGGGCGGAGACCCACAGCCTGGTGATGCGCGCGCAGAGCGGCACGGTGCGCGAGATCATCGCCAAGCACCACATCGCACTCCCGCCGGACCAGGCCACCAAGGTCCATTGACGCCCGACGCGACCAGCTCGGCGGCCCTGCTCGAGCCACCCTCGAGAGCGCTGCGCGCCGGCATGTGGACCGCAAGCCTCGGGCTGCGAGCGCTCGGCTCCGGGCGGTATGTGATCGGCGACGTCATCGGCACCTGCATCTATGCGGGCTCACCGGCGCGCAGGCGCCGCTGTGCCGCGAACCATCGTGTCCTCGATCCCACGCTCGATGCGCCGGCGGCGCGACGTCTGGCGCTGGCGTCGTTCCGCAACTACGCGCGGACGTCGGTGGACTTCGTCTGGCAGTACGGGGTGCCTGCGCACGCCATGCACCGCCACTTCCGCGCGTACGGGCTCGAGCATGCGCATGCCGCGATCGAGGAACACGGCGGGGGAGTCTTCGCGCTCGCGCACTTCGGGAGTTGGGATGTCGCCGCGTCGTGTGGCTTTGCTTCAGGGCTGCGTGTCACCGCGGTGATGGCGCCGGTTGGGCCCGACCTCGTGACCCGCATTGCGGCGTGGGCGAGGCGGAAAACTGACCTCGAGGTGCTGGTGTCGTCGAACGCGGCACGCGGGCTGATTCGCGCGGTGCGCCGGGGCCGGTTCGCCGCGATTCTCAGTGACATTCCCGACCGTGGCGACACCGTGATCGTCGACTTCTGCGGCGGCAAGGTCGAGTTCAGCACCGCGGCCGCGTGGCTGGGGCGGGTGGCCAAGGTGCCTGTCTTACCGGTGGATTGCTGGCGGTACAAGGGGAAGTACCGGCTCGTGGTGCATGCACCGGTGGTCATCGAGCCCGGCGATTCTGATGCGGACGTGACCCAGCGGATCGCAACGGGGCTGGAGGCGGCGATCCGGCGCAATCCCGACTGGTGGTACCCGTTCGGGGAGATCTATCAGCGCTGAGAATCCTGCTAGATCTATCGGGCCGAGCCCACTGCGGCCTTCGTGAATTCAGGGCACCTGGACGAGGCCGCGCAGCAGGCTGACAAGCTCCGAAGGCGGCGTGTCCAGTAACACGTAGCCCATCGCCCCGCATTCCAGGGCCTTGGCGAAACGTTCGGGGTCACCCATGGCTCCGATAAGCACGACCCGAGTGTCGGGGTGCGCTTCGAGCAGCCGGCGAGTTGCCTCGATACCGCCCATGCGAGGCGTGGAATATCCGAGAAGCACCAGGTCGGGATGCAATTCCCCGGCGTTGTCCAGGGCCTGCTCGCAGGTTGACGCGATCCCAGCCAACTCCATGTTCGGACCTTGACAAACGCATGCTGCCAGCCCTTTGAGCACGACGGCATGCCAGTGCACGACCATCAGTCGGATCGTCGCCTCTGCCATGCCTTTCTTCGTCACGATTCCCTTCCGTAAAGGAGCCTAGCAGCAAGACAGGAGCGTGTCGTTAGCGCCTGCAACGCGCCTGCGAACACCCATGGTCGCGGTCCCGCCCAGCGACCTATGGCTGGTTGCGGAAAGCCAGCTGCACACTCTCGCCGGCGAGCGCACAAGGAGGGTTGCGAGGTAGACAACCAGCGAGACCGCCATCGCTCCGTCGGCAACCCATAGCAGGGGGACTCGGCGCGTCGCCGGGGCGTTCACACGCCGCGTTCCAGAGGGCACGAGGCTAACCTGAGCAAGAGTTGTTCTCCAGTGTCGCCATATGATGGCGACACTCGAATGACAATGCACCCGGTTTTCAGAGGACGAAGCCCGTCCACTTCACCTCCGCGGAGGTGGGTGGTCGGCGATAGGATGCTGGTCGAGGTGCCGCACCGGGAAAGCGCGATGATCAAGGCGTGAATTCGATGGTGACCCCGGACGGGAAGTGGATCACCTTCGACGGTGGCGAAACATTTAGTCTTGTGCCGGGATACACCCCAGAACACAGCAGCGGCGAACCCGTCGATGACGAAGGTCGGCCCTTATTGCCGTACCTCTGCGAGCAGTGCGGCGATCTCATCCTCTGGCTGAAGACCGATCTCGAGGGGAGGCCCGTTGCCCAGCCGCACGAGGGTTTGACCTTAGTCATCGACCACCGCATGCACTGCGCAGCGACCCACTAGCGGTCAGGAGCCTGCCGTAAACGTGCGATGTGTTGCTCAGTCCGAGACGCGAAGATCACACACCGCTGTGCCATGCGATGCGAGCAAGGCACCGCATCGCGGGCAGTACATGCCGCCACCGTCTAGTGGGATGCCTTCAGCACTGGCGAATCGCTCAAAAGGCGTGCGCTCCTGACTGCAGGTTCGCGCATGGTCGCGGCACAATTCGTCGGCGTCCGACCCGTCCGCAGGGACAAACTCGCCGCCAGATTCCCCGGCGCGTAACACTGCCTCGTAAACCGCCTTCCCGCATGCGCTGCAGACGACCTGCCAGCGGGAAGCGTCGACTCGGAGTTGTAGGGAATTGTCGCCTGGTGCGACTGTGTCGCCTGTCCCTTGCTCCACGGTCCCAGCATCCCAAGCCTTGAGGTTTCCGACATCACATCCGTGTCACGCCTACGCGGCGCAAGCGGATCGCGACCGGGCTGGAGCAGCGTTCTCATCTAGAGTTCCTTCCGCGGCCCGCGGGTTGCGGCGTTCTTCTCCGGCTTCCCGCCTTTCGCCGCGACGGAGGATCGTCTCCGTCATCGTGCAAAGCCGCCCGCCTCAAGCACACGACGGTCTTTCAATATGTCTTGCATCCGCAGTACGATCTGCGCCAGGCGACCTGCCCTCTGCCCGCGCTGGCACTCGCTGGCGGGCCGCGGCGCAGGCGTGGTCTTGGCGCGCGGTTGCGCGAGCGCCGTGTCCTCGTGTTCTGCAGGGAGGTAAGGTGACAGTTCCCCCAGAGTTGTCGATCCTCATGCCGTGCTTGAACGAGGCGGAGACGCTCGGAACATGTATCGATCGGGCACGCGAATGGATGGCCAAGACGGACGTACGCACCGAGGTGGTCATCGCGGACAACGGCAGCACCGACGGATCGGTGCAGATCGCGCTTGCGCACGGAGCGAGGGTGGTGCTCGTCCAGGAGCGCGGTTATGGCGCGGCCATACGCGGCGGTGTCGCCGCGGCACTCGGTCGCTACATCATCATGGGCGATGCCGACGAGAGCTAC
This sequence comes from Candidatus Dormiibacterota bacterium, assembly GCA_963830305.1. Lineage (GTDB taxonomy): Bacteria > Chloroflexota > Dormibacteria > Aeolococcales > Aeolococcaceae > Palsa-851. The sequence continues at coordinate 17,571 of CAWHLW010000008.1, read as the reverse complement.
GACTTCGGTGAGATATCCCCGATGCTTGAGCGCTTGAGAGCGGGCGATGACCTGGTCATGGGCAACCGTTTTACCGGAGGCATCGACAAGGGTGCCATGCCCTGGTCTCACCGCTGGATTGGGAATCCGGTGCTCTCCCTGGCAGGACGCATTTTCTTCTCTTCGCGCGTCCAGGACTTCCACTGCGGGCTGCGCGGATTCTCCGTTGACGCCTTTCGCCGAATGCGCCTCCAGACAACCGGCATGGAGTTTGCCAGCGAGATCGTTGTCAAGGCCTCGCTGGGGGGAATGAAGATCGGCGAGGTGCCGGTGTCGCTTCACCGAGACGGCCGCAGTCGGCCACCCCACCTGCGCACCTGGCGCGACGGCTGGCGGCATCTGCGGTTCCTACTCCTCTTCTGTCCACGTTGGCTCTTCCTGATCCCAGGCCTGACCCTAACCCTGGCCGGCTCGGCGGTGACGCTGTGGCTGCTCGGCGGAACGCGCCACGTGGGGCCAATTGGGCTTGACATTCACACGATGCTCGTCAGCGGCGTCCTCGCATTGTCCGGATACCAGCTCGTGATCTTCGCCGCTTTTATCAAGGTCTTCGGCATGCGAGCCGGGCTTCTTCCTGCCGATCGTCGGATGGAGAACTTCTTTCGCTTCGCGACGCTCGAGAAGGGAATTTTAGTGGGGGCGATCCTGGCGTTGGCCGGAGGGGCGCTGGTCGTGGCCGCCGTGGTGAACTGGGGCCGCAGTGGGTACGGAGCGCTCGACGTGGAGGCGACGATGCGCCCGCTGATTCTGGCGGTGCTGCTCATAGCCGGTGGATTGCAGACCATCTTCTCGAGCTTTGTGATGAGCATGCTAGGCATCGAGGAGAACATTGTGATTGCCTCACCTGTGGTGCTGGAGCCCAATCGGGAGGCGAAAAACGTGGCCACGCTGGGTTGAACATAGCCTGGCCGGGTCGTTCTTCATTACCCTGCTCGAGCCTCCAATTTGCCCGACCGCCTCATGCCGGCGTGCTTGAAGACCGAACGAGCTGCTCCAAGAGCCTCTCGTAGCGCTGGACCGACGCCTCGATCGCCCAGTGTCCGCGTGCATAGGCAGCGACACGTTCGGATAGTTTGTTCGAGTCGTCCGCCACGGCATTAAGCGCCTGCTCAATCGCCTTGGTGAGAGCGGTCGAACTGCGATTACTCACGAAGAGCACAGAGAGCGCATCCGGTACGGCAGCGGCAGTCTCGCGCGTCACCACCGCAGGAGTTCCGCACGCCATCGCCTCTTGCACCACCACCGGAAACCCCTCCCCGACCGATGGCAGAACCAGCAGATCAGCTGCGCGATACACCGAGGCTAGCGAGGCGCGGTCCATCGGCGGAAGGATTCGGAGATTGGGGAAGTCCCATGCCGTGGGATCAGTATCACCGGCACGCCCAACCAGAATCCAGCTCCAGTCCGGACGCGCCTGCACGACCTCTCGGAGGAGCGAGATTCCCTTCTTTTGAACAAAGCGCCCCACGAAGAGGAGGCATATGGCGTTCGGTGCGACCCCGACTGCCATGCGATCCTGATCGCGTGAGGCAGGGTCCTTGGCGGCGAACGCACCGAGATCGAGGCCATTGGGGATGATCTCCGCACGATGCCGAAGCCGCGCGACTGGCGCGAGCAGTTTCTGCACCTCCGGGCTGATGAAGACAACCCGATCCGCGCCTCGAAGTACCATCCTGCCCAGGGTGTGATACGCAACCTTCTGCGCCGCGCGGATCAGGGGGTTGCGATATGGAACTCCAGCAATGTGTTGTGTGACGAGCACCCGTCTTCCAAGCAGGCGCGCTGTCACATAGGCAAGGACGTTCGCAAAGTAGAGCGAGTCATGGAGATGAATGACCTCGCTTCTCCACACCTCACGCACGAGGCGGGGCCAACACCACGGAGCTGGCAGCGGATACGGGAATCCAAAGCGCTCCTCCGTGATGTTCCAGGATGGTAGCTGGATGTCGTCGACGAACTTTGCGTGCGGGGTGCGTCGTGTCGCTGCGGCCGTCCACCTCACCCTATGCCCCGAAGCACGATAGGCGGCGACGAGCTCCGCAGATGCTGTCTCGATGCCACCAGCGTGCTCGGGGAAGTAGTTGCTCATCACGAGCAGCCTCACGACTTACCGCCCACGCGCTCGAGAACAGCGTGCTGCAGCTCCACGACCGCGGCGCCGTCACTCGACGAGATCCCTAACGGCGCCCTCCCCGACCTGCAGGAGGCAAGAAATCTTCGCATCACCTCATCGTTACCGTAAGCCAGGCGATTCCGCGCAAGAAGAATCCCGGAAGCAACCACGCCTCCAAGGTGACCTCGCACGCCATCGATGGTGGTCTTCATGATCTGACGCGCGCTGTGCTCATTGTCATTCCCAAGGACGACAAGGACATCTCGGAATATGTCGACGACCGCCAGCTTCCGTTCTCCGGAGATGAGGATCTGCCACTCGCTTATGGTGCTGTCGAAATTCATGTCGATCTTGCCTGGCGCCCTGCCGCCGGCCACTGTCACGCTGAGTGAGATCGGCGTGGATCTGCCGCGGGGAGGATCGATTTCGGAGGCCGAGGCCACGTGTAGATTCGGCCCGAGGAGCGACCGGAGCAGGTAGAAGAAGTGTGGCGATTCGTCATAGAAGAGACCCAGCGGCAACTGCTCGTACCAGGTGGGAAGACGGCGTCTCACATTTGAGAGCTGGATCCCCCAGACGCCGCGCAGGGCTCCAAGTTCTCCAGAACTCGAGCATCCACCTGGCGCGCCGCACCGATCGGGCGAATTGGAAGTTGTGAACGACGCCCAAGATGAGACCCCGCTGCTCGGCTGCCTCAACCATCTCTTGCGCCTGAGCCGGAGTCATGGCCATGGGCTTCTCGACAAGAACGTGCTTGCCTGCGGCGAGGTAGTCAAGCGTGAGCTCATGGTGGGCCATGGGGGCCGCGCCAATCGTTACAGCGTCGACCAGATCAAGCCACGGGACCTCGGCTGCACGCTCAGCGACCGCCCCGTGTGGGATCCCAAATCGTCGCTGTGCCCGTGCGACGTGGGCGTCATCCCGGTCGATCACGCCCACTACCTCGACGCCCTCCGTCCTCTTGAGCCAGGGAAGGTGCCTGTTCGAAGTCACCCATCCGGCGCCGATGACAGCAACGCGGAGCGGGGTCATGAAAGGAGCCCCTAATCGCGTCGGGGATGGCGATGAAGGTGCCGGACGGCGCCGTAGCCCACGGGGCGGTCGAAGTAGATCGCGTGCGGCACCCCTGGAAGATGGTCGAGGTCTCGTGCTACCGATCGCTGACGCTTTGCCGCTTCGGACGTCAGCCGCTGGATACGCTGCATCTTCCAGTACCGCCGATATGCTGCCCACACGAGGGACTCGAGCGGGGCGGGATGATGTGGGCGACGGTCGTGAAGCAGTGTCGGTGTCACCGAACGAGCGTCGTCCAAGAGGACAGTTGCCAACGGCGCTCGATGGAATTCCGCCATATGCAGGAAAGGGTGCATCTAGCTTGCCATATCGGCGTGGTCGCCGCCGATGATGCCATCGGTGATCCGCAAGCTAACCGAGGTATTCGATGCGTAGGAATCTATGGCCCTCATGCTGCTGAAATTTCCGCCTGTGTCGACGAGAAGCTCCTACCGACTGTATCTCCATTTGCTGTGGACGCTGGGCCGACCCACACGGTCATTGGCGTAGCTGACCTGACACGTTCACGGATCTGCGACACGCCGATTAGAATACGCAAACGGAACTCGATGGAGGCAGCCATCCGGTGACCGATGAAGCCGCGGTGGGTCGGGCTCGCCGTGGAAGGAAGATCGCAGGACGATCGATCAGCCCCGCGTTGGTGCTGACCGTCGCCTGCGCGGCCGTGGCGATACTCGCGCTCGTCGACCTTGGGGTCAGATCGGCGGTGCGTTTGGATCTCAGGTGGGACACCTTCAGTTACCACCTGCCATTTGCCGCAATCCGTGGAGGGCTGTCCATCCCCTATGACATGAACGACACGATTCGGCCACTGTTCGAGGGTTTTCCTCTGCTGCCGGATCTGGTGCAAGGTCTTCTCTGGAGGCTCACTGGATCTGTGAACGCCACGGGTGTCGTCAACTTCATCGCCTTCGGGTTGTTCCTGATTTACTCCCACAAGGTGCTGCGGGCGCCGTTCTGGCTAGTCGCACTGATCTCGCTAACCGCGCCGATGGTGTTGATCCACACGACAGTCAGTTATGTGGACCTGTTCGGAAACTCTTTTCTCGCGATCGGTGTCAGTTCGTGCCTCTATGCCTATCTCTTTCCGGAGAGGCGATCGCGCGCGGTCGTCGTCGGCGGGCTCGCCGCACTTGCTGCGGCCGCCTGGTCGAAAGAGCTGCTCGTCCCGATAGTGGTCGTAATCTTCATCGTCTTCGCCGCTATGATCCTCCGCTCGTCGTCCTCTTTCAGGTTCAGCTGGCGCCAGGCAGCCGTCGTCATCCTGGTCTTCGCAACCCTTGCCGCCACTCCGTATGCGAAGAACTGGGTCGCATACGGGAACCCCTTCTGGCCGGATCGCGTTCCAGTCGTTGGGGCGCTCTTTCCCTACGTCTATGACACCGCGACCACGGGTACCGAGACGGACAGACCCGCCGCGCTCGTGGATGAGCCGCAGGCTGAGGTCTTCGTCCAGTCGCTGTTCGAAATCAACGTGCCTACCCAGTACCCGAACCGTCCCCGGTGGATCATCGATCAGGGAAACGCGGAGGCTGGGTTTCGGATGGGTGGGTTCTGGGGCGCCGGCGTCATCGTCTTCCTGCTCCTCACTTTCGGCATGCTCATTGCTTATCGACGGAGAGCCGGTGTCATCGCGAGCGTTGCGGGAATCGGCTTGCTCTGCTTCGTCGCAGTCCTGCCGCAGTCCAACGAACTCCGCTACTACATGTTCATCCCGCTGACGTGGGCAGCCACGATCGGCATGCTGTACCCGAAGCTACGAGACAGATTTCCGCGCGTCGGGCTCGGGCTACTTGTACTCGTGCTGGGACTGTTCGGCCACATGGTCTCCCAGAACTGGACCTACTACCAGATCCAGCCGATCAGCTACCAGGATGCGGCGGTCGCGTGGGGCGCCGCGGCTTGGTGGCCTTATCTCCAGCAGGGACAGACCTATTGCGTCGTGGACATGCTCCCGATCGGGTTCATGATGACGGGACCCACGATGCATGAATACTCGATCGTGGATCGAAGCAAGGTGACCCTTTGTCCGCCGGGGACGATCGTGGTCACCAGCGCTGGCATTCAGGGACCGTATCGGCCGACGAGTGAGGCCGCGGCCCTCGTCGCTCAGGGGCTAAAGGCGCAGGACACCGGCGACCTCTCGACGGCGGAGGACGACTACAAGCAGGCGATTCAGCTTGACAGCACCAACAAGCTGGCTCACTACGACCTCGGCACCGTCTACGACCAGCAGGGAAGCCATGCACAGGCGGTGCAGGAGTACGAGACAACCCTGGTTATCGACCCCAACTTCGTTGACGCGCTGTTCAATCTCGCTGTCGATACCACTGCTTCCGATCCAACCAGCGCGGAACAGCTGTACCGTAAAGCGGTGTCGCTGCAGCCGAGTTGGGCCGACGCTTGGCTGAACCTCGGCTTCGTTCTGCAAAGCGAGGGACAACTGGCTGAGGCGAAGACGGATTGGGCAAAGGCAGTGTCACTCGACCCAGCTTTGCGGTCGCGCATCCCCGCGACCGTGGCTCCGGCCCCGTCGCCGTCGGGCTCCCGCGCAACCTAGCAGCTCGGGCTAACGCCGCAGCCCATCGTGGTCCCAACTGCGGACACGATGCCAGCGACGAGCCAAATCAGCATGAGCACGCTGAAAATGACCAATGCCCACGTCCCCTTACGCCAGTGCATGTTTTGTTCCTCAAGGGACCGCGACCCTAGCTGACGGTGGACTACGAACGGGGCCGGCCGCCTCGAGCAACTCATCAGTCACTGTGCCGGTGGCGTCGGCGCTCCCAAGATACAGAGTGAACATGTCGCGCGCCCACCCAGCCACGGCGACCCCCAAGGGTGCTAGCCAAGATAAGCAGTCACCAAGGTGAGCGGGCGCGATCGACGCGGGAGCGGTACGAGCGGGTGTCCGACAGTGCACCGAGCGTTTGGCGGATGGATTGCGCGAACCGATCGGATTGAAACGGCTGGCCGCTACGACCGTGGACCCGTGGCGGACTGGGCTGCGGCTAACGAGCGGGTGCTGGCCCGCAGCCGGACAACCGGGCGGCGGTCACCCTGCGCGCGGTGCGCCGCTTCGGCAACGGCGCCGATTCGCTGACGCGTACATCGTCAAGTACGAGGTCAAAGACCGCAACGCGGTGCATATCGACAGCGGCGACATTGGCCGCTTCCTGGGTCGATCAGGCGCAAGGCATACTCGCGTATGCAGGGTGAGACTGTTTCTGACGCGGCGTCGGCGTGGCTGGAACGGGGCCGCGGTCAGAGTGGTCCGTGGGCGCGCTCGACGCGAGAGCGATACGAGCGGGCCGTGCGGCGCTGCATCGATCGCCCGGTCAGCGGTTCGCCGCAGGCCATCGGGTCGCTGCAGTTGGTCGACGTCAACGTCGACGTGGTCGCGGAGTGGTCGGCATCGAACGAGCGCGCGATGGCGCGGACGACCGCGTGCTTCGCGTTGCTGACACTGCGTCAGGTGTTCCGTTTCGCGGTGCGGCGCGGCTGGATGCTGACTGACCCGGTGCCGCAGCTCGAAGCCGCTGAAAAGCCACGCTGGCGGCCGGGCCGCGTGGACATTCTCGAGGGCGACGACCTGGCCCTGGTGCTCGATCACGCGCACTCCTACCGGGAACTGTTCACGCTGCTGGCGTTCACCGGGCCTTCGGATCGGCGAGGCGCTGGGGCTGTGCTGGCGGGATGTGGACTTCGATCGCGGGCTGCTGCGTGTGCACCGGCAGTGGACCCGCTACCGGGAGCACGGGCCGCTGAAAACCGAGGCGGGCAACCGCGAGGTCATCCTGGCGCCGCCGCTGGTCCGCCTCCTGCGCAGCCATTGGCTGGAATCGACGCAGAAGGGAGCCGACGAGTTCGTGTTCGTGAACAGCTGGGGCCGGCCATATGACTACCGGCGGGTGGGGCAGGCATTCCGCACAGCGGTACAGGGTGCGGGGGTGCGCGGTGCTGGTCGCCTGTCGCTGCATTCGCTGCGCCACGGCTACGCGTCGATGCTGATCGGCGCGGGCCTGGACGTCGTGTTCGTGTCGCGGCAGTTGGGGCACGCCAATGCAAATGTGACCCTGGAGGTGTACGCGCACCTGTTTGCACGTCGCGAGCATGCGGAGCGAGCAAAGGTTGCGCTCTCGGCTAATTACGCGGCGGTTGCAGAGGCGAGCCGGGAGTAGCAGCGCAATCTTCGCGGACACAAGAGAACCCCGGCAGGGGAGACCTTGCCGGGGTTCTGGATTGCTACTGCAAAAGTGTCGTCCGCTGTTACGGCCCGAGTGTCCAGGTGAGCCAGCCGATGCCGCCGATTTTGCTGCTTCCTCCGGCGTTCGTGAACACCGCCCGTACTGAGACAAGGCTTCCTGGCGAGATGCCCAGGCTGGACTCCGACACATTCTGACTCCCACTTGGGGTCGCGTTGTTGTAGGTGATCGTGCTGCCGACTGCGGTGCTGCCCACATAGAGCTGGAGCACAGCGGTGTCGCCCGAGGCGAACGTGAAGCCGTTCAGGTCGACGTAGAGGTGACCAGACGTGATGGTCGCGTCGGCGATGACCTCGACCTCTGCGGGCGTGGTCGGAGCATCCGTTGTGTTCGTGCTGCCGACCGCGCTCCCGGCGCCGATGTAGTCCGTAAGCTCCCTGACGATCCGCTGCAGACCTGGCAGGCCAGGCCGCCCGAGTCCGTGCCGCCGGAGATGAAGTTCGGACCGGTGCTACCGGTGGAGCCGGCTGCGCCGGTGGGGCCCTGAGATCCGGTCGGGCCGGTAGCACCGGTGGCGCCGCCGGTGGGGCCGGTGTTGCCGGTGGGGCCGGTGTTGCCGGTGGGGCCGGTGTTGCCGGTCGGACCGGTGTTGCCGGTGGGGCCGGTGGTGCCGACGGGGCCGGTGGGGCCGGTGGGGCCGGCGGTGCCGGTGGGGCCGGTGGTGCCGGTGGGGCCGGTGGTGCCGGTGGGGCCGGTGGTGCCGGTGGGGCCGGTGGTGCCGGTGGGGCCGGTGGTGCCGACGGGGCCGGTGGTGCCAGTCGGTCCAGTGGCGCCAGTCGGTCCGGTGCTGCCGGTCGCGCCTGTGCTGCCGATCGCACCTGTGCTGCCGGTCGCCCCTGTGGAGCCGGTGTCACCCGTCGGACCGGTGCTGCCGGTCGGACCGGTGTCGCCAGTCGCGCCCGTACTGCCGGTGTTGCCGGTGGCACCCGTGTTGCCGGTCGCCCCTGTGGAGCCGGTGTCACCCGTCGGACCGGTGTCGCCCGTCGGACCGGTGCTGCCCGTCGGTCCGGTGTCGCCAGTCGGACCGGTGCTGCCGGTCGCGCCCGTGCTGCCGGCGGCACCCGTGTCGCCGGTCGCCCCTGTGGAGCCGGTGTCACCCGTCGGACCCGTGTCGCCAGTCGGACCGGTGTCGCCAGTGGGTCCGGTGCTGCCAGTCGCGCCCGTGCTGCCGGTGTTGCCCGTGGCACCCGTGTTGCCGGTATTGCCGGTCGCGCCCGTGTTGCCGGTCGCACCTGTGGAGCCGGTGTCACCCGTCGGACCGGTGTCGCCCGTCGGACCGGTGCTGCCCGTCGGTCCGGTGTCGCCAGTCGGACCGGTGCTACCAGTCGCGCCCGTGCTGCCGGTGTTGCCCGTGGCACCCGTGTTGCCGGTCGCACCCGTGTTGCCGGTCGCACCCGTGGAGCCGGTGTCACCCGTCGGACCCGTGTCGCCAGTCGGACCGGTGTCGCCAGTGGGTCCGGTGCTGCCGGTCGCGCCCGTGCTGCCGGTGTTGCCCGTCGCACCCGTGCTGCCGGTGTTGCCCGTGGCACCCGTGTTGCCGGTCGCACCCGTGTTGCCGGTCGCACCTGTGGAGCCGGTGTCACCCGTCGGACCCGTGTCGCCAGTCGGACCGGTGCTGCCAGTCGCGCCCGTGCTGCCGGTGTTGCCGGTCGCACCCGTGTTGCCGGTCGCACCCGTGTTGCCGGTCGCACCTGTGGAGCCGGTGTCACCCGTCGGACCGGTGTCGCCAGTCGGACCGGTGCTACCAGTCGCGCCCGTGCTGCCGGTGTTGCCCGTGGCACCCGTGTTGCCGGTCGCACCCGTGTTGCCGGTCGCACCCGTGGAGCCGGTGTCACCCGTCGGACCCGTGTCGCCAGTCGGACCGGTGCTACCAGTCGCGCCCGTGCTGCCGGTGTTGCCGGTCGCGCCCGTGTTGCCGGTCGCGCCCGTGTTGCCGGTCGCACCTGTGGAGCCGGTGTCACCCGTCGGACCGGTGTCGCCAGTCGGACCGGTGCTACCGGTCGCGCCCGTGCTGCCGGTGTTGCCCGTGGCACCCGTGTTGCCGGTCGCCCCTGTGGAGCCGGTGTCACCCGTCGGACCGGTGTCACCCGTCGGACCGGTGTCGCCAGTCGGACCGGTGCTACCAGTCGCGCCCGTGCTGCCGGTGTTGCCCGTGGCACCCGTGTTGCCGGTCGCACCCGTGTTGCCGGTCGCACCCGTGGAGCCGGTGTCACCCGTCGGACCCGTGTCGCCGGTCGGACCGGTGCTGCCAGTCGCGCCCGTGCTGCCGGTGTTGCCCGTGGCACCCGTGTTGCCGGTCGCACCCGTGTTGCCGGTCGCACCCGTGGAGCCGGTGTCACCCGTCGGACCGGTGTCGCCAGTCGGACCGGTGCTACCAGTCGCGCCCGTGCTGCCGGTGTTGCCCGTGGCACCCGTGTTGCCGGTCGCACCCGTGTTGCCGGTCGCACCTGTGGAGCCGGTGTCACCCGTCGGACCGGTGTCGCCAGTCGGACCCGTGTCGCCAGTTGGTCCGGTGCTGCCGGTCGCGCCCGTGCTGCCGGTCGCGCCCGTGCTGCCGGTGTTGCCCGTGGCGCCCGTGTTGCCGGTCGCACCCGTGCTGCCGGTGTTGCCCGTGGCACCCGTGTTGCCGGTCGCACCTGTGGAGCCAGTGTCGCCCGTTGGACCGGTGTCGCCCGTCGGACCAGTGTCGCCAGTCGGACCGGTGCTGCCGGTCGCGCCCGTGGTGCCGGTCGCGCCCGTGTTGCCGGTCGCACCCGTGTTGCCGGTCGAACCCGTGTCGCCTGTCGAACCTGTGTTGCCGGTCGCCCCTGTGGAGCCGGTGTCACCCGTCGGACCGGTGTCGCCCGTCGGACCGGTGTCACCCGTCGGACCGGTGTCGCCAGTCGGACCGGTGTCGCCAGTCGGACCGGTGTCGCCAGTCGGACCGGTGCTGCCGGTATTGCCCGTGGCGCCCGTGTTGCCGGTCGCCCCCGTGTTGCCGGTGTTGCCGGTCGCGCCCGTGTTGCCGGTCGCACCTGTGGAGCCGGTGTCACCCGTCGGACCAGTGTCGCCAGTCGGTCCGGTGCTGCCGGTGGCGCCGGTGTTCCCGGTGGCGCCGGTGTTCCCGGTGGCGCCGGTGTTGCCAGTTGCGCCGGTGTTGCCGGTCGGCACCGGTGGGACCGGTGGCGCCGGTCGGTCCAGTGCTGCCGGTGGCGCCGGTGTTCCCGGTGGCGCCGGTGTTCCCGGTGGCGCCGGTGTTGCCAGTTGCGCCGGTGTTGCCGGTCGCGCCGGTGGGACCGGTGGATCCGGTCGGTCCAGTGCTGCCGGTGGCGCCGGTGTTCCCGGTGGCGCCGGTGTTGCCGGTCGCACCTGTGGAGCCGGTGTCACCCGTCGGACCAGTGTCGCCAGTGGGTCCGGTGCTGCCGGTGGCGCCGGTGTTGCCCGGTGGCGCCGGTGTTCCCGGTGGCGCCGGTGTTGCCAGTTGCGCCGGTGTTGCCGGCGGGACCGGTGGGACCGGTGGATCCGGTCGGTCCGGTGCTGCCCGTGGCGCCGGTGCTGCCCGTGGCGCCGGTGCTGCCCGTGGCGCCGGTGTTGCCCGTGGCGCCGGTGTTCCCGGTGGCGCCGGTGTTGCCGGTGGCGCCGGTGGCGCCGGTATTGCCCGTGGCGCCGGTGCTGCCCGTGGCGCCGGTGCTGCCCGTGGCGCCGGTGCTGCCCGTGTTGCCCGTGGCGCCGGTGTTACCCGTGGCGCCGGTGTTACCCGTGGCGCCGGTGTTACCCGTGGCGCCGGTGTTACCCGTGGCGCCGGTGTTACCGGTGGCGCCCGTGCTGCCCGTAGGCCCGATGGGTCCAGTGGGTCCGGTCGGCCCGGTGACCCCAGTAGCCCCAGTCGACCCTGTGGGTCCGGTGGCACCGGTCTTACCGCTGGGGCCCGTGGGGCCTGCGGGTCCGGTCGGTCCGGTCGGTCCGGTCGGTCCGGTGACGCCTGTAGGCCCAGTCGACCCCGTTGGCCCGGTGGCGCCCGTCTTACCGCTGGGTCCCGTGGGACCTGCGGGTCCGGTCGGCCCGGTGACGCCTGCAGGCCCGGTGGCGCCCGTAGCTCCGGTGGCGCCGGTCTTACCGGTGGCGCCCGTAGCTCCAGTCGACCCTGTGGGTCCGGTGGCGCCGGTCGGACCGGTGGGACCCGTTGGCCCGGTTGGACCGGGGCACCCGTCGTTGTCGTTGTCGTTGTAGTAGTTGTTGTTGTTCTGGCAGCAGTTGTTGTTGTTGTTGTTCTGGCAGCAGTTGTTGTTGTTGTTCTGGCAACAGTTGTTCTGGCAACCATCCGCACTCACTGTCGCGGAGATCGGGCTGCCAAGGCCACTGATCAAGGGGAAGCCTGCGAGGGCGATCGTCGCTACAACCGCCAACCCAGCGTTGCGCACTGTTCTGAGGGCGTTCTCGACCGTAGCGCTTCGACGACCCCGAGACGGCTTCGAGCCCTTGAGCCGTGCCGTCTTTTGGCTTGTCACCCGGAAAACCCCCTCCGACCCCTACCTGCTAAGGCGGTGATCGTAGCGTATGTGCCAACCGGAACACAACCCGGTCGCGTAAGAGGCCGGGCCCAACTGAACAACCCGGTTCCGTCAGACTCTGCTGATTGCCGTCAGTGCCGTGGCAGATGCGTTTGGGGCAGTCGCAGATGATTCATCTGCATCAGTGTCGCGAGGGAGGTTCCGTGCTGAGCCTGTCCGGCAGGGCACCCGCCTCTGTGTGGAGGGCGCCCAAGTGTCCGGTGTCCATACGGGAGCGCTGATGCACCTCCGACCCCGAAGAGGAGCGAGTAGCATCGAGTTGGTCAGTACACTCGGAAGCAGTCCCGCTGACACTGCTGGACGGGCAGAGGGAGAAGGCACGCTCAAAGCGCAGTACGACGAGCCTGTTCACGGGCCGATCCGGGCCGAGTGGCTGCAACTAGCCGACGTCATGTCTAGGTTGCAGCGTTGGCGTTGCTCGCAGCCGCGGTCGTGCGTCGCCTCGGCCCCTATTCGTGACTCGCAGCGAACGACGGACGCAATCTGAGATGGCGACACGTCGCCCACCAGGCGTGTCGGTGAATCCGCGGCCCCCCAGTGACGCGACCAGCACCGTCCTGGTGGTGATCCCGGCCTTCAATGAGGAGGCGAATGTTGCCGCCGTGATCGCCGAAGTCAACCAGCAAGGCTACGCGGCACTGGTCGTTGACGATGGCTCCAGTGACCGTACGGGCGAAGTGGCGGAACGGGCCGGAGCGGTCGTACTCCATCTCCCGGTGAACCTCGGCGTCGGCGGTGCGCTGCGTTGCGCCTTTCGGTATGCGGTGGTCAACAACTATCGGACCGTTGTGCAGTGCGACGCCGACGGCCAGCACGACCCGGCCGAGATACCCCGTCTCCTCGAGGCGATGGTCGGTAGCCAGGCAGACCTTGTAATCGGCTCGCGTTTCACCTCCGGCGCTCACTATGACGTCGGTCGCGGGCGCAGGCTGGCGATGGGGGGGCTGGCGCGCACGGCATCACGGCAAACCGGGACCCGCATCACCGACGCCACGTCCGGCTTCCGGGCCATCGGTGGCCGGTTGCTCGGGTCGTTCGCCGCGAGCTACCCGGCGGAGTACCTCGGCGACACGGTGGAGGCACTGGCGCGTGCTGGCCGCGGCGGGTACAGGGTCGTAGAGGTCGGAGTGCAGATGCGGCCCCGCGCGTCAGGCGTTTCCTCAGCGTCTCTCTTCACCTCGATGTGGTACGTCATTCGGGTGATGGCCGCTCTACGTATCCAGCGCTACCGTCCATCCGGCCGCCGTGCGGTTCGGCTGACGCACTGGGAAACTGAGCCGTAGTGAGGATCGCGATCACCGGAGTGACAGGATTCATCGGGCGACACCTGGCGACCCGTGCCCTCGGAGCCGGCTGGGCTGTCACCGCGTTCAGCCGTCGGCCATGGTTCGGCCCGCCTTATGTCCCCCTGGAAGATCGCCATTTTCTCGAGCTGCCGGCGCGCCCCGACCCCACCTTATTAGTTGGGGTCTCGGCCGTTATCCACCTCGCCATCGCGCCACAGTCCGAAGCGCCGGCTGTCGTTGACGCCGTCAACCGCCTCGGATCCGAGCGAATGCTCGAAGCGGCGGCGCTGGCAGGGGTCGACCGGTTCGTTTTCGTCTCCTCACAATCAGCCCACGCGGACGCCACGTCGGCTTACGGGCGCTCCAAGTACGCCGTCGAGAGCCACCTCGCCGGCAACGCGCGAGCGGTGATCGTCCGGCCGGGACTCGTCTATGGCGATGCAGACGACGGGCTGATGGGCCGGGCCACACGAGCCGCGGCAAAGATGCGGTTCTTTCCGGTAATCGGCGGCGCCGCCGCTCGCGCACAGCCGATCCACGTCGACCAATTGTGCGCGGCGCTTCTCGATCTGGCGGCCGCCTCAGAGCCGCCGGCCGTGGTGGAGTTGGCCGATCCGCACGTCCGCCAACTCGGTGAGCTTGTCAAAACACGAGCCAAGGAGCGATTCGGCGTCAGAACGCTCGCCATTCCCGTCCCAATCGGCCTGGCTCGCACAGCGGTCCGGCTGACTTCGCGCCTGCACCTGCCCTCGCCCATCAGTGAAGAGAACCTTGACGGCATTGAGTCCTTCCGCACCATGGACACCGCCGCCGATATGGAGAAACTGCGCTTGACCGAAATCGGGACGACGGAGACCACAACGGCGCTACGTGCCGTCGAACCCGTGGAACCACGCCGGCTCATTCTCGTCGGAGCCGGGCGAATCGGCCTGGTCCACGCCCTCACAGCCGCCCATCACCAGCGCATGATCCTCGTCGGGATCGTCGACCGCGACAAGACCGCGATCGGACGGCTCAAGGCGCTCACCGGCCGGACCGTTGCCGCATTCACTGATCTTGATGAAGCCTTGGCCACACTGCGCCCTGACGTGGCTATTGTCGGCACTCCACCCTCTAGTCACGTCCCCCTGGCGTGGAAGATCCTCGAGGCTGGCGTCGACGTCCTGATCGAAAAGCCGGTTGCCGCATCCCAGCGCGATCGCAGCTCGTTGGCCGCGGCGATCAAGGCGCACCCGGAACGCTACGTCGGCACGGGCTACCTCGCTGGGTTGCTTCCGCACCTGGCGGCGATCGCCGACGACTTCAGAGCCGGACGGTTCGGCACACCTCTTTCGTTCGATGCACATGCTTTCGTCTCGCGAGTCGAGGCAGGGGTAGCCGAACAGCGGGGGATGTGGGAACTCGACACGAGCATCAGCGGGGGAGGCGCTTTGGTCAACCTCGGTGTGCATGTGCTCGCCATGGTCGATCTGCTGCTGGGGCCAATTGAATTTGAGAACGCCGTGCTCGTGATGTCGGGCGGGCGCCGAGCAGAGGACGCTGCTGCTTTGGAGCTCCGGGCCGGAGGAATCCCGGGGCGATTCTCTACGGCATGGCACCTTTCCGGCTTCGACATGCCTGAGAACCAACTCCGGATAGATACGGACCGCGGCCATCTGTTTTGCACCACGTCCTGCGTGGCCTTCGTAGGCGACAACACGTTGCACCTCGTGCACCAAGCCGATGCTGATCGTGGGTTCGACCTGGCTCCGATGGACGCGGGGGGCGCGTTCTGGGTCGAACAGGATTTGCTTGCGAGACGTCACGAGGGGGCCAACTCGGTGGCTCTTGCGGCCAGAGTCGAGGAGCTGATCACCTCTATTTATGAACAGGCCGACCGGATTGCTGTACCGGCCCACCCGAGTGGCGCGGGCAGGGTGACGGCGGGTGTCGAGGCGATGGCCGTTATCCCAGACCTCCGTGGCACCCCGCCAGAGCTGATCGATGGCTGGGTTGGTGCAGCCCTGACCGGGACGCCGAGTGGGCGAGCCAACGCAAGTAGATTCTCGCCTGGAGCAATCGTCGCTCTCCCGGACGTGCCCGGTCATTACCGATCGCTCACCAATCGGGGCCCCCTTTCGCTGGTTCGCGAATTAGGTGTTGCCAAACTCGGGCGGGCTGCGTTCGGAGTCGCGCCGCTGCGCGCGGCATCGGCCGGTGGGCGTTTCTGGGAATCCCTCCTCCTGCTTCTCCGGGCCGAGTTGGGGCGCCTGCCGCGGTCGTATGCCGACGGGCTTATCGTCGACGCATATCTCATCGACATGGCGACCGCCACGAACAACATCAACGTCATCGGATCCGCGCTCGACGACCTGCGCCAGCACTGCCCCGATGCCCGGATCGGAATCGAGGTCAATGCCACCGCCCGTTTGGCTCCGCAGATTCCGGCCATAGCGTCGCGACTCGACCTCGTCGTCGCCCTCGGCACTACGCAACCATCCACACTGGCGGGGCTGGCGGAGATGCTTCCCGATTCGACCGAGTTAGTCGTCAAGACTGGAGTGCTGCCCCACGAGGTTCTGGAGATCGCATGGAACGAGCCGGATCGTTGGACTGGCGGTCGCGGACGATTGGTGGTGCATTGGCCCGGAGCGCCGGACTTGAGACAGGCCCACCACGCCGCTCTCCAGCTGGCCAAACTGGCTGCTGGTCTCGGGCAAGCGTGAGCGCCCGGCGCGTTGCGCAGCGCGGAGAGATCGTAGCGGGCGAACCCGGGGCCATCGTCAACCGATGAGCAACGTCGCCATCCAGGCGGGGCTCGTTGCGCTTGGGGGCCTCGTACTGCTAACTGGCGTCTTCGTCCTTGCGCGCCGGGGACTGCTGTCGCTCCGATACGCACTTGGCTGGATGGCCGTCTCTGTCCTGGTGCTCGTCGCGGCACTAGTGCTCGTGCTCGTCGGTGGCGTCGCACACTCCCTACCGATCTCCCCGACCGGGTTACTTGCCAGTGTCGGACTCGCCTTCCTCCTGATCCTCGCTCTGCAGCTGTCGATCTCGTTGTCAGGACAGCAAGAGGCCATCCGCGAACTCAGCGAAGCCGCCGCGTTACTCGGCGAGCGACTGCAGCGCATTGAGGAGCAGTTGCGAAGTGGGGGAGCGGAACCAAAGCCCTGACGAGTCTAGGGACGCGTGCGCTCATCGGAACCATTGCCGCCCAGCTGGGAGCAGCCCACAGCGATAGATCACTTCGTCAATCGCCAGGCACCAAGCCCGAGTCACGCCCGTCGGCGCAGCACGATGACATGGTGCAGAGCCAGCGTCCGCCGAGCGGGTCGGAGCGCCGATTCAAGCGCCCGGAGCGCGGGCTGGGTGGAGGTCGGCACGAGCTGACGAAAATTCAGCCCACCCGAAAGCAGGTAGCGGATGTAGTTGCCTAACGGGAACGTCTCCACGAGTTCCAGCCTGGGGACCTCGCGTTCGAACCGCGCCCGGTCGCGGTTGAACACGATGTACGAGAGCGCCTGGTTGGCGCCGTGCATCGGCCCGGTCGCAGCGCTCGTCCATCCTGGCATCGTCTTGTCGAAATCTTCGGATGCGAACAGCCGCGGAAAGACCACCGACGCGAGGGGCCCGTAGTACGGCTCGATGAGTATCACGCCGCCGCCGGGCGCCACCACACGCTCGGCCTCGACCAGGAATTTCAACGGGTCGGAAAGGTGGTGAAAGCAATTCTGGCCATAGAGCGCTCGGACGGAGCCGTCGGGCAGGTCGAGACACTGCGCGTCGAGCACCGCGTCCAGGCCGTCCCCCGGAACGACGTCGGTGGCGAGGACATCGGGGAATGTCCGGGCGATTGGTGCGACGCCGGCCCCCAGCTCGACTCGCAGGCCGTGCGTGTCGCCGAACGTGCGGCGATCAACGCGAAGCATCAGCTCGTGGCACTCCCGGAAGACAGCGGCGAGCATCGGCTTGCGCCGCAGGACGGCGGCGTGCACCTCCAGGCGGTTGACCCCGTCGACATCGAGGTTGGCGGTCTCGGGGAGAGTCAGAAGGCGCTGGAGCACGTGAGGCCTCTTCTGCTCAGCGGTACGTACGTTGCTACCACCTCTGGGCCAACACCGCCATCCACGAGCGCGTGTCTCGGGGGCTTAGCTCGGCGATTGCGGACGATCTTCTTGACCTTCAGACCTCTCGGAGCCGTGTACGTCGTGTTCTGACGGCACGACCTGGTGCGTCGCTTCAACGAGAACCCCCACGCCGGCGGC
>CAWHLW010000007.1:0-239354 GCA_963830305.1 Candidatus Dormiibacterota bacterium | reverse complement strand
AGGCCGCGCGATCGCCTACCAGGCGAAGGGTCACCTGGTTGAGCAGCGCCTCGCCGCGTTCGGTCGCTCGGACCCGGTCACCGTCGACGGCGAGGAGTCCGACAGCCTCCAGGGACCGTGCCTCGTCGAGGCTCGCCGCGCCGAGGCGGACGCCCTCGCGAAGCCGGAGCCCGAGCATCACCCGCTCCTGCTCGCGCATCTCGGGCCCGACGGGCTCGGAGCCGGTGATCGGGAATTCTCCGGCTGTGACGGCGCGTGAGTACGCGGCGATGCCGCGACCGTGCCAGTGACGGACCGACACTGCCCCGGCTTCGACGTCGAGCCCGATCGCCTCGGCCGCATCCGCAGGCAGGTGACCGTGGGCGCCGACTCCCGCCGCCGCGTAGTACCCGTTGTGCCAGTACACGAGGTTGTGGCGGCACTCCTCGCCGGGCAGGGCGAAGTTGCTGACCTCGTACTGGTCGTATCCCGCGCCGCCCAGCACGTCCACCGCGATGCGATGCTGGCGCATGGCGCGAGGGCCGTCGACCGGTGTGACCTGCCCCCGGCTGACGCGCGTGTGCAACGGCGTCCCCGGCTCGACGGTCAGCTCGTAGCACGAGATGTGCGTTGGTCCCGCCGCAGCGACGCGCTCGACGGTGCGCCGCCAGCGAACGTCGCCGAGACCGGGAACCGCGTAGATGAGGTCGCAGTTGATCGAGGTGAAGCCGGCCTCACGAACCTCATCGACGGCGGCGAGGGCACGGTCCGCGTCATGCACCCTGCCGAGAAAGCGAAGAGCGTCGGCCTCGAGGCTCTGCACCCCGATGCTGACCCGGTTCACGCCGGCCGCCTTCCAAACTCGCGCCCGGGCGGTTGTGATGCTCGACGGATTGGCCTCCATGGTCACCTCGGCGCCGGCTCCGACCGAGAAGGTTTCGTGCACCGTCGCCACGAGCCGCGCAAGCAGTTCCGGCTCGACGAGCGAAGGCGTCCCGCCGCCGATGAACACGGTGTCCAGCGTCAGACGGCCGAGGCACTCGCCCAGGTGGCGAACCTCTGCGTTGAGCGCGTCCATGTACGCGGCCGAGCCGGTTGCGCCGGCGACGCTCGTGAAGTCGCAGTACTCGCACTTCCGCTCGCAGAACGGGATGTGGAGGTACAGCGAGCGCACCTCGTCGATCGCGGGGCTCACGCGGTGGTGTCCTTGGCCTCTTGATTCGTGGTTGTGGCCTCGTCCATCGTGTCGACCATCGTTTTCGAGCCCTTGGGCGCGGGGGTTTCCGTGGCCGCCTTGTCCTTCGCCGGCCGCGGCGTGCGCGGTGGCGGTGGCTTGATGCGCATGCGCCGGTAGAGCGGCGGGTAGATGAAGTACGTCCCGACAAAGCTCAGGATGTCGACGAGCGCCAGCCCGGCGAGCTCGAGGGGCTCGCTGATCGTCAGGCCCTTCGATGCCGATGCGGTGCTTCCCAGCCCCAGCAGGTACAGCAGGCCGATGAACAGCGCGAAGAAGATGAAGTACTGGATCACGCCGGCCATCGCCGATTCCATGAATCGGAGGCTGCGCGACTCCTTGGTGATGTACTTCGCAAACTGCGCGGCAACGAGCGCGGCTGCGACCGCGATGACCGGCCCGAGGCTGCCGGCGTCGACGCCGAGGAGGAAGGTCGCGAGCGGCGGCTTGGATCCCGAGTACGTGAAATACGTGAGGCCACCGATGACCAGCTCGCCCGCGGCCATCAGCACGACCAGGATCGCGTAGGACCGCTTCGCCCACGGCACGTAGGGTTCGTTGAGGCGCTGGGCCCGACCGGCGGCTCCCTTCAGCGGCGGCTTCGCCTTGGCTGCCGGCTTGGCGCTCGATTGCTGCTTGCCACCCGACGAGCCGTTCTTCTCGTTGACCTGGGCGGTCTGCCTTGTGAGCGCAACCTCGGCGCGAGTTGAGCGCTCAACCGCGTCGGGGCGCCGGCGCGGGCGTTTGCGGGGTGGGTTCGGCCGAGGCATCAGGCGTCCACCTACTGCTCGTCCATCTTGAGCACAGCCATGAATGCCTCCTGGGGTATCTCCACGTTGCCCACCCTTTTCATGCGGCGCTTGCCCTCGCGCTGCTTCTCGAGCAGCTTGCGCTTCCGCGTGATGTCCCCGCCGTAGCACTTGGCAAGCACGTCCTTGCGCATGGCGGACACGGTCTCACGGGCCACGATCTTGCCACCGATCGCGGCCTGTATGGGCACTTCGAAGAGTTGACGGGGGATCAGCTTGCGCAGACGCTCGGCCAGCTTGCGGCCGTGTGCGTTGGCGCGGTCGCGGTGGACGATCATGCTCAGCGCGTCGACGCGCTGCCCTCCGACGAGGATGTCGAGCTTCACGAGGTTCTCGGCACGGAACCCGGTGATCTCGTAATCCAGCGATGCGTAGCCGCGGCTGCGCGACTTCAACTGGTCGTAGAAGTCGTGGATGATCTCACCGAGCGGGAGGTCGTACGTGAGCGCGACTCGGTCGCCGGGTTGGTAGTCCATGTGCTGGAACTCGCCTCGGCGCTCCTGACACAGCTCCATGATCGCGCCGACGTACGCGCTCGGCACGATGATCGTCGCCTTGGTGCGCGGCTCCTCGATGGCGTCGATGGCTGAGGCGTCGGGCAGCATCTCGGGGTTGTCGATGGCGATCACCTCACCGGAGCGCAGGCGCACCCGGTACTCGACCGTCGGGGCGGTGGTGATGAGCGACAGGTTGAACTCTCGCTCGAGACGCTCCTGCACGATCTCCATATGGAGAAGACCGAGGAAGCCGCACCGGAAACCGAAGCCGAGTGCGGCCGACGATTCCGGTTCGAAGACGAGCGACGCGTCGTTGAGGTTGAGGCGCTCCAGTGCCTCCCGGAGGTCGGTGACGTCGTCGGAATCGACCGGAAAGATGCCCGCGTACACCATCGGCGTCACCGCCCGGTATCCCGGCAGCGGGTGCGTCGTGGGATGCGCTGCATCGGTGACCGTGTCCCCAACCTTGCTGTCGCGAACGTTCTTGATCGACGCGATGAAGTAGCCGACCTCGCCGCACGCCAGTTCATTGACAGGCGTCATCGCCGGCGCAAACGCGCCCACCTCGTCGACGACGAACTCGCTTCGGTTGTTCATCATCCGGACCCGCATTCCCGCTGCGATGTGTCCGTCGACGATGCGAACGTAGACGACGACGCCACGATAGGCGTCGTACTTCGCGTCGAAGATGAGCGCCCGCAACGGTCCGTCGGGGTCGCCTTTGGGCGGTGGCACGCGCTTGACGATGGCTTCGAGCACCTGGTCGATGCCGATCCCCTGCTTCGCGCTGGTGAGGATGGCATCGTGCGCCGGAATGCCGATCACCTCCTCGATCTCGCGGCGCACAAGCTCCGCGTCGGCATTGGCGAGGTCGATCTTGTTGATGACGGGGATGATCTCGAGGTGGTTGTCGATCGCCTGGTACACGTTGGCGAGCGTCTGCGCCTCGACACCCTGCGTCGCATCGACCACCAGCAACGCGCCCTCGCATGCGGCGAGCGACCGCGACACCTCATATGCGAAGTCGACATGCCCAGGCGTGTCGATGAGATTCAGCTCGTACGCGATGCCGTCGGACGCGGTGTACGCGAGCCGCACCGCCTGCGCCTTGATGGTGATGCCGCGCTCGCGTTCGAGGTCGAGCTGGTCGAGCAGTTGATCCTGCATATCGCGCAGCGCCACAGTCCCCGTCGCCTCGAGCAGCCGATCGGCAAGCGTTGACTTGCCATGATCGATGTGCGCGATGATGCTGAAGTTGCGGATGCGGTCAAGACGCATGCGTCACGGAGATGCCTTAGTTTTCGAACGCGCCGTCGCCGTCGAGCGCGGTGCGCAGGATCTCCGCAAGATCTGTCAGCCCGCGGCGGCTGCCGGAGAGGCCGGGCTTGACGCGATGCGCGAGCACCATCGGCGCGACATGCTCGACGTCGTCGATTCCGACGGCACTGCGATCCTCGTGTGCGGCAAGCGCCTGCGCCGCCTTGCGCGTCACGATGTCGGCGCGGTGCCCGTCCACCTCGAGCTCGATGCTGAGCGCAGCAATCGCCACCAGGATGTTGCGGTCCACGACGACATCGGAGAGCGTCGTCATTGCCCGGGCGATCCGATCCGCCTCCGCCTTTTCCGCGGGCTCGAAACGCGCAGCGAACGCGGTGGGATCCTCTTCGAATGCCTCGCGCCGCTCGACGATCTCGACGCGCTGACGCACGTCGCGAATCCCTTCGACGTCGACGCACAAACCGAAGCGGTCGAGCAGCTGCGGACGCAGCTCGCCTTCCTCCGGGTTCATCGTCCCGACGAGGATGAACCGCGACGGATGCGACACCGAGACCCCCTCACGCTCAACGGTGTTCTGCCCCATGGCGGCGGCGTCGAGGAGCACGTCGACGATGTGGTCGTCGAGCAGGTTGACCTCATCGACGTAGAGGATGTTGCGGTTCGCCTCGGCAAGGACGCCCGGCTCGAACTCCTTCTCACCGCGCTTGATCGCGGCCTCGATGTCGATCGCGCCGACGACACGATCCTCGGACGCGTTGATGGGCAGTTCCACCACACGCATCTGGCGGCGACTTCGCGGCAGCGTCTCTCCGCTCTCCACGCGCACGGTGCATTCCATGCACTGCAGGTCGGCGTCGTCCGGCGGGCAGCCGTAGCGGCAGTCGGCCACGACGTCAAGTCCCGGCAGCAGTTTCGTCAGCGAGCGAACTGCCGTCGACTTCGCAGTTCCCTTCTCGCCACGGATCAGCACACCGCCGATGGCGGGATTGATCGCGTTGAGAATCAGGGCCTGTTTCATGAGGTCCTGTCCCACGATCGCGGTGAAGGGGAACACGTTTCTCCCGGTCTGCATCACAGTCATTGTGCCATGCGACCTCGAAGCGTCTTCTCGACGCCCTCGACGATCGCTCCCTGGGAGAGGTCGTAGAGGCCGAGATATTCGCCACCTGCGCGGTCGGCGAGGTCGCGGCAGGCATTGAATCCATAGCCGCCGAAGAGCGGGGGCCGGCTGTGGCTCCCGACGCGAGGCATCGGTCTGGTGGTGTGGTCGCGCGCTGAGTCGATGACGAGCATGTGCACGCCGTCGGCGCCGAGCTGCTCGGCGACACGCTGCGCCTCGACGAGCGGTTCCTCGCCGAAGAGCGAGATGTTCCCGCGTCCATCGCTGATCAGCACCATCAACGGATACACGGTCGGATCACGCAGGCGTTCGGTACGCACGATGCGAAGTCCCGCAACGAGCCCGTGTGTCAACGGTGTCGTGCCGCCGACAGTGAGCCGCTGCAGCCGCTGCTCCGCGAGGTCCACCGACGACGTCGGCTGCAGGACCACCCGCGCCGCACGTCCGGAGAACACCACCAGCGACACCTTGTCGCGGCGGAGATATGCGTCGCGCAGCAACGAGAGCACCGCACCCTTGGTCGCCTGCATGCGCTGCTCTGCATCCATCGATGCGCTGGCGTCGACGACGAAGACGATCAGGGTGCCGGTGCGCCGGTGGCGCACCTTCTGGCGGAGGTCCTGGCGCTCGAGATGGAGCGCAGGCCCAACCCGATCCGCGGGCTGGTCGGCCCGGCGGCGGACCTGGTGCGGTGCCGCGGCGCGCATCGTGGCGTCAAAGGCGATGTCGGTGGTCTTCTCCGTCTGGGTCGCCCGGACATAGCGACCGCGCTTGTCGCTGCTCCGCGACGAGCTTCGCTTCCCGGTGGTGGACCGGCTCCTGCGATCACGGGGCAGGGCGATCTTCCGCACCGGGAAGATCTCGCCTTCGAAGAGCTGCTCGGCGCTGCGCCGCGTGACGGCCTGCGTCGCCTGCTCGCTGCCCTGCACCTGGCCCGGACTCTCACCTTCCTCACCACTTCCGGAATCGTCCGGGGGTTCCGCGCCCGATTCCGAGATCTGCTCGGAAACCACCGCGGCTTCCGCCTCCTGGGCGATCTCCTCGAGGCGCTCGCGGGAGCGCTCCGCGGCGGCGCCCCCCGGCTGGGCGACACCGTCCTGGCGATTTCTGCGGCGGTGCGCGAGCGCCAGCTCGGCGGCGGTTGTGGCGTCGGCCGTGGTGACCACCGGGCGCTCGCCGGCTTCCGCGGTAACGCCCGCCGCCCGGGCACGCACGATGCGCTCCGCTTCGTCCCATGCCCGCACCGTCCGCGCGGCGCTGCTCACCACGATGTCGGCGCGATGCCCGAGCGCACCCGCGTCGATGCACACCAGCGCAATGAACCAGCCGATGGTCGGCGTGATCTGCACGCGTGGCAGCACCTGCTTCGCCTCCTGGATGACCGCTTTCAGGTGGTCCTCGCTGTCGAGAAACTCACTGTCGAGGCCGGGACCGTCCCAGCTCCGCTGCGAATCGCGCTCCATGATCCGCACCCGTTCGTCGACATCGCGCAGCCCGGTGATATCGACGCAGAGGCCGAACCGATCCAGCAGTTGAGGACGCAGATCACCCTCCTCGGGATTCATGGTGCCGACGAGGATGAAGCGGGACGGATGCGAGAACGAGATCCCCTCACGCTCGACGACGTTCCAGCCCATCGCCGCGGCGTCGAGGAGGACGTCGACGATGTGATCGTCGAGCAGGTTGACCTCGTCCACGTAGAGGATGCCCCGGTTGGCGTCGGCGAGGAGCCCCGGCTCGAATCGACGCTCGCCGAGCTTGATCGCGGCCTCGGTGTCGATGGTGCCGACAACCCGGTCCTCCGATGCATTGACGGGCAGCTCCACGACGCGCATCCGCCGCCGCTCCACGACCATCGGGATCCCGGCATCGGCACGGGCGCGGCAGTCGTCGCACCAGCTTGCCGGCACCTCGGGATCACACCGATAGCGGCAGCCGGCGATGACGTCGATCTCCGGGAGGAGCCGGGCGAGGGCTCGCACCGCGGTGGATTTGGCGGTGCCGCGCTGTCCCCGGATGAGCACGCCACCGATGCCGGGGTTGATGGCGTTGAGGACCAGCGCGGTCTTCATCGCCTCCTGGCCGACCAGAGCGGTGAACGGCATGATGGAACGGGAGTTGGGCATCAAACTCATTGTGCCAGCGGTGCCGGGGACCGAGCCTGCTACAAAGCCTCGATGCAGAGACCGCTTCGCGTCCTGCTCGAGGCGAGCTGCCTCGCGGATGGCCGCCGGGACGCCGGGATCGGGCGCTACGCGAGCCAGCTGATCGACGCGCTCCGGGAGGTGCCGGGCGTCGAGGCGACCCCCTCGATCCCGACGGCGTCCGCCTGGAGCGAGGCACGCCCGGCGCGATTCCTGCGGGCCCAACCCCACGTGCTGTCCGACGCGATGACGCTCCATCCACATCTCGTCCACGGGCTCGGCGGTGAACCGGTGGTCGGCTTCCCGACCGCACGCCAGGTCGTGACCCTTCACGACGTCGAGATGTGGCGCGGAGGCACGGCGCATCGCGCCTACGCAGCGCTGCTGACCCCGGTGCTCCGCGCGTGCGCCGGGATCATCGCCGTGAGCGAGGCGACCAGGGACGACGCGATCGCCACCCTCCGTCTCGACCCGGCGCGCGTCCACGTCGTCCCCCACGGTGTGGGGCCGGTGTTCGCGTCCCGGCCGAAGCTGCGCGACGCGCGGACCGCCGAGGCCCTCGGGCTCGACGAGCCCTACGCGCTCTGGGTGGGGAGCATGCGTTCGCGCGACCCGCGCAAGGGGCTCGACACGCTGCTCGAGGCGATGGAGCTGCTCCCGGGCGGCGGTCCGTTGCTGGCGCTCGCCGGGGCCCTGGGTCCCGAGGCCGACCGGCTGGCCGGCGAGGCCTGGCGGCGGCACGTGCGCATCGTGCTGTGCGGGCCGGTCGACGACATTGACCTTGCCTCCCTCTACCGCGAGGCGGCGGTGGTCGTCCTGCCGTCGGCCCATGAGGGCTTCGGTCTCACGGCGCTCGAGGCCATGGCGTCGGGGGCTCCGCTCGTCGCGACGGCGGTCGGGAATCTCCCGCGTCTGACCCTCGACGTGGCCGTGCTGGTCCCTCCGAGCGATCCCGTCGCACTGGCCGATGCGATCGAATCGGTGCTCGTCGAACCGGTCCGCGCCGCGCGCATGCGCCACGCCGGCGTCGATCGAGCGTCAGGCTACAGCTGGGCTCGTACCGCCGCGCTGACCGCGGCGGTGTACGAGGAGGTCGCGCTCGGACGCGGGCTCAGCCTGCGCTGACGCCGGTCGCCGCTCAGAGGTCGGCGGCGACCGCCCGGCGCTGATCCTCGTCGAGCAAGACCGTCACGTTGAGATGCGGATGGTCGGTCCCGGTGGCGATGGCCGATCCGGAGAGGACGGCGGTGCGCTGATCGGGCTCGAGCGTGAAGCGGAGCAGGTGCGCCGGGGCGGTCTCGCCGGGCGGTGACACCGCCTCGGGGACACCGCGAACCCGCGTGCCCTCGATCTCGATGAACACGGTGGCCTCGACGCCCTCGAGCCTCGCCGCAGCTGCGGCGAGGTCCGCGGGGTCCGCCACTTCGAGGAAGAGGAGCGCGGCGAGCTCACCGGGCTCGGGCACGACGGCATTGAACGCGGCGAGCTCCCCCGAAACCCGGTCCAGGTCGTCGATGCGTTCGGTGCGCAGCGCCTCCTCGAGGGTCGAGCGGATCGTGTCCCGGTTCTCGAACACCAGCGCGAGCGTGTCGCCGAGGTGGATCCGCCGCGGCTGCTTCAGCTCCGCGACGCGATGGCGCTCGTCGCCGCGATCGAGCTCATAGGCGGCGCCGACACGAACTTCACCGAGATCGAGTTGGGACGATCGTTCCGGGGTCAACGAACACCTCCATCAGCTCGAGGCCGAGCGACGCGACTCTGGCACTTCGCGGGTCCGGACGGGTGCCGGGTGTAATACCTGACCTGCGCGGTATGATTTCACGATCATGGCAATCGTCCCCTTCGACCGCAGCGTCCTCAAGGTCAACCAGGCGATCCTGATGAGCGTCATCGTGGTGGGCTACCTGGTCGGGCTGGTGTACCACCCGGTCGCCTGGGCGCTCCCCGTGCTCGCCGTGATGATGCTCGCCGCAGTGGCGTCGCCCTCGCTCAACGTCCCCCGCCTGCTCTACCTCCACTGGCTCAAGCCCGCGGGCATCGTCAAGCCGCGCATCCGCCAGGAGGACCCGGCGCCGCATCGTTTCGCCCAACTGCTGGGCGGGGTGTTCCTCGTTGCTGCGAGCGTGTTCGTGATCACCAACATCCTGCTCGTCGCCTGGGTGCTGGCCTGGATTGTGGCGGCGCTCGCATTCCTCAACTTCGCCTTTGACATCTGCGTCGGCTGCATCATGTACGCGCAGCTGGTCCGCATCGGGCTGCTGCCGCTCTCGCGCCAACCAGCGCGATGATCCTGTTGCTGGCACCGCTGATCGCCATCGCGGCGATCGGTGGGATGGCACTGCTCCTTCGGATCCAGAAGGGCGGTCAGCGCGAGCTCGTCGGCAGCATTGTCGAGACCACCGGTCAGGACAGCCGGCTGCCCTCGATCCTGTACTTCACCGGTGAGTCGTGCACCATCTGCCACACGGCGCAGCGGCCGGCGCTGCGTGCCCTCGCCGCAGGGATCGACCCCGCCATCACCATCCGCGAGATCGACATCGCCGTCGAGCCCGAGCTGGCCCGCCGGTATCGGGTGATGTCGCTGCCCACCACGATCGTCCTCGACGCCAACGGCCAGGTCACCGACATCAACGTCGGCTTCGCGAACGGCGAAGTGCTCCACCGCCAACTCGTCGATGCCGGGATGCCGGTCGCCGCGTAGTCAACCGGGTACTCTGAGCGCATGGCCGTCACCGAGCGCGCGCCGCGAACCCGCGCGCTGGCACCGTCCGATCTCTTCGCCGTTGACGACCTGCTCGGCGATGACGAGCGCCTGATCCGCGACACGGTGCGCGCCTTCGTGCGCGACCGCGCGCTGCCGGTCATCCCCGAGCACTTCGAAGCCGGCACCTTCCCGCGCGAGCTCATCGCCGGCGTCGCCGAGCTCGGCCTGCTGGGCATGCACCTCCACGGGTACGGATGCGCCGGCACCTCGGCAACTGCCTACGGCGTCGCGTGCGAGGAGCTGGAAGCCGGCGACAGCGGATTGCGGTCGTTCGTCTCGGTGCAGGGCTCGCTCGCGATGTTCCCGATCTTCAAGTACGGGAGTGAGGAGCAGAAGACGCGATGGCTGCCCGAGATGGCCGCCGGACGCGCGATCGGCTGCTTCGGTCTCACCGAACCCGACGCCGGGTCGGATCCATCGTCGATGCGCACCGCGGCGCGCCGCGATGGCGGTGACTGGATCATCGACGGCACCAAGATGTGGATCACCAACGGCTCGATGGCCGACGTCGCGGTCGTCTGGGCGATGACCGACGCGGGTGTTCGCGGCTTCCTCGTCGAGCGCGGGACGCGCGGCTTCACCACGTCCGACGTGCACAACAAGCTGTCGCTGCGTGCATCGGTGACCTCGGAGCTGTCGTTCGACTCGGTGCGCGTTCCCGACAGCGCCGCTCTGCCGGACGTGACCGGCATGCGCGGGCCGCTGTCATGCCTCAACGAGGCGCGCTTCGGGATCGGCTGGGGAGCGATGGGTGCGGCACGCGCGTGCTTCGAGTTGGCGCTCGAGTACAGCAAGACGCGGCGTGCGTTCGGCAAGCCCATCGGCGCGATGCAGTTGACTCAGCAGAAGCTCGCCAACATGGCAACCGCGATCGTGCAGGGCCGGCTGCTCGCCCACCGTCTTGGGACGCTGAAGGACCAGGGAAAGTTGCACCCGGTGCAGGTGTCGATCGCCAAGCGGGCGAACGTGCGCGCGGCGCTCGACATCGCGCGGAGCGCACGCACCATCCTCGGCGCCAACGGCATCACCCTCGAGTACCCGGTGTCGCGCCACATGGCAAACCTCGAGTTCGTGCTCACCTACGAGGGCACGGAGGAAGTGCACACGCTCATCATCGGCAAGGAGCTCACCGGCGAGAACGCCTTCGGCGACTGAGGTCTAGGCCGCGTCGTCCCAGGACTTCTGTTTCGCGGAAGGAGTGATGGCCGCGCCGGGCGACGATGAGGTGATCGAGCACCGGCACGCCGAGCAACGCGCCGGCGCTGCGCAGCGCAGCGGTGACCACGCGGTCCGCGCGACTCGGCGCCGGGTCGCCACTCGGGTGGTTGTGGCCGATGATGACTGCAACCGCATCGCTGCGCAGCGCCGGTCCGAAGACGTCGCGAGGCTGCAGCCGCGATGCGTTGATCGTCCCGACCGCGACCGTCTCGAGCTTGATGGGGCGGTGCCGCGCGTCGAGCAGGAGCACGACGACCTGCTCACGCCGCGCCTGGCGCAGCCCGTCGAGCATGAGCAGCGCGTCCCGCGGCGAGCCGATTGCTGGCCGGTCGTCGTCCGTCCAGCGCTCCGCGAGCTCCCACATCGCGGCGAGCCGCTCGGCCCGCTCACGCGGCACGCCATGCTCGCGAGTCAGCCCGGCCGCGTCGAGCGCGCGGCGCTCCCACCAGGGGATCCGGGCGACCCGGCTGGCGACCGCATGCAGGTCGGCCCCGGGAGACGAGCCTCCAAGCGCCCTGGCGAGCAGGACCGCTTCGGCGCTTCCGGATTCCGACTCGATCTGCACGGGCGCAGCCTACCACAAATCAGTGTAGTTGCGGTTGCACCCAAGGGCAGGTCAGGTGCGTCCCACAGTCGGCTGTCACGAGCCTGACAGACATCCGCCCCGGCTGTGCCGCAAGATCGCACATGCCCCAGGGCAACGACCCACACCGAGGGGGGCGCAGGGAGACGGTCATGTCAGGAATAACGACCCCGGCAGCACCAATCGCAAAGCGCGCAATCAGCAGACGCAGGTACCCCATCGCCGGACGTGCCGCCGTGGCGCTCTGCGGGATGGCGGCGGTCGCGTGTGGCGGCGCTGCAGCCTCCGGGCCCACCGCGAATGCGCTCGCACGGTCTTCCGGCATGACCCTCAGCGAGCTCGCGGCGGGAGAGCTCGGCGCACCACCGACAGGGAAGAACTACGTGCGCATCGTGAAATTCGTCCAGGCCCCGGGACAGTCCATCGCGTCAAAGAAACACCAGGCGGGCTTCATCTATGTGCAGAGCGGCTTGCAGCAGCTCACCTACACGGATGAGGGAACGCACGTCGAGATCGCTCCATCCACGGCGCTGTTCCTGCAGGATATCGACCACTCGCACCAGACCCTCGCCGGCGCACTGAGCACGTGGTACTTCATCGCGCTCTGGCCCGATACTCCGCAGAGCGCGACCCTCGTGCCGCCGTCAACGCTGGTGTTCAAGACCGAGGATCTTCCGCCGACCGCAATGCCGCCGGGGACATATACCGAGACGCTCCGGAGCGTGAGCCTCCAGCCTGGCGGTCGCAGTCCGGCGCACGTCTTCGGTGGCCTTGAGGTGGTCTTCGTGCTGGACGGAACGCTCAAGGTCGACGCTGCCGGCCAGGCACCGGTGCAACTGCCGGCCGGTCAGGCCACGTATGTCCCAGCGCACACGCTGACCCAGGAAGTGGCCGTGGGAAGTCAGAAGGTCGACTATCTGGCGTACTTCATCACGGAACACGGAACGGCGTTCGAGACGGACTCGACCAGCGTTCCGCCCGCCTAACCGACGCGACGGATTCGGTTCGCGTCGCTGTCAGCGATGTACAGCGCGCCGTCAGCCCCGGCGGCGATGCCCAGTGGGAAGGAGAGACCGGTTGCGGTCGCGACCACGTTGTCGCCGTTGAACCCGTCAACCCCATCGCCCGCGACTGTGGTGATGACACCGCCGCCGCTGGCATTGAAGACGACCTCGCGCACGCGGTTGTTCGCACCATCCGCGATGAACAGGTGATCGGCTGCATCGACCGCCAGGCATCCACCACCGGTGCCGGCGAGGTTGAGGTCCGCAGCGGTTGCCGCAGCGTGGTCGCCCGTGAAGCCGGTCGTGCCGTTGCCGGCGGCTGGGTTGATGGTGCCCCCTGCGTCGACGACGCGGACGACGTCGTTCCCGACGTCGGCGATGTAGATGTCGTCCTCGGAATCGACCGCCACACACTGCGGGTTGTCAAGTTCCGCGTTCACGGCCAGGTGACCGTCGCCCTCGTAGGACGCCTGCCCGGTGCCCGCCACGGTGGTGATGATCCCGTTGGCGAATGTCGAGGTGGGGGCGGTGACCATGCGGACGACGTTGTTCCCCCTGTCCGCAATCACAATCGATCCGACCGATCCCCCAAATCCGATCGCCACTCCCGTGGGATCGTTGAGCGCAGCGTCAATCGCAGGCCCGTTGTCGCCTCCGTACCCCTGATGGTTCGATCCCGCGATCGTCGTGATGATCCCATCGGGGCTCACCTCACGAATGCGGTTGTTCATCGAGTCCGCGATGAAGACATCGCCGACGCCGTCGATAGCGATCGATTGGGGTCCGTTGAGCTCAGCGGCGACGGCAGGCCCGTCATCGCCGCTGAAACCGGCCGTTCCGGTGCCCGCAATCGTCGTCACCGTTCCATTGGCATTGACCCTGCGTACCCGGTTGTTCTCGACGAAATAGAGACGCCCTGCCGGGTCGAGGGCCACCGCAACGGGATGATCAAGTTCGGTTGCTGTCGCCTGCTTTCCGTCCGGTCCCTCACCGCTGACACCGGTACCGGCGACGGTGACGATTTGCGGTCCGGCGGCCTCGGGATGGCGCGGAAGGACCGCGATCAGGACGGCCACGACGACGGCAACGACCAGGACGCCACCTGCACCGGCGGCGAGAAACCCACGACGACTGCGCGCACCTTCGGCCGTGAGCCGTCCTTCGGGCCACGTGACTCTGAAAAGCTGCATCTCTCCAGGGACGCCTTTGAGCGGGCGAGCTCCGAGGTCGATGAAGCCGAACTCGGATCCCCTGACGACATCGCGAACCGTGCTGCTCACCAGCACCTCGCCGGCGCCTGCCTGTGCACAGACGCGTGCGCCGATGTGCACCGCGATGCCTCCGAGTTTGGTGCCTGTCGTCTCGACCTCACCCATATGGATGCCGGACCGAACCTCGAGACCTTTGGTTCGCACCTCCTCGGTGAGCAGGCAAGCGCACGCGATCGCATCAGCGGGGTGCTCGAACACGGCGAAGAAACCATCACCCGCGTCGTCGATTTCGCGACCCCGCGTTCTTCGGAGTGCGTCTCTCACCATGGCTCGATACGCGGCGAGCAGCGCCCGCCACTGGCGATCGCCGATGGTGGCTGCCAACTCGGTCGAGGACACGATGTCTGTGAACAGCACCGTTGCCAGACGCCGGCCAGAGCCTCTGGCCCTCGATCGCATGGCCGGTATTCTCTGCTCCTCGGATGCGCATGAGGGGGATGCGCGTCCTCGGCCGGCTCGGCGATTCGCGCCAAGCCTTTGCATCGGTGCGACGTAACTTCGCCCTGCGTCGCGCACTCCTCGCATTCGGATTTGCCTGGACTGCGGAATGGGCATTCACGGTTGCGCTCGGCGTGGTGGCATTCCGCAACGGCGGCGCAACCGCCGTCGGCGTCGTCGCGTTCGCCCGGATGGCGCCCGCGGCGCTGCTCGCGCCGACCTCGATCGCGGTGGCCGATCGATTCGGACGCGACACCCTGTTGATGTTTGCGAGCCTCGTGCGTGGCGGCGCGATCGCCGTCGCAACGGTGCTGCTCGCCACCGCCGCGCCGCTGCTCGCGGTGTATGCCTGTGCCGTACTGGCCACAGCCGCGTTCATCGTCTTTCGCCCGGCTCACTCGGCGCTGCTGCCGGCTCTCTGCAGTGAGCCCCTCGAGCTGACGAGCGCGAACGTCGTGCGCGGGCTTCTTGACTCCGTCGGAACGCTGCTCGGATCGCTCGCAGCCGCGGCGCTGATCGCATTGTCGGGCACGGCCGCCGCGCTGGCCTTTGCCGCGGTGCTCTCACTTGGAGCCGGTGCATTGCTGGTCCACCTTCCGTACGAGCACCCGCAACACCAGACGTCAGCGGCATGGCCGCGGATCGGCGCCGACACGACAGCAGGCTTCCGTGCCATGTGGCGTCACCGCGATGCGGGCCTGCTCCTCGGACTCGCACTCGCCCAGACGTTCACGCGCGGATGCCTCAACGTCTTCCTCGTGGTGGTGCCCTTCGAGCTCCTCCACACCGGACAGACCGGCGTGGCGTTGATGACCGCCGCGGTCGGAGCCGGCGCCGTCGCGGGTTCGGTCGGGGCATTCGTGCTCGTCAGCGGGCGAAGGCTCGCTGTTATCGAGGGCATCGGTGTCGCGTTGTGGGGGATCTCGCTCAGCCTCAGTGGTGGCCTGCCGTATATACCGACCGTCCTTGTGCTGATGTGCCTGCTCGGCATCGGCAACGCTCTCGTTGACGTTGGCCTGTTCACGCTCCCTGCCCGCCTCGTCCCCTACGAACTGCTCGCGAGCGTCTTTGGCGCGTTCGAGAGTCTCTGCGGCTGTGACGGTCGCGATGGGGTCGCTCATCACCCCACTGGCCATCGCGCTCCTCGGCATCCGGGGCGCCCTGCTTGTCCTTGGGATTCCCGCCTTCGCGCTCGTTGTTATGGCGTGGCGCCGTCTGCACGCCATCGACGGCTCGGTCGTCCATCGGGACAGGGAGATCGGCGTGCTGCGCCGCGTGAGCATCCTGAGACCGCTGCCGATCCCGAGCATCGACGCCCTCGCGGCGAACGTCCAGATCATGAGCGTGGCGGCCGGAGTGGAGGTCTTCCGTCAGGGAGATTCGGGGGATCGCTTCTACGTGATCGAGGAGGGCGACGCCGACGTTATCGGTGACGGCCGCGTGGTCAGCTCGCTTGGGCCAGGCGAGTGCTTCGGCGAGATCGCGCTGTTGCGGGACACGCCGCGGACGGCGACCGTTCGTGCGCGGACGCCCCTTCGCATCTCCTCATTCGCGCGCGCTGCGTTCCTGCTCGCATTGGATGGGTTCTCAGCGAGCGCGCGTGAAGCCGATGTGCTGGTGCGAGACCGGCTCGCGGGCTTTACCCCGCAGCCACCGAGCGCTTAGGCCGGAGCCTCGCCGGTGGGGAGCATCCGCTCTTCCATCACCACGCGCACTCTTTCACCCACCTGTGGAAGCTCCCGGATCATTGCCCTGAAGTTAGCGCCGGTCATCACGCCTGCACGCATCGGTGAGGTGGTCTCGACGGACGACGTTCGCTGCGGCGTGGCAAGCAGTGCGATCTCGCCGAAGAAATCGCCGGGGCCCAGATCGTTGACGTGCACGCCGTCGATGCTCACGGCCGCGGTCCCATCCTCGATCACCACGAATTCGTAGGCGAACGTCCCCTCGGCGAGGAGTTTCTTGCCGGCCGGCAGGTCCACCTCGTCGATCCAGGTGGCGACCCGCTCCAGGTCGTGATTGGACAGGCCGCTGAACAGCGGCAGGGTCTTCAGTCGGGTCACGTCCATGTGGGCGGCCTCCTCCCAGGGGGTCAGGCTCGGAATGCTCGGTCCGAACGCCACGTATTGTGGCGCTCACGTCAGCGGGTGAGCAGCATCCCCACGAGGAAGATCGCCACGATCACGACGCCGGCCACCGCCACAACGATCCACCCACCGCTCGCTGCGAGCACCGACGGGGACCGTGTGATCGGCGGGGGGGCGAGTGGCGCCGGGGGATCGACGATGTCGGCAGCCGCTTCCACCGTGATCAGCTTCACCCGCCCGGGCGCGTCCTCCGGCAACTCGGCGGGATCGAGGAGGGCGGGGGCGACGGCGACGCTCCGCCGGCGCCGTGTTGAACGGACCTCAGACACCACGCTCACCTTCGGCGATGAGCGCGGCGAGCACCTCGTCGGCGAAGGAGCGATATGCGGCGGCCGCCTCTGACGACGGCGCCATCACGGTCACCGGTTCGCCCGCGAGCGCCGACTCCTGCAGTCGCACGGTCACCTTGATGACCGTGTTGAAGACACGCAGATTCGGGATCGCGCGAAGTCCGTCGAGCATGTCGCGCGAGAAGCGCGTGCGCATGACGACGAATGTCGGCAGCAGGCCGAGGACGCGCAGGTCCGGATTCAACTCCTGGCGCACGTGGTGCACGGACCGCAGCGTCTCCTTGAGCCCCTTCACCGCATAGCCCGACATCTGCATTGGAATCACGACGTAATCGGCAGCCGCGAGGACGCTGATGGTGTGGAACGCAAAACTCGGCGGCGTGTCGAACAGGATGAAGTCGTAGTCGCGACAATCGCGATCGAGCGCGCGACGCAGACGCGTCTCGGCATCCAGCGTGGTCGGCAGACCGGCCTCCACCGCGCTGAGGTCGGGGTTCGCGGGGAGCAGATGCAGCCCGGCCCACTTGGTGCGGACGATCAGCTCATCGACGGACTGATCCGGCTCGAGAATCGCGTCGGCAACGGTATGCGTGAGCGAGTACGGGTTGAAGCCGAGTCCGGACGTGAGGTTGGACTGCGGATCCATGTCGACGGCGAGCACGCGACGTCCGCGCGCCGCGAACACAGCCGCCAGGGAGGCGCAGGTGGTTGTCTTTCCCACCCCGCCTTTGCCGGAAATACAGGCGATCGAAACAGCCACCGCGACCGGTTAGTCTAGTGCAGCCCGCCGCAACCGGGGCACGAGAGCAGGCATGGCGGTGGCAGAAACGGTCAGCTCGGAGCCACCCGCACTGTCGGGCGCACCGCAGGTGCCGCCGCCATATCGTCCTCCCAGGCGCGGTTGAGACGTCGCTGGATGATTGCCATGAGAATCAAGCCACCCGCAATCGGAAGCACCATCCAGAAGATGGCGCGTACCGGGCGCAGCTGCACATCGGTGGTACGCAGCATCCGGTCCTCGACGATGCGCACGCGCTCCAGCGTCATCACCATTGCGACGGCGCTGAAGGACAGCAACAGCTCGAGATACGGGATCACCAGGATGCCACCGAGCAGCGCATACGCCTGCAGCACCGTGAAGTGCGGATTGAAGGGGAGCGTGACATTGGCCACCGCGAGCACGATCCTTGCGGCGCCGGCGAGGCTGATCAGGATGCCCAGCGCCCAGGGAATTGCGACCGCAAGCGTGGAGCGCCCCGGAATGACGTGCATGCGCGTATCGAAATTGCCCACCTCACGGTTGATGCGGTGGTGCCACACAAGGCTGTAGACGCCGAGCGTGACGATGGACAGCACGACGATCGCCATGGTGGAACGGCGCTTCCCTGGAGGTCCGAACGAGGTGACCTTGGGCAGCGCCTTCTCCGGCGTGGTGATGGCCGCGACGACCGTCACCTCGGTGGGATCGGCTTCGGTCATTTCGACCGGCGGTTGGGTCGCAATTCCGTCGATGACGCGTTCCTCCTCGCCGCCGTCGCGGTCGAGCACGCCCTCAGGAGGGTGAGACGGCGGTACCGACAGGGGCCACTCCCACGTCGGTGGTGTCGATGTCGTGTCGGTCGGGGCAACGCCCTCGGTATCGGGGGCGGTCAGGGTCGTGGCAGCGGGCGTGGTGCCCGACCGCGATGCGGTCTCGGTCATCCCGTATTCCTCGTGTACGGCGCCGCCTCGGGCGATGCCGCGTGCTGCTAGTGGGACGTCGACGCTCCGGGTACTGGATTCGAACCAGTGGCCTTGCGGTTAACAGCCGCCTGCTCTACCGCTGAGCTAACCCGGATCATGACTCAAGTCTACCTGCCGTGACGCACTGTGCCTCGACGATCACGATTCGTCACCGCCGGCGAATGAGCCGCGCAGTCTACTCGAGGTAGTCCTTGAGCTTCTTGGACCGCGAGGGATGGCGCAGCTTTCGCAGCGCTTTCGCCTCGATCTGACGAATGCGCTCGCGAGTGACACCGAAACGCTTGCCCACCTCTTCGAGGGTGCGCTGGTGGCCGTCGATGAGGCCGAATCGGAGCTGGAGCACGCGACGTTCGCGCGGCGTCAGCGTGTCGAGAATGTCCTCCACCTCCGTGCGCAACATCGTCAGCGATGCCGCATCGGACGGTGCAGTGGCCTCTTTGTCCTCGACAAAGTCGCCGAGATGCGAATCCTCTTCCTCGCCGATGGGGGTTTCCAGCGAGACCGGGTCCTGCGACACCTTGGTGATCTCGCGAACTTTCTCGGGAGTGATCCCCATCTCCTCGGCGATCTCCTCATCGTTGGGCTCGCGTCCCAACTCCTGGAGCAAACGCCGCGAGACACGGACGAGCTTGTTGATGGTCTCGACCATGTGGACGGGGATGCGGATGGTTCGAGCCTGGTCGGCGATCGCGCGCGTGATCGCCTGACGGATCCACCACGTGGCGTACGTCGAGAACTTGTAGCCCTTGTGGTAGTCGAACTTCTCGACGGCGCGGATCAGCCCCATGTTGCCTTCCTGGATCAGGTCGAGGAAGGACATGCCGCGGCCGATGTACTTCTTGGCAATGCTGACCACAAGACGCAAGTTGGCCTCGGTGAGCTGGTTCTTCGCCTCTTCGTCGCCCTGCTCGATCAGCTTCGCGTAGTGCACCTCCTGCTCGGCCTTGAGAAGCGCCACGCGGCCGATCTCCTTGAGGTACATGCGTACCGGGTCGTCCAGGGAGACGGAGTTGATCGCCTCGGCCTTGGCGATGAGCTCCTCGTCGATCTCGTCGACAGTCTCGAAATCCTTGTCACCGTCGCTGACCTCGATCCCCATCTCACGGAAGACGTGGAAGATCCGTTCCAGATGATCGGGTTCGACATCGATCTCAGGGAAGGCGGCCAGGATGTCGTCGGGCGTGAGATAGCCGTGGTCCTTGCCTTTGATGATCAGCGCCTCGGCGGCGGAGACCAGCAAATCTGCCCCGGAGGGCGGCGGAAGGGTCGCTGCCCTGGATCTCGTGGTGGTTGCTGTGCTCATCTCAACTCTGTCTCACGCGGCGCGTGCTGACGCCCGCTGTGCAAGGTCCGCCGGGCGATCGGTACAAACGACAGTGCCCACAATAATTGTGGAAGCCGTCTGCGTGTTCCAATTCGGGCGATCGAATAGAGGGAAGTTCCACGCGGGCACGAGCAAGATGGTGGCTCGGCAGCCTTCGGATCAAACATGCGCGTCCGCCCGCGCGCGAGCGGACCTCCGATCAGCGGACTGCCAGGGTGCGACGCAGATGGGGCGCATCCGCCGCCAGCCGGCTGAGCTTGGCCGCGAGGGCGTCGGCGTCGGCCGTACGGCCCTCGTCTCGGGCCCGATGCATCTCGGTCGAGATGCTCACCAGCGCGCGGCGCACGCTCTCCTCATGGATCAGGCGGACGCAATCGGCCATCAGCTGCTTGATCGCCTGTGGTTCGGCCTCATCGGCGAATTCGGGCACCTCCCTGACCAGGAGGCCTGCCGCGCGACGCTGGTCTCCCCCGCTGAGCTTCCGCAACGTGAATCCCGCCGGGTCGCTCGATGCAGCGTCGTAGATGCGGCGGGCGGTCGGGTTGGTGAACTCGTCCGGCCCCAGGCCGCTGTCTGACCTGAGCGCCGCCGCAAGCTCCGGGCGGATCATCACGACGCGCGCGAGTTGCGCCTCCCAGGGCGGCATCGGCTCGTCCATCTCGGCCGGCTCCGATTCGTCCGCGGTCTCGGCTGCGATCTCCGCAGGCGCGGCGACCCGGATCCTGGGGAGCCGGCGCGCTCCGTCTCGCATCGAGTTCGCCAGGTCGGTGCTCAGCGACCGCGCCCCGATGTCGAGGCGCCGGGCGGCTTGCTGGAGATACAGCTCGCGGGTGGTCGCCTCCGGGATCCGGGCAAGGACGGAAACGGCTCGTTCCGCCGCTGCCCGCCGCGCATCGACGCTGCCGCCTTCGCCAGAGCCCAGGGCGGCGTCGAGGAGCACCTGCCACGCTGCGGGCGATTCGCCGATCGCCTGGGCGAACGCGGCAGGATCGCTGTGAACCAGCTCGTCCGGGTCCTTGAATCCCGCCGGTAGCCGGCAGATCCGCGCCTGGACGCCCTCGGCGGCGATGACGTCCACCGCTCGGGTGGCGGCAACGCGTCCGGCATCGTCGCCGTCGAAGCAGAGGATGAGCGTCTCCGCGATCCGGCTCAGGCTGTGCACCTGCTCGCGAGTCAGCGCCGTCCCACTGCTCGCGACCGTGTGCTCGACACCTGCCGCATGGGCCGCGATGACGTCGAAATATCCCTCCACGATCACCGCGGCGTGCTTGGCCGCGATCGCCGTCCGGGCGAGGTCGATGCCGAAGATCGCCGCCGACTTGTGGTACGCGGCGGAGTCCGGGCTGTTCAGGTACTTGGGTTTGGCATCACCGAGGGCTCGGGCCCCGAAGCCGAGCACCTCGCCGCGCTCGTCGCGGATGGGGAACACGAGGCGATCCCGGAAGCGATCACGCGTCCTGCCTCGCCCAGGCGGATGCGCAAGCCCTGCCTCGACGAGCTCCTCGACGGTCGCACCCTTGCCGGTGAGATACCTCGCAAGGGCGTCCTCACCGGCGCCGCCCGCTGGGGCGAACCCGATGCCGAACAGCCGCGCCAGCTGCTCCCCGATGCCGCGGTCGCCGAGCAGGGCTCGCCCGCGTTCGCCGGCCTGGGTCGCCCAGAGCACATGCTGGTAATACGCCTGCGCCCTGCCGTTGAGCTCGATCGACCGCCGACGCCGGCGCCCGGCGCCGCGATCCGCGCTCGGCCCGCTGTCCAGCTCGACTCCGGCGCGATCCGCGAGCATCTCCAGCGCCTGGCGGAAGTCGATCCGCTCGATCTGCTCGATGAAGCGGAAGAGATCGCCCCCTTTGTCGCAGCCGTGGCAGTACCAGACCTGGCGCTCCGGGTTGACGGCGAAGGATGGTGTCTTCTCGGCGTGGAACGGGCAGAGCCCGGTCAGCTCACGGCCGCTGCGATGCAGGGTGACGTACCCCCCGATGACCTCGACGAGATCAAGCCGCGACTTGACCTCCGCGACAGCGTCCCCAGCCATGGCCCGCCAGCCTCGACCGCTCGCTAGCGGCTGAAGAACCAGCGGCGGCGCCTGCCCGCGGCATCCTGCGCGTCGTGCGAGCCGGCCTCGAGCTCGCTGATCCGGCGATCCCGATCGGCGAGGCGGCGATCCTTCTCGGCCTGGGCGGCCGCGTGCTCGGCACGAGCGGTCTGCAGCTCCAGCTGAAGCTGCTTCACCAGATTCTGCCGGGCGTTCAGCTCGGATTCGAAGCGCTGCCGCTGCTCGGAGTAGATGCGCTGCTCGAGCGTCCGCTCCCAGCGGTCGAGGAGGCCGGCCACGAGCTCGCGTGGATCAAGCGAGGTCATCGAGGCGACGTCGCGGCGCGGCTCGTTCGAGCCCACCTCGATCATCGATCCACCCCGGCCGTGGGAGGTCTGCGCCTCTGCGGCGAGCTCTTCGGCGGGAGGGGGAACGACCTTGTCAGGCCATGACGACGTCTGTGCCGTGCCCACCACGTCGACGCTCGCCGCTTGATCGGGTGGGGCCTCGTCTTCGACCGGGGCTGGTGGCGGCGGTGGCGGCTCCGGGACCGCGACGCCGTCGCTCACCGGGCTCTCGATGCCGAGATCGCCAAGCCGAACCAGGTATCGCACGCCATCAGGGCCCTCCTCACGCCGCGAGGGGACGTCACCCGCCTCGACGCGTCGAAGCAGAATACCGAGCGGGAGATCCAACCTTTGTGCCACTTCCTCCACGGGAAGATATGGCTCGGCACCCGACACGGTAGTGGTGGCTGCGGGCATGGGTGTCTGCGGCCAGGACATCACTATGAAGAGTAGGCGAAACGATATACCACGTGGGTCATCGCAAGTAATCCGTTACCTGGTTTTCCTAGCGTCCGACGACCTCGATCGCATATTTCGAGTTGTCCGTGAGCAACACAATCCCGCCGAGTTGCTCGGTGATCACCGCGCGAACCGGCGATGTTGCGAACACTTCCGGTGCGTCCGTATGTTCGGTGACGGTACGGCGCACGGCATATGGCATTCCAGGCGTCGGGGGCGACAGCTCATCACCTTCGACGACATGACCGTCGTCCAGCATCTCCGGCCGACCGCTTCGCGTGGCGATCTTGCGGATCCGGACGTGCTCAGTCACCTGGGTGCTCAGCGATCTCGCTCCACCCGTGCCAGGCGGGCATGCGCGGCCGCCATCCGTGCGGCGGGCACCCGGAAGGGTGAGCAGGAGACGTAGTCGAGTCCCAGCTCCTCGCAGAGGGCGATGGAATCCGCGTCGCCACCGTGCTCGCCGCAGATGCCGACGCTCAAGGACGGACGCACGGCACGCCCCTCCTCCACCGCGAAACGCATGAGCCGCCCGATACCGTCGCGATCGAGGGTCTCGAAGGGATTGCGCGGCAGGATCTTCTCCTCCACGTAGCGGAGCAGGAACTTGCCCTCGGCGTCGTCGCGCGACACACCGAACGTCATCTGCGTGAGGTCATTGGTGCCGAAGGAGAAGAAGTCGGCGGACTGCGCTATCTGCCCCGCAGTCAGCGCAGCGCGAGGCACCTCGATCATGGTGCCGACCAGGTACGTCACCTTTGTCTTGGTTTCCTTGAACACTTCCTGCGCAACGCGATCGATCACCTCGCGAGTCCGGCGCAATTCCTCGAGGGTGCCGACCAGCGGCACCATGATCTCCGGGCGCACGTCGATGCGTTCTTTCTTGAGGCTGACCGCGGCCTCGATGATCGCGCGCGTCTGCATCTCGATGATTTCCGGGAACAGCAGACCGAGCCGGCATCCACGCAGGCCCAGCATCGGGTTCTGCTCGTGCAGGCTCTGCACTTCGGCGAGCAGTTTCACCTTGTCGCGGTACGACTTCTCCGGCTTGCCGAGCGCCTGTGCGCGCGTGACCTCCACCAACAGTTCCTCGAGCGAGGGGAGAAACTCGTGCAACGGCGGATCGATGAGCCGGATGATGACGGGCAATCCGTGCATCGCCTTGAGGATGCCGTGGAAGTCGTCGCGCTGCATCGGGAGCAGCTTCGCCAGCTCGATGCGGCGCTCCTTCTCCGTGGGCGCGAGAATCATCTTCTGCACGATGGGAAGGCGTTCCTGCTGCATGAACATGTGCTCGGTGCGGCAGAGGCCGATGCCCTGCGCGCCGAAGTCGCGGGCGCGCACCGCGTCGTGTGGATAGTCACCGTTCGCCCACACCTCGAGGCGGCGGAACGAGTCCGCCCAGCGCAGGATCTCCTCGAGCTCGCCGGAGATCTCCGCGTCGAGCATGGGCACCTGTCCCTCGATGACGTTGCCCGTGGATCCGTCGATCGTGAAGGGTTCTCCCTCCTTGATCTTCGTACCGCCCGCGGTGAACTGGCGCTTGACCAGGTCAACCTGCACGGACTCCGCGCCCGCGACGCACGGCTTGCCCATGCCTCGCGCGACCACCGCGGCGTGCGATGTGCGCCCACCGCGCGATGTGAGGACTCCTTCAGCGGCGATCATGCCGTGCACGTCGTCGGGGTTGGTCTCGATGCGCACGAGGATGACCTTCTCGCCCTTCTTGGCCAGCTCCTCGGCCCGATCCGCGTCGAACACCGCCTTGCCGTACGCGGCGCCGGGTGATGCGGCGAGGCCGGTTGCGAGCACGTTGATCTTGGCCTTCGGATCGATGCGGCGATGGAGGAGTTGATCCACCTGTCCGGGCTCGACACGGAGCACAGCCTCGCGCCGGGTGATGAGCCGCTCGCGCACCATGTCGACCGCGATCTTCACCGCGGCCTCGGCGGTGCGCTTGCCGCTGCGCGTCTGCAGCATGTACAGCGTGCCGCGCTCGATGGTGAACTCCATGTCCTGCACGTCGCGGTAATGCTTCTCGAGCTTGCGCGCGATCTGCTCGAATTGCTTGTACGCCTTGGGAAGATCGGTCGCCATCGCGGCGATCGGCTTTGG
Source organism: Candidatus Dormiibacterota bacterium (assembly GCA_963830305.1). Taxonomy (GTDB): domain Bacteria; phylum Chloroflexota; class Dormibacteria; order Aeolococcales; family Aeolococcaceae; genus Palsa-851. Next base: position 214,555 of record CAWHLW010000007.1, on the reverse strand, counting down.
CGTGCGGATGCCTGCAACGACGTCCTCACCCTGCGCGTTGGTGAGGTACTCGCCGTACAGCTTCTTCTCACCGGTGGACGGATCACGCGTGAATGCGACACCGGTCCCGGAGTCATCACCCATGTTGCCGAACACCATCGATTGCACGTTGACCGCGGTGCCGAGGTCGTGCGGGATGCGGTTGTAGTTGCGATAATCGGTCGCGCGCTTGTTGTTCCACGACTCGAACACAGCCCCGATCGCGGCACGCAACTGGTCCATCGGATCCTCGGGGAAGCCCGTCTTCGAATGGCGCTTGACGATCGCGCGATACTCGACGATCAGCTCCTCAAGTGCCGGCGCGCTGAGGTCGGCATCGGTCTTCGCCTTCTTGCGCTTCTTGATGTCGTCGAGCGCATCCTCGAACAGCTGACCATCGATACCCAGGACGATCTTGCTGAAGAGTTGGATGAAGCGTCGCTGCGCATCGAGCGCGAAACGCCGGTCCCGGGTGAGCTTGGCGAGTCCCTCGAGCGTCGCGGAGTTGAGGCCGAGGTTGAGGACCGTGTCCATCATCCCCGGCATCGAGAACTTGGCACCGCTTCGCACGCTGACGAGCAGCGGATTGCGCGGGTCGCCGAAGCCCTTGCCGGTGGTCTTCTCGACGACCTTGAGCGCCCTCTCAACCTGCTCCCAGAGACCGTCCGGGAATTTCGCCCCCTTCGCGTAGAAGGCGTTGCAGGCCTCGGTGGTGATCGTGAAACCAGGCGGGACGGGCAGGCCGGCCCTGGTCATCTCCGCAACACCCGCACCCTTGCCACCCAGCAGGTCGCGCATCGACGCGCTCCCTTCGTTGAAGCTGTACACCCACTTGTGGGCGCGCGCCACGGCGCCGTTCTGCGACCCGGTGCTTCGCGCGGATGTCTTCCGCGCCGCTGTCTTTTTTGCCGGAGTCCTGGACGACTTCTTGCCCCGGGTGCCTACCGCCATTGGCCAGACCTCATCGTGGTGGTTGGTGCGCTCGCAAGGCGTGAGCGTAGCATCGGGCCGCCACGAGGCCGAACGCCCGTGACGCACCCCGACGCATGCGCGGTCTGCTGAGGGTTACCCGGCCTTTTTGGACGGCTTCTTCGGAGTGCGATGCGCCTTGGTCTTGCTCCACTCCGCACGCTTGGGCGGCCCGGTGACTCCGGCCTGGCCCAGCGCCGGACCGAGGCGGGTCTTCATGAATTCGTCCTGGTCCTCTTGGGACTCCCAGACCTCCACAACGATCCATCCGCCGCCCTCGGTCGGACCAGCCAGGTGCGTGTGCAGCCCGGCGGGCCACTCGCCCTCGCCCGTCTCCGCGTTGATCCCGAGCAGTTCGTTGACGTGGTCGTAGTCCTTGGCGCCGAATCCCTCGAACTCGAGGATCAAAAGCTCAGACATCGCACTCTCCTGGTTGACCTGGAGCCCACCGGTGGGGCCAACGGGATCATGTCAGAAACGGTCCGCAGCCTAGAGGATGAGCATCGCGTCGCCGAACTCGTGCCACAGGTAGCGGCGCTCGCGGACCTCGGCATATGCGCGCTCCAGCAGGCTGACGTCGAGCAGCGCACCGAGCATGTCGAGGTGCGTCGCAGGGGGTTCGTGCAGCCCGGTGAGGAGCGCATCGACCACGCGCAGGCGGGTGGCCGGCGTGATCACCAGGTGGGTCCATCCACTCATGGGCTGCACGTCTCCGCCGGCGTCGACGGCGGTCTCCAGCGTGCGGATGACGCTCGTGCCGACGGCGACCACACGCGTCGCGCGGTTGATGCGCTCGGCTGCGTCACGACGGACGGCGAAGCGCTCCTCGATGAGCGGCTTGTCCAGGTCGACGTCGTCGTCCTGGAAGGAGCTGAGCCCGCAGTGGAGCACGATGTCGGTGACGTCAACGCCCTGACGGCGCAGGTCGCTGAGCAGCTCCCAGGTCAGGTGGCGGCCGGCCGACGGCGTCTCGACCGAACCGGGCGCGCCCGCGTAGACCGTCTGGTAGTGCTCGAGCGGAACTGGGTCGGGCACGTATGAGTACCGGATCGGCTCGCCTGCGCTGAGCAAGGTTCGCATCGGGTCGCCGCTCTCGACGGCCATCCGCCACAGCAGCGGGGCGTCAGAGCGCGGCTCGAGGACACGGAAGCGCAGCCCGCCCGGCGCACGGAGCAGCTCGCCCGGCTCGAGCGGGACATTGCGGTGGGGTGGTGCGGTCTCCACCGCCAGCGCGTCCCACTCGCGGTCGCGGAGCGCGCCCGGACGGAGTTGCACCTGCGCCGCGCCGTCACGGTCGACCCGCAGCGCGGCAGGCAGCGTCCGGCTCGAGTTGACGACGAGCAGGTCTCCGGATGCGAGGTACTCGCCGAGGTGAGCGACGGTTGTATGCGTGATGCGGCCGCTCTCCCGCTTGACGACGCAGAGCCGCGCCCCATCGCGGCGCATCCCGCGCAATTCGGCGGGCAGTGCGGCGCGGAGCTCGCGGGGTGGGGAGATCATGCGAGCCTTGCCGCTTCAATACGATCGGCCTCCGGGAGGCGCCCGACCAGAAGCGTGAGCAGCCGCTCGGCGACGTCCTCCGGAAGGAGCAGGTCCGCGGGGTTGGCCTCCGGGTCGGCTGCCATGTGCATCGCGGTGTTCATGTCGCCCGGGTCGACGCTGATCACCCGCACCTTGGTCCGTTGCAGCTCCGCCGACCAGCTCCGCGTCAGCGCGTCGAGCGCCGCCTTGGAGGCGCTGTACAGGCCGAGCCCCTCGAACCCGATGAGCGCGGCGTCCGTGCTGATGTTGACGACGAGACCGTGGTTGCGCAGGAGCATCCCGCCGATCACCGCCTGGGTGAGGCGCAACGGTCCGAGCACATTGGACTGCAACACATGCTCGAGGGCGCTCGACGGTGCGTCGGTGAGCTGCGGCAGCGGCAGCGGGCCGAGCTCGGCGGCGTTGTTGACCAGGACGTCGATGCCCCCGAAGCGTTCCAGCGCGGTCGCCGCGAAGCGCTCGACATCGGAGGCGTCCGCGATGTCGGCGAGCACCGCCAGCACCTCGACGCCATTGGCGCGGCAGTCCTCGGCAACGGCCTCGAGCGCCGCTGCTCCACGAGCGCAGATCGCAAGCGAGGCCCCTTCGCGAGCAGCCGCTCGGGCAAGCGCCCTCCCCAGTCCTCTGGAGGCGCCGGTGATCATGACGGTGGTTCCGGACAGTGTTCCCATGCCCTCAATCCTGCGCGCGCACAGCGCCGAGGGCGTCCACCGTATGCCGCAGTCGCGGGTCCGTCATTCGGCGGACCTCTCAGTCGACCAGGCGCTCCCGGATGGCGAGCACCGCGGCCTGGGTCCGGTCGGCCACGCCGAGCTTTGCGAGCACGCGACTCACGTGGGTCTTGATCGTCTTCTCGCCGATACCCAGTCGCTGCGCGATCTGCTTGTTGGCGAGCCCTTCGACGATCAATCGGAGCACGTCGCGCTCACGGGCGGTGAGCTCGCTGTGGGTCTGGCGCGGCGATCCGCTGCGGTGCATCAGCCGCGCGGCGACCGAGGCGTCGAGCGCCGGTCGTCCGGCGTACACGTCCCGGATGCCGTCGGCAAGCGCCTGCGGATCGACATCCTTGAGCAGATAACCGGCGGCGCCGGCGGCGATCGCCGCGAAGATCTGCGAGTTGTCCGCGAAGCTCGTGAGCACGAGCACGCGTGCTCCCGGAGCGACCTCGAGCAACCTGCGGATGGCTCCGATCCCATCGCCCTGGGGCATCACGAGGTCGAGCAGGATCACGTCAGGGGACGACTCGCCGGCGACCCGGATCGCCTCGTCAGCGCCCGCTGCCTCGCCGACAACCTCGATGCCATCCTGAAGCCGGAGGAACGCACGCAGCCCTTCGCGCACCACCGAGTGGTCGTCGACGATGAGGAGCCGGATGCGTGCATTCATGCGGTCACGACGACGGGACGCTGACGGTGACCGTCGTGCCGCCGCCCGGTCGTGAGCGAATTACCAGACGTGCGCCGATCGCATTTGCGCGTTCGCGCATGCTGGTCAGGCCGACGCCCCGCCGCGTGTGTGACAGCAGGTTCTGGTCGAAGCCGGGGCCGTCGTCGTGGATGCGCAGCGACACCGTCTTAGGCCCTGGGCGGAGGGTGACGCGCACCGACGATCCAGGCGCGTGACGCATCGCGTTGTGCAGCGCTTCCTGTGCGATGCGCAGCAGTGCGTGCTCGGTGTCGAGTGGAAGCCGAACGCCCTCGGCGGCATCGACCACCACGCGCGCTCCGCTGGTGCGCAAGGCATCGGCGTGGTCGGCGAGCGTGGCCGCGAGACCGTCACGTTCAAGGCTTTTGGGACGGAGTGCGTGCACGAGGCCGCGCAGCTCCTGGAGTGCTGACGAGGTTCGCTGCTCGAATTCCTGCAGCGTGCTGCGCGCCTCCTCGTCGCGCGTCGAAAGCGCGGCAGCGCGGGCGGCAAGGACCAGGCTGAAGAGCGTCTGCGTTGCGGCATCGTGCAACTCGCGCGCGACCCGGTTGCGCTCCTCGACGACCGCGAGTCTCTGCGACTGCGCATAGAGCTCGGCGTTCGCGATTGCAACGCCCGCATATGCCGCAAGGGTTTCCAGCCGGCGCGCATCCGCTTTTGTGAAGTGACCGGAATGGTGTCCACTGACGAAGAGATTGCCGAGGACGTTCCCTCGGTGCTTGATGGGCACACCGAGGAAGTCCGTCAGCGTCGGGTGGTGGGCGGGGTAGTACGAGAAGCGCGGATGCTCGCGGATGTCGTCGAGCAGGATGGGGCCTTCCTCGAGCAGGGCGCCGAGCACGCCGTGAGTCCGCGGCAGCTCGCCGATGGTCGCAGCCACGCGCTCACTGATGCCTGACGTCACGAACCTCGCGAATCCACCGCGACCGTCGGGCACCCCGATGGCGCCGTATCGCGCCGAGACCTGGCGACGTGCCGCCCGGACGATCCGCTCGAGCACCGTGTCGAGATCGGGAGCGTCCCCGAGCGCCAGCAGGTCGAGCACACCCGCAGCCACCGCATCGGTGTCGCTGCGAACACTCACCACGGCGGGATGCTACGCGTCGTGCCCGCCGTGGGCACGCTCGCGCGCTCGTGCGCGGCCGCTCTCGAGCTGATCGTGGATCGCGCGATCCAGCCCTTCGATGGGCACGCGGACCTGGGTCATGCCATCACGTTCGCGGATGGTGACCGATTGGTCGTTGAGCGAGTCGAAGTCGAACGTGATTGCCAGCGGGGTACCGATCTCGTCCTGACGGCGATAGCGTCGGCCGATCGCCTGCGTCTCGTCGTACATGGTCGAGAAACGGGGTCGGAGGCCGTGCTCGATTCGCCGTGCCGGTTCCACGAGCTCGGCTTTCTTGCTGAGCGGCAACACCGCGACCTGTACCGGGGCCACGTCGGGATGGAGGTGCAGCACCACACGCTTCTCGCCGCGTACCTCCTCCTCGTCATACGCGTCGACGAGCAACGTGATGAAGATGCGATCGGTGCTCACCGCCGGTTCGATGACGTACGGGATGTAGCGCTCGTTTGTCTCAGGGTCGAAGTACGAGAGGTCGCGCCCGCTGTGCTCCATATGCGTCTTGAGGTCGAAGTCGGTGCGATCCGCGACGCCTTCGAGCTCGCCCCACCCGAAGGGATAGCGATATTCGATGTCACTGGTCGCAGAGCTGTAGTGGGAGAGCTCCTCCTTGGTGTGCGGACGGAGCCGGAGATTCGCCTTGCGCACACCCATGACGTCGACGTGCCAGCGGAACCGTTCCGCGCACCAGTACTCGTGCAGCTCGCGGTCGCTCCCCGGCTTGCAGAAATACTCCATCTCCATCAGCTCGAACTCGCGCAACCGGAAGACGAAGTTGCCCGGCGAGATCTCATTGCGAAATCCCTTGCCCTGCTGGGCGATACCGAACGGCAGGCGGCGGCGCGTGGAGTTCACCACGTTGGCAAAGTTGACGAACATGCCCTGCGCCGTCTCCGGGCGGAGCCAGATCTGCTCGGCATCCTCCTCGACCGGACCGATGAAGGTCTTGAACATGAGGTTGAACTGGCGTGCCTCGGTCAGGACACCACCGCACTCCGGGCAGCCGGGCGCGTCGGCAGGCTTGCCGCGCGCGAGCCGCTCATCGCCGAGGTGATCCTCGCGCCAGCGCTTCTTGCAAGGGCCGGTGCAGTCCACCAGCGGATCGGTGAAGCCGGCGACGTGGCCGCTCGCGACCCACACCTCGGGATTCATGAGGATCGCTGTCTCGATGCCCTCCACGTCATCGCGCAGGTCCACCATCGATTGCCACCAGCGCTCGCGGATGTTCCGGCGGAGCCGGACGCCCAGCGGGCCGAAATCGTAGACGGCGTTGAGGCCACCGTAGATCTCGCTCGACGGGTACACGAAGCCGCGCTGCTTGCTCAGCGAGACGAGCTTCTCGATGACGTCCGATTGCGCCTGGCCGTCCTGGGGCTGCTCTTTGGCCATGGCGGGTCAGTCTACCGGCACCCTCACGGCACCCCGCCCCTCGATCGCCCGGAGCACGTCGATCGACCGCAGCCGGCGATCGAGGTGATACGCAAGCTCGAACTCGACGATGCGCTCGAGTGTCTGGAGCGTCGCGGTGTCGAGCCGGAGCCGCAGCCAGAGCTCCTCGTCGCCGTCGGCGGCAGCGCGCAGCACCTTGATGACTCGCACGGCGCACTCCACCGCCTCGGGGTCACCCGGGGCGCAGCGCACGCAGAGCAGGCCGCCGCCCGGGGCGCTGAACCAGGCCGTTTCCTCGGGAAGGCGGCGCTCGCAGCTGACGCACTCCACCAGCTGGGGCGCGTAGCCGAGCCGGTCCACCATGCGGCGTGCGAACCACACGATCGCGGCGCGAGGATCGCGCTCCGGGTCGGCGCACGCGGTCAGCGCACCGGCAACGAGCGCGTAGATCTCGGGGTCCGCGTGATGACTTTCGAGCACGCGGTCGGTGAGCTCGGCGCACAACGAGGCGCAGGCGGCGCGACGCGCGTCGCTGCGCAGCGGGGTTGCCGCAACCGTCTCCGCCTGGGTGAGCACGTCGAGCTCGCCGCGTCCACGCGCCAGCTGCATGCGGCTGCGCGTGAACAGGTCGGTGCGCGACGCGAGCCGGCTCTGACTCTTGCGCACGCCTCGAGCGATGACGCCGATCTTGCCGTGCTCGAGCGTCAGCACGGTGAGGATGCGATCCGACTCGCCGTAGTCGATGCGCCGGAGGACGATTCCCTCGTCACTGTAGGTCGGCATCCGACCATCATGCGCACTACTGGCGGCGAGCGTGCGCAGGCGACTCCTCCTGGGTGTCGCGCGACCTCGTGGCCGTCATAGTCGATGGGGCGCGCGCCACGATCCCTCACCAGCGCGACGGGGCTGGTGATGCGCACGCTTTGAATGCCCTGGCGGCGGACGGACTCGACGGTCAGGGTCGCGTTCCCGAGCTGGATGGTCGCACCCACCTTGGGGATCTCCTGAAGCTGCTCGTAGACGAGCCCACCGACGGTGTCGGCCTCGACATCGGGGACGTCGAGATCGAGCGCCTCCTTGAGGTCGTCGACGGGGAATCGCGCGCTGACGACCACCTCGTTGTCCGAGACGATTTGCAATTCCTCCACCTCGCGCATGTCGTACTCGTCGCGGATCGGACCGACGATCTCCTCGATCAGGTCCTCGAAGGTGACGATGCCTGCGGTCCCCCCATGCTCGTCGACCACCACGGCGATGTGTACCTTGCGCTCCTTCATGTCGCGCAGGAGCTCGCCGACGTGTTTCGCCTCCGGCGTGTAGTACGGCTCGCGCGCCACCGCCTTGAGCGGGCGCTGGTCGTCACCAACCACGCCGTGACGGAGCAGATCCTTGGCGTAGACGACGCCGACGATGTTGTCGACGTTGTCCTCATAGATGGGAATCCGCGAGTACCCGTATTCGATGATCACCTTGATCACGTCGGCGATCGAGTCGGTCGCCTCAACGGCGACGATGTCGACGCGGGGCACCATCACCTCGCGGACGGTCTTGTCCGTCATCTCGAGAATGCCGTGGATCATCTCGCGCTCCTCCTGCTCGACGATCCCCTCCTGCTCGCCGACGTAGAGCAACAGCTTCAACTCCTCCTCGGTCACGAATGGACCGCGCACCCCGTGCCCCCTGGTGGCCGCACGCACGATCAGGCGTGACATCGCGCTCAAGCCGCCGACAAGGGGCTTGAGCAACCGGGTCAGGAACTGGACGGGGCCGCCGAGGACAAGCGCGAAGCGCTCGTTGAAACGAAGCGCGAGCGACTTCGGCGCGATCTCGCAGAAGATCAGGACGATGATCGAGAGCACGATCGTGCCGACGGCTTGCGGGATGCTGCGCAGATAGCTGCCGATCAGCAGCGCAGTCGCCGTCGAAACGACGATGACGGCGACGGTGTTGAGGGTGAGGATCGTCGACAGATATGCGTTCGGATCGGCATGGAGTTGTGTGACCGTTCGGGCGCGTTTGTTGCCGTCCTCGGCAAGGCTTCGCATCCGGATGCGGCTGACGCTGGTCAGCGATGTCTCCGCCGCCGCCGCAAACGCGGCGATGATGAGTCCGGCGACGATGACGATGATGAGCGGCGTCATCGGCTCGGCGACGGTGGTGGGTCTGAGCCGCTCACCGGAACAGTTCGCTCACGCTCCGTCCCTCGTGGACACGCACGATCGCCTCGGCGATCAGCGGCGCGACCGAGAGGATGCGGAGCTTGGGCGCATCGTCGAAGCTGTGGCTGCCGTTGTGGTACGGGATCGTGTCGGTGATGCAGATCTCGTCGATTGGTGCCGCATGCAGGCGCGCCACGGCGCCATCGCTGAGCACGCCATGGGTGGCCACCACGTCCACGGACTTGGCACCCCGAGCGAGGAGTGCAATCGCCGCGTTGACGAGCGTGCTCCCGGTGGAGATGAGGTCGTCGACGATCACGCATACCGCGCCTTCGACGTCACCGATGACGTTGACGACCTCGACGGTGTCGTCTCGCGGACGCCGTTTGTCGATGAAGGCGATCGGCGCGTCCAGGATGCGCGCGAGGTTGCGAGCGCGGTTCACACCACCGGTGTCCGGCGACACCACCACGACGTCGTGGCCGTGGCGTTCACGCACGCGGCGGGCGAGGATCTTGGTCGCGATGAGCGCGTCGACCGGGATGTCGAAGAAGCCCTGGATCGCCTCGGCGTGGAGGTCGACGCAGATCACCCGGTTGGCGCCTGCCAGCTCGATGATGTTCGCCATCAGCTTGGCGCTGATCGGGTCGCGCGCCTGAGTCTTCTTCTCCTTGCGCTGATACCCGTAGTAGGGGATCACCGCGGTGATGCGCGACGCCGAGGCGCGGCGCAGCGCGTCCAGGATGATGAACAGCTCGATCAGGTTGTCGCTGACCGGATGGCACGTCGGCTGCACCAGGAAGACGTCGTGGCCGCGCACCAACTCGCGGATCTTGACGTCGAACTCGCCGTCGGCGAAACGGGTGATCTCGCACTCCGCGAGGTTCACACCGATCTCTCGCGCGATCCGCTCGCTGAGCTCGGGGTTGCCGCTGCCGGAGAGGAGCAGCAGCTCGCCGTACGGGTTGGAATCGGTCACGGCTGCACCGGCCGCCGGGCCGCCCATCCTTCGACGTTGCGCTGCCGGCTCCGGCCGACCGCGAGAGCGCCCGCGGGGACATCCTGGTCGATGAAGGAGCCCGCGCCCACATAGCAGCCGTCCCCGAGACGCACGGGCGCCACGAGCGTCGCGTTGGTGCCGACGAAGACTCGGTTGCCGATGGTGGTGCGGTACTTCCCCTCACCGTCGTAGTTGCAGGTCACAGTCCCGGCGCCGATGTTCACCGCCTCCCCCACGTCACTGTCGAGCACGCAGGAGAAGTGACTGATGCGAGTCCCGGCGCCCACGGTGCTGTTCTTGACCTCGGCATGCGTCCCCAACTCTACCCCGGACGCGAGCACGGTATTCGGACGGACCCGGCAGTAGGCCCCGATATGCACGTCGTCGCCGAGCTCACAGCCGTCGAGACGGGACTCACCGACCACCACCCGCTGCCCGGCTCGAACGTCGCGCAGCACGGCCATCGGCCCGATCTCGCAGTCTGCCCCAAGCCGGGTGGCGCCGCTGAGCGTGGTCATGGGGTGAATGACGCTGTCCCGGCCGACCTGAACTCCCGGGTCCACATACGTACTGGCCGGATCCTCCACGGTCACGCCCGAGAGCATGAGCGCATCCAGCGTTCGGCGTCGGAGCGCGGCCTCGGCGGCGGCGAGCTGGCGTCGATCGTTGATGAAGATGAACTCATCGGGATCGGGCGCGACCAGGGCTTCGACCGGCCCGGTCAGGAGCTCGATGACGTCGGTGAGGTAGAACTCGCCCTGCGCGTTGGCGCTGGTCAGGCGGTCGAGCGCCGGCCAGAGCTGGGCGCTGTCGAAGACGTAGATGCCTCCGTTGCACTCCATGGGCACCGGCTCGCCGACGGGCAGATCGCGCTCCTCGACGATGCGCAGCACGTGGCCGTCCGTGTCTCTCACGGCCCGGCCGAGCCCCGATGGGTCGGTGGGAAGGCCGAGCAGCAAGGTGCAGGCCCGCGGCGTCGACGCATGTGCCGCGATCAGCCGCTCGAGGGTCTCGGCTCGGATCAGCGGGGCGTCGCCGACCATGACCAGGACGGGGCCAGGCCCGCGCTGCGAACTCGGGGACGCTCCGGAGCGCGTCGCCGGTGCCCAGCGGTGCGGCCTGCTCGACACAGATCGCGGTATCGCCGAGCACCTCGCGGAGCTGTGCGTCGCCGGGCGCGATGACCACCACGGGTGGGCTGCCGGTGGCGGCGCGCGCCGCCTCGACGACATAGAGGATGAAAGGTCGACCGCCGAGCGGATGAAGGACCTTGGGGAGAGCGCTCCGCATCCGTTTGCCCTGCCCGGCGGCGAGGATCACCGCGTGGGGCCCGTCACCCATGTACCCGCGAGTATACGGGCTCGCCGGAGCCGGGCTTCGAGCCGCCGTCCGTACGATGGACTGCGTGGAGAGCACCCTCCTCGATATCGACGGGCCGATTTACGTCGCCGATTTCGGCGGGGACGGACCGGTGATGCTGCTCGTGCACGGCCTCGGCGGCTCGCATTTGAACTGGATGTCGGTGGCGCCGCAGCTCGCGGCCCACCATCGCATCTACGCACTGGACCTTCCCGGGTTCGGACGCTCGCCGCTTGCCGGGCGGCGGTCGACCATCGCGGCCAACGTCGACCTGCTGACCCGGGCGATCACGCGCCTCTCGCGCGACCGGATCGTCCTGATGGGCAACTCGATGGGGGGTCTGCTCTCGATCGGTGCCGCGGCGCGGCATCCCGGCCTCGTCGACGCTCTTGTGCTCGTCGACCCTGCGGTGCCGGCGCCCGGTGGCGAGTTCCCACCCCGCCTGGATCGCGTGTCACGGACCTTCATCGCCACCGCGTTCATGCCCCGCTGGGGCGCGCGGCGGCTCAGCCGTGCGGTGGCGGCGCTCGGCCCGGAGAGCCTGGTCCGGGAGACGATGCGCCTGGTCAGCGCTGACTCGAGCCGGATCGAGCCGACGGTGGTCGATGCTCACATCGCCCTCGAAGCCGAGCGGCTTGCCGAGTCCGCCTGGCACGAGTCCTTCTACGCGGCCACGCGCTCGCTGGTGACCACACTCGCCCTGAAGCGGAGGGTCCTGCGCTGGATCCAGCAGGTGGTCGCTCCGACCCTGCTCCTCCAAGGCGACCGCGATCCTCTCGTCCCCGTGGCCTCGGCGCGCAGCGTCGCGTCGCTCCGTCCGGACTGGGAGTACCACGAGTTCGAGGGCGCCGGACACGTCCCGATGCTCGAGGTGCCGGGCGAGTTCGTTGAGGTGGTGAGCGACTGGCTTGGGCGGCAGGGTTCGTCGATCGCCCGGGGCGTTGCGGTCGCTGATGCTCGGTTGGGGGCGCTGACGAATTCCTGACGTGGACGCGATCGGCGGGTAGGATCGACGTGCCATTGGGGAGTCGCCAAGTGGTAAGGCAGCGGACTTTGGATCCGCCACTCGAAGGTTCGAATCCTTCCTCCCCAGCCAGTGTGATGTCTCAGGTGATGGTGCCCACCTGTCTCGGGACATAGTGCCCGATTTTTGGTCGACCGCAGGGGGTTCCGAGCGGCTGATAGTCGCGAGTGGGATCGAGGGTGAGTTCACGGATGAGTTGACCGTCTTCGTCGACCACTCGGATGTGAGCGCTGGCCACGAGCAGGGTGACGCGCGTGCCGATGTAGTACCTGCCCACGCCGATGTGGTGGAGGCGGCTCAGGTGACGAAGGGTGACGCGTCCTGCCTTGTCCACGGTGTCGCGTCGAACCCGGAGGTGCGGTGCCGCAGCAGGGGCTTCGGGACGTGCCTTGAGGCGAGCGTTGAAGGCCATCAGCGGCGTCTGGCCGTTGAGGGCGCGGTGCGGTCGGTGGTGGTTGTAGTAGGCGCGGAAGGTGTCGAGCTGAAGCTGCAGTTCGGCCAGTGACGCCGCGGGCGGTGGTTTGCCGAGATAGCGCTTCAGGGTCTGGTGAAAGCGCTCCACCTTGCCGCACGTCTGCGGGTGATAGGGGCGGGAGTTCTTGTAGAGGATCCCGAGCCGCTCCAGTTCCGACTCGAGCAGCACCTTGCCTTTGCGCGCTCTGCCCGTGTAGACAGCGCCGTTGTCGGTGAGGAGCGAAGCCGGAAAGCCGTAGCCCTCGGCTGCCGTGTGAAAGCTGTTGACGACGTCCAACCCTTTGACGGTGGAGAAGGCGTCGCAGGCGAGTGCCAGGCGAGAGTGGTCGTCGAGATAGTTGAGGATCTCGACGCCGGTGTCGTTGGCGAGCTGCCAGTGGGTGAAGTCGCTTTGCCACATCTCGTTGGGCAGAGTGGCTTGGAAGCGGATGAACGAGCTCTTGGGCCGCTTCTGGGGTTGCGCGGTGATCAGTCCCTGACGCTTGAGGATCCGCCAGATGGTGGCCACGGAAGGAGCGTCGGACCGAGTCGAGCGAGAGGTGATGGTGAATGGTGTGCGGGCCGGCGTCGTGTCCTGCCGTGTCGAGGTCGCGGCGCAGAGCGAGGACCGCGTCCTGGAGGTCGGGGGCGGTGGCATGCGAGCAAGACTTGGGACGGCGAGACCGAGGTTCGAGCGCGAGTTCCCCGCCGGCGCGATAGCGGGCCACGAGCTTGGTCACCCAGGCTTTGGAGACACCAGCGGCGGCGGCCACGTCTCGATGGGAGCGGCCTTCGCGAAAGATTGCCTCAATGACGTAGCGCTCCCGGCCCATGGTGCCCTCCACGTGAATGTGGTGGGCACTATGTCTTGAGACCTCCCCGATCGTTTCCGGGCACTATGTGGTGAAACCACACACTCTCTCCCCAGCCAATCCGATGTAGAGATCCGGCTGATACGCGACAAAACGTATCCGGCTGATCCTTTACAGAGTTCCGGCTGATGCTTTACACCGGTTCCGGGTGACGCTTGACACTCCCTCACATGAGGGCACTCAGCGTGACGGAACAGCGGTACAAGGCGGTCCTCGCAGTGATCGCGGATGGCAAGTCGGTCACTGAGGTGGCCGCGGATTGGCGGGTCAGCCGGCAAACGGTGCATGCCTGGCTGGCCCGGTACGAAGCGGGTGGCCTGGAGGGGCTCGCGGACGGCTCCCACCGACCGGCGGCGAGTCCCAATCAGATGCCCGCGGCGGTGGAGGCGGCGGTCCTCGAGCTGCGGCGCTGGAAGCCGTACTGGGGACCGCGCAGCATCATCAGTGAGCTGCGGCGCCGTAGCATTGCGCCGCTGCCCTCGAGGTCCGCGGTGTACCGCTGCCTGCTTCGAGCGGCAGCGATCGACCCACGCCGAAGCAAGCGCAAGCTCGAGAATTGGAAGCGGTGGGAACGCAGCGCGGCGATGGAGCTGTGGCAGATGGACGTCGTGGGTGGCTTCCTCATGGCCGATGGATCCACTGCGAAAGCACTCACTGGTGTCGATGACCATTCGCGGTTCTGTGTCTCGGCACGGCTGATGCCGCGCGAGCGGACTCAGCTTGTGTGCGATGGGCTTTCGGCGGCGCTGCAGCGCCACGGCGTCCCCGAGCAGATCCTCACGGACAACGGCAAGGTCTTCACCGGGAAGTACATGCTGCCGCCCGTCGAGGTGCTCTTCGTCGCATTTGCCGAGAGAATGGTGTCGAGCATCTGCTCACGAGACCGCGGAGCCCCACCACCACCGGGAAGATCGAGCGCTTCCACCGGACGATGCGCCTCGAGTTCAACACCTCCCAGGTGTTCACCAACATCAAGGTGGCTCAGCAGGCGCTGGACGAGTGGGTGACGTACCACAACACCCAGCGGCCTCACCAGTCCCTTGGGGATGCGATGCCGGTAAGCCGCTTCCAGGCGCTCGCGACGGTCCGTGGGCCTCATCGTGCGCTGGAGCGGTCGGGTGATCAGTGGGTGACCAGAAAGGTCTCAGCGAACGGCACGGTCAGTGTCGGCTGGCAGTCCGTGAGCGTGGGCAAGCACTACGCCGGCAGCCCCTGCAATGTGCTTGTGCACGGCGAACTCTTCCAATTCTGGGTCGCCGACGAGTTGCTCAAGACCGTGGCGCGGTCTGGGAGTGTTCCAATTCGGAAGAAGAACGCCGCGGGGACGGCTCCGCGGCCGAGATAACAGCCTGGGAGTGTCAAGGATCACCCGGAACCTTCATGTAAGGACTTACCCGGATACCCACATCCCCAGCCAATCTTCGCCCGTGTGCGTGTGGTTGCTGGCGCGCGTATCTGCTCGATTTGCCGGGGGCCCTTTGTTTCTATAGGGAGAAGGCAGATCCTTCTCCCTCGGCCGGCCGGCTCAGCCGGTCGGCCACACCCTCATCCTCGGCGCGCTGGTTAGCGCGCCGACGGGTGTGCGACTTCGGGTGATGCTTGACACCGGCTTCGGTTGATGGTTGACGTTCGCTCAGGAGGGGTTGAAGGTCGCTCGAATTCCGAAGCTTGACTTCGAGAGTGCGCCGCCGAGGCGTTACTGCCGGAGATGGCTATAACTTGTCTACGGACCACGTTTGTCCGTGTTGAAACCGGACGCTAGCGAACAGATGTTTGGTAGGATGTGTGCATGGAAGCCTTCGCCATGCCGGACGTTCGCGAACGGCTGCATGACGTCGTCGATGCGCTCGTCAATGAGTTCATCGATCACGTCTCGACCCACGCGCTTGGCGAAGATCTCATCGACATCCAGCGGGCGAGCGATCGTCTCCAGGCCGAGTTCCTCCGTCGCCTGCACCGCTTTGATCGCGCGCATGGAGCGCTGGCGGAGGAGGCCGGCAGCACCACGTCCTGGGTGCGCGATCACTGCGCCGTGACCTGGAAGGCGGGCGCGTATCAGGTGCGTCTGGCGCGCACCCTCGGCGAACTGCCGGCCACGCTCGACAGCGCCCGGGCCGGGCGCGCCTCGCTCAGCAACGTGACCCTGATCGCCCAGCTTGCCACTGCGGTCGGCGTGGAGCAGGTGGCGCCGCTCGAGCACATCCTCGTGGGTGCGGCCGAGACGCTCGAGCCCGCGGAGATGCGCACCCTCACCCAGGCAGCCCGCCTCCAGATCGATCCCGACGGGGTGCTCGACGATGACAACCGCGCCCACGAGCGTCGCTGGTTCGAGTGCGAGCAGAGCTATGGCGGCGCGTGGTTCCTCCGGGGTCAGCTGGATGCCGAAGGCGGTGCGGTGGTCAAGGCGGCGATCGATGCGCTTGCCCATGGCTTGGAGTCCCGGTGAGACGCGGACGGGGTCGCAGCGCCGTGCCGATGCGCTGGTCGACATGTCCGCCGCCCAGCTGCGCTGCGGTGACCACCGCGATGTGCACGGACAGCGGCCGCATCTCACGGTGACGGTGAGTGCGGACACGCTGCGTGCGGACACGCGGAGTGAGGACAGGTTGCGCGCGGGGACATTGCGCTCCGGCGCAGCGGCACCGCCGGCGATGTTGCAGGGCGTGGGGCCGATCCATCCCGAGACCGCACGCCGGATCGCGTGCGACGCGGTGCGGACCGTGGTCACCGTCGCAGCGGCTGCCGATCCCTCGGTCTGGATGGCCGGCTGGGCTGCAGTGCCACTGTCGGTGGGACGGGCCACACGCACGATCCCGGCGCACATCCGCACCGCGCTCCACCTCCGCGACCAGGGGTGCCGCTTTCCCGGATGCGACCGACCGCCGGCGTGGACCGACGGACATCACATCATCCACTGGGCGGACGGGGGCCTTACCGAGCTCGAGAACCTTGTCTCCCTGTGCCGGCAGCATCACCGTACGGTGCACGAAGAGGGGTGGCGTATCCACATTGCTAGCGGAGTTGCCGTAGTGGAGTTGCCTCCCTGACGAAGGCTTTGCCGCTCTGGATTCGGCGTGATGTTCGGCTGATGCTTTACGCCGGTTCCGGCTGAACCTCACGCTCGATGATGTCCAGGTCTCGCTCGGCGAACAGGCGGTGCACCCACTCTTCATTGAGGATGATGAGCAGGCACTTCCTCAGCGGGTAGCTGCGAGGCGTCGGCCAGCCTGGTGCGTCCACCGGTTCCGTGTGCCCGTCCAGAGACTCGTCGGTCAGGCCGTCGATGAACTGGCGCACCGTGGCCATCCGACCGCGGCGCAGCTCGAGCGCCTCGTCGAGCGACGGGCGCACTGTGCGATCGCGCGGTATCCCCGGCATATCGGGCATCTCATCCCATGGCAGGTCGAGCGGGTCCCACGGTGAAGGATCGCCGAGTATCGCGCGACTGATCCATGCGTCCGTGGCGAACGCCAGGTGGCGCAGCGTCTCGATGAACGACCACTCGCCGTTGACCGACTCGTGGAGCTGCTCCGGCTGCAGGCGGCGAGCGTGTTCGACGGTCTCACCCCAGAGTCGCTCCACGATGTCCCACGCCTCGCGAAAGCCGGCTGGGTCGGTGGGGCGCATCCTGGGTCGGAGGGGATATCGCCTGTCGAGCTCGGCTTCGATCAGAGGCGCAACGTCGACGCCGTTGATCGTCAGATTCTTGACGTCACCGCTGATATCAACGTCGACCAGGTCGACACCGCGCATCACGGCGCCGGTCAGGTCGACGGCGCGGAACTGGGCGTTGGTCATATAGACAGCGCGGAGCTGCGCGCCGGTGAGGTCAACGTCCTCGAACTTGGATCCACGGAGATCCGCATCAATGAAGTCCATTCACCGACCCTAGCGCCGCCGTCCGAGCAGGGTCAACGGTTCACACTGCTCAGCCGTGGACACCGCCGGGCTGTACCAGGGACCGCTTGGAGATTTTGTTGCTCGCCGGGCAGCGCTTGTGCGCGAACTTCGAGGCAGCGACCCTGAAGCCGCAGAAGCGATCGGCAAGCTCCGTAAACCGGCGGTCAGTGTCTGGGCGATCGATCAGCTCGCGGTCCGAAACGCAGCCCTGATCGCGGAGCTCCTCGCGGCAGGCGCTGATGCCCGCGATGCTCAGCGCAACGTCGCTTCAGGGATCGAGACCCGGGACGATCTCGCCAGGGCGACAGGCCGCCTCCGCGACGCGGTGGAGACGGCCGCCCGTGCCGCAGTGGAAGTACTGACTGAGGCCGGTCACACCGCAAGCGACGAGACGACCCGGAGAATCCGAATCACCCTCCAAGCGGCGGCGACGGGCTGCGCATCGGACCGGCACGCGCTCTGGACCGGGGTGCTGGATCACGATCTCGACGTGGCCGGTTTTGGCGATGCCGGCGAGTTAGAGGAGGACGTGCCGGAGCTCGCGGCGACCATCGCTCCCCTACTGCGCAAGACACCCTCGCCCGCTTCCGGGAAGGAGACGATGGAACGAACCTCCACCCGCGAACTCGTCGCGGAGCGTGAGGCAAAACGCGACGTCGCGAAGAAAGACGAAGCAGCGGAAGCCGCGCGAGCGTTCGCGCTGGCGGCGCGACATCAGGCCGACCGGTTGGCCGAGGGGGCCGGCGTCGCCGCCGAGAAAGCAAGCGCCGCCGAGCAGGCGGCGGAAAACGCAGCAGCCGCCGCACGGGCCGCGCACCGGACGCTGGATCGCTGACCGGGCTCGATCCGCGCACGCGACGCTGGATCGCTGACCGGGCTCGAGCCGCACACCCGCGGCGCCCGTTATACGTCAATACCGGATCCGACAATCAGGACAACGTTGCCGACCTTCTGGTGCAACTCGACGTACCGCGTTGCCTCCACCACCTCTTCGAGCGGGTAGCGGCGATCGATGACGGCCCGATATTTGCCCGCCTCCATGAGCTCCTTGAGAAAGAGCATGTCCTTCTTGGTGAACTTGGGTGGAAGGTCGAACACGACCTTTCGGTCGCCGATCCGCGACGTCCAAGCGGTGAGCAGAACATTTCGCAATCCATCGGTTGGCAGGTAGACGCCACCGGGATTGAGGGAGTCCCTGCATCCCCGGAACGACTGCTTCCCAACGGAATCGAAGATCACGTCGTACGTCTTGCCGTTCTTGGTGAAGTCTTCCTGGGTGTAGTCGATGACCTCGTCTGCTCCGAGGGATCGCACGAGATCGAAATCCTTGGCGTTGCAGACACCCGTGACGTGCGCGCCGAGCGCCTCGACAGCTGCACGCCGGCCGTGCCCATCGATCCCGACGCACCGAAAACGAGGACCGACTGCCCGCTTCGCACCTTGCCCGGCCAGAGGCAGTTGAGGGTCAGGATCGCGCCGTCCGGGACAGCGGCAGCATCGTCGAACGTCGCGCCTGCGGGCATCAGTGCAATCGGGCCGCTCTGCTGCATGGACATGAACTCGGCGTGACCGCCGAACTTCCACGGCTTCATCCCGAAGACGCTGTCACCAACCTTGAAGTCGGTCACAGCTCCGCCGGCCTCCTCCACCACACCTGCGTAGTCGCCGCCGAGGATGCGTTGCCTCGGCCGCGGCAGGCCGGTCACGAATCGGGAGAAGAACGGCTCACCGGCGCGAAGTGCGCAGTCGGATCGACTGACGGTGGAGGCGCGAATCCGGATGAGGACCTCGTCGTCCTTCGGGACCCGCCGGTCCACCTCCTCGATGTGCAGGACCTCGGGTGGACCGTAGCGGTCGTGGACAACGGCTTTCATCACGGAACTCATCTTCGTCGTTGTAACGAGATGTGTCCATTTCGCGAGTCCAGGCGTCTATGAGTATGCGAACTGCCTCAATAGCGGGCGTCATGCCTGACGTTGCGGTCCGCCCAGCCTCCTCAGATGATGAACATCGATTCGAACGCCTCATCGAACCCCTCCTCGGCGACGCGTTCGCGCTCGCGCAGGCGCTTTCGCTGGATCGAAGCTCGGCTCAGGATGCCGTCCAGGGCGCTGCGTTCAAGGCATGGCGGCGTATGCGTCAGCTTCGCGACGACAGCAGTGCGCGTGCCTGGTTCCTTGCCATCGTCGTCAATGAGTGCAGGAGCGCATGGCGCCCCCATCGAATGCCGACCCGGATGGCGATGCGATCAACTGGCCGCCCGGAGTGGACCAGCGGCTCGACGTGCGGTCGGCGATGCGGCGCCTGAAACGTGACGACCGCGTGGTGCTTTCGCTGCGCTTCCTCATGGACATGAGCGTCGAGGAATCGGCGGGTGTTCTGGGCATCTCGGTCTCTGCGGTGAAGGCGCGGACGGCTCGTGCGGCTGCGCGGTTTCGAGAGCTGATGGGTCAGGACTAGATGGAAGACGACGACATCCGGCATCTGCTCCATGCCACGTACACGGCGGATGGACGCGAACCGACCGTCAACCCCGGAGCATTCGAGCAGCAGGCGAAGCAACCGCATCGATTGAAGATGGCGACTCCGCTCATCGCGGTCGTTGCGGCGCTGGTCGTCGCTGTTCCAGTGGGCGTCGTTGCGCTCGTGCGCGGCGGCGTCATCGGGGGTTCCGGCGGATCGACCACGCTGGTCGAAGATCTCCACATGTACGGTGCCAACGAGGGATGGGCATGGGCCGGAGGGAACCAGATCATGCATACGACATCCGGTGTGCAGCACTGGACGATCGTGCCGCCACCCATCGGCAACCAGGCAATCGTCGGAGTGGCCTGGGCGGGCGCCGATTAGCGCGAATCCTCGCGGCGCCGGCGGCCGCGGCGAACACTATCGAACAACCCTACACAATGACCCCCTGGATGACCGACAACGCAGGAGCGACGTGGACGCAAGGGCAGCCGTTTCGAGTACTGCTCGAGACCGGAGAGACCCCCAGCAACGGCTCGTCATATGCGGATCTCGACTTCGTTGACCCGCTGCACGGTTGGTTCTTCGACGCGCAGATGCCGGCGGTGGGCGCGCCGATGTTCGTCTATCGCACCGTTGACGGAGGCGTACATTGGTTGCAGGTGGAGATGACGCCTGCCAGCGGCAAGGCGGCGCCTGGTGGTCTTCCGGTGGGCTGCGCCCCGTATGGCATGACGTTTGTGAGCGCGACGACGGGGTGGGTCACCGGTTCCTGCGGTCTCGCAACGCTCTTCGACGTGACCCACGACGGTGGTGCGACATGGGCACCGCAATCCTTCCCGTGCATCAACTGCGCGCTCTACCCGCCGCAGTTCGCATCGGCGCTTGACGGTCAGGTGTTCGGTGAGAACGGCATGGGGGCCCTCTTCGTCACCAGCGACGGTGGCCGGACCTGGATCGCTCGCACCAACCCGAGTGGGGAAGCGCCTGACTTCATCGACGCGGATCACGGATTCGCGATGGGCCTCACCGGGAACATCAACCCAGCCGTGGTGCTCTGGAGAACAACGGACGGTGGCGCCACGTGGAGCCAGGCTCCGAACGGCGCAATTCGCGGGAACGGACCGGCCGAGACGGGGAGCTCGACTTCATCAGCGCAACCACAGGCTGGATGCAGTCGCTTCCGTCTACAGCGAGCCGGTCCCCAACATGATTCCGCCGCAGCTTTGGCAGACCACCGACGCAGGATCGACCTGGACTCTCGTCACGCCGACCGTCACGACCGCAAAGTGACGTGACGGCAACAACTGCAGGACGTCACCAACGGCGCGACGTCAGTTGAGGCCGATGGAGCGCTCCAGCTCCGCATCGTCTCGTGCAATCGTGCCGGCCGCGACAGCGGGATCATCGAAGCGCCGGTCAGCGCCGAAACAACCAGTGAGGCCTGCGCGTCGAGATTCCGCGAGCCGGTCACCAGGCCATCTCGCGCCGCCTTGGCGAGAAAACCACGGACGGTTGCCTGCCAGATGTTGGTCGTCTGCTGATACAGCTCGCGGATGGCGGGATCGCGTGCCGAGCGCAGGGCGAGCTCTCCCATCACCGCAAAGAGCTCCGGCTCTTCACGAACGAGCCGCCTGATCCCCGCGAAGTGGTTGCGCAGCTGTTCGGTGGGCGTTCCACCCGCCGGCATGGACGAGCGGAAGCGCTGCATCGCATGTTTGAGCACATCGCCGATGAGCGTTTCCTTGGTCGGGAAGTAGTAGTGCAGGGTCGCCACGTTGACTCCAGCCGCTGCCGCGACATCGCGCGTTCGCAACCCCTCGAACCCCAGACGAGCGATCTGCTGGTAGGCGGCCGCGACGAGCTCCTGACGGCGATCGACGGGCGGCGCCTTCACAGCGCTCTTCTTCTTCATGGCGGTTGCCGTAGCCTACCACTCAATCAGTTGATTGACACTGTGGGGGCGCTGTGCTAGCCTGCCTCAATCAACTGATTGATTGCCACGAGCCACGGCGGAGGAGCCCCATGAACATCGTCATCTTCGGCGCCAACGGTCCGACCGGTCGTCTGCTGACTGAGCAGGCTCTCGCAGCCGGCCACACGGTGACAGCTGTCACGCGTCACACCGACGCATTTCCCATCCGCCACGAGCAGCTCCGTGTGGTCCAGGGGGATGCGCTCGATCTCGCCGCGGTTCGCGCGGCGGTTGCGGGGCAGGACGCGGTGCTCTCGACGCTTGGCACCAAGTTCAGCCGCAAGCCGATCACGCTCTACTCCATCGCCATCACCAACGTGATCCAGGCGATGCACGACCACGGCGTTCGGCGGCTCGTCTGCGTCAGCTCGAGCGCGACCGATCCCGTGACGAGGGCTGCGGACACGGGTGGTGGCGTGGTCTTCGAGAAGGTGATCAAGCCGTTCATCGCCAACGTGGTCGGCAAGACGATGTACGCGGACATGCTGCGGATGGAGCACCTGGTGATGGACAGCGATCTGGACTGGACCATCGTCCGCCCGTCGGGTTTGTTCGACACCCCGACCGTGACCGACTACCGGCTCGCGGAGGGCTCGCTCCGCGAGCACTTCACGTCGAGGACGGACCTGGCCGCATGCCTCCTCCAGCAAGCGGGCAGCGATCACTACGCGCGCAAGGCCGTGGCGGTGGCAACCGTGGCGGTGAAGCCGCAGTTGCTCAAGCTCATTTTGAGAGAGGCCTTGGCATCTCCGTCGGCGGCCCCAAAGCGCAGCCGGTACGCTGAGCCCGGGCTAGCCGCTTTGTGGCGGCGGCTGCCCTGCCCACTCTGGCAACTGCTGCAGCGACCAGGTGTTGCCGTCGGGGTCGCTGAAGGTCACGAACGAGCCCCATGGCTGGACGTCGATCTCGCTCGCGGCGACGCCATGGCTCACGAGCTGCTCTCGTGCCGCCGCCACGTCGGCCACGACCATCTGCACGCCGCGCTGCGACCCGGGCGTCATGTCGGTGATCCCGACACCCATGACGACCGAACAGGCGGAACCCGGTGGAGTCGAGCTGTACGAATCGCAGGGTGTCATTGACCTGTTGATCGTAGTCGGCGTTGAAGCCGACCTGGTCCACGTAGAAGGCTTTGGCGCGGTCCACATCGGTGACCGGTATTGGGACGAGTTCGATCTTCCAATCCATCCGCGTAGTCTATCCAGACGCACATAAAGGAGCCCAGATGCACAAGCGGTTGGTGACGCGTTACGCGACCAAGTCCAAGGAAGCGGCTGACGAGAATCAGCGACGGGTCGAGGGGGTCTTCGCCGAGCTCGAGGCCAACAAGCCCGGCAACGTGAGCTACATCGTGCTGCGGCTCGATGACGGCTCGTTCGTCCACGTCTCGTTTCACGACCATGGAGACGACGAGGTCAATCCGATCTCGTCGTTGCCGGCGTTCGCGCATTTCCAGGATGGACACGGTGAACGCCGTGAGGGCGGCGTCGACCAGCACACCGCGACGCTTGTCGGGGCCTACATCACCAAGATCGAGTAGCGTCCCTCCCTTGCGACGCTAGATCGCGCGCATCCGGTTGTTGCGCGGGTTGTGTTCCACCTCCGCGAGCCCGAGCGCCTCCATCAAGGGCGGGACATACATGCCGAAACGGCCGCGCAGACCTTTCTTCAAGCCGTACCACCCACCAACCGGGTTGTCTCCCGAGCGGCCCCATGCCTCGACGGTGCCCTCTGCCGCCGGCTTCTGCTCGTCGGCGCTGCCGAGAGGCACCCAGTCGCCGCGCTGCTTGAGCATCTCGTGGAGGTCTTCGATGCAGCGCAACTGGTAGCGCAGCTGCGTGCTCCCAACGGTGCACACGAGCGCGGGTGGATCCAGGGCTTCTTCGCGGTACATCTCATAGGTGGACGTCCCGCTCGGGGTCGTCAGCTGCCACGGATCCTCGCGCGTCCCAGTCCCCTTTGCCATCCTCGTACCTCCGTCGATCAGTCGGGTTGCACCATGCGAAACCGATTCCCGTCCGGGTCGCGGAACGTGAACATCGGCGGCATGGCGGCACTCTAGAGCAGCAGCCGCAATGCTCGCGACGCCTGCCGTTCGGCGATGATGCGCCGATGACGGTCGTCGAATGGATCGGGGCTGCCCTCGGCCTGGTCATCGTGCTCTCGACGCTGATGAGCGTGGTGACCTCGTTGGTGCTGCCCCGCCTCGGGTCGTCGAGAGTTCAGAACTACGCGGGCAGGGGGATGATCACGATCTTCTCCGGCATCTCCCATCGTTTCGATTCGTACGAGGCGCGCGACCGTTTCCTTGCGCTGCAGGCGCCGCTCTACCTGATCGTGTCCCTGGCGATCTGGGTGGCCGCGCTGCTCATCGGCTTTGCGCTGATGCTCTGGCCCTTCATGAAGGCCGGTGGCTTGTTCCATGCCGCGACCGTGAGCGGGTCATCGCTCTTCACGCTCGGGTTCGCCACCCAAACCGGCGCAGGGCCGCGGCTGCTCGTGTTCTGCGCGGCCGGAGCCGGACTCTGGATCGTTGCGCTCCAGATCGCCTACCTGCCGGTCCTCTACGGTGCCTTCAACCGTCGGGAGGTCCTGGTCACCTTGCTCGACAGCCGTGCGGGATCACCCGCCTGGGGTCCCGAGCTCCTGGCCAGGAGCGAATTGGTCGATAATGTCCAGAACCTGGGCAAGCTCTATCAGCGCTGGGAGGAATGGGCTGCGGACGTGGCCGAGAGCCATGCGTCGTATCCGGTCCTGCTCTGGTTCCGTTCGCCGCACCCGTACCGATCGTGGGTCCTCGGGCTGCTCGCGGTGATGGATGCCGCGGCGATGCAGCTCGCCACCCAGCCGCTGACCGCGCCTCCAGAGGCACGCGCGTTCCTGCGCATGGGGTACATGTGCTTGCGGGACCTGGCAACGGTGGTCGGGATACTGTACGACCGCGACCCGAAACCCGGCGACCCCATTCAACTCACCGAGGACAACTACCACGACGCCATCCATCACCTGGAGCACGTCGGCTGGAAGATGGAGCGCGGCGCAGCGGAGTTGTGGATTCATTTTCGCGGGTGGCGCGTCAACTACGAATCATTGGCGTACCGCATCGCCGATGCGGTCAACGCCCCACCCGCACTCTGGGCCGGTCCTCGCAGGAATCTTCCCCCGCGGTTGCAGCCGCCGGAGCGCCCGCCGCACCGCGAGCCTTCCGAGGAGATGCAGAAGATTCGCAAGCTGACCGCGAAGCGTCGATCGGCTCGAGAGCCCGATCCCTCAGCCTGAGACAACGAAACGGGTCGTTACAGGCTCGCCATATGCGACCCCGTGAGTTGCATAGCATGAAGCGACACCGAGCACTGCCGCTCGATCAACGCAGGTCAAGAAAATGCTCAGGTGGCGAACCGGGACAGCCGAGCAGCGACCCGCGCACGGTCACGACGACAACGCGCGGCGTCCGGAAACCATGCCCGGCAATCAGCCGTGTTCCGCGCTCCGCTGTTCCTCGCTGGCAGGCATGCCGTGCAGCTATGTCGACCGCCGGGGGCGCCGCTGCAAGACGGCATGGTGTCCGGCGGATCGAAGCGTCGTCGACGGCAAGATCTACTGCGCACTGCACGCGCACGCGATGCAGGCCCTCGAATGGGAGTTCGGCGCCGCATCGCATCCCGACATCGACAGTCGCACCGTCCCCGTGCTGCAGTGGATCTCCTCAGCCGCCGCGGACGAGGTGATCGCGACCCTCAACGTCTTCTGTGCGCTCAACGGCGAGATGCTC
Source organism: Candidatus Dormiibacterota bacterium (assembly GCA_963830305.1). Taxonomy (GTDB): domain Bacteria; phylum Chloroflexota; class Dormibacteria; order Aeolococcales; family Aeolococcaceae; genus Palsa-851. The sequence continues at coordinate 189,109 of CAWHLW010000007.1, read as the reverse complement.
GTCGCCGAGCCCGTCCGGCGGCGCTTCAACCCCGTGTCGCACACCAGGGTCTGGGAGAAGCAGTGGAAGACGCTGTCGCCGACGAGCGTCACGATCCGCGTCTCGATCAGCTCTGACGAGGACCGGCCGACGGAGATCCACATCACCGTGAACGGCCACGACGTGAATGTCGTTCCCCCGCCATTCAATCGTGAGCTGAGCACCCCCACCGAAGCCGACATGCGCTGGCTCGACCAGGAGGTGCTCTCGCCGATCAGCGCAGCCGTGGCGCGCTGGATGATGCAGGCCGCCGAGACCCGCGACCTCGGCTACATCCCGGTCGGCGGCGGCCACGATGACACCGACGCACGCCTGACGGCGCGGCCCGCGTCACAGAGTCCTGTGGCCGCGCCGGCGCCACGCGAGAGCGTCGACGAAGCCGCCCTCGACGAGGTGCGGCGCGCGCACTTCCTCTATGGACTCGAGGAGATCCAGGCGGTCGCCGAGCGCACGGCAGGAAACGGATAGGCATCGTTCCCCGCTCGCGGGCTACGCTCGCTGCGTGACCGCTGAAGCGCCGACCAACGCCGCCCTTCGCATCGAACGTTCGGGCGAACCCGGCGTCAGCGCCGCGATCATCGAAGAGGTTTGCCGCGTCGCGGTAATGCTGACGCCGTCGCGACGCGGGCGATGATCGCCTCCACAACCTCGGTCTTGGCGTCCGCGTACTCCTGCACGTACTTCCAGTGCCGTGAAGCCAGCTCCTGCTTGGTTCGCAAGTACAGGTCGCGGTCCGAGTTGTCTGCACGCAGGTGATCGCGGAAGCCCAGCATCCGGTCGATCTCGACGCAGCCGGCGGAGAAGACATGCAGGTTGATGTTCGCGCCCGGCCCCTTGAAGAGCCGGTGCTCGTACCACTCCGGCTCGCGAATCCGGAGCACGTACCCGGCTGCCTCCATGCGGGGAACGTAGTCCTGCTCGGCCGACGAGTTGGCGACCACGAGGAGCATGTCGATGATCGGTTTGGCGTCAAGCCCCGGCACCGATGTGGAGCCCACGTGCTCGAGACGCAGGACGCGGTCGCCGAGGACATCCACGACGCGGATCGCTTCCTGGGCATACAGCCGCGGCCACTCCTCGTCATACGCGCGCAACTCGATGGCCCCGTCGATCCGCTGCGGTTCGCCGATCGTCGCGGCCCTGATGCGAAGCTCGCCGAGCTCGGTGCTGAGCCGCTCTCAGAATCTGACATTATCGGCCCAAACTTGCAGGAGGCTGTCGTCGCCGGACACAGCGATCCCTTCGGTGCCGCACCGGTTCATCGACCAGAGGTAGAGGTCCGATGCCGTGCCCCGCAGCTCGCAGTGGCCGCGACCCCGGTCGCTGGTGACCTCGACCCGGTCTCCGACGATGACGTTCCAGGTGTTGCCGATGTCGGTGGCCACCAGGCGCAGGATGCGGCCGCCGCCATCGGGCGCCCGAGCTCGCCGCACCGCCAATCCGAACCACTCGTCGAGGGCGTCGACCGCGTCCACGGTGCTGAGCGGCGTGATCGGGCCGCGGGCGGACTTGGCGTCGCACCGGTGCACGGCGGTTTCATTGGCCTGCCGGCGTGCCCAGAAGGCGAGCGCATTCGGTGCCGGGCCCCAGAACCAGAACGTGTCGTCCGGAGAAGCTGCCTGCAGTGTCTCGATGAGCGCCGCGCAGCCGTCTCGGTACCACGCCAGCAGCGCGTCGCGTTCCGCCGGACCCTCGAAGTCTCGCTGCAGACGATTCGGAATTCGCTCGCTGACGATCGTCGCCGCCCAGCGATGCACGTCGCCGACATGACGGACCAGCATCTCGACGTCCCAGTCCGGACATCCGGGCACCCGGGCGTCAAACGGGCCTAAGGCTGCCACATCTCCAAGCGCCTGACCCTCGGCGGCTATCCGCTCGATCTCGTCGTCGATCTCCACGCGGCAAGTTTCGCAGCACCGGTTCGCCACGGGCGGTCGCCCGCGATGCGCGAATCAGTTCGGCAGCGGGCTCCGAGCTTTCCCCAGAAGCCTGTGGATAACTGGCGAGATCTCCGCTAGGCCCGACTGGCGGGGCGCAGCCAAGGGTGTGGATAACTCGTCGCGTCGCTCAGGTGGTGGGTTCGCGGCGCGAGGGCGCCACGTGAAGCGGATCGATCAGATCCGAGTACTCGCGGCCGAGGCCACTGATCCGTGCCTCCGCGGTCACCGCGGCCGCCACGGCCGGGGCGACGTCGCGGTTGAAGACCGACGGGATGACGTACTCGGGATGGAGGTCGTCGCTGATGATGGCGGCGATCGCCCGGGCCGCAGCGAGCTTCATCCCGTCGCCGATCGACGCGCGCCGCAGTCGAGGAGTCTCGGAAGAAACCCGGAAAGCACAGCACGTTGTTGATCTGGTTGGGATAGTCACTCCGGCCGGTCGCGATCACCGCGGCCGTCTCCTCGATCGCTTCGGGTTGCACCTCCGGCTCGGGATTCGCCAGCGCGAAGACGATGGGCTTGCGGGCCATGAGCCGCACGAGCTCGGGATCGAGCGCCCCGCCGACGCTCGTGCCGATGAAGACGTCCGCGCCGACCATTGCATCCCCCAGGCCGCCCTTCAGGCGCGGCGGTTCGTCGCGGCCGCATAGATCACCTGCGCCGCAGTCAGGCCGGGCTCGCCTTGGCTGAGGATCCCCTCGCGATCGACCCCGATCACGTTGCCCACGCCCGCGGCGATCAGGAGCTTGCGACCGCCGTTCCGGCGGCGCCGACCCCGAGGCAGACGACCTGCACGTCCTCGAGGCGCTTGCCGACGATCCGGAGCGCGTTGATGAGCGCGGCGGAGACGACGATCGCGGTGCCGTGCTGATCGTCGTGGAACACGGGGATGTCGAGGAGCCGCGGCGAGCCGGCGCTCGATCTCGAAGCACCGTGGGGCCGCGATGTCCTCGAGGTTGATGCCGCCGAAGATCGGCGTGATGTTCATCACCGTCGCGACGATCTCGTCGACGTCCTGCGTGGCGAGGCAGAGGGGGAAGGCGTCGACGTTGCCGAACTCCTTGAAGAGCATGGATTTGCCCTCGATCACCGGAATCGCGGCATCGGGTCCGATGTTGCCGAGCCCGAGCATGGCACTCCCGTCGCTGACGATGGCGACCGCGTTCCGCTTGATGGTGAGATTGCGCGCCCGGCGCGGATCTTCGACGATGGCGAGGCAGATCCGCGCGACCCCGGGCGTGTAGACCATCGAGAGGTCGTCCCGGGTGCGAATCGGATGCCGCGCCGTCACCTCGATCTTGCCCCCGAGGTGCGCGAGGAACGTGCGATCCGAATACTCGAGGACCTCCACCCCGGGTACGCTCGACATGCGCTGGATGAGCTTCTGCGCGTGGTCGGCGTCGGCTGCGAGCACCGTGATGTCGCGGACGATCCCGTTGCCCTCGACGCGGACGATGTCGAGCGCGCGGATGTCACCGCCGACGCTGCCGATCGCCGAGGTGAGCTGGCCGAGCATCCCCGGCCGGTTGACGATGCGACACCGCGCGGTGAAGGCGAAGCTCGCGGACGGATGCTGGATCACGGCGCGGTCATCTTGACGCCATCGACGGCGCGCACAAACGATCCGGCGCCGTGCGCCGCATCAGCGAGTTGCGACCGTCAGCCTTTCGTCAACCCGATGACGTTGCCGGCGGGATCGGTGAACATCGCCAGTGTGGTCCCGGGGAGGATCTCCGTCGGGGGCATCACCACCGTCCCTCCGAGCGCCACGACCTTGTCGAGCGTCGCCTGCAGGTCGGGCACCTGCGCATACACGGAGGTGCGCGGGTTGCCGTCGTCGGACTGCCCGACCCCGCCGGCAAGCCGCTCGATGCCCCATCGATGAGTTCGTAGTTGCCCATGTCGGGGATCAGGTCACCGATCTTCCAGTCGAAGATCTCCGTGTAGAAGTTCTTCAGCTGCGCCGCGTCTCTGCCGATGATCTCGAAGTGAACGATCGGGCTTCCCATGATCCGCTACCTCCCGGACATGCTCTCGACCGTGTCGCAGAGCCGCCTGATCCGACGCCGGATTTATAGCCGATCGGCGCCACATCGCCGGAGCGGCCGGAGCCGCGCGGCGCGACAAAATGCTTCATGTGATGTATTATCCGTCACGTGAAGGACCGCTCCCTCCTCCTCGAGCGACTCATCATGGCGCAGTCGGCGCTGCGTCGCCGCTTCATTGATGCCGCGTCCCCGACCCTGCAGTCCGAGTTTGCGGAGTGGGGCGGGACCACGGTCCATCAGATGGAGGTGGTTCGCCGCCTCCTGCTCGGCGACGGGATGAGCATGCGCGAGGTCGCCGAGGCGGAGGGAATCGGGTTGAGCGGCGCCACGCAGCTCATCGACCGGCTCGAACGCCAGAGTTTGGTGACGCGCGTCCGTGACGAGCGCGACCGGCGGGTGCAACATGTTGTACCGACGGAGCACGCAAAGGATCTCGCCGCACGTTTCAAAGCGGGCATGCGCCGAGCATCCGCGCAGGTGTGCACCGCACTGAATGACGAGGAGTTGCAGACGTACGTCGACCTGACCGAGCGCATCGCGGCGACAGTGCCTGATGATCTCGGAGAGCACATGAGGAGGGCAACCGCGTGACGCAGCGGCAGATCTACGCAGTGCTCGGCGCCCGATGTTGGGCATGCTCCTCGCGGCCCTCGATCAGACCATCGTCGCGACGTCACTGCCCACCATCGTCGGCGACCTCGGCGGCCTCAACCAGCTGTCCTGGGTGGTCACGTCGTACCTGCTCGCGTCGACGGTTTCAACCCCGCTGTACGGGAAGCTGGGTGACCTCTACGGGCGCAAGTTCCTGTTCCAGGCGGCGATCGTCATCTTCATCGTCGGCTCGATGCTCTCCGGCCTCTCACAGAACATGCTCGAGCTCATCGGCTTCCGCGCCATCCAGGGCATCGGAGCGGGCGGCCTCATGGTCGGCGCTCAGGCGATCATCGGCGACGTCGTGCCGCCTCGCGAGCGCGGCAAGTACCAGGGATGGATGGGCGGCGTCTTCGCTCTTGCGAGCGTTGCCGGCCCGCTGATCGGCGGCTTCCTCACCGCGACGCCTCCTGGCGCTGGATCTTCTACATCAACGTCCCGATCGCGGCGGTCGCGCTGTTCGTGACCGCGACGGTGTTGAAGACGCCGACGCGGCGCGTCTCCCACAGCATCGACTGGCTCGGGCCTTCTTCCTCGCCGCCGGCGCTTCGGCACTGATCCTGATGACGACGTGGGGCGGCACGCCAGTACCCCTGGGCCTCGCTCCCGATCGTCGGGCTCGGGATCCTCGGCGTGGTCATGCTCGCCGCCTTCGTCGTGGTCGAGCGCCGGACCGCGGAGCCGATCCTTCCGTTCCGGCTGTTCCGCATCCAGGTCTTCAACGTGGCCAGCGGCGTCGGCTTCGTGATCGGATTCGCGATGTTCGGCGCGATCACGTTCCTCCCGGTGTTCCTGCAGCTGGTCGACGGCGCAAGCGCGACGAGCTCGGGGCTGACATCTTGCCGTTGATGGCCGGACTGCTCGTCGCATCGATCACGAGTGGACAGATCATCAGCCGGGTTGGCCGGTACAAGATCTTCCCGGTCATCGGCACCGCGCTCTCGGCCATCGGCGTGTCCCTGCTCTTGCGATCGACCCGCAGACCCCGCGCTTGTTCCTCTCGCTCAACATGGTCGTCCTCGGTCTCGGCCTCGGCTGCGTCATGCAGGTTCTGGTCATCGCGGTCCAGAACGCGGTCGAACAGCGCGACCTCGGAGTCGGCACCAGCTCGGCGACGTTCCTGCGCTCCATGGGCGCCTCGTTCGGGTGGCCATCTTCGGCGCGATCTTCAGCAATCAACTGGCGACGAACCTCCGCAAGAACCTGCCGGTGAGTGCGCTGAAGGCGGGATCAACCCGACGTCGCTCGAGGGAAACCCCGCGCAACTTGCCAACCTCCCGCCGGCGATCCATGCGGGTCTCGTCAATTCCGTCTCGGAAGCACTCCATGTGGTGTTTCTCGCCGCCGTCCCGATTCTGCTGGTCGCGTTTTTGCTCACGCTCTTGATCAAGGAGGTCCCGCTGCGCACCAAGGCGCGAGGCATCCCGGCCGTTGACGAGGAGGCGGGCACCGCGGTGGCCGCGGATCTCGGTGAGACCACGCCCGTCGAGGCGGGCGTCGGGGTCGACCTGCTCTAAGCGCCGCCTATACGGCGAAAAGGCGGGGGCCGCATCGCGAGCGTGATTCTCACGCAACGTGAGCGGCTGTGTCGGTCGGATAGACTGGCCGCATGCCGGACCTCCGACCCAAGCGCGTGGTGATCGTCGTGGGGGTTGCCGTCCTCGCGGCCACGGCGGCCGCTCGAGTCCTTGCGATGCGCCGGGAGTCCGCGGACGGCGATGAGCAATGGGACCACGTCGCCCTCGCTGAAGACGCGGTCGAGCGTCGCCGTCGCCGGAAGCGTCTACACCGTCGACAGTTCAGCGGTCGCGGGAAGCGTGGCGACGCGCCGGTCCGCGGCCGTGGCCGGATCCGCGGTGACGAGTCATTCTTCAGCCGTTGCCGGGCTCGGTTTTGACCAGTGCCTCCGCTGCCGTCGCCGGCAGCGCCGCCACCACGCTCAGCGTGGCCGTCGCCGGAAGCAGCCTGACGGCAGGCCGCATCGCTGTCAGCGGCAGTGTCGCCACGCTCTGCAGCGCCGCCATCCGGCGCTGCGTGCTGATGCTCGCCTGCATCCGTTGTGCGCGGTGCATCGCGTGCGTCGCGTGTTCAGACTGCGTCGGCTGCATCGGCTGCATCGGCTGCCGCGGACTCCGCGGCGCGGTGGGAGATCGGGGTCAGCGCCCCGTAACGGCTCCGAGGCTCGCCGACGAAACGGTGGCCGCGTACTTGGCGAACACGCCGGTCGCATAGCGATTCGCCGGCCGCTGCCACTCGGCAAGTCGCGCCGCGATCTCGGTGTCATCCAGCTCGACGTCGATCCGACGCGTCTTCACGTCGATGTTCACGATGTCGCCGTCGCGCACCACCGCGATCGCGCCGCCCATGCGGCCTCGGGAGCAATGTGGCCGACCATGAAGCCATGCGTCGCTCCGGAGAAGCGACCATCGGTGAGCAACGCGACGGCGTCGCAGGGGCCTTGGCCGACGATCGCGCCGTCACCCCGAGCATCTCGCGCATGCCTGGACCGCCAACCGGCCCCTCGAAACGGATCACCACGACATCGCCCGCGTCGACCGCGCGGGTCCGCACGGCGGCGAACGCCGCCTCTTCGGAATCGAATACGCGGGCCGGGCCCGATGCGAACCGTCCGTTGCCCGCGAGCTTGACGACGCAGCCCTCGGCGCGAGGTCGCCGCAGAGGACGCCGGCCGCCTTGAGCGCGCAGCGAGCGAGTCCGCAGGGCGAATCTCCTGCTGTCCGGGGGACTCATGTTCCGCGGCCGCCACCTCGGCGAAGCGTCCGCCGTCGAAGGTACGGGCATCACCGTGGAGGAGGTCGAGCTCGAGCATCCGCTGCGTCAGCACGGCGACCCGCCGGCCGCGAAGATTCGGTTGCGGTGTAACGCCGACCCGGCTCAGGTCCGCGATGATCGGCGTGCGCCGCCGCGCATCGAACTCTCGAGGTCGACGCGACACCTGCCTCGGCGCGATCGCGAGCAGTTGGAGCACCGCATTCGTCGAGCCGCCGGTCGCCGAGACGGCGCGACCGCATTGCGAATGCGTCGCGAGTGGTGCTCGCCGCGCCGTGGGCCCCTTCTCGAGGAGCCGTACGACGATTCCGCCGGCGGCCTGCGCGGCACCGGGTTTGTCGGGGTGCATGGCGGGCACTCCTTGGCGCAGGGGGGCGAGGCCCAGGAACTCAGCACCTTCGCTCATCGTGTTCGCGGTGTATTGTCCGCCGCACGCGCCGGCGCCCGGGACAGGCGTGCTACTCGACCGCATGCAGCTCCTCGGCGTCGATGCGGCCGGCCTAATGGGCACCCACGGCCTGGAACACGTCCTGGACGGTCAGTCCGACCGGGTCGTGCACCGGCCCGATGGTGCCGCCGTAGAGCACGGCCCCGGGATGTCGAGCCGGCGGAGCGCCATCGCTGCCGCGGGGATCGTCTTGTCGCAGCCGACGAGCAGCACGAGCCCTCGAGGCTGTGCCCCGATGACCAGCTCGATCGACTCGGCGATGGTCTCGCGAGAGGCGAGCGACGCCCGCATCCCCTCGGTGCCCATCGCGACGCCGTCGCTGACCGCGATCGTGTTGAACTCGATCGGCGTGCCCAACGCCACGCAGCACACCCTTCCTTAACCTTTTCTGCGAGGGCGCGGTGGTTCCAGTTGCATGGCATGGTCTCAATCCATGAGTGGCCGACGCCGATGATCGGCTTCTCGAGGTCCTCACGGCTGAAGCCGATGGCGCGCAGCATGGCTCGCGCGGGCGCGCGATCGGGACCGCTCAGCATCACGGAACTGGGTCGATTCGTGGCTTTCTCAGGCATGCTCGGAAGCATACGGTGCGGCGACTGTCACAACTCCGTGTGTTGACTGGAACGCGGTTCAGGCCGTATCCTTCGCGCCACTGTGTTGTACGGCTCCGCGCTGGTCCTGCTGGTAGGCCTGCTCCTGATTAGGAGCGGGGCTTTCATGCTTCAGGGCAGGCGCGTGCGCAGGTAGGCACCAACACCAAGCCGGAATCAAGCAAAAGGCCCCCTCCCAGGAGGGGGCCTTTTTTCGTTCCCGGCGCAAGCGACAGGAGGAACAGTCATGGCCCGCCCCGGACAGGCACCCGCCCCCTATAACGGATGTGAATCCCTACTCGCTGGGACGCGAACACCCACGACGACCGCACCCACGCCAAACAATTCGACGCCGCACGCGCGGATCGTTTCGCTCCCGGCACGCCCCGGCACGACGAGAGCGAAGAGTTCGTGCGCCGTTCCTGAGCCGCTACTACCAGTGATCACCGCCCGAACGGATCGACGCTCGAGCGCGGCTGCGACGACAGCAGCAGACCCCGACGGCCTGGCGGAGCCGCCTCGGATGCTTACCGGCGCGCAGATCGCCCTCGAATCGCTCATCCGTGAGGGTGTCGACACCATCTTCGGCTACCCCGGCGGGGCCAATCTCTGGCTCTATCGATACCTCCCGGACTACCCGGCGCTCCACCACGTGCTGGTACGTCACGAGCAGGGCGGTGCACATGCCGCCGACGGATACGCGCGGAGCAAGCGCGGCTCGGTGGGGGTCGTGTTCGCGACGAGCGGCCCCGGCGCGCTGAACCTCGTGACCGGCCTCGCCACCGCGTACGTGGACTCGGTCCCCGTGGTGGCGATCACCGGCCAGGTGCCCTCGACCGCGATCGGGACCGACAGCTTCCAGGAGTCCGACGTCATCGGCTCGACCATGTCGGTGGTCAAGCACTCGTACCTGATCACCCGCGTCGAGGACATCGCCCCAACCATCCAGGAGGCATTCCACATCGCCCGCACGGGACGGCCGGGGCCGGTGCTCATCGACTTTCCCAAGGATCTGCAGGCTGCCGTGAGCGTCTTCAACTACCCGGAGACGCCGGTGCGCCGGCGGTCGTATCCGGCCCCACCGCGGCCGGACCCGGCAAAGCTCCGCCAGATCGCCGAGCTCATCAAGGGTGCCAAGCGTCCGGTGATCCTCGCCGGACGCGGCGTGCTGATCGCCCGCGCCGAGGAGGAGCTTGCCGAGCTTGCTCACCAGGCGCACATCCCGGTGGGCTGGACGCTGCTCGGCACGGGCGCGTTCCCGGTGACCGACCCGATGGCGTTGCAGATGGTCGGGTTCATGGGCGCCGGTTACACCAACAAGGCGGTCTGCGAAGCCGACGTCCTGATCATGGTCGGCATGCGCTGCGACGACCGGGTGACCACCCGGCTCAACTCGTTCGCGCCGCGCGTCGAGCACCTCGTGCACATCGACATCGACCCTGCCGAGATCGGCAAGAACGTCGTCCCTCACGTCAGCGTCGTCGCGGACGCGAAGGTCGCGCTCCGCGAGCTGAACCTGCTCGTCGAACCCAAGCGCGAGCACGAGTGGCTGACCCAGATCGACCAGTGGAAGGAGGAGCATCCGGTCCGCTTCACCAATCACAGCGGTCTGCTCCAGCCTCAGCAGGTTCTCGAGGAGATGTACTCCCGCTGCGAGGATGAGGCGATCGTGCTCGCCGACGTCGGTCAGAATCAGATCTGGGCGGCGCTCTGGTTCAACTACCGCAAGCCCGGGCTCTTCCTCAACTCCGGCGGGACCGGGACGATGGGCTACGCGTTTCCAGCGTCGATGGGAGCGAAGCTCGCCAACCCGAACAAGACGGTGTTCTGCGTGACCGGCGAGGGCGGCTTCGTCATGAACATGCAGGAGATGGCGACGATGGTCGAGAACAACATCGACGTCAACGTCATCATCCTGAACAACTCGTCGCTCGGCATGGTCCGCCAGTTCCAGGACGACTTCTACGACGGCGTGCGTTCCGCGGTGGACCTGACGTTCACACCCGACTTCGTCAAGCTTGGCGACGCCTTCGGAATGAAGGCGATGTCCACAGACCGGCTCGAGGACGTCGGCCGGATGCTCGACGAAGCGATGGCGCACAAGGGACCGGTGCTGCTCAACTTCAACATCGATCCGAACGCGAACGTCTACCCCATCGTCCCGCTCGGCAAGGGCATGCTCGACTTCGTCGAGGCGAGTTGATGACCCAGAGCCGGTTGCTGTCAGTGCTCGTCGACAACAAACCGGGCGTGCTCCAACGCGTCGCCTCGATGATCCGGCGGCGCGGATTCAACATCGACTCACTGTCGGTGGGTCCGACCGACGACGACACGATCTCGCGGATGACCATCACCGTGCATGTCGGGCGTCAGCAGGCGGAGCAGGCCACCAAGCAGCTGGCCAAGCTCATCGACGTGATCACCATCGACGACATCACAGGACTGCGCAACGTCGCGCACGAGCTCGTGCTCGTCCGGATGCATGCGCCGCCAGGCGAGCGCACCGAGCTGATCAACCTGGTGGACATCTTCAGGGGCCGGATCGTCGACGTCGCCGCCAGCTCGGTGATCATCGAGGTGACCGGCAGCGCCGAGAAGATCGACAACTTCATCGAGCTGATGTGGCCCTTCGGCATCAAGGAGCTGGCGCGCAGTGGCGTCGTCGCGCTGGTGCGCGGCGATCAGGCGCGCATCCGTCTCATGGATTTCGCGATCGACGGCGATGAGCCTCAGACAGAGCCGTCACGCGTGGCGGGAGTTGCCGGCGACACCACCGGCACCGTATGAGCAAGCGCAGAGGAGACAGCGATCAATGACCGCTCGGATGTACTACGACGCTGACGCGGACGCAGACGCGCTGGCCAAGCGCCCCATCGCCATCCTGGGTTACGGCTCGCAGGGCCACGCCCACGCGCTCAACCTGCGCGACTCGGGACATGACGTGCGGATCGGACTCCCGGAGACCAGCAAGAGCCGTGCCGCGGCTCAAGCTGAGGGATTGCGCGTGCTGACGCCCGCGGGAGCGTGCGAGGAGGCCGAGGTCATCATGGTGCTGACCCCGACACCGGTCAGCGCGCGCTCTACGACGAGGCGATCGCGCCGCACCTGCACGCCGACAAGATGCTGATGTTCGCCCACGGGTTCAACATCCGCTACAAGCTCATCGATCCCCCGGTCGGAGTTGACGTGAGCATGGTGGCGCCGAAGGGTCCGGGGCACCTGGTGCGCAGCACGTACGTCGAAGGACAGGGCGTTCCCTGCCTGTTCGCAGTGCACCAGAACGCGACCGGGCTCGCACGCGAGCGGACCCTCGCATACGCCCGGGGCATCGGAGGCACTCGCGCAGGCGTGCTGGAAACGACCTTCGCCGAGGAGACCGAGACCGACCTCTTCGGCGAGCAGGCGGTGCTGTGTGGCGGCATCACCTCGCTGGTCAAGGCAGGGTTCGATACCCTCACCGAAGCCGGCTACCAACCCGAGCTCGCGTACTTCGAGGTCATGCACGAGCTCAAACTCATCGTCGATCTCATGTACCAGGGTGGCCTGTCCTGGATGCGCTACTCGGTGAGCGACACCGCCGAGTACGGCGACTACGTGAGCGGTCCGAAGGTCGTCGATCAGCGAACCCGCGAGACCATGCGCAAGCTGCTCACCGACATCCAGGACGGGACATTCGCGAAGCGGTGGATCGAGGAAAGTGAAGCCGGCCGGCCGAACTTCGTCGAGTACCGCGATGAGGAACACCACCTTCCCATCGAGCGAGTCGGCGCCGAGCTGCGCTCGAAGATGGCCTGGCTCAACGCGAAAACTGCACCTGGCATGGAGGCGGTGCTGGCCGATCCGGGTCGCGAGGAGGCGCGAGTATGACCGAGGCACTCACGATTCTCGATACCACGCTCCGCGACGGCGAGCAGTCTCCGGGCGTCGCGCTCAACGCCGAGGACAAGCTGCAGATCGCCCACCAGCTCGCACGCCTCAAGGTCGACGTCATCGAAGCGGGATTCCCGCACAGCTCCCCGGGTGACTTCGCGGCGGTGAAGGCCATCGCCGAGCAGGTCGACGGCGCCGTGATCGCAGGACTCTCCCGCTGTTTCGAGGCCGACGTGCGAGCATCGGCGGCCGCGCTCGGGCCCGCCGTCCGCGCGCGCATCCACGTGTTCATCGGCACCTCACCGATCCATCGCGAGGGCCAGCTGCGCATGACTCAGCGCGAGGTCTACGACCACGCCGTGCAGATGACCGCGCTCGCGAAGTCGTTTCGCGAGGATGTCGAGTTCTCGCCGATGGACGCGAGCCGTACCGAGCGCGACTACCTGGCCGACGTCGTCAACGGCTGCATCGAGGCAGGCGCGACCACGATCAACCTGCCCGACACCGTCGGCTACGCAACGCCCGACGAGTGGCGCGATCTGATCGCCTGGATGTATGCCAAGGTCCCTGCGCTGCGCGATGTCGTGCTCTCGGTCCACTGCCACAACGACCTGGGGCTGGCCACCGCCAACTCCCTGGTGAGCGTGCTCGCCGGGGCCCGTCAGATCGAGACCTGTGTCAACGGCATCGGTGAGCGCGCAGGCAACGCAGCGCTCGAAGAGGTGGCCATGGCCACGCATCTGCATCCCGAGGTGTACGGGGTGGCAACTCAGCTCGACCACTCGCAGCTGTACCGCACGTCGCACTCGTCTCCCAACTCACGGGCATGCTCGTGCAGCCGAACAAGGCCGTGGTCGGCGCGAATGCATTCGCGCATCACTCCGGCATCCACCAGGACGGCATGCTCAAGGACCGGAGGACGTTCGAGATCATGGAGCCCGGCCAGGTCGGGGCTGGATCGACGCTCGTGCTCGGCAAGTTGAGCGGGCGTCATGCGCTCAGCGACCGCCTCGCGCAGCTCGGCTACCGGCTCGACGGCGAAGAGTTGCAGCGTGCATTCGTCCGCTTCAAGGAGCTCGCCGACCGCAAGCGCGATGTCACCGACCGCGACCTCGAGGCGATCGTCGCCGACGAGCGTCAGGGTGCCGAGGAGACCTTCCGTCTCGAGCACCTGCAGGTCAGCTGCGGTACCAACCTGCGCGCCACCGCGACGGTGCGCATGCTGCTCAGCGACGGCGTGAGCCATGAAGCCGTGTCGATCGGTGACGGGCCGGTCGACGCAACCTACCGTGCCATCAACTCGTTGGTGCAGGTGAAGGCCGAGCTGGAGGAGTTCGCCATCCAGGCGATCACCGAGGGCATGGACGCCGTCGGCGAGGTGAGCGTCCGGCTGCGCCAGGACGGCGTGCTGACCTCCGGCCATGGTGCCGACACCGACATCCTGGTGGCTGCGGGCAAGGCCTACGTGCACGCGCTGAACCGGTTGACCGCACGGATTGCGGCAGGACCGCGCGTCCCCCCGGAGCGGATGGCCGCAACCGACGGGTCGGCAGCGCCGACCCCCGCCACGGCAGCGTTAGGAGCCGCCAGGCTCGAATGACGCCACGGACCCTCTTCGACAAGATCTGGGAGGCGCACGTCGTCGCCGAGCAACCCGGGGAGCCGTCACTGCTTTACGTGGATCTCCACCTGGTCCACGAGGTGACCTCGCCGCAGGCGTTCGAGGGACTCCGGCTCGAGGGCCGCTCGGTGCGCCGGCCCGGGCTGGTTGTGGCCACGATGGACCATAACGTTCCCACTGACGGCGACGGCGTGAGTGGTGCCGACGCCATGAGCACCGCGCAGATGGAAGCGCTGCGCAACAACTGCGATGACTCCGGGATCGCGTGCTTCGGTGCCGGGCACCGCTGGCAGGGCATCGTTCACGTCATCGGACCGGAGCTGGGGCTGACCCTGCCGGGCACCGTGGTGGTCTGCGGCGATTCGCACACGGCGACGCACGGCGCCTTCGGGGCGTTCGCGCTCGGCATCGGCACGTCCGAGGTCGAGCATGTGCTGGCGACCCAGTGCCTCCGCCAATCCCGTCCCCAGACCATGGAGGTGCGCATCGACGGCACGCTGCCCATCGGCGTCTCCGCGAAGGACGCGGCGCTCGGCGTGCTCAACGCGATTGGTACCGCAGGCGCAGCCGGTCACGTCGTGGAGTACACCGGCTCGGTGGTGCGCGGCTTCTCGATGGAACAGCGCATGACGCTCTGCAACCTCACCATCGAAGGTGGCGGTCGTGCCGGGATGATCGCTCCGGACACCACCACCTTCGCGTACATCAAGCGCCGCCCATACGCACCGGCCGGCGAGCTCTGGGACGAAGCGGTGGCGGCATGGAGCGAGCTGCGCAGCGACGAAGGTGCAACGTATGACCGCGTCGTCACCATCAACGCGGCCACGCTGGAACCGACGGTCACCTGGGGAACCACGCCGGCGCAATCGGTGCCGGTCACCGGGCGGGTCCCCGACCCGGAGTCATTCGCGGACGCAGCTGAACGGGAGTCGGCTGTGCGCGCGCTCGCGTACATGGGCCTCGAGCCCGGGACCGCGATCGAGGACATCAAGCTCGACACCATCTTCATCGGCTCGTGCACCAACGGTCGCATCGAGGATCTCCGCGCGGCGGCCGCGATGCTCGCTGGCCGGCGCGTTCACGACGGTCTTCGCGTCCTTGTCGTCCCCGGCTCCGCACAGGTGAAGGTGCAGGCGGAAGCCGAGGGGCTCGATGCCATCTTCACCAGTGCCGGAGCCGAGTGGCGCAATCCCGGCTGCTCGATGTGCCTCGGCATGAATCCCGACATCCTTCAGCCCGGCGAACGGTGCGCGAGCACCAGCAACCGCAACTTCGAGGGCCGCCAGGGTCGCGGGGGGCGCACGCATCTCGTGTCACCGGCGATGGCCGCGGCCGCCGCGGTCGAGGGACGCTTCGTCGACGTGCGCCGGATGCCCATCGCGGCGAGACGCGCATGAAGCCGTTTCGCCGAGAGGAGGGTGTCCTCATCCCGCTCGACCGCTCGGACGTCGACACCGACCAGATCATCCCCAAGCAGTTCCTCAAACGGATCGAGCGGACCGGGTACGGCGAGTTCCTTTTCAACGACTGGCGACGGGACGAGTCCTTCGTCCTCAATCAGGAGGAGTACGCGGCCGGAACGGTGATGGTGACCGGACGCAACTTCGGCTGCGGTTCGTCTCGCGAGCACGCGGTATGGGCGCTCGCGGATTACGGGATCCGCGCCGTCATCTCCGAGTCGTTCGCCGACATCTATCGATCCAACGCGCTGGGCAGCGGCCTGCTTCCTGTCAAGTTGCCCGAGCACGAGGTGCGCGCCTTGATGGACCTCGCTGTCGAACAGCCCGGGATCACCATCGCGGTCGACCTCGAGGCGCAGATGGTGACGTGTGGGGACCTGCGTTTCGCGTTCAAGATGGATCCATTCGAGCGCCGGCGGCTGCTCGAGGAACTCGACGACATCGGTTTGACCCTCGAGCACGAGGCCGAGATCACCGCATTCGAGTCGCGCCGGCCAGCGTGGATGCCGGACCTGACGCGCGCAGGTGACGCTCTGTGAGGGCGAACGTCGTCGTCCTTCCCGGCGACGGTGTCGGCCCCGAGGTCGTCAACGCGGGGCTGAGCGTGCTCGCCGCCGTGTGCGACGCCGCGAATGCGCAGATCAGCATCGATGTTCACCTGATCGGCGGTCGCGCGATCGATGAATTCGGCACACCGCTTCCCGATGAAACCCTCGATGCGTGCAGGGCCGCCGACGCGATCCTGCTCGGTGCCGTCGGCGGACCCGCATGGGATCACCTCCGCGGTGAGCGCCGCTGCGAGGCCGGACTGCTCCGCCTGCGCCGGGAACTGGACGTGTTCGCGAACGTCCGGCCCGTCAAGGTGCATCCACATCTCGCCGACCGCACCACCCTGCGCACCGAGGTGACCCGCGGGACGGACCTCGTCATCGTGCGCGAGCTCACCGGCGGCGCCTACTTCGGTCAGCCGCGCGGCCGGATCGGCACCGGGCATGACGAGATCGCCCGGGACAGCATCGTGTACAGCGCCGCCGAGATCGAGCGGGTCGCACGCGTCGCCTTCGCGCTTGCGCGGTCGCGACGCGGAGAGCTCATCTCCATCGACAAGGCGAACGTGCTCATCACCAGCCAGCTCTGGCGCGAGGTCGTGACCGCGCTCGCCGCCGAGTATCCCGACGTCAAGCTCACGCACGAGCTCGTCGACTCGTTCGCGATGCGCCTGATGCGCGAGCCCGCGAGCGTCGATGTCGTGGTCGCGGAGAACCTGTTCGGTGACATCCTCAGCGACGAGGCGGCGGTCCTCGCCGGCTCCCTCGGTCTGCTCCCGTCAGCCAGCCTCGGGGCCACGGATCAGGGATTGTACGAACCGATCCATGGCAGCGCGCCGGCCCTCGCCGGTCGCGGCATCGCGAATCCGTACGGCACCATCCTCTCGGTCGCGATGATGCTGCGCCACTCGCTCCATCGCGAAGATCTCGCGGTCGCGATCGAGTCGGCGGTGGAGGTGTGCATCAGCGAGGATGTGCTCACCACCGACCTCGGAGGCACGACGGGTACCGACGACGTGGCCGGCGCGGTCGCGCGCGAAGCGCTGCGCCATCTCGGTGTGCACAGCGGAGCAGCGTCGTGAGCCTCGAGATCTACGACACGACCCTTCGCGACGGTGCGCAGGGTGTCGGCATCAACTTCTCGGTGTCTGACAAACTGCGCATCGCGGAACACCTCGACGCGCTCGGCGTCACGGTCGTCGAAGGTGGATGGCCGGGAGCCAATCCAACCGACACCGAGTTCTTCGCGGCGATGCAGACTCACCCGTTGCGCAACGCGACCCTCGCGGCGTTCGGGGCGACCCGGCGGCCGGGGCTGCAACCCCAGGACGACCTGCAGCTGCGCACGCTGCTCGACTCGATGGCGCCGATCATCACGCTGGTTGGCAAGGCTTGGGACCGCCAGGTCATCGACGTGCTGCGCACCACGGCCGACGAGAACATCGCCATGATCGGCGACTCGGTCCGCTGGTTCGTCAACCACGGTCGCCGTGTCGTGTACGACGCCGAGCATTTCTTCGATGGTTACGCGAGCGACGCCGACTACGCATTGCGCTGCCTCGACGCCGCGATCAGTGCCGGTGCCGAGCGGATCACCCTCTGCGACACCAACGGCGGGACGCTTCCCGACCGGGTGGAGTTGGTGGTGCGCGCGATCACCGCACGATTCGGCAACGTCGCCGGGATTCACTGCCACGACGACTCGGGGTGTGCTGTTGCGGCGACGCTCGCGGCCGTCCGCGCCGGCGCCGTGCAGGTGCAGGGCTGCATCAACGGGTACGGCGAACGCACCGGCAACGCGAACCTGTGCACGCTCATCCCCAATCTGCAGCTCAAGATGGGCGTGCATGTCATCGACGATGCGCAACTGGCGCGGCTGACCGAGGTCGCCCGCGACGTTGCGGAGATCGCCAACATCGCTCCTCCCATCTCGGCCCCATACATCGGACAGGCCGCTTTCACCCACAAGGGCGGCCAGCACATCGACGCGATGAGCAAGGCGTCATACGCGTACCAGCACATCGATCCCGCCCGGGTGGGCAACAAGCGGCACTCAGTGATCACGCAGCAGTCGGGACGCGGCACCGTGCTCGAGAAGGCGGCGGCCTTCGGCGTCGACCTCACCGAGGACAAGGCCCTCGCGCGCAGGGTCGCCGACCAGGTGAAGGACCTCGAGTTCAGCGGTCACTCGTTCGAGGGCGCGGAGGCATCCTTCGAGCTGCTCGTGCATCGGGCGCGGGGCAATGCCGCGCCGTTCACGCTCATCGACTACATCGCGCTCGTCGAGCAGCGCGAAGGTCGCCAGCTGGTATGCGAGGCGACCATCAAGGTGCAGGTCGGCGACGAGGTGGTGCACACCGCGGCCGAGGGCAACGGCCCGGTCAACGCGCTCGACGCGGCGTTGCGCAAGGCGCTGACCCCGAGCTATCCGGAGATCGGCGCCACGCAGCTGTTCGATTACAAAGTCCGTGTCCTGGACGGCCGCGACGGCACTGCCGCCGGCGTCCGGGTGCTCGTCGAGAGCGGTGACCACCACCGGCGCTGGAACACGGTGGGATGCAGCACCAACATCATCGAAGCGTCGTGGAACGCGCTCGCCGACGCATTCGAGTACGCGATCGTCGCCACCCGCGAGCGGTCAGGCTTTGCGCGCGAGCACCTGGAGGTAGTCTGACTCCAGCGTCAGGCCGCCACCCGAGACCTGGTTGAGCTCGGCCATGAGCTTCTTGCCCTCCTCGCGCAGGGATGCCGTCTGTTCGGCGTCGAGCGTGCTGAGCATCGCTTTGAGCGGTGGGTTGGCGCGCTCCCAGAACTCCCAGCCGGCATCCAGCGATGGGAACTCGAACGTGAGCGCCTGGGGATAGATCTCGATGGACGCGGTGAGTCCCTTGAAGCGGCGGTGCACCTCGTCGGTGACACCCCATTCGAACGGCGAGTGCATCCCGGGTGGGGGCGCCGGGCCCCGTTCGGCGAGCATCGCGGTGATCCGACCGAGGAACCCCTTGGGGCCGTAGTTGGCCATCGCCACCAGGCCACCGCGCTTGGTCACCCGGAACAGCTCGAGCGCCACTCGCTCCGGGTCGGGCGCGAACATGGCGCCGAAGACCGACGCCACGACGTCGAAGCGCTCGTCCGAGAACGGGAGATGCTCCGCGTCCGCCTCGCGCCATTCGATCGGGAGGCCAAGAGACCGGGTTCGAGCCTGGCCCATCTCGACCATCGCCGGGGTGAGGTCGGTGGCCACCACCGTCGCCCCGAGTTCGAGCTGCGGCGATCGCGAAATTGCCGTTGCCGGCGGCGACATCGAGCACCTCCGATCCCGGCTGGAGGCGGCTGCGATGGGCGAGCTCGATCGCGTGCGGCTCCAGGTGGGCGGCGATCGCACCGTAGTCGCCGAGCGACCACATCCAGCGGATCGAATCCTTCATCTTCGGGTCGTCAGCCACGAGAAACCTCCTATGCGGCGACGTCCCGCCGCGCCAGCACGACGCCGGCAGATCCGAACCCCACGATCACGATGGCGAGCATCGCGATCAGCCCACCGACGAAGACAGGCGTGATCAGGGGAGTGCCATACAACTGAAACACTGACAGGTTGTCCGCCCATGACGGCCACTTGAAGAGCGGTCCGAGCTCGAACACCAGGTACGAGATTGCCGCAATGGTGGACAGCACGACAACGGCGACCCGCGGCCGCCAGCCGGCGAGCACAGCGCCGACGGCTGCGAAGGTGAGCGCAAACGGGATGAGCAGCGCTGTGGCGATGAGCAGCTTCCCGATGTCGACGACGATTCCCTCGGCCGGCGCCAGGGCGAGGATCACTGCCATGGCGACAAACGAGGCCGCGGTGATCGTCACGGTCAACTCGGTGGCGCGCTCGGCGAGCACTCGCCAGCGCGGAAGCGGCTCGGCGAGCTGCATCTCGAGCACCCCGGTCGAGTCGTCGGACGACCACCGGGACACCGTGGTGATCGAGACGATCGCGACGAGCGCCTGCGCAAAGCTCAGCCAGATCAGTGCGAGCAGCACCGTGTGCACGTTGCCGGCGAGGCCCCGCAGGTACGCACTGAGGCTCGGGGTCGTCGCGAAGAACGTCGCCGTCGCATTCACGAGAAGGACGACCGCGGCCGCGGCGACTGCCATCCCGACTGTCCAGCCGATCGCGCCGATGCGCCGAATCCACAAGCCACGCATGACCGGGATGCGCAGCAGCGGATTGGTGGATGCCTCGTGTACCTCAGCAGCGCGACGCGGTCGCTGCCGGATCAATCCTGATCCGATGTCGCGGCGCACGAATGCCGCCGCGGCGGCGACCGTTGCGACGGCGCAGATGACGAAGAGCAGGATCGTCGCCACGAGGTCGAACGAGCCACCCGGGGCGACCGAATTGGACTGATTGAAGAGGAAGAACACGGAGATGTCGGTGAACGGCGCACGATGGACGCTCGATCTCCCGATGCTGTCGAGCAGAAACATCAGGACGAGGACGACGCCACCGGCCGAAGCTGCCGCGCGGAAATCGCCCGCGAGCTGTGCCACGACGAGCCCGATGCCGAAGCACGCAAGCGTGAGCGCCCAGAGCGCCGCGCTCTCTCCAACCAATCCAGCAACGTCAGCCGGTGTTCCCGCGATGAGACATCCCAACCACGCGGCGACGCCCGCCAGAGTCACGATCTCCGCGCTCAATGCCGCGAAAAAGATGCTCCGCGTAGCAAGCAGGCGAAGTCGCGAGACTCCTGACGACAGCCACGACTCGACGAGGCCCCGGTCCTCATCACGCCGCACCGCGCCACATGCACTGAACAGGCCCCAGACCGCGAAGACAATCGCGAGGAACCCATAGCCGCGCCATTGCAGATACCCCGCAGCGGTGTCGGGGCGAACCGGCAGCGGGAGCAACCAGGCAAAGGTCGCACCGAGGACGGTGACGGAATGCCCGAACGCCTCCTGCGCGGCGCGTGTCTTCCCGGCGATGATCGGGAAGGCAGCGCTGTTGACCAGCACGTAGAAGATGCTGAAATACGCCGTCGCGATCAAGCCGATGCGGTTGAGGCGCAGCAGCAGGCGCGGCGACATCACTGCTTGTAGTAGCTGAGAAACAGCGACTCGAGGCTCGGCTCTCTGCTGACCATGTCGACCACCGCGTGGCCGCTGATGGCGGCGAGCAGCGGATCGAAGCCGCCATGCACGGTGCATGTGAGCCGCAGGCCGTCGACCGCGACATCCTCGACGCCGGACGCAGCGCGGACGGCCGCCTCGGGAACGTCACCACCGAACTCGATGGTCACCTCATGGAAGCGCAGCTCGTGCACCTTGTCCATCGACATGTCGGAGACGAGACGGCCTTCGCGAATGATCCCCACGCGGGAGCACGTCTCCTCCACCTCGGATAGCACATGGGACGAGAGGAAGACGGTCGTCCCGGCAGCCTTCACCTCGCCGACCATGTGGTGGAACGTCTGCTGATTGAGCGGATCGAGACCGCCCGTCGGCTCGTCGAGGATGAGCAGCCGGGGCCGATGCATGAATGCGAGCACCAGACCCAGCTTCTGCTTGTTGCCACGCGAGTACTCGCGAAAGCGCCGGCCGAGGTCGAGCTCGAGCCGCTCGGAGAGTTCCTTTACTCGCGCGGTGTCGATTCCCCCGCGCATACCACCGAGATATGTCACCACCTCGCTGCCACGCATGCCGCCGAACTGGGGCAGCTCGCCGGGAAGGTACCCGACGTCGCGTTTCACCGCGACGGAATCGTGGTCGCAGTCGAGGCCGAAGATGGTCGCGCTTCCGGCCGATGCATGGATGACACCCATGAGCAGCCGGATCGTGGTGGTCTTGCCGGCCCCGTTGGGACCGAGGAACCCGAACACCTCACCCTCCGCGACTTCCAGGTCGAGGTCGAACAGTCCGTGACCCGAACCGTAATCCTTGGTGAGCCCGTGCATCACGATCGCGCTGGTCATCTACTCCTCCGCTTGTCAAGGCGCCGCACCAGGGCCTGAAAATGTTCCGTCGACTCGTCGCACCACTCAGCCATGCTCAGCATTCGCTGCCGCCCCGGCCCGCCGGCCGCACGGGCGCCCTGGCGCAGTGTCGCCGCCAGGTCGCGCATCTGTGCACTGCGAGCGGTGATGATCGCTCCGAGGGTATCGAGCGGCTCGTAAAGGACGCGCCTGCTCCCGGCCTGGCCAAGCGCCCGCGCCAGACCCGAGTTGCGCGAGCTGCCGCGACGCGACACTCGCACCACTCTTCGCGATACCGAGGTTGCCAGCAATGTCGTCAAGAGTTCGCAGGGCCACGTTGCAGCAGCAGATACCCGTAGACGCGACCGGTGGTCCGCGGCAACCCCCAGCCCACCATGAGCCGACCCATATCCTCGATGAAAGTCACCTGTGCGTCAGTCATGAATTTTCATCACGTTCAGTAAATTCAGAATATCACGATCATAGAGCTCTCCTCATGAGGATGGGGCAACCTGGACACGCAGGGGAGAACCTGCACCAGGACGGCGGGGATCGCGGTGGAGGCTGAGGAGTCCCGGTCGGAGTGCGGAACGGCGTCGAGGCCGGCGGGGATCCCGGCGGAGGCCGAATAGTCTGGTTTGAGGCCGGAGCCGGGATCCCCACCGGCCGTCCTGGTGAAGGTTGAATCGTCGGGTCTGAGGCCGCATCCAGGCAGCCGGATCTCGGCGGAGGCTGAATAGTCCGGTTTGAAGCCGGAGCCGAGATCCCCGCCTGCCGGCCCGCCGGCTAACGCCTAACGCATTCCCGCCGGAACGCCTCCGAAACTGCGCACCGCCCATGCAACCGCACCGATCAACCCCGCATCGGTCCCCAGTGCCGCGGTGACGATCTTGCAGCGCCGGTAGGGAATTTCGAAGGCGATCTCGGTGGCGGCGGCGCGGGCGGGCTTGAGCAACAGATCACCCGCGTGGATCAACCCACCGCCAACGACAATGACGTCTGGAGCGAGCACGTTGATGAAGCCGCCGATCGCCCGGCCCAAAGCGCGGCCCGCGTCATGGAACACCTCGAGCGCGAGCGCGTCGCCGGCGTTGGCGGCTGTCGCGATCGAGCGCGCGTCGATTGCTGCTGGATCGATGCCCTGGAGCGACGACGCGCGGCCCGCGGCGACCTCGGCCCGCGCGCGGTTCGCGATCGCTGTTCCAGAGGAAGTTCCTTCCAGACACCCCGGATGGCCCTGACCGCAGGGCGGCCCGTGATCGCTGATGGGAGTGTGGCCAACCTCGCCGGCCGATCCGGTGGCTCCGTCGTAGAGATCGCCGCCGATGAAGAGCGCCCCGCCGATCCCGGTGCTGACCGTGATGAACAGGAGGTACTGCGCGCCACGCCCGGCCCCGGCCTTCAGCTCCGCGTACCCCGCGGCGGCAGCGTCGTGGCAAATCACGACTGGACACCCGACTCGCTCCGAAAGCAGCGCGGCAGCGGGCACCTCGTTCCAGCCCGTCATGTTGGGAGCGTCGTGAACGATGCCCGCGCCAGGGTCGATGGGACCGGGGATACCGATGGCGAGCCCTCGAATGTGCGCCGACTGGGCGGCTTCACGCGCGCACTCCGCGACAGCATCGAGGACGGCGGTCGGCCCTTCCTTTGAAGGGGTGTCACGGACGATCGGCTCACCGTGCGTGACGTCACCGATCGCCACCGCGGCGCGGATGCTCGTGCCGCCCAGGTCGACTCCGATGAGCACGGGAGTCATACGGCTGCGACCGAATCGTCCCATACGGCCGGGTGCGCGATCCGCGCGGCCTCCTCCGGTCCCCAGCTCCCCGCCGGATAGAAGGTGATCGGCGGCGGCGCCTCGATGACCGGTTCGACCGCCCGCCAGCCCCACTCGACCTCGTCTTCGCGGATGAACAGCGTGTGATCGCCGTTGAGCGCATCGTGCAGGAGGCGCTCGTAAGCCTCGGGAGGCGACGTCTTGAAGGAGTTGCCGTAGTTGAAGTTCATGTCCACGGACTGCGCGGTGACGTCCGGGCCTGGCTGCTTTGCCACGAACGACAGCGCGATGCCCTCGTCCGGCTGGATACGCACCACGAGGCGGTTGCGGTTCAGCGCGTGCACCCCCGCCGTCTTGAAGAGGTGCAGTGGCACATCGTGAAACGTGATGACGACACGCGTATCGCGCTTTCCAAGTCGCTTGCCGGTGCGCAGCAGGAACGGTACGCCGGACCAGCGCCACGACTCCAGGTGCAGGCGCAGCGCCGCATACGTTTCGGTGGTCGACTTCGGCGAAACACCTTCCTCGTCGCGATACCCGACCACCTTCTCGCCATCGATGGTGCCGCCGGTGTACTGCCCGCGGACCACGTCGTGTGGATGGATCGGCTGTATCGATTCGAGCACCTTCACCTTCTCGTTGCGGATCGCCTCCGCATCAAAGGACAGCGGCGGGTCCATCGCGACCAGCGACAGCACCTGGAACATGTGGTTCTGCACGATGTCGCGGATTGCGCCGATCTCCTCGTACAGCTTGCCGCGAGCTTCGACGCCGATGGACTCGGCGACGGTGATCTCGACTCGCGAGATCGCCTCGCGGTTCCAGACTCGCTCGAACAGCGAATTCCCGAAGCGGAAAACGAGGAGGTTCTGGACGGTCTCCTTGCCCATGTAGTGATCGATACGGAAGATGCGCGGCTCGGGCACCACGTCATGGAGTGTCTTGTTGAGCTCCATCGCGGATTCTAGGTCGTGACCGAACGGCTTCTCGATGATGATCGACGTGCCGTCGGCGAGAGCGGCTGTCTTGATTCCCTCGATGAGTGGAGTGAACGCTGAGGGCGGAACCGCGAGATACGCGATTCGCGTATCCAGTTTGCTGGCCTCGCGGATCGGTGACAGATCATCACTCGCTGTCAGCGGAACGAATTTGAGGCGCCGGGCGAACGAGGCGAAGATCGTCTTCTGGAGGGGCGTGCGCGAGAACTGCTTCACCGCCGATTCGGCGAGGTCGCGGAAGCGCTGATCGTTCCAGTCGAACGGTGCCGCACCGATGATCTCTCCGTTTGTCGGTAACAACTTCTGGCGGTGCAGGTTGTAGAGCGCAGGAATCAGCTTGCGCTGGGCGAGGTCACCAGTGGCGCCAACGATGACGATGTCCTGGTCAGGCGGCGCATGGAGCGGCATCGACGCTCGAGCGGGGCGCCGCTACCGGCCGCTGAAGTGACGCACGGTCACGTCGATGATCTTGACCACGGCGGCGATGATCGCGCACGAGAAGCTGATCAGGATCACCGGCAACTCCGCACCGGGAGTTGAGTACGTGTACGTGGCGAGCACGGCACTGGCGAACAGACCCGTCACGCACAGCACGAGCAGGAACACCACCGTGCGCGTCGCACCATCCAGTTGCGGTGTGCCGCGCATCGTCTCCGCGACGCTGGGGCTGAGCTTCTCGGCAGGAGCGAAGTGCCGGATCGCCAGGACGATCAGCCGGAGCAGTAGCACGCCGACGAAGATGAAGACGATGGTCAGCACCAGCGGCAGCTCGAGGCTCGGCGTGCTGTACGAGAGCGTCGCGAAGAGCCCGGCCAGCAGCAGGCCGACAAGGACTGCGGCCATGCCGAGCACCGTGAGCCAGGTGATCGCATCCCATGCGGGCAGCGTGATCGTTGGGAACTGGAGGGGGCGGACGATCGACTCGCCGCCAGTCAGCTGATCGATGAACGCGGGCTGGGCGGTGATTCCCGAGACACGTGCCTGCATGCCGTAGTACACGCGCTCCGGCGCGATCGGCGACGCCTCGGCGAGCAGGCCGGGCTGCGGGCCGGGGAAGAGACGCCGCTCCTCGGTGCGCCCGTCCGGGTAGGTCAGCCGGAGCAGCCCGCACTGTTCGCAGTGCCAGGCGCGAATCGGCAGGCCGCCGACGATCGGTCCGTAGTACGTGACCGTCCGGCGCAACCCCTCGGGGCCGACAGCACCTTCGTAGTGGGCGAACTCGTGCGCCAGGATCCCTGTGACCGGGGCGGGGTGATCGCAGGTGTCTGGCGTCGGCGGGGTGACGGAAGGTGCGTCAGCGACAGCCACTGAGGATCGGATTGTAGAGCGGCGGGCATCAGCCGACGGTCCGGCACGCGCGGGCGTTGAAGCCTGCGGCGCGCATCGCTGCAGCCAGGGCTTCGGCGTGCTCGCGATCCGGCGTGACTGTGAAGACGGCACCGCCGCTTCCCGTGAGATGCCAGGTGACGCCGGGGACGACTTCACGCGCACGGCGCAGGGCGCCGGCCAGCGCCGGGTTCGCCCTGCACGCCGCAGGTTCGAGCGCGCTCCCCATGAGGTCGGGGTCGGGCGTCTGACCGGACGCGAGCAGCCGGGCAAGTCGCTCCGAGCGGCCGTCGTCGCGAATCTCATCCGGCAGTACGGCCCCGTAGGTGTCGGCTGTCGAACTCGGCGTGGTCGATGCGACTGCGAGATGGAGCGCAGGAGTCGTCAGCGGGTCGAGTCGATCGCCGCGGCCGCGAACCCGTTGCGCGGTCTGTGACAGCAGCGCCGGCACGTCACTCCCGACGCCGAGCGCCGCCGCGGCAACTCGCTCCGAGTCGATCGGTGCGCCCAGGCTCTGGAGCATCGTAACCCCGGAGCGAAACACCGCCGCGGCGTCGGCCGAACCACCGCCGAGGCCGGCGCCGTGAGGCACGATCTTGGAGAGCCACACGCGGATCGCCAAGGGCTGGTCCGCGAGCGTGCGCAAGGCCCGGGCGGCGCGGATCGTCAGGTTGGTGTCGTCGGCCGGCACGCCGGCGGCGGCCGGTCCATCGACCGTTAGTGAAAGTGCGTCCGCGGCCGCGAGTTCGAGACTGAGGCCGACCAGATCGTGCCAGTCGACAGGAACCAGGACGCTGTCGATGTCATGCCAGCCGTCAGCGCGGCGGGCGACGACCGCAAGCGACAGGTTGAGCTTTGCGTATGCAGGGACGATGCGCGTGGAGGGGCGAGACACTGTCGCTGATATACTGCTGGCTTCGTGCGTCCCTGGCTCGTATCTGCCCGGGGGGCGCGCCCAGTTATCGAGTGATCTAGAAGAGCGAGCATGGCCAACTCCCGATCCGCGCGCAAGCGCATCCGGTCCAGCGAGCGGAAACACATCCGCAATCGCGCGGTGAAGTCCGCCGTCCGAACCAAGGTCATCAAGGCGCGTCATGCGCTCCTTGAAGAGGGCGGCACGGCCGGCGAAACCGAGCTGCACGCGGCCATCCGCGCGCTCGATCGTGCGGCAGAGAAGGGTGTGCTCCACCGGAACAACGTGCGCCGGCGCAAGTCGAGGCTGGCATCCATGGCGTCTCGCCTGTCGAACGTGGCCGAGGGTGCCGAGGGAGCTGCGCTTCGCTCAGCGGCTGCCGGTGGCGCCAAGGGACGGAGCGCCAAGCAACCGGCCCGCAGCACCGCGGCAAAATCGGCGGCCAAGCCCGCCGGCAGGGCACCGGCAGCCAAAGCCACAGCCGCGAAAGCCGCTGCTCCCAGGCCCGCAGCGCCCGCCAAGCCTGCTACTACCAAAGCGGCCAAGACCAAATAGAGTTCGCCCTCGCACTGCGCGACGCGGCGCCTCGGAGTTAGCCGCGACGCGGGCCGCGCTCGGCAGTCAGTTCCGCAGCTGCACGAAGTACGGCAAGGCGGAGCCCGTCGGTTTCGGCGATCTCGCCGGTCTTGAGCTTTCGATCGACGTCATGCAGCGCCGCGAGCCAGCCGGCCGCGAGCGCCGGAGAGACGCTGCGGGCCTGGCGGCTGAGCCGGTCTGCCTGCCAGTCGGGCTTGCCGAGCGCAGCCGCGAGGCCGGCGCCGGAGCCGTGTCGCTGAACGTAGGCCTGGGTCAGCACGAGGTCACGAATCTGCCCAGCCAGGATGGCGAGCAGATACTGACCGGCGCGTCCCTCGGACAGCAGTCGATCGATTGACTCGGCGCCTTTGGCCGGGGTCGGCCCGAGGAGCTCCCCGAGCGTGTCGTAGAGGCCTTCCGACTCGTCGCCGGCAACGGCCATCCGCACCTCGGCGATCGACAGCGGCCGTCCGCCGGCGAGCGCCACCAGCTTGTCGAGCTCAGAGGCGATGCTCCCCAGGTCGGGACCGGCGACGCGGGTGAGATGGTCGACCGACCCGCCGCCGAGCCGGAGGCCCCGCGCTCCGATCTCACGCTCGACCCAGGCGCGCAGGTCGCGACCCTTGACCGCTGCATGGAAGATGATCGACCCGCCTCTGGATTTGACCGCGGCCAGCACCGGGTTGCGATCGGGCACCTTCGCGTGCGCCACCAGACATAAAATGGTGGTCGGCGCCAGCTCGCCGAGAATCGCCACCAGCCGGTCCGGCGGATCGATGCCGCCTCGCTTGGCCGAGCCCGTGAGCTGCGGTGGATCGCGGAGGAGCAGGGCTCGCTCGGGGTCGAAGAGTGGCATCTCGGCGACGGCCTGACGAAACTCATTCAACCGTCCCGGGCTGTCGAACACCTCGATGTCGAGCTGCGGTGGTCTCGCGCGGTCACGCCACGCGCTCACCGATCGATCCACGAGGAAACGGTCCTCGCCGTGGATCAACGTCAGTTGATTCAGCGGAGACGCGGATCCCATCAGCGCAGTATCGCAAGCGGGGCTCACGGGCTCTCCTGGAGCCCGGCCGGACCCCCGGCGTACTCGAGGTCGCCGTCGGTGCTGGTCCGATCCACCGGGTAACCCGGTGGTGCCGGCACCGCCGGGACACCCTGCGCGATCGGGACGGCGAGTTCCAGCGGCCTGGCGGTGGCGAGCATCACCGCCGAGATCGCGCCACCCGGTGGGGTCACGACGAGGTCGGCGCCCAGCGCACTTCCATAGACCGCGCAGAGATCCTCCTGATCGGCTGTCCCAGTATCTCCCAGGATGAGGAGCCGGCCGGTCGGATCGTCCACCGTCAGCGCGCACATCTGGCGAGCGGTGGCGAGGGCGATGAATCCGAGACAGCGCCACGTGGCGCCTCCGAAAGTCCACGCTCCGCCGTCCGCCTCGAGCACGTTGGCGCCGGCATTCTCGAGAGCGGCGACGACATCGTTGCCGCCGGGGTTGAGGCCGCCAGGGGTCACCACCGTGCCGACCGTGTAGTGGCCCGGCAGGCCGGCAAGCCCGTTGACCGCCGCCTCCTCGCCGCCGGTGACGACGACCATGTCGAGATGCGCGGTGGCCGGCGGCAACACCCGTCCCAGCGCGGCGAGCAGCGCAGTCTGTGATGACCCGCCGTCGACCAGGATGCGGCTCCCGTCGCCGGTCTGGACCAACACCGCCGGTGATGACCCGGTGTTGAGCACGGCGACATGCAGGCGGCCGTCGGGTCGCGACGCGATCACCCACGCGGCTGCGGCAACGATGGCACCCGCGATCAGGGAGACGAGCACGGCGCGCCGGTTCAATGCAGCGGTGCGGTCCGGCGCGTCATGACCGCAAGCGTCGCCAGCATCGTAGCGACGCCTGCCGCCTCGGCGACCGTCCAGGCGGCGGGCCAGTTGCCGACCTGGATCGCGGCGCCGGGTATCGAGGACAGTGTCCGGGCAACCGCGGTGATCGCCCATGTGCCGAGGCCGGTGACCTGGAGCAGCGCCCATCCGAGCGCAGGGTTGAGCGCACTCAGGACGGCGCCTGTTCCACCGATCACGATCATGGCGGGGAGCAGAGGCAGCACGAGCGCATTGGCAACCGGGCCGGCGACGGAGATCACTCCGAACGTCCCCGCCATGATCGGCATCGTGGCCAGCTGCGCAGCGACAGTCACGGCGAACGGCTCGGCGAGCAGCCGGGGTCCCGGGATCCGAGTGGCGATGGGAGTGGAAAGGAGCAGGATCCCGGCAGTGCCGAGGAAGGAGAGCTGGAAGCCGGGGTCCTCAACCAGCTGGGGATCCAGTCCGAGCATGAGCGCCGCCGCGAGCGCGAGCATCGGTACGGGGTCGGTCCTTCTCGCGCCGGTTGAAGCGAGCATCGCCGCGCCGGCCATCAGCGCGCTCCGGACGGCTGCTGGCCCGGCCCCGCTGACGAGCACGTATGCCATGACCACCGGCAGCGCGACCAGCAGGGTTCGCCGTCTCGACCACTCGAAGCTTCGCCCCACCGCGGTGACCAGGCCGATGATCAACACGACCTTGAGGCCGGAAACCACCACCACGTGGATCAGCCCGGCATCCTGGAGGGGCGCTCGCACGTCGGCGGACAGCGGTTCGTGGATGCCGAAGGCGATGCCGAGGACCAGCGCGGCAGCCGGCTCGGGCAGGGCCCCGTCGACTGCCGTGACAAGTCGTTGCTGAGCCCAGGCGATCGCGCGGGCCGGCGAGGGACCTCCGGCGGCGAGCACGAAGACCTGAGCTGACGTGGCCAGCGCCTCGACGTCCTCGCGTTCGAGCGTGTCGGCCGAATCAGCGCCGGGCCGCCGATTCAGCGGACGCAGACCTACCGCGTCAACCTCGACCTGGTCCCCGGGGGAGAGCGCCGGAATCAGTGGCCCGCTCACGAGGACCCCACCGGAAACGGCCGCATCGGTGTCGGCATCCGACAGATGACCGGCGTCGATGATCGCCGTGGACCCACTTCCCGGATCCGCGCTTCGCACCGTCCCGACGAGGACAAGCGGCCGCGCGCCGAAATGGCCGCTCACCGAGCCGGGTCCCGGCACGACGACAGCGGACGCCCCGCGCACGACCCCGGCTATCACTGCAGCGCCCACCAGGCCGACTGGTAAGAGGACCCGCGGGGCGACCGCGGCACAGAACACCACGCTTGCGGCCGTACCGCACAGGAGCGGGACCACGAGATTGTTCGAAAGCGAAGCGGCGAAGGCGACACCGCAGCCGAGCGCGAACACTGCCCAGATGCACGATGCCCAGCGGCCTGCTCGGGAGCCGGCAAGGCGGTTCACTGCTGAGGGAGCACGACCCGGAGGTAGTGCTCGAGTCCGGTAACCGTCGCCGAGTTGACGCCGAGGTCGGAGTGGAGCTGGCTCATCGACGTGAAGGGACCCCACTCGTCGCGGTACTGGACGATCTCCTCGCCGAGCCCGGGCGGCATGCCCGATACGGCATCGAGGTCTGCCTCCGCTGCCGTGTTGATATCCAGCTTGGCCGCGGTGGTCCCCGCTTTCAGGAACGGGACGTTGACCTGGCGGCCGTCATTCACCCGCTCGGCCATGTTGGGGAGATGACCAGGATCCGCGAGGGTGGTCACGCCACCCGCTGCCGCGATCGCGTCGGCGACTCGCGCGTCGGGGCTCAGCTCATAGAGACCGGGATGGGCGACAGCGCCGCTGACGAACACCAGGACCGTGGGCGGTGCGGGCGGATCGACCGTCTCGCCGGCGGGGACCGGTGCAGCGACGGCCGTCTGGTGCAGCACGGACCACCCAGCGACCGCGGCAAGCACCAGCGCCGCTGCGCAAGCGATCGCTACCCGCTGTGGACTTAGCCTTGGCGGTTTGTTTGCGTGAGACAACATTCACGGCAGTGTAACTACCGGACGTGCATCGACGCAACCCCAGAGGACGGAATCAGCCGAGGTCTGCGGACTTCGCTCAGAGCGAACGCGGCGGCGAGGAGGGCAGGCGGTACCTCAGCTGCCCGTCGTCTCCGACGACCGTCGCTGCACCGGCCCGCTCGGCAAGCCAGCGGACCGCGCGTCCGGACACCTGGTCACCGAGAACGCTCAGTTCCTTCGCGATCTCCGATGCTGAGGCGGACCCGAGCTTGCCGATCGTTGCCAGCACGATATCGGGGGTCACCGATGCGGGTGTCGCCCTCCCCTTGGGGCCTTTGCCGCGCCGGCGGCTCTTGGCGTGCCGCGCCGCCGGCGCGGCAGCCCGTCGAGTCGTCGTCACGGGAGCCGCCGCATCGCCCGCCCGGTCGAACAGTGCGAGCGCCTCGCGGACTTCGCGACGGAGCGCAGCGTTGTCGGCCTTGAGCTCGGCGACCTGGCTCACGAGTGCCTCGATCCGCACCACCAGCCGTTCTGCCGCCTGCACGATTGGCGAATTGGTACCCGGGGCCGGGTCTCTGTCGAGGGCGGCTGCGTCGGGCATGAAATCTCCTGTAGCCACAAGGGTCTTCTGCAGTCGGCGCGATCAAATGTCGCACTGCTCCTGCGCAGTCATTGTCCGATACCGCGCGTCGAAGCCGCAATCCAGCTCGCTCAATCGACTGCAATCCTCCGAGGCCGGCGCGCTCGCGGCGGCCGGCGTGCGCCCGTTACCATGACGCGGGGCCATAGCTCAGCTGGAAGAGCGCTTGCATGGCATGCAAGAGGTCGGGGGTTCGAGCCCCCCTGGCTCCACGGGGCTGCCCACATTGCGCCGATCCGGTCGATCGCGCCGCCTGAGCATCCCCCAGAAGGACGAATTCCTGGGTGGTTAGTCCCCCAACGGGGTGAAATCCGGGTCCGCGCGCAGCAGGGCCTGTTGCGAGCCGATATGATCCGGACGCCTCATCCAGCGTGAGGCTGGTCCAGGAGCAAGGCTAAACCTGGGCCGGGACGCCTTCAGCCATTACGGGAGGACCGCGTGTTGCGCGTTAACAAATTCACCATTGGTGGCATCGGGTTGGGCATGCTTGGGCTGCTCACGGCCGCTGCCTGCGGGAGTACCAGCACTACCTCAACGTCCGGTACGCTGGCGGCGTCCCAGGTGCTCCACTTCCCCGTCTTCCAGGATCCCGGGACCTGGGATCCAGGTGAGATGGACGCCGAGGTCGACACCGAGCTCATGCAGAACGTGTTCGACAACCTCTGGCGGTTCGACGACAAGCTGAACATCGTTCCGGACATCGCGACCGCCGTTCCGACGCAAGCCAACGGTGGCATCTCCGCGGACGGGCTGACCTACACGATCCACCTGAACCCGGCGGCGAAGTTCTCCAACGGAGATCCCGTCACCTCCAAGGACGTTCTGTACTCCTGGAACCGGGGTGCCGCGCTCCACGGCGCGTACTCCTCGATTCTGAGCGCGATCCAGGGTTATGCGGCTGTGCAGAGCGCGGCCGGAGCCCCGCCATCCTCGGGAACGCCGACGACGTTCCAGGCCAACATCGAGAAGAACCTTGCCGCCGGCAACAGCGCCTTCGAGATGAGCGGGCTGACCGCCCCGGATCCTGAAACGGTCGTGGTCAAGCTGGGCACCGCCTGCGGCTGGTGCCTCACCGCCTGGACGCTCGAAGGCACCGTCGGCGCGATCGTCGATGAGAAGGTCATCGATGGCCCTGGCGTCGACCCCGTGAACTGGTGGCAGACCCCCGCCGACCTGGTCGGTACGGGCGCCTACAAGCTCACCGCCTATACCCCCTCGCAGTCGATGACCTTCTCGGCAGTGCCGAACTGGTGGGGTTCTCCGAAGCCCACCGTGAAGACGATCAACATCGACATCAAGGATCCATCGACCGCTCCGACGACGGTCGACGCCTTCTTCCAGAAGGGCTACGACATCATCGGCTACGGTGGTGACAGCGCCCTGATCCCGCTGGCCAACATCCTGGCGATCCAGAACAACTCGCGTGAGAAGCCGGACCTCCTGACCCAGCCCAAGGGGCGCACCACGTGGGTGAGCTTCAGCGAGGGGTACGCGACCGGCGGACCATTCGAGGGCACCAGCCCCAAGGCACAAAATCTGCGTCTGGCGTTCGACCTCGCGGTCGACAAGCAGGGCCTCGCCACGACGGTGTGCCACAACGTCATCTGCTCGCGCAGCAACCGGTGGCCTCATCACAACGGGATTGATCGGCAACACGGGGCCCAACTCTGACCCGCTTGCGAAGTTCGATCCGACCCAGGCGAAGGCACTCATCGCGCAGTACGACCCGGGTGGAGCAGACCTCAAGAACCTGACCTACTCGTACAACTCCGGCAGCCTCAACGAGAGCGTCGCGGACTACCTGCAGAATGAGTGGCAGACCAACCTCGGCATCCATGTCAACCTCAACGCGGTCTCGGATGCGTCGATCTTCATCAGTGACCGTCTCACAGGCAAGTACATGATGGACCGCGACGGGTGGCAGTTCGACTACAACCATCCGCAGGACTGGTACGACAACCTCTGGGGCGTCTATGCCACCTCGGCGGGCGCGAACACCAGCGGATTCGACAACGCCCAGTACGACAGCATCCTCAAGCAGGCTGACACGGAGCCCCTGTCGCAGGCGCTTCCGCTCTACAACCAGCTCGCCGGGATCCTTCAGGCCAACGTTGTCTACATCCCCCTCTACTACTCGGTCGGTAACTTCCTCATCCAGCCGTACGTGCAAGGAGCCGGCTCGAACACCGCCTTCGACCACTACTGGAACGAGATCAAGATCCTCGCTCACTAACGGGCGAACACCACAACTGAATCAAAAGGCGCCCGGCACCGAGCCGGGCGCCTTTCGCCTTTCCCATCGAGGGAGGACCAGCAGATGCTGACCCGGGGAACCCTGATCTACATCGCGCAGCGGTTGGCGCTGATCGTCTTCACGCTGATCGCGGTGTCATTCCTTGTTTTCGTCACGGTGCACAGCCTTCCCGGCGATGCGTTCGAGAGCGAGCGAGTCCACGGCAAGGCGTTGCAGCTGCTGCTGCACGAGTACGGGCTTGACCGGCCGATCCTCGTGCAGTACTGGAGCTTCCTCACCAACGCCGTCCAGGGCAACCTCGGCGTCTCCTTCCAGATTCGCGGGTTGCCGATCACGCCGCTGGTGACGCGCGAGCTGAGTGTGAGCGCCGAGCTCGGTGGCACCGCGCTGTTGATCACCATCGGCCTCGGAACGACCTTCGGTGTTCTTGCCGCATTGCGCCAGAACACCTGGGTCGATTACACGCTCACCTCGATCGCCGTCGTCGGATACAGCGTTCCGAGCTTCGTGCTCGCCGGCCTCGGCGTGCTGATCTTCAGCTACTGGCTCCCCACCATCACCAACGGGGTCATCTCGTACCCGGCCATCTGGACCGGGACGTACGGGACGCTCGTCGAGCTGTCCCTGCCGGCGATCATCCTGGGTTTCTACACCTCAGGGCAGGTGACCAGAATCACTCGAGCGGCCATGCTCGAGGTGCTCCAGCAGGACTATGTGCGCACGGCACGAGCGAAAGGGCTGAAGAGCCGCGTCGTCACCGTGCGCCACGCGCTGCGCAATGCGTTGATCCCGCTGATCAGCATCCTGGGCCCGCTGGTCATCAGCATCATCACCGGGAGCGTGATCATCGAGAACATCTTCGGCATACCGGGACTGGGCAAGCGCTTCGTGGAGAGCATCCTCAGCGCGGACTACAACATCACCGTGGCGGTGTTCACGGTCTACGCCCTGCTCATCGGCATCGCCAATCTCATCGTCGATTTGCTGTATACCGTCGTTGATCCAAGGATTCGATACTGATGGCTGTAGTCACCACTCCGATCTTCGAAGAGTATGCGGGCGGCACGATCGCCCGGGAACAGGTGGGACTCTGGCGTGACGGATTCCGCCGCCTGCGACGAAACCGCCTCGCACTCGCGGCCCTGGTGTACCTGTCGATCCTGCTGCTCATCGCGGTGATCGCGATCTTCTGGACGCCGTACAACCCCGCGACCATCCTGCCGAACACCTTGACCTACCTTCCCCCGTCGGGTCAGCACATCCTCGGCACGGACGAGCTGGGGCGCGATCTGCTGAGCCGCATGATGCAGGGGGCGCAGATATCCCTGATCGTCGGCGTGGGCACCTCGGCAATCGTGCTGACGGTGGGAGTCGTCGTCGGACTCATCGCCGGGTACTTCCGGGGCTGGGTTGACACCGTCATCAGCGTCTTCATCAACATCTTCTATGGGATTCCCGGCATCCTCGTCGCGATCGTCCTCTACCTCGTGCTGGGACGGGGCCTCGCGAACATCATGATCGCCATCTCCGCAACCGCCTGGATGGACATGGCCCGACTGGTGCGCGGCCAGGCCTTCAGCATCCGCGAACGCGAGTACATCGAGGCGGCCAAGGCGAGCGGCGCGAAGTCCGGCAAGATCCTGTTCGGCCACATCCTGCCGAACGCCCTGGGGCCGATCATCGTGCAGGCGACGTTCGTCATCCCGATCGCGATCCTGACCGAGGCGTTCCTCAGCTACCTGGGCCTGGGCATCCCGAGCCCGCTGGCGTCGTGGGGATCGATCGCGTCCGAGGGGTATGCTGCTCTCCCCTTGGAGCCTTACATGATGCTCTGGCCGGCGGTCGCACTCTCGCTCACGCTGCTGGCGTTCAACTTCTTCGGAGATGGCTTGCGCGACGCTTTCGACCCGCGTCAGCGCCGATGACAGACGCCATCCTGGAGGTCCGCAACCTCAGCACCCACTTCTTCACCGACGACGGCGAGGTCAAGGCTGTCCGCGACGTGAGCTTCAGCATCGCCCCGGGTGAAACTGTTGGGATCGTTGGCGAGTCCGGGTGCGGCAAGAGCGTGACAGCCATGTCGGTCATGGGCCTGGTGGGGCGACCGGGCAAGGTGGTCGGTGGCGAGATCATGTTCCGGGGACGCGATCTGCTGAAGCTGAGCAAGGAAGAGTTTCGGAACATCCGCGGGCGCGACATCGCGATGATCTTCCAGGACCCGCTCAGCTCCATGAATCCGGTGCTCCGGGTGGGGTACCAGATCGACGAGGCGATGTACGCCCACGACAAGATTCCCAAGGACCAGGTGGAGCGTCGCGCTATCGATCTGCTCGCGCAGGTCCGCGTCTCCGATGCGGCGCGCCGGATCAGGCAGTTTCCCCACCAGTTCAGTGGCGGGATGCGCCAGCGGGCCATGATCGCCATGGGGCTGTCGAACAAGCCGGATCTCCTGATCGCCGACGAGCCCACGACGGCGCTCGACGTCACGGTCCAGGCCCAGATCCTCGAGCTGCTGCGCGACCTCAATGAGCAGACCGGCGCGGCGATCATCCTGATCACGCACAACCTCGGTGTCGTGGCGGGTCTCTGCAAGCGCGTGCTCGTCATGTACGCAGGTGAGATCGTCGAAGAGGGAACGGTGGAGCAGATCTTCGAGTCGCCGCAGCATCCGTACACGTGGTCGCTGCTGCGATCCGTCCCGCGGATCGACGCCAGACGCGGACACCGCCTGCTCTCCATCGAGGGCCTGCCCCCCGACCTCATCGACCTGCCCCAGGGATGCAAGTTCAACCCGCGCTGCCCCTTCCGGGTGGAGCGCTGCTTCAACGAGTCGCCACCCATCGAGCAGGTCGCGCCCGCCCAGTACGCCTCGTGCTGGGTGACGATGGAGCGGGCCTATGCCGACATGGGCGCAGGAGACATCATCGATACGAGCCCTGGCGCTGCCAGTGGCGTGCATCCCGCGGGACGTACGCTGCCGGCTGCCGAAGTGCCGGCAGCGCTCGCGGAGCCGGTCGGTGACTGACACGATCGTCGCGCCCACCGCACAGGTCGTCCCGACCGTGGAGCCGTTGCTCCGCGTCGTCAACGTCGTGAAGCATTTCGGCGCCGGAGGCGGCGCGTCGGTGAAGGCTGTGGACGGCGTCAGCTTTGAGATCATGCCCGGTGAAACCGTTGGCCTGGTTGGCGAATCGGGATGCGGCAAGTCGACGCTCGGCCGGTTGATCACGCAGCTGATCCCGGTGTCCTCCGGGGAGGTCTACCTCGACGGCGTCGACATCACCAAGCTGCGCGGCGAAAAGTTGCGCCAGCAGCGCAAGCAGCTGCAGATGATCTTTCAGGATCCCTACGCGTCACTCGACCCGCGGATGACAGTCGGCGACATCATCGCCGAGCCGCTCGTCAACTTCGCCATGATCAAGGGACGGGCGAAGGATGTGCGCGTGCAGGAGTTGCTGCGCACCGTGGGACTGAATCCGTACTTCAACAACCGCTACCCGCATGAGTTCAGCGGCGGTCAGCGACAGCGCATCGGCATCGCACGCGCGCTCGCCCTCAACCCAAAGCTGATCATCTGCGACGAACCGGTCTCGGCGCTCGACGTGTCCATCCAGGCCCAGATCATCAACCTGCTGGAGGATCTGCAGCGCGAGTTCGAGCTCACGTATCTCTTTATCGCACATGATCTTTCTGTGGTCCGGCACATCAGCAACCGGGTCATGGTGATGTACCTGGGAAGGATCTGCGAGATCGCGCCGAGCGAGGACCTGTACACCTCGCAGGAGCATCCATACACGCGAGCACTCCTCTCCTCCATCCCGGTTCCCGATCCGCGCATCGAGTCGAAGCGCAGGCTCGTCGAGCTGTCAGGCGAGATCCCATCGCCGCTCAACCCGCCGTCGGGATGCCGGTTCCACACTCGCTGCCCGATCGCGCAGGTTCCGGGTGTGTGCGCCGACGTCGAACCGCAGCTCGAGCTGAAGGGTGACGGCCACCTCGCCGCCTGCCACTTCTCCGAGCAGGTTCGAACCAAGATCGCCATCGTCAACTGACGATTCGCCGGCTCCGCGGTCCGGAGCGCCGCTCATAAGATTGGTGCTGCAACATGCTGTGCGGCCTTCGGAGGAGTCATGAGCGAAATCGAACAGCGTCCACGGATTCTGTACACGGCTGAGGCGACGGTTACCGGCGGACGGCGTGGCCATGGCGCCACATCCGACGGCGTTGTGGAAGTCGACTTCACGTCGCCGAAGGAGTTGGGCGGCGACGGCGCACGCGGCACCAACCCCGAGCAACTGTTCGCCCTCGGATTCGGCGCGTGCTGGGAGAACGCCATGCTCGGCATCGCGCGCCGCAAGGGACTCGATGTCGAAGATGCGGTCGTGACCGCCCGCGTTGGGATCGGCCGGATCGAATCCGGGCGTCTCGGGTTGGCAGTCGAGCTGCTCATCAAGCTGCCGTCGCTTCCGGATCGGGAGGCGGCCGAGGCACTGATCGCCGAAGCCGATCAGCGGTGCCCGTACTCGAACGCGGTGCGCGGCAACATCGACGTGACCCTGACGCTGCTCTGATCACCGACGCCGCCACGCGAGGAGAGCGGTCCGCTACCGTCGTCGCGTGAAACATCTCTGGGCGCCGTGGCGGATGTCCTACGTCTCGGGTGCGCCGTCGGGAACAACGGATGCGTGCTTTCTCTGCGCGGCGGCCAACGGCGACGACGAGTCCCTGGTGGTTGACCGAGGCAAGCTTGCCTTCATTCTCATGAATCGCTATCCATACACGAGTGGCCACGTGATGGCCGTACCGGTGCGTCACACCCCCGATGTGCGCGCGATGACCGCTGATGAGGGATCCGCCCTGTTTGCCGCCTCCCAGCGGGCGATCCGCGTGCTGAGCGAGGTGATGCATCCCGACGGGTTCAACATCGGCATCAACCAGGGAGGTGCCGCCGGCGCAAGCACCGAGCACGTGCATCAGCATGTGGTGCCGCGCTGGGCCGGTGACACCAATTTCATGCCCGTGATCGGCGACGTCAAGGTGCTGCCCCAGGATCTCGAGACCACTGCGGCCACGCTGCGGGAGGCCTTCGCGCGTCTCGGACCGCTATAGTCCTTGACAGATGGGTTCCGTTATCAAGAAGCGGCGCAAGAAAATGCGCAAGCACAAGCATAAGAAGATGCTCAAGAAGACGAGGTGGGCGCGCCGCGGTTAGCCGCGACGCAGTCTCCTCCGCTTCGCCGCGCGTTGCGCCTCCACGGTGGAACGTGCAAGCACGCCGATCATTCGGGCAGGCTCAGCTCGCGCAGCGGCACGCCTTCGCGCGTTGAAGTGGACAACGAGAAACCCGGTGCCAGCGCCTACCGGCGGCTGCGACCCTCAGGCGCGAGCGTACGAATGCAGCCCCGCGATCCAGAGGTTGACCGCGTAGAGGGTGAACAGGATGGCGGCGAACCCGAACGCGGTGATGATCGCCGCGCGCTTCTCCTTCCACCCGTACGTCACGCGGGCGTGCAGGTAGATGGCGAAGATGACCCAGGTGATGAACGCGAAGGTCTCCTTGGGATCCCAGCCCCAGTACCGGCCCCAGGCGTGCTCGCCCCAGATGGCGCCGCAGATGACGCCGAACGTCCAGATCGGGAAACCGATCATCACGAAGCGGTAGCTCCAGCTGTCCAGCAGCCCTGCCTTGGGGAGCGCCCGCTGCAGCCACGTCGCCAAAGAGCTCCGGGCACCACTACCGCCGAAGCCGCCGCCGCCTGATCCGCCGCCGCCCATGGTCATGGTGGCGACGCCCCCGCTGCTGACGCTCGCCGGCACGGCTGCCGGGGCCACGGCCAGCAGCCGGCTGTCGGCCCAACGGCGCGCCAGGTAGGCCATCCCGAAGAAGAACGCGAAGCTGAGGATCGCCGACGAGGTGGCCATCGAGGTGACGTGGATCGTCAGCCAGTAGCTGTGCAGCGCCGGCACCAGCTGTCCGGGAGGCACGTAGAGCATGTAGGCGACGCCCATGAGCGCGACCGTGACGATCATCGCCGGGAGCCCGATCAGGCGCATCCGGGCCTTGACCATGAGGATCACGCACACGGTGACGATCACGAATGCGATCCCCGTGGAGTACTCGTACATGTTGCCGAGCGGCCAGTGGCCGGCCTCCAGCGCCCGAGTGAAGATGGAGGCGAAGTGAATCGGCCAGCCGATCAGGACGAGGGCCATCCCGATGTCGCCGAGAATCCGCTTTCGGAAGGCCAGATGGAGCACAAATGCGACCACGGCGAGTGTGTACGCGGCGACCGCTATCCCAAAAAGAACCAGGGACGCCGGGGTACTCGACATGCCTGCGGGCGAGTATAGCCATCGGCCACATCGCAGGCGCTTTCGCAGCCCCTCGCCCCCATCGGAGTCCGGTCTGTAAAGGAATGGACGCAAGCCGCCCCTTTTGACGGCGCCTGCTTACCATGATGGCGATGTCCCGGCCGCGCGTTCTACTCGCCGACGATGACCCGCGCGTCCTGTCAGTGGTCTCCCGTTACCTCGACCTCGAGGGCTACGAGATGTCGACCGTCTCCGATGGCAACGAGGCAGTGAGGATCGCCGAAGCAGAGGTCCCGGACCTGATCATCCTCGACATCATGATGCCGGGCATCGACGGCATCGAGGCCTGCCGCCGGATCAGGGCGAACGCCGCCACCGCCCAGACCCCCGTGCTCATGTTCAGCGCCCTCTCCGAGGAGGCCGAGGCCGCCCGGCTCGCCGGCGCCGACGGCATGCTCCCCAAGCCCTTCAACCTGCCCGCGCTCGCCGAGGCGGTGAAAACGTTCTTCGCGACGCGGACCGCTTCATAGGCGCTTCGAGCGCCCGCCCTATACTGCAAAACGCCTCGGCGTGATCCGCATCTCGGGGCGGTAGCTCAGCTGGGAGAGCGCTGCCCTCGCACGGCAGAGGTCAGGGGTTCGAATCCCCTCCGCTCCACCATCGGACGCGGCACCTGGGAACGTCTACTCGGCCTGTTCTGGTCGCGGGTGCATCGGCAGCCGGAAGACGAGGACAAAAGCGGCCGCCAGTGGTACCAGGCAAGCCCACGCCGTGACGCGCAGTGCGTCGGTCGGCAGGTGGTGACCGAAGGTTGCGAAGAAGATGGTGCCGAGGACGGCGACCCCGAGCGCGGTGGAGAGTTGCTGGACGGCCTCCATGACACCCGAGGCAGATCCAACCTCCGCCATGCTCACGCTGGTCAGGATGAGCTGGAACAGCTGCCCGATGCTGGCACCGACGCCCGCGCCGATAACCAAGAGGCTCGGGACGAGCTCCAAGCTTGAGGCGGCGCGTGCACCCGTGAGCCTCAGGGCAAGCCCCGCCGCGCCGGCGATGATGAGCAGGATTCCGATGTGGAGCAGGTGACGCCCGAGCCGGCCGGCGACCGCGGAGGAGCCGACCATAGCCACGATCATGCCCACAACCATCGGCGTCAACGTGAGACCGGCCTGGATCGGTGACCAGCCTTCGCCGAGCTGACCGTAGAGCGAGATGCAGAGCAGCAGGCCGCCGAAGGCACCGAAGAGGGCCAGGACGACGGCGATGCCGCTGAGATAGGTGCGGTTGGTGAGCAGTGACGGCTCGATCAGTGGGTTGCTGCTGTGTCGCTCATGGAGCAGAAAGGCGACGAGCAGGGCCGCGCCGGCCGCGAGCATCGCGAACGACCAGGCGGGCCAGCCATCGGTCCGTCCCTGGATGAGCGGGTAGATGATCGCCACCAGCGCCAGGCCGACGAGCCAGACGCCACCGATGTCGAGCTTGATGCCCGGGTGCGTGGCACCGCGAGGCAGCGATTTGATCGCGAGCGCGAGCGCCACCGCGCCGATCGGAACATTGATGAGGAAGACGAGGCGCCACCCGGTGCCGAACAGGTTGGCGTCGATGAGCGCGCCGGCGACGATCGGCGCGAGGAGCATGGGCACTCCGGTTGCCGGACCGAACAGGCCCATCGCCTTGCCGATTTCGGCGTCGTCGGTGAAGACCTGCTTCATCAAGCCGAAGCCCTGGGGGATCATGAGCGCGCCGAAGGCGCCCTGGAGCGCCCGCAACGCGATGAGCACGCCGATTGTCGGCGCCGCGGCGCAGGCGGCCGAAAAGAGGGTGAACCCTAACGA
Organism: Candidatus Dormiibacterota bacterium; assembly: GCA_963830305.1. GTDB lineage: Bacteria > Chloroflexota > Dormibacteria > Aeolococcales > Aeolococcaceae > Palsa-851. The sequence goes on along the minus strand of CAWHLW010000007.1, from coordinate 146,630 downwards.
GCCGATGAGAAACAGCCGGCGGCGGCCGAAGATGTCGCCAAGGCGCGCACCGGTGATCAGCAGGACGGCAAAGGCCAGGGTGTAGCCGGCGCTGAGCCACTGGATGGTGCTGGCGCCGCCGCCGAGATCGCGATGGATGGAGGGACCGGCGACATTGACGATCGTGGCATCGAGCAGATCCATGATGTTGGCGGCCAGCACGACTGCCGCCACCACCCAGCGCAGGCGGTAGGACTGAGTGCTCGCGGTGCCGGTGACCGGCGACGGAGCGGGGATGGTGGCGGTGGCCATGAGGTCCTCTTGAGTGAGCGAACGATGTTCGATACGAACACCGTACTGGACGGACAGCGTTCTTGTCAAGTAGAGTTCGATACGTCATGTCTCTCGCCGGCGGTCCCCCGTCGATACATCCCCCCGTCCGTCATCGCTCAACTCGCGACCGCCCCGCAAAGGCGCCGCTCAGCGAGGAGGCGGTCGTCGACGCGGCCCTGGCGATCCTGCAGTCGGATGGTCTGGAGGCAGTCACCATGCGCCGGGTCGCAGCCGCCTTGGACACCGGTGCCGCCTCGCTCTACGTCTACGTCTCCGGTCGCGAGGGCCTGCTCCAGGCGATGCTCGATCGGGTCACCGCCACGATCGAGCTCGAACCCCCGGACCCTTCACGCTGGCGCGCTCAAATGCACTCGGTGCTGGAGCGTATGCGCCAAGCGCTGATCGCTCATCCTGGAATCGCGGCGCTGACCCTGGAGGATCCACCCACGACCGAGGTGGTGCTGCGCCTGACCGAGAACCTGCTCGGAATCCTGCTCGCCGGCGGGATTGACCCCCAGCACGCCGCCTGGGCTTGCGACATCTTCGTCTTGCTGGTGACGGCCGTCGCCAGTGAGGAGGATGTGCGGCGCGCTCGCGGCCAGAGCAGCGATGACGTCCGCCGCGCACATGTCGACGAGATCTACAAAACCTTCGTGGGGTTGCCGCCCGACCGGTTCCCTCTGATCGCCGCTCACGCCGCGGAAATGGTCGCCGGCGATGCCGACGAGCGGTTTCGATTCGCCATCGACGTTGTGCTCGACGGCGTGCTCGCGAGGGCGTCCCGAGGGTAACCGATGCGTTCCGGCTGGAGAGCTCGCGCTCAGCTGGCAGGAGACGTGTCGATGCGCGACATGATCCGTTCTGCGTCGCGTCCCAGCCTTCGCAATTGCTCCGCCGACAGGGCATCGACGACGAGTGAGCGGACGTGTGCGACGTGGGCCGGGGCGGCTTCGACGATCGTTTGAAGACCGTCGTCGGTGAGGATCGCGAGCGTGAATCGCCCATCAGACGGATCAGGCTCGCGGCGGACCAATCCGCGATCCTCGAGCCGTTTGACGACCCGCGAGAGCCTCGACAGTGATGCGTTCGTGACCTCCGCCAACGAGCTCATCCGCATCGTGCGTCGCGGGCTCTCCGAAAGCATCGCGAGCACCTGGTATTCGACCATCGCCAGCTTGGAATCGCGCTGGAGCTGCTGATCGATCGCCCACGGGAGCCAGGTCATCAGTCGCACCACCGACAGCCAGGAGTCGAGCTCTTCAGCCGTCAGCCACCTGACTGGTGCCTCCTTGGCGTCGTCGGCGTGCGATTCGCTCATGCCGCAATGATAGCTACTTACTTGCCGGAGCAAGCGGTTAGTACGAGACTGAGAGGCACCCAGGCTCCCCCGATGCGATGCAAAAGGCAACTCTGGCTGCTCGCTATCTCGTGTTGCGATAACTTGACAGGGCAAGTGGCTCCGTCATAGCATTCACTTGACACGGAAAGTTATCGTCAAGCGTGGAGGCCGCAGTCATGAGAGTCGCACTCACCGGAGCAACGGGATTCGTCGGATCGCACATCCTCGCCGAACTGCAGTCCAACGGCCACGACGTGACCGCGCTGGTTCGAGACGAGGCGCAGGCCGCCACAGTCAGCGCGCGAGGCGCCACGCCGGCCATCGTCGACCTCTATGACCGTCCGGCAGTCGTCAAGGTGTTCAGCGAAGCCGATGGTGCGGTCCACGTCGCCAGTCCCGGCGATGCCACGAGCGCGAATCTGGACTCCGCCGTTGCGGACGCCGCTATCGAGGCATTCGACCGCACAGGCAAACCATACGCGCCGATCAGCGGTGCATGGGTCTTCGGATCCAACACCGTCATCACTGAGGAGTTGCCGTTCAACGCCCCGGCGTTGGTGGCCTGGAAGGAACCGATCGAGCGCCGGGTGCTCGGCGCAACCGGGATGCGCGGCGTTGTGATCATCTCCAGCACCGCATATGGCGACGGGGGTGGCGGTGTCCCCGGGATCGTGCTCGCATCCCCCCGCGACGCTGAAGGCAACCTGATCATGCTCGGCAACGGCCGGCAGCACTGGGCCGAAGTCCACGTCGCCGACCTGGCGGTGGTCTTCCGGCTCGTTCTGGAACACCAGGCCGCCCGTGGGTACTACGTCATCGGAAACGGACTGAATCCCACTGTGGCGGAACTGACCGAAGCCGCTGCCGTCGCCGTCGGTGCCCCCGGAGCGGTCCCCGGGTCCGACGAAGAGGCCCGCACCCGGCTCGGCGATTACTTCGCCGAGGTGCTGCTCCTCGACCAAACCGTCACAGCGACCAGGGCGCGCGCCGAGCTCGGCTGGCAGCCCTCGCACCCGGGTCTCGTCGAGGAGTTCCGCGGTGGCAGCTACCGCAAGTAGCCGCCCCTGACTGCTTCAACGGAGGACGGCCGGGGGAGGACACCCTCATCCTCGGCCCTCCTTGCGCGTGGGGGTATCGTCCGCACCATGGCAGATGACGACGAGGCCACTCCAACACTGGATGCAGCCGACATGGCCTTGGTCACCGAGTTGGGGACTCGGCGCCAGGTCCACGAAGGGGAGTACCTCTACAAGGCGGGCGACATCACCTACGACTTCTTCGTCCTGGTGAGCGCTGAGGTCGACATCGTGGTTGGAGTCGACGGTGGTGAGCGGGTCATCATCAATCACGGACCCGGCCGGTTTCTCGGCGAGCTGAACATGCTGAGCGGGATGCGGGTGTTCGTCTCCGCTCGCGTTGTCAAAGCGGGAGAGGTGGTTGCGGTCTCCCGAGACCGCCTGCGGCAGCTGATGGCGACGAACCCTCGGCTCGGAAACACCATCCTCGCCGCGTTCGTGGCCCGGCGACAGTTGCTCATGGCGGGCGCAGCGCCCGCGATCCGGGTCATCGGGTCACGGTTCTCGCCGGAATCCCTCGCCATCAGGGAGTTCCTGACCCGGACCCGCATCCCCCACGAGTCGCTCGATGCGGACCGTGACCCCCACGTCGAGGGGCTGCTCGAGCATTTCGGCATCGCGGCGACGGAGTTGCCCATCGTCATCGCCACGGGAACGGTGCTCCGCCGGGCCACTCCGGGTGATGTCGCCGGCTACCTCGGGCTCACGGTCGACAGCCTGCCGAACCGCTGCTTCGACCTGGTCGTGGTCGGAGGCGGTCCAGCCGGCCTGGCTGCGGCCGTCTATGGTGCCTCCGAGGGCCTGAACACGCTCGGCGTCGAGATGACCGCACCCGGCGGGCAGGCAGGGATGAGCTCACGGATCGAGAATTACCTGGGGTTTCCCTTGGGCATCTCCGGCGCCGATCTGACCACCCGGGCGATCATCCAAGCAGAGAAATTCGGGGCCAGCCTCACCACACCGTGTACGGTCGTCTCGCTCGGAACCCGAGCCGGGCATCTCGTGGCGCGACTGAGCGACGGCACCGACGTCGCGGGACGGTCCGTCATTGCCGCAACCGGCGCCTCCTACCGGCGGCTGGAGGCCTCGCGGCTGAGCGACTTTGAAGGCAACGGCGTGTACTACGCCGCCACCGAGGTGGAGGCGCGCATCTGCGGCCTGTCGCCCGTCGTCGTTGTGGGGGGTGGCAACTCTGCCGGCCAGGCGGCCATCTTCCTGAGCCAGGGCGGGTGCCCGGTCACGCTCGTCATCCGAGGGACAGATCTCGGCAAGGACATGTCGCGCTATCTGGCCGACCGGATCGAGGCCGACCCGCGCGTCACCCTGCGGACACGCACGACCGTCCAAGCTGTGGACGGGGACGAGACCCTGCGGACCGTGACGCTCAATGACCCCGACGGCACGGCCGTCGTCCCGTGCGCCGGACTGTTCTCGTTCATCGGCGCGGATCCCTCGTCGGGGTGGCTCACCGGCTGCGCAGCACTTGATGACCGAGGCTTTGTGCTCACCGACCTCGCGCTCACCGCCGATCAGTTGGGTGAGACCTGGCTGACGCTGGCCCGGTCGCCGCTGCCGTTCGAGACCAGCCATCCTGGCCTCTTTGCCGTCGGCGACCTGCGCTCGGGATCCACGAAGCGCGTGGCCGCTGCCGTGGGTGAGGGATCCGCCTCGGTCCGATCCGTCCATCAGTACCTCGCGTTCGGCGCACGCACGGCCGGTTGAGTGCCGTCGTTCACGAGGCGCCACGCGGCTCGGCATAGCCGCGATCACCACGTCGCCGCGTAGACGAAGTGGGCGGCCGGCCGGCCGAGCCACTGGACGATGCGCATGGCGAGGTCCATCCCGGTGGCGAACTTCGCAGTGCGCAGGCCGGTGAGCTGGTTTGGGCTGCATCCCAGGACTGCGGCGAGATCAGGCCAGGTCAGCCCGTCCTGCCGTCGCTTCTCGTCCATCTCGGCGTGGAGGATCTTCAGCGCCCAACGCAGCCGTCGATCTGGACCTGCCGCGGGGAGTGCGAAGCGCTCGTTGTCACCGCTTGCTCCGACGAGGAAACTCTCCGGAGTCCGCCCGAGCCACCGAAGCATGACCAGGGCGTGCTGGCACGAGGTCCGCGGGTTCATGGCCATGTTCGTCAGCGTTGCGGGGCTGATCGGATGATCCCTGCGACGGTCGTTCAGCTCAGAGGACAACTCCCACAACTGGGCCGCAACGCCGTTCCAGCTGAGGCCCATCTCGGTTCCCTTGTTGTCCAGGGCCGCATAGAGCGCAGCGATGTCGAAGGGCCGGATACGCCGGTCTCTCGTCACCGTCTCCTATGCCGGCCCGAGCTGGGCGAGACGGGGGGCAAGTTGCGCGAGCGCCCGGGCGGTCGCCACCGGATCGGGCGACGTATTGCGGACCCCGACCATGGCGATCCCCAGCTTCGCGTACGCCTCCATCTCGCGCAGGAAGCCATCGACGTCCTTGGTCGGGTCAGCCGGCCCCTGGATGGTCTTCTTGATCGTGGCCATGTCCCGGCCCTCGTCCTCGCAGTGCTGGGCGAGGATGTCGAGCTTGCGCTTCACCTCCTGCGGCCCAAGCGCGAAGAGGTTGCATGCATCCGCGTACCGGGCCACGAGTTTCAGGGTCTTGCGCTCGCCGCCACCGCCGATGAGGATCTTCGGACGCGGCTGCTGGACCGGCGCCGGATGGCAGAGGGTTTCCGCAAGGTGGTAGTGCTTGCCGTCGTACGGGCCGTCGTTGTCACTCCACATCTGATTGCAGATCTGGATCGCCTCCTCGAGCCGTTCGAAGCGCTCGGCGATGGGTGGGAAGGGCACGCCCAGGGCCAGGTGCTCACGCTCGTACCACGCCGCCCCGATCCCGAGCATCGCCCTGCCGCCGGACACGACGTCCAGCGTGGTCACGATCTTGGCGAGCAGGCCCGGGTGCCGGTAGGTCACCCCGGTGACCATCAGCGAGAGGGTGATCCGCTCGGTCTTCCCGGCGACGAAGCCGAGGGACGTGTAGCCCTCGAGCATCGGGTCCTGTGCGGATGCGAACTGCTCCATCTGGAACCAGTGATCCATCATGGTGAAGGTCGAGCAGCCGGATTCCTCGGCGGCCTGGGCGGTGGCCGCGAGGGTCGGGCCGAGGGCTTTGCTCCCACCCGGGAGCGTGAAGTTCATGAAGTGAAGAGCGAGTTCCATCGGGTGCTCCTGCAAGGTGGCGCGTTTGGGCGGCAGGGGGCTGGCGGACGGGCTCGGCGGGCCAGGTATGAAAGGCTAGTGGACTGAAGCAAAAAGGCGTTCTGCGCATTCGCGCTGGCGTCCCTTAGGCTACCCAGGAGGCATGCGGGCGCTAAAAGAGGATCGACTGTGAATCATTTCGAGGGCCGGACCATCCTGCTGACGGGGGGCACCGGCTCCTTCGGCCAGCATTTCACGCGCACCGCGCTCGAGAAGTGGAATCCGGCGGCCATCCGCATCTTCAGCCGCGACGAGCTCAAGCAGACCGACATGGAGCGGAAGTTCGACGACCCGAGGCTCCGCTTCTTCATCGGGGACGTGCGCGATCGCGACCGGCTGCGTCGGGCCATCGAGGGCGCCGACGTGGTCATCCACGCCGCCGCCCTGAAGCATGTGCCGGTCTGCGAGTACAACCCGTTCGAGGCGATCAAGACCAACATCCTCGGCACGCAGAACGTCGCCGAGGTGTGTCTCGATGCAGGCGTACCTCGAGCCCTCGCCCTGAGCACCGACAAGGCGGTGAGCCCGGTGAACCTCTACGGCGCGACCAAGCTGTGCGCGGAGAAGCTCTTCGTCCAGGCGAACGTGTACGCGGGCAAGCACGCCACCCGCCTGTCGTGCGTCCGCTACGGCAACGTCGTCGGCTCCCGCGGGAGCGTGGTCCCGCTCTTCCGTGATCAGTCAGCCTCCGGCGCCGGTGAGCTCACCGTCACCGATGAACGGATGACCCGATTCTGGATCACGCTCGACCAGGCGGTGCAGTTCGTCGCCGACTGCTTCATCGCCATGTCAGGCGGTGAGGTGTTCGTGCCCAAGATCCCGAGCACCAAGGTGCTGGATCTTGCCGAGGCGATCGCTCCGGGCCTGCCGATTCGCTACACCGGGATCCGCCCCGGCGAGAAGTTGCACGAATCGCTGATCACTCCCGAAGAGGCGCGCCACACGGTCGACAAGGGCTGGTGTTACGTCGTTGAGCCCGAACACGCCTTCTGGAGCCCGCTTGACACGAATGACGGCACGCCCGTTGCGGAGGACTTCGTCTACAGCAGCGACCGCAACACGCAATGGCTGGACATCACCGAGCTCCGCGGGTTGCTCGCCACCGTGCCGCACGCGGCCACGACGGTGCCGGCACCGGTCGGATGAGCGTCACCAGTCCGCCGGCGATCGCCGGCGGCACGCCGATACGAGTCCAGCCGCTTCCCTACGGCCGCCACCAGATTGATGAAGCCGACATTGCGGCGGTGGTCGCCGCGCTGCGCTCGGGGACGCTCACCGGTGGAGCGCTGATCGCCGACTTCGAGCACGCACTCGCCGCCCGGTGCAAGGTGGAGCACGCCGTTGCGGTCGCAAACGGCAGCGTTGCCCTCGATCTCGCAGTCCTTGCGCTCGGTATCGGACCCGGCGACGAGGTGATCACGACGCCACTGACGTTTGTCGCGACGGCGAACGCGGTGCTGCGCACCGGTGCCGTCCCGGTGTTCGCGGATGTCGGCGAGGATCGCTGCCTCGACCCCGACTCGGTCGCGCGTGCGGTCACACCGCGCACCAAGGCGGTGATCACGGTCGACTACTCCGGACTCCCGTCGGATGTTGCGGCGCTGAAAGCGGCGCTGCCACGCCCGCTACCGGTGATCGCGGACAGCGCTCACTCGCTCGGCGCGTCGCAGGACGGCCGTCCGGTCGGAAGCCTCGCCGATATCACCACGCTCAGCTTTCACCCTGTCAAACAGATCACCACCGGTGAGGGCGGCGCGTGCCTGACCAACGACGCCGAGATCGCGGATCGCATTCGCAAGCTGCGCAACCACGGGATGACAAGCACCGCCGACGAGCGCACCGGCGGGCTCTGGAAATACGACGTCACCATGCTCGGTGACAACCACCGCATGACCGCCATTCAGGCCGCCCTCGGTATCTCGCAGCTGCGCCGCCTGGAAAACGTCGTCGCCGAACGGAGCGAGATCGCCGACCGCTACGACGCGATCCTGATTGACCTCCCCGGCATAGGCCTTCCACCCCGTCCGGCCGGCCGTCGAAGCGCGTGGCACATCTATCCCATCGAGATCGACCCCGGCGCGTACGGATGTGAGCGAGATTCTGTGATCGACGCGCTGCGTGCGGAGGGGATCGAGGCGACACTGCATTACCCCGCGGTGCACCTCCTCACCCTGTACCGCGAGCGAGGCGGTGTCCCGGGCACGGCTCCGCGGGCCGAGCAGCTGTGCGATCGCCTGGTGACGCTCCCTCTCTACCCCGCCATGACCGTCTCCGATCAGGACGACGTCGTCCTCGCCCTGCAGCGGATTCACGTGTGGGCGGCGGCCGGCGCGGTCAGGTCGTGACCCCGCGGGCGTTGCTCGCCGCCGACTGCGGCCGGGGCGTCGGGCTGGGGCACCTCGAGCGGATGCTCGCGCTCGCCGACGCGCTCAAGCCTGATCTGCGTGTCTCGATGGTGGTCCCGAAGGGGGAGATGGCGATCCGGCAGCGTGTCGTCGATCGAGGCCACGCGCCACTCGCGGCGCCGGGCAACACGCAGGCACGCGTGGCGGCGGTTGCAGGCGATTCGACGCCCTTCGATGTGGTCGTGCTTGACGGATACGTCTTCGATGTTGCGCTGCAGCGCCGGCTCCGCGACCGCGCACCGTTGTCGGTTGTCGACGACCTTCGTCTCCCCACCGACTGCGACCTGGCGGTGAACCCGTCACCGGGTGGCGAAGCGCTGGGACCGGAGGGCGCCGCCGACTTTCTCGGCGGTGCTGCATATGCGCTCATCCGAGCGTCCGTTGTAGAAGCTCGGGAGCTGGCAATGCGGCGGGACCGCGACCCGAGAACTGTCCTGGTGTCGACCGGTGCAACCGATCCCGCCGGTCTTGGTCGCATGGTGAGCCACGCCCTCCTGGAGCGCGACCCAGACGTCAAGGTGACCCGGGTGGTGGGCCCCAACTCGCTCGACATCGCCGAGCGGGCGTGGCCGCGCGAGCAGCTGCTGCAAGCGCCGCCTGACCTCGCGGACTGCCTCGCGACGGCGACGGTCTATGTCGGTGCCGCAGGGACGACGGCGGTGCAGGCTGCGTGCGTCGGGTGCCCCGCGGTGATCACGCCTGCGGTGACCAACCAGGCAGCGCAGGCTGCGGCGCTCGAGGCTGCGGGCTGTGCCGTTGTGGTGGATGCGGCGTACCTCGCAGACACGTGCCTTGCGCTCCTCGATGATCTGACGCGGCGAACCGAGATGGCGATTCGTGGTCGCGCACTCGTCGATGGGCTCGGGGCTGCGAGAGTCGCTGACGCGGTCCGGCACCTCGTCGCCGCTCGAGCTGCGTCATGACCACGGTCGCGGTGATCCAGGCGCGGTGTGGGTCGACACGCTTTCCTCGCAAGGTGCTGGCGCCGCTCCAGGGCCGGCCGATGCTCGCTCACATCATCGAGCGCGTTTCGCGCGCAACCCTCGTCGACCGCGTCGTCGTCGCCACCACCGACGGCAGCATCGATGACGAGGTTGCGACCCTCGCGCGCGCGTCAGGCGCCGGAGTCACCCGGGGACCTGAAGACGACGTGTTGACGCGCTATGTCATGGCGGCCCGCGAGCACGGCGCCGACGTCATCGTGCGCATCACCGCCGACTGTCCGCTCACCGATCCCGCAGTCGTCGATTCCATCGTTCGTGCCCGCAGCGACCACGATGCAGACTATGCGAGCAACGTCGAGCCCCCAACATTTCCCGAGGGTTACGACTGCGAGGTGTTCACGTCCGCGTGTCTCGGACGCGTCGATCGTGAGGCGACACTTGCGTACGAGCGCGAGCATGTCACCGTGCGGGTCCGCGAGCACATGGATGACTTTCGCACCACCGGTGTCGCGCACGATCCGGATCTCTCGGGGATACGACTCACCGTCGACGTCCCGGCTGACCTCGACCGTGTGAGACGCTTGCTCGACATACTGCCGCTCTCGCCACCGCCCGATCTCGGCGCAGTGGTGGCGGCCTTCGAGGGCGACCCGCTCCTGCAGGATCAGAGCGGGCTGCCCTTGCGCAACGAGCGCTATCGCGCGCAACGCGAGGCCGCCCACCGCACATGAGCGTTCCGGCCGCGCCGGTCGCGCACGGACGTCGCGTCTTCCGCAACACGCTGTTCACCGGCGTCGTCGGTGTGCTGTCACTGCTCGCCAACTTCTTCGTCATCGGCGAGGCGGTTCGCCGCCTGCACATGGGGCCGTACGGCGTGCTCACTCTGGCTCTGGCGTTCTCGTTGTCGGCGGGCTTTCTGAGTATCTCCGACCTCGGACTCCAGTCAGGCGTCACGCGTTTCATCGCGGACGCCGACGGGCGTGGTCAGCGCGAGCGCATCGGAGAAACCGTGAGCTCCGCGCTGGCGATCCTCTCTGGCGCGGGGGTAATTGCTGCCGGCATCCTCCTCACACTCTCGGTGATCGCGAGTCACGTCTTCACGAACGTCCACGGAGCCACCCTTCAGAACGATCTGCACCTGCTCTTCGTCCTGTTCGCTGCCGAGGCGCTGTTCGGGCTTCCAGCACTCGCTTTTCTCGGCGTCCTTCAGGGCCTGCAGCACTACGGCTGGATCAAGGTGATAGACCTGTCGCGACAGATCCTGTATACGGCGCTGGCGCTCTTCGTCCTGTTCACCGGACGAGGTGTTGTGGCCTTTGGTGCGGCCATGATCTCCGGGACGCTGTTCGCCGCCGTTGGCTACGCTGTCGCAGCACGAGTGCTCTGCCCTGATCTGCGCATCTCGCCGAAACTGATCAACCGCGCAGCGCTGCAGCCGCTCGCCGGTTTCAGTGCCTGGGTCTTCGTCACGCGGATCCTCGGCGTCATCTGGGCACAGATGGACACGCTGATCCTGTCGGTGCTCGTGGGGATCAACGTTCTCGCCGGCTACAGCGTCATCGCACGCCTCGAGTTCGGCTGCATCGTATCCGCTATCGTTGACGGCGGCTGCCGTCGTGCCCGCAGCTGCAAATCTCCTTGCGCTGGAATCGCAGGTCCGGCTCCGCGAGCTGCTGATTCGTGGCACGCGGTACACGCTCGCACTGTCGATGCCCGTGACGATCGCGGCGTTGGTGCTGGCTCGCCCATTGATCGTCGCCTGGGTCGGCCCGCAGTACGCCAGCTTTGCAGGACCGGCACAGCTGTTTCTCACCTACCAGCTGCTCTCCTGCACCGCCAATATCGCGCTGACCATCCTGATCGGCGTCGGGCGCATCCGCGCCGTGACCGCCATCGTCTCACTCGCCGTCGCCGTGAACCTGGTGGTCTCGATCGCGCTCGCGAAACCACTCGGGGTGACCGGCGTGATCATCGGGACCCTGATCGGGTATGGCATCACAGCGCCGCTCTACATCCGGCTGGTACTGGATGTGCTGTCGATGCGAATCGCAGAGTTCCTCAGGGGTGCGATCGCACCCATCCTTCCCTGGGCAGTGGTGTTCGGTGGTTGCGTCGCCCTCACCGCGCTGCTCGTCAACCCGGTGAGCCTCATCGAGGTGGCGCTCTGCTGCGTCCCTGCGAGCCTCATCTACATCGCCTGCGTGGTCCGATTCTCGATGACCAGCGAGGAACGCACGGCATTGATCGGTTTCGTTCTTCCGGCGCGAAGGCAACACTCGTGAAGCGCGTGCGGGTGCTGGCGCTTGACCACTACTTTGACCAGGACCTCCAGGCCCTCGAGGCGCACCCTCGCCTCGATGTGCGTCGGTTTCCCTATCAACGCCTGCGCGGTCCTGCCATTCGCATGATGGGAAAGCGCGTTGCCACCGGTCTCCGCGCATACAACGACCCGGCTATCGCCGTGGCACGCGACCGCTACACGGCCTGGCTCGCGCGAGAAATCCAGCGCCTGTACCTCGAATGGGCCTTCGACGTCCTGGTACTTCCCTCCGACACCTTTTTCTACGTCCGCACGATCCCGGACGCAACGCATCGCCTGGGTCTCCCCGTGGTGGTGATTCAGAAAGAGACAACCGTCTCACGGTCGACCATGGAGCAGTTCAGCAAGGAGATCGGCACCGAAGCGCCTTTCATCTCTGACTTCATGACCGTGTGCAGCGAGCGGCAGCGCGAGTTCTGGATGCGCGCAGGCGCGGATCACGATCGCATTGACGTGACCGGACAGCCGCGGTTCGACATCTACGCGTCGAGCGCGCGCACACCGCGGTCCGGACGGCGGCGCATCCTGTTTCTCAGCTACGCGCTCGACGCGTACGTCCCCGGCGCCGGCCGGGGTCAGGGCCTGCTCACATGGGAGCCTCTTCGCGACGCGACGGAGTCCGCGCTCGTGGAACTCGCTCGTACGGGAGGCTGCGAGGTCATCGTCAAGTGTCATCCTCAGCAGGATCGCCGTGGCGTGGCCCGGCAGCTTGCCAACCTCGCGGGAGGCGCATGGCAGCGCAGTGTCAGCATCGCCGACCAGGACGCGGACACCCGCGAGTTGATCATCGCTGCTGATGTCGTCGTGGGATTTCAGACCACCGCACTGTATGAGGCTGTGGCGGCGCGTCGAAAGGTGATCTATGCGGCCTGGGGTGAGGCGTACGAGCAGTATCGAAGCGGTCTGATCCCCTTCGACGAGGCGCCACAAGCGTGTGTCGCGCACGCGGAGTCGCCGGAGATGCTCGTGGCGATGATCACTGACAGCGCCCCACCTCCCGCTGCGGGCTGCGAGGCATGGTATGCGGCGGCGCTCGGGTCAGTCGATGGTCACGCCGTCGACCGCGTCGCTGACCGCCTTGCTGTCGTCGCAGCCGAGTGGACCGCCACGGACGAGCGCCGCGCCTTGGACGGGCACCGTCGCCGCTATGCGCTGGGCCTGCTCGCGCGCTCGCTGGCCGCGCAGGCCCTGTGGACTGCCGCCGAACCGGTCGCCCACCTCGCCGGCGAGCAGCGCAGGGTGGCGCTCAGAAGGCGGCGGGCGGGCGAGGGCCGGGCGATGGCGTCATCGACGCTCCGCCGTGGGAACCGGGACAGGGGCTGACCGGACCCTGCAAACGATCACTGGTTCGGCCACTTTCGGCGGGTCCAGAAGACCTCACGGTCGTCGTGGCCGATCGCCCACAGGAATCGTCGCGTGACATCTCCCGCGACACCGGCGCGCTGCGAGAGCGCTGGGCGTGGTGCCCCTCTCGCGATGTCCCGAGCGATCTCCCGCGCGTCACTCGCGTTGACCGCACCCTCGCGCGCCGCCCTTTCCGCCAACCAGAACGCGAGGTCATAGAAGCGGTACATGCGCAGCAGGCACAGGTACGCAATGAGTTGTCGTTTCGACCCCAATGCTGACTCGACGAGCGCCTCGCGGACGTAGAGCGCATCGCCGGCCACCAGCTCCGCGCTGAGCGCGGACGTCCCCGCAGCGGTGCCGAGATACTTGCGCAGGAAGTGAAGCGGTTGGTTGTTCGCGTTGCGATACGACCGGTGCGTGCGCAGGTCAAGGAGGCGAAAGCCCTGATCCCGCATGAACGCGTGCACATCCACGAAGGTGGGCTGGCCCTTGTACAGCTCGACGAATTCCACCTCGAGCTCGACGCACAACAGCCCTTCGAGCTGCGCCCGGCTGAGTGACGAGACGATCTCCAGCTCGGTTCCCTGCGTGTCCAGCTTCATGAGGTTTGGCATGGGCCGGCGGTGCTCGGCAAGGAAATCCGCGAGCGACAGGCAACCAACTTCGATAACCCGGCGGACGCCCGCATAGGAACGCCCACTGTACTCGAGGATCACAGGGTCGTTGGGCGGATAGAGCGATGAACCGGTGGCGCGATTGAGCACGTAGAAGCTGCGCAGCCCCGTCGCACCCGCAAGCGCGACCGGGAACCAGTGAATGTTCGGAGGCGAGGAGCGCTGCAGTCGCGCGCATTCCTCGGCATCGGGCTCGAAGCAGTCGACCTCCAGCACCGGCAGGTAGTCTCGCCAGTGCGGCGCGACGCCCCCGGCGGCGCCGACGTCCATCGCGTGGATGGGTTCGTCCGCGAGTGTGGTCGCCAGAATACCGGACGGATCGAGTGGATTCGGCCGGCGGCGAGCCCGATGCCGGGACTCTGAGAAGGCGCGCGCGAGTTTACGTGTGGAACTGCCCCTCGGCACGCGGTTGTCTTCCCTGCCTCAGTATCCCCACATGTGCTGCAGCGAGACGCTGCCTGCCGTCGAGCATGTGAGGATCTGACAGTTCACGTCTGCATCGGCGCAGGTGACCAGGATGGTGCCGAAGCCGCCCGGACTGAGGAACAACTCCAGACCGTCGAAGAGCTCGTCGAGCCACACCACCTTTCCGGTGAAGGGTGCGAGCTCCACCTCGCCAGTCCGTGATTCGCCCGATGGTGCATGCAGCTTGACCTTGACGGTGGCTTGTGCAGAGTGGTTGAGGTTACCCGCACCGTTCACAGCCAGGACCCCGGTGCGCAACCCTCGAGCGGAACGCACGTGGCCGATGATGTTCGTCCGCCCGACGACGCCCTTGGACGGGTGCAGCCAGTGCGGGAATCCGTCGATGGTGGCGTTGAGGTTCCGCCAGCAACTCTGGAACTCGGTCACGTCGCGATCGCCGGTGCGCTTGTTGCGCACGACGAGGTTGCCGAACGCGTTCATGCGCTGGGGGTCGACATTCATCGCCTTCCAGTCGGCGCTGATCAGAGCGAGCTTGGGGGTGCGGCCGTCAGTGACCTCGTAGCCCGCAAGAACCTCGTCCTTGTAGTGATATCCCTGCCTGGCAAGGCTGAGCTTGCGACGGTCGAGGAGCTTGCCATCCGCGTCGAAGAGAACGGCGACGAAATCGGAGACCTGCGGGTTCGCGGATTCGAACGAGAATCCAAACTCGATCTCCGAGGAGTCATCGAGGAGCGGCAGCCCGTGCGGCCAGAACAGGAACCCCTGCTGCTCCATCGCCTCGAGGAATTCTTTCTTGTCGTCAGCGAGCGGCGGCCGGTGCTCGACCTGCGCGATGGTGACCTCGTGATTGCCGCGCAGCGACGGGCGGTTCTGCTGACCCGATCCGTCGTCGAATGCGAACCAGTACGAGGTGCCATGTCCCTGGTAGCGGTAGCTCCAGAAGCCCGACTTTTCGCCATTGTCTGTGCTCTTGGGAACGCTGAGCTGTTCGATGGCGCGCGTGTCGTCGCGCTCGAACGATCCTTTCCGGTCGCCTCGGGTCCAGCGCACCTCGCTGTCCGACCCGCTGAGGCGGTGATCGTAGTTCGGCAGCGTCAGCACCACGCTTGCAGTGCTGAGATCGCTCAGCGGGAGGCGCGATTCGCAGATGTGGTCGGGCCCATAGTCATGCGCACCGTGCAGGCTGGTGAGCGAGTCCTTCCAGAACAGGTCGGCCCACACCCGCCATCGAGGATGGCGGTTTCCGGTGAGCGCCGGGTGAGTCGTTCGTATCTCGATGACTGCGGTCCCTTCGCGCTCCGGGAGGAGGTCCTCGAGGGTGAAGTGCTCGGTCTGCTGAGGCAGCATGAGCAGGAAACGCTCGTGACGGCTTCGGCTGTCGGTGCTGGTGACTCGAACAAGCAGGGGATCCTTGATCGGGAAGAAGTCGGCGAAGTGGTTGAACAGGTAGATGTCACCGGCTTCGACCTCGGCGGGGATCGGGATCGTGGAACCGCAGTACTCCCAACCCTGCCCGACCCAGAAGACCGGGGTCACCGAGCCGCTGCGCTCCACCCACCGCATCGCGTTGAGGTAGGCGGTCTTCACATCGGCACCGCCGACCACGACCGCATCGAAGCCTGTGATGTCGAGAGCCGCGGGAAGCGCCGCACCGGCGAGGATGTCGCTGTCGCGATGCGAGACCCATTCCCACTTGATGTCGGGCGTCGCGTCCCGCAGGCCATCGCGAAACTCCGTGTCGCCGTACACGATCCCGGTGCGGACATCACGTTCGCGAAGCTGTTTGACGACGTCGTTCAGATCCTGGTCGATCGAAGCGATCTTGGGACGCGGAGCGCCTGACGGCGCCGCCGGAGCCTGCTGGGAGCGCTGCCGCCAGCGTTGCTTCAACTTCATCCCGAGGAGCCCGGGGTCGGTGCGCAGGGTTGCGACGGCCTTAGCAACCTCGCTGCGAAGCGGTCTGGCAGACGACGATCGGGTACTCATGGTGTGCCCCCAGGATGACGTATCAGTCGAAGGTCGATACCTGCCTGATTATGCCCCCGTGTCACCGTTCTGCCCCGATCGCGCGTTCGAGGACGGCGAATTCGCCCTCGTGGCGCGCCAGTCGATGGAACCCGGCTCGCTCGAAGGCGCGAATCGAAGCGCTGTTCTCCGCGTGCGCCAGGGCGCGCAGGGTGGAGGCATCGCCCAGGCGCTGCATCTCGAGCACCATGGCCACAAGAATCGCTGAGCCGAAGCCGCGCCCGCGCCGCGACGGAGCGACGGTGACCGACACCGTGCCGGTCCCGTCCTGGACATCCACGCGTACCTGTCCGACGGCGTCGCCCGCGTGTTCAGCGATCCAGAGGTGGGTGCTGGGATCCGCAAGGCGAGCTGAGAGCCAGTCCCGATGCTCGCCCGGAGTGACTTCACGACTGCTGACGCTGAATTGGACGGCTTCTGGATCGTTCCGCCAGTCGAGGAGCCGACCCGCGTCATCGGTCGTCGCCGGCCGCAGGGTGACCTCCGTCCTCTGGTGGCCGCCGGCGGTCAGCGAACCAGGTCGTCCCATTCGAGCACCTGGTCGGCAACCACGTCAACCGCAACATGCCGGCCCACCACCTGGTCGAGCGCATCCACTGGGATGCCGAAGCCCGGCCGCTTGACGGCCAGGTCCTCGCGGGTCAACACGGCCCCCGCAGGAACGTCACGCGCCGCGACGATGCTTCGCCGACCGAGCCGGAAGAGATTGGCTTCGGCGTCGGTGACGCGCTTCACGCTTGATCCCAGGGCCTCCTCGGTCTCGCGGATCGACGTCACCATCTCGCGGAGCTCGCCAGGCTCGAGCGCGAATGGGTGGTCCGGCCCGATCTGATCCCGGCTGAGGGTGAAATGCTTCTCCACTGCACAGGCGCCGAGCGTCACGGCAACCACGTCAGCGGTGTGACCGGGCGTGTGGTCCGACCACCCGATCGGGATCTGGAAGGCGCTGCGCAGCGTGGTGATCGCCCGAAGATTCAGGTCCTCGAATCGCGGCGGGTAGTTGACGGCACAGTGCATGACCATCAGGTCGTGTGCCCCGGCCGCCGCCGCCGTGTCGAGGGCACGTTCGATGTCGCCCAGTGACGCCATGCCGGTCGAGATGAGCAGTGGCTTGCCCGTGCGGGCCGCGTACTCGATGAGCGGAAGGTGATTCACCTCATACGAGGCGATCTTGTATGCGGGCACTCCAACTGCTTCGAGCGCGTCAACAGCCGCCTCTTCGAACGGCGTCGAGAAGAACGCGATACCGCAGGACGCGGCATGCTGGGCGAGGTCCGCGTGCCATTGCCACGGGATCTCGACGCGCTTGATCAAGTCCCAGACCGACTCTCGGTCGGAGACGAGCCCTTTTTCCTTCAGGTAGGAGATATCCGGGGTGCGACGCGAATACAGTCCTTCGGCGGTATATGTCTGGAACTTCACCGCGTCGGCGCCCGCCTCGGCGGCGACCTCGATGAGGCTGAGCGCCGTTGCGTGGTCTCGATTGTGGTTGGCGCCGGCCTCGGCGATCACATAGCAGGGGTGCCCCGGACCAACCGCGCGACCACCGATCAGGAACTCGGGTTTCCCGTAACTACGCGCGCTCAACGGCAGCCGCCAGCATGGCAGCCCGGGTCAACCCTGTCGTTGCAGCAAAGAGCCGGCATGCGCCCAGATGATAGGTTCCGCAGGGTGGGCGAGGACGCGTGATCGACAAGCGGCCACAGGCTGGCGGGCTGCGCGGCCGTGTGCTGGACTGGGCGTGGAACCATCCCCACTGGAAACGGCGGATGCGCGAGGTGTGGGGTATCGCGCGCGAAACCGCGGGGTTGGCCGGCCTCCCTCGGCCGTTCGAACCACCAGAGTGGAAGAGCCTCCGCCGGATCGCGCTGACGGCTGCTCCGCCCAGCCCCGGAGCCGAGCGAGTGCTGTTCATGAGCTGGCGCGGATGGTCGTCCCACCTCGCCATAGAAACGGTGCTCGCCCATGCCGTACTCCGCCGGGGCGGTGCCCCGATCTTCGCCTACTGCGGGGGGCGGCTCCCGATCTGCGACGTGATGCCAGTGAACGTGGCGCCCCCGATGCCGTGCCACTCGTGCCGCGAGTATGCCTCGGGTGCGATCAGGGCAGCGGGCTTCGAGAGCGTCGCCCTCCACGATGTCCTCGACGTCGCCGCCGCGGTCGGGATCGCGCGCCGCCGTGTCGCCGGGTTGACCACGGTGCGCGCATGCGAGGCGTTCGAGGATCAGGGCCTGGCGCTCGGACGGCTCGTCCGCATCTCGGTCGCATGGTTCCTTTCGCGAGGGACGCTGCTCGACACACCCCAGACGCTGAAGGCGTATCGGTCGTTCCTTGTCAGCGGCATGGTGGTCGCTCGCGGACTGCGCAACATCATGAGTCGCACGGCACCACAACGCGTCTTCATGCTCAACGGAACGTTCTTCGCGGAGAGCATCATGATCGCGCTCTGCGATCAGCAGGGGATCCCCTTCGGCACATATGAGAAGGGCTTCATTCACGACGCAGTGGTGATGACTCCGGGCGCGGCGGCTGCTCGACTGGAAGTGCCCGGCGCCGCCTGGGCCAGCGCACGCGAGACGCCACTCACCGACTCGGAATCCGAGGCGATCGACACCTACCTCGGCGACCGCCGCACGGGGGGCGGCTCGCTGAACAATTTCTGGCGCGTGCGCGTCGAGGATCTCGATCGCATCCGGCGAGAGTTGCGTCTTGTCCCAGCCCGGCGCCTTGTCGTGATGTTCTGCAATATCCTCTGGGACAGCGCCGTGATGGAACGCGATCTTGCCTTCTCATCGATGGGAGCATGGGTCACTCAGGGAATCCGCTGGGCGGCGACGCATCCCGAGATCGACCTGGTCGTCCGCATCCATCCCGCGGAGATCCAGTTGCGCAATCACCCGACGCTCGAACGAATGGCAGACCACATTCACGCGCAGGTTCCGACGCTGCCCGCTAACGTCAGAGTGATCGAAGCAGATGATCCGATCAGCTCATACATCCTCATGGATATCGCCACCGTCGGACTCGTATACACATCCACGGTGGGACTGGAGTTGGCGGCGCGGGGGGTGCCAGTTGTGGTTGCGGCGGAGACCCACTATCGACACCGCGGATTCACCGTCGATCCGGACACCGTGGATGCGTACTGGAGGGAGGCGGATCGCATCCTGGATTCGCCTCCGAGCGAAGCGGAACGCGGGCGCACGCGCGAGCTCGCCAGACGCTATGCAGTGCTGTTCTTCTTCAGATTTCACAACGTGCTGGCTACCGTCACCGAAGATGGACGGAGCAGGCCACGGATCCGCGCTCGCAGCGCTGCCGACCTCGACCCTGGACTGGATCCGCCCATGGATCGAGTGGTCACCGGCATTCTCGACGGCATCCCACCGATTGCACCCGCAGGCGCGCCGGAATCCTCAGTGACAGTGTCCAGCTAGGAAATCGGCGATACTCCCCCGGTGATGCGAAAAGGGATCGCACCCGCGACGCTCGTAGCCGCGGTGATGATCGTCGGCTGGCTCGTCACCGGCGTTTCCGCATTCGACGTCATCCGATTCCTTGCGTATGAAATCGGATTCGTTGCGCTGCCTGGGGTGGCGCTGCTCTGGGCGGTTCGTGGTCGTCGCCCGACATTTCTTGTCAGCATCGCGCTCGGCTGGCCGATCGGTGAGGCGCTCGAGATCCTTGCCTTCAGTGGCACGGCGGCGATCGGAGCACGAGGTCTCTTTCTCCTCTATCCGCTGGTCGTTATCGTCCCGAGTGGATTTGTGATATGGCGCCGCCGCAGCGTCGGCGAGCCGGATGCAGGCGATGCCCGCCTCCCGGTGGCTGCGATGTGGACGGTCGCCGGCACGGTCTCAGTGGGCTTGATCTATCTGACGCTGATGTTCCTTCCCCTGGCGCCACTTCCCGGGGCGAGCATCACCCTCGAGTACCCGGATTACCCGTACTTCATCTCTCTGATTGCTCAGGTGATGAACCACTGGCCACCAACGACTCCAGGCCTGGTGGGAGTTCCACTCCACTACGAGTGGTTCGTGCTCTTTCATATCGCCGCAGCGAGTCAGGTGACACACGTCGCAATCCCCATCATCGGACTGAGGCTCGACTACATTCCCTCGGTCATCGTAATCGCCTGCCAGCTACTGGTGGTGGGCCGATTCCTCAGCCGTTCCTGGTGGACCGGCGTCATTGCGGTCGCCATCATCTTCCTCCTCGGTCCCCTCGACCTCACCGCGATGCCCACGTCGTTCGGGGACAACGTCTTTGTCCACTTCTGGGACAGCTGGACGTTCCCGTATGGGATGACGTTCCTCCTTGCCCTGATTTACTGCATCACTGAGCGAGTACGTTCGAACACGTGGCGGACGCGCCACGACCTCGGTGCATGGGTGCTGATCGCCATCCTGATGATCGGGGCATCGGGCGCAAAGGCCACTGTTCTCCCCACGGTCATCGTGGGTACCGGCCTCTACCTTGTCCTTCGCACGCTGGTACGCCGCCGGATTTCAATCGCTGCAATCGCCACGGTTGTCTTGACAGTCGTGATCTTTGCGCCGACGTATGCCCTGGTATATGGTGGATCAACTCCTGCCACCAAGCTCGACTTCCTCGTGTGGCTCTCAGGCGGCCCTGTTGTGGCCTTCGCCAACCTCATTCGGCATCCAGAGCTGCGCGCAATCGCACTCCCGTTCGCCTACGTCGCTGACTTCGCCGGTGTGATGCTTCCACTCGCGGGAATGCTCTATCTCCTGCGCCGCCGGCATCGTCACAGGATCTCCGCATTCGCACTGCCACTGTGCATGTTCATTGCCGGCATTCTGATCGCCTCTGTGGTGCATCACATTGCATACAGCGAGTTGTACTTCGTTGACACCGGGTATATCGCCGCCTGCTTCGCCGCTGCGGAGGGCTATCGCCTCGCATGGATGGATACCGCGAGTCCCGAGGGCGTATCGCACCGTGCAGCGATCATTGCACTCGCCTGCTGGATCGCCGTTCTCCTGGTGATCGTGAAGCTCACGTCACACGTGGTTTCCACGCCCAAGGAGGCCGTACTCCGGTACGGTGGCATCGCTGCCGCAGGAGTTGTCTTTGTGATCCTGTGCGCGCAGGAGTTGCGAGCGCAGCATCGTCCTGCCTCGAGAGCCATAGCACTCGGTCTGGTTCCAGTTATCGCGGCCTCGGTACTCACCTCACCCCTCCTGATCTACCCGACGGTACGAAGTCTCCTGGCCGGCGCGCCGATCTCGACGGGCCGCACTGTCATCGAACCACAGCTTCTGACTGCGCTGTATTGGCTCCGTGATCACACTTCAATCGATGACGTTTTCGCGGTCAACAACCACTGGATCGATCCAGGCGAAACCAATGGCAAGTTCTACTACTACACGGCGTTCTCGGAACGTCAGGCGTTTATCGAGTCCTACAATCCCTACCCTATTCCGGTGGGGCCGGGCACTCCCGCAGGTGCACAATTCATCCACCGACAAGCGCTCAACGACGCGGTCTTCGACCACGCCAATTCCCAGGCGCTCCAGGTCCTGATACACCAGTACGGCGTGCGCTATCTCTTCATCGACCGAACACTGGGGCCATATACGCCAGCGGTTCTCACTCTGGGACGTGTCGTTTTCAGCAACCCCGAGGCAACGATCATCTCGCTGGGATAGCACAGCGTCGACCTACGGCCGGGATGCGACCACCGTATAACCGAGGCAGTCCTCACCCCAGTCGCGCTTGAGACTCCATTGCCCCACCGCCGCCGCCGCCAGCGCAACCGGCAGCAGGGGAACCCGGAATCCGCCGAGTGGCGCGATAAGTGCCAGCACCTTCTGTGCGGTGACGGTGACCGGGTTGCCGCGGCTGTAAATTCTCACGTTCGTGAAGCCCGCTTGTCGGAGGAGATACGCGATCGCCGACGGAGTGAAGCGCCAGTAGTCATAAGGCACGAAGTGCCAGCGAGCCGCGAACGGGACCGTCATCAGGAGGCGACCGCCGGGTCGCAGACACCGCCTCACCTCAGTGAGGAGATCCCCAGGCTCGAGGACATGCTCCAGCACCTCCGTGCAGAGTGCGAGGTCCACGGAGCTGTCGGCGATCGGCCATGGGTAACCGTTGACGTAGAGCGTGTCGTCTCGGGCGTAGCCGAAGCGCTCGTCGGCCTGTGCTATGTCGAGTCCCTGATAGCTGCTCGCCCGCTTGAGCAACGAGCGATACGGTTGCTCGCCACACCCCACATCAAGAACGGCACCTGTCTCACTCGCCAACAATGGCCTGAGATCCCGCCAGATGGACGCGAGCTGAAGATCTCCGAACCGGCGAAGTGCGGTGGGATCGCGGAGTGCCGGTGGCCGCCAGCTCTCCGTTTCGCGCAGTGCCAGATTGCGCCGGTTCACCGTTCCTCGTGGCCAATAAGCTGCGACATCACCGCATAGCGTAACAAGGTCCCGGTGAGCCCGAACATACCGTCCGGGGCCCCGGCGGTGGAATATCATGTCCGGACAATGCCCGATTCGCCAATGGGCCGCCGCAAGATCAGCGCAGTGATTGCGTGCTATCGCGACGCTCCGGCAGTACCGATCATGCACGACCGTCTGGTCGCCGTCTTCACCAAGCTGGACGTCGATTACGAAATCATCTTTGTCAATGACGCCAGCCCGGACAATGCGGCAGAGGTGCTCGCCGACCTCGCTGACCGCGACGCTCACGTGACTGTCGTGACGCACAGCCGCAACTTCGGATCGCAGAGCGCTTTCACCAGCGGCATGCGCATCTGCACAGGCGATGCTGTCGTCCTCCTCGACGGCGACCTCCAGGACCCCCCGGAATTGATCGAAGCCTTCTATGAGAAGTGGCTCGAGGGATACGACGTCGTGTACGGCAGCCGCGTCAAACGCGACGCGAACCGATTCCTCCAGGTCTCGTATCGGGCGTTCTACCGATTGTTCCGCGCGGCCTCATATGTTCCTGTCCCACTTGACGCCGGTGACTTCTCGCTCATGGATCGCCGGGTGATCGATGCGCTCAACCGTCTGCCAGAAACCAACCGGTTCTTACGAGGTCTGCGCGCATGGGTGGGATTCCGTCAGATCGGCGTCCCCTACCACCGTCCGGAGCGAATGTTCGGCAAGACCACCAACTCGTTGCTCCGCAACATCGGTTGGGCACGCAAGGCGATCTTCTCGTTCTCGTACATCCCTCTCGAGTTGATCACGATCGTCGGCGTCCTCACAACGGTGGCGGCATTCGTCGCGATTATCGTCACGATCATCATCCGCATCGTGAATCCGGCGGCGGCCCCAACCGGTTTCACCTCGCTCATCGTGCTGATCCTTTTCATCGGCGGCATACAGCTGCTGTGTCTGAGCGTGATCGGTTCGTACCTGGCGCACATCTACGAGGAGGTGAAGCGCCGTCCACCATATATCGTCGCCGAGATCCGCAATCGCCCGGCCATCCGGGAGCTTGGCGGCGAGGCAGACGATCAAGCCGTCAGCGAGGAGGGTGAGCCATCCGCTGTCTCGTGACGGGTGCCGCCGGGTTCGTCGGCGCGAATCTCGTGCATCGCCTTGTTGCCGATGGGCACGAGGTTTTCGCGATCCTGCAGCCGACCACGGACACGTGGCGCCTCGACGGCCTCAACGACGTGCACCGCATCGAGGGCGACATCGCCCATGGCGACGACATGGAGGGTGCATTCACCGCTGCTCGCCCGGAGTGGATCTTCCACCTTGCCGCGCACGGCGCGTATTCCTTTCAGACCAACACGGTTGCCATGGCGCAGAGCAACGTGGTCGGCATGGCAACCATCCTGTCCGCTGCTGAGCGCCACGGCTGCACCGTCGTCATCAACACGGGCACGTCATCGGAGTACGGGGACTGCGATCACGCACCGGGAGAGGACGAACCTCCCCGTCCGAACAGCGACTACGCGGCGACCAAGGCGGCGGCGACCTGGCTCTGCCAGCGGGCCCGGACACGAGGCGTCCCGGTCACGACGCTGCGACTGTACTCGGCGTATGGACCCTTCGAGGAGGAACGCAGGCTGATCCCGACACTGGTGCGGGCTGCGCTCGCCGGGGCCCTGCCGCCTCTTGCGTCACCAACTGTGGTGCGTGACTACGTCTATGTCGGCGATGTCATCGATGCATACATCGCGACGGCATCAGAGCCGAGCCGGAGCACGATCTACAACGTGGCGTCGGGCGTGCAGACATCGCTCGCGGAGCTCGTCGCGAAGACGATCGACGTCTTCTCGATCGGGGTTGAGCCGGTGTGGGGCAGCTATCCGCAGCGCGCCTGGGATACGCGGGTGTGGGTCGGAGATCCATCGCGCATCGAGTCGGAGCTCGGATGGAGCGCGACCACCAGTCTCACCGACGGCCTGACACGAACCGCCGCATGGCTCGCCGAGCATCCAGCTGACGCTGTGTCCGCCGGTCGCCGGCAATCGGGCTACAAGCGCGATCCGATCAGGTAGAGGTTGCCGAGCGGAACAGGGACGGATACCCTGCCGATCCGACTTCGGCTGAGCGTACCGAGAGCCACCCCCTTGACCCGAGCGGGCATCGGCACGAGGTGCGTGATGTATCCCACGCTGTACGTGTTGCTGACATGCCCCTGCTTCAGCACCTTGAAGCCACCAGCCTTGAAGATGCGCCGCATGGTCGCCGGCCCATAGAGATACGTGTGCTCGATGTCGATGATCGGGCTGCGCTCTTTCATGATGTGCGCCGACACCGATTCAACATTGTGATTGAGGCACAGGATCAACCCGCCGGGTCGCAGCGCGGCACGGCATGCATCAAGGACGACATCGGGATGCGGCACGTGATCGAACACCTGGAACAGGCAGACGGCGTCGAATTGGCCGTCAGCGAACAGCCCAGGTCGCATGACGTCACACACGATCTGATCCCGAACTACCGGCGACGCATCCCGGATCGCGGATTCGCTCGGCTCGACGCCGCGAACCTTGGCATATCCCTGTGCCAACGCCTGCTCGAGAAAGAAGCCATCTCCACAACCGATCTCAAGTAATGAATCCTGGTGGTTGCTGAAAGAACGGAGCTTGGCGAGATACCTGCCATATGTCGCCTTGAGGTTGGCGGTCTCTGCCTCGTAATCGAACGTGCTCTCCTTGTAGAGATGAGCGAGGGTCGCCTCGTCGAGCACCGGGTCGGAGCGCACCAATCCGCAGCTCATGCAGCGGACCATCCGGTAATGGACGCGATCCGGGAGACGACGCGCTGAAAAACGCGCGGGCGTGATGTCATCGACGTCGAAATTAGCCGGGTAGAGCTCCCTCGCCGGAACGCCGGGGCCGCAGATGGCGCATTGCGTCGCCTGGAATGTCAGCGTGGCGGCTACGCCATCCTGCTCGCTTGTGGGCATCGGCGAATTATGGCTGCTGGCCGTGACACCCGTCTCAGGCAGGGACAAGACCAGTCCGTCGGACAGCGGCCATCAGCCCACTGACATCGAGGCCGTTGCGGCGGCGCAGAAATTCCTCGGAGCCGGTGGTCTCGCCGGACGGATCGGTCACCCCGCAGCGGACCAGACGCACGCCCATGCCGTGGTCGGCGATCGTCTCGGCTACCAGTGACCCGAGTCCACCAACCGGACGGTGGTCCTCGATGGTGATGCATGCACTCTTCGACGTCAGGAGCGCTACCAGGTCATCTGTTGGTGCCGGGGCAATCGAAGCGGCCACAGCGACGGCCGTCTGGATACCCTCGGCCTGAAGCTGGCGGCGCACCTCGAGCGCGACGCCGGTCATGGAGCCGATAGCCACGAGTGCGATATCGCCGTCACCGATGACCTCGAGACGGCCCCAGCGAAAACGGCCGTCGAGTTCCGGGTAACTCGCCGTCTCTTTGGCCAGGCGCAGATACATTGGCTGCCGACGCGCGTAGTGATCACGAATTGCGCGGTCGACCTGGCCGTCATCCGCCGGCGCCACGATGCCTACACCCGGCTGCACTCGCATTAATGCAATGTCCTCCAGTGCATGATGGGTCGGGCCAGCTGTGCCGTAGGCGAAGCCACCGCCGATCCCGACGATGCGCACTGGGAGTTGGTGCATCACCGCGCCGTTCCTGAACTGCTCGTAACCACGCATCGAGGCAAAGGTTGCGATCGAATAACAGAATGGGATCAAGCCTTCGTGGGCCATCCCGGCAGCCAGCGACATCATGTTCGCTTCAGCGACGCCGACATTGAAGAAGCGATCAGGATGACGCTCGGCAAAGGGCTCGAGCACCATGAATCCCAGGTCGGCCGTGAGCAGGACGACACGGTCGTCGTGGGTGGCGATGTCGATCAGCGTGGAGACAAACTGCTTCCTCATCCGATCTCATCCATGGCCTGCGCGAACTGCTCGTCATCGACCGGAAGGTAATGCCACTTGACCTGACGTTCCATGAAGCTCACGCCCTTACCGGCGACGGTATCTCCGATCACGAAGAGGGGCCGTGCCGGGCTGTGAGTGGCGAAGGCCTCGGTCAGAGCGTCGACGTTGTGCCCGTCAACACGCGTGCACTCCCATCCGAAGGTTCGAACGAGCTGGTCGACACCACTGAGATTGATCACTTCGGCGGTCGGTGCAAGTGCCTGCTGACCATTGTTGTCGAGAATCACCGTGAGGTTTCCGAGCTTGTGATGCCCGGCGAACATCACCGCCTCCCACACCGAACCCTCGTTGAGCTCGGCATCGCTCATGAGCACGAAAACCCTTCCCGGCTTGCCAGCGATGCGCTTGGCAAGCGCAACGCCCGCACCGAGTGATGGTCCGTGACCGAGCGAGCCGGTGGAGAACGTGATGCCGGCAAGCGTGTGATCGGGGTGAACGCCGAGCTGTGTGTCATCGCCGCAGTACGTGTCGAGCATGTCGTGACTGATCACACCGAGTTCGGCGAGCACGCAGTACAGCGCAAGCGCGGCATGACCCTTCGACAGGATGAAGGAGTCCACTTCGGGATCGACGGTCCCCGAGAACAGCGCTACCAGGATGTCCGCGATCGAGAGTGCGGAGCCGATGTGTCCCACATGCGCACGTTTCGACTGCTCGATGATCAACCTGCGAACCCGCACCGAACTGAGCGTTTGCGTTGCGTTGCCCCCTGCCATCACAACGCCTTCGTGGGCTCGCCGCGTCTTTGATCCGCTCCCAAAGCCGTACGAGTGTAGCCCAGTCCGGGCGCCAGGACCGGCGGCGAGCCGCCTCCCGTGTCACGACGCAGCGCGGCCTCGGCCACACCAACCCAGAAGCCGGATCCCCACGCGACGTGCAGCACCACGAACGTGCCGGGGATTCGCAGTCGCACCGATGGGGTTTCGCCGACCCCGGCTTGGATCCCGGCTCCCACGCACGCGGCTGCATACAGTGCAGCGCCCGCGGCAACGGCTCGCCGTCCACGCCTCGTGAATCCGAGCATTGCCGCCACCGGTATCGCCGCCACGAGCGCGGGTGCGGCCAGGTGGTATGGATGGATGACGCCCAGGTTCGCACGGGCAACTCGCACCTTGGAACGCCCATAGCGGAAGTACTGGCGCGCCAGGTCGGGGATCGACTCGCGCACCCAGTACCTCGTGGGGATATCCGGGCTGAACAGGACCCGGCCTCCGGTCTCTCGAATCCGGTGGTTCAGCTCGTAGTCCTCATGAGGCGGATACGCCTCGTCGTAGAGGCCGACACGTTCAAACGCCGTCCGGCGGAACGTCCCCGGAAAGACCATCGGCAACTCCTCGAGCCGGTTCGAATAACGATACCGTGCCCCGCCGACGCCGAACGGGGATCGCATGGCTCGTGCGATCGCGCGTCCGGTGACGCCCGCTCCCTCGCCATCCACACGGCCGCCGACATTGTCCGCACCGGTTTCGATCAGCAGCTCAATGGAACGGCGGAGGTGATGTGGCGACCATTCCGCGTGCCCGTCCTGGCGAGCGACGTACTCGCCTCGGCTCGCGAGGATGGCGAGATTGAGGCCATGCGCCTGTGTCCGACCCGGGTTGTCGATCAAGCGCACCACCGGGTGCGACACCGCGATTGACTCAACGATGGCGCGAGTGCGATCTGTGGATCCCCCGTCAGCGATGATCACCTCGTAGCGGTCAGCAGGGTAGTCCTGATCGAGCACCGAGGAGAGACATGCCTCGATATATCGCTCCTCGTTGTACACGGGGATGACGACGCTGACGAACGGGAGCTTCGCGGAGTCGTGAGGAGCCATCGGGGCTGCTATGGTGCCACCACGTGAGGACGTTGGTGACTGGCGGCGCCGGCTTCATCGGCAGCCACCTTGTCGATCGCCTGGTCGAGCATGGTGACGAGGTGACCGTTCTCGACGATCTCTCCACCGGCCGGCGCAGCAACCTCCGAGGCCACGCTGAGCGTGACACGGTACGCCTCGTCGAAGGCACCATCCTCGATGAAGCACTCGTCGATTCGCTTGTCGAGAGCAGCGATCGCGTCTTCCACCTCGCTGCCGCGGTGGGTGTTGCACACATCATCGCGAATCCGCTCGGTTCGATCCAGGTCAACAGCCGCGGTACCGAAAACGTTCTCGGCGCATGCGCGCATCACGACCGCAAGGTCCTGATCGCCAGCTCGAGCGAGGTCTACGGACGCGGGGGACGGGTTCCGATGCACGAGGACGATGATCGCATCCTTGGATCGACGGTGATCCCGCGGTGGTCGTACGCGACGGCCAAGGCGCTCGATGAGCATCTCCTGCTTGCCCACGCGGCGCACGGACTACGCGGTGTCATCGTCCGCTATTTCAACATCTACGGACCGCGCATGGATCCCCAGGGCTACGGCAGTGTCATGGCAACCTTTCTCCGCCAGGCGCTGACCCGCGAGCCGCTGACCGTCTATGGCGACGGGATGCAGACGCGCTGCTTCACCTATATTGACGACTGCGTCGACGGCACGATGCTCGCCATGCAAATGCCGTCCGCCGAGGGGCAGGTCTTCAACATTGGCAATGCTGCGACGGAAACCGCCATCGCCGAGCTCGCACGATTAGTCATCAAGACGACCGGCAGCCCCTCCTCGATTGTTCACGAAACGTATGAGTCGCACTTCGGCAAAGGCTTCGAAGACACTCGGCGGCGCGTCCCGTCTGCGGGTCGCGCAACCGAACGACTTGGGTGGACTGCGCGCACCGACCTCGATGAAGGACTGCGGCGAACGCTGGACTCCTGGGAGAAGTGGGACTCGGCCTGACGCTAGAGCGTGTGCCAGCCGGCCCGCCCCCCACCACGCACCCCGCGCGTGTCGAGCACAAGTGGAGCGCGCTCGCGAATCAACGCCCAGTCGATTGCATCGTGCGCGGTGGTGATGATCACGAGCTCGCTCGCCTCGAGCTCTGCTGCGGTGAGTGCCACTGACTCAAGCCTGATCCCGCTGTGAGTCAGGAGCGACGGTACATGCGGATCGGCGTAGCGGACCAATGCGCCACGAGTTCAGCAATCTGCCGGCCACCTCGATCGCCGGCGACTCGCGAACGTCACCGATGTTGGGCTTGTAGGCTACGCCGATCAGCAGGATGCGCGAGCCACGCATGCTGCGGCCGATGTCATTGAGGACATCGTCGGCTCGCTGTACCACGTAGTCGGGCATCCCGCGGTTGACGTCGTTGCCAAGGTCGATGAACCGGGTGCGGAAGTCAAGGTTGCGCATCTTCCACTGCAAGTACGACGGATCGACGGGAATGCAGTGCCCACCCACCCCGGGTCCTGGGTAGAAGGGCATGAAGCCATATGGTTTGGTGGCGGCGCTCTCGATGACCTCCCAGACATCCACGCCGAGCCGGCGGCACATCTGCGCCACCTCATTGGCAAAGCCGATGTTGATCATGCGAAAGGTGTTCTCGAGGACCTTGACCATCTCGGCGGTGGTGGCGTCTCGCACCGGCGTCACCACATCGACAATCGTCAGCAGCGCCTGTCGCGCAACCTCGGTTGACGCGTCGTCGACGCCACCCACGACCTTCGGCGTGGTCCGCAGCGTGAACTTCTTGTTGCCGGGATCGATCCGCTCGGGAGCGAACGCGAGAAAGATGTCCACGCCCATCAACAGGCCCGAGCGTTCGAGGATCGGTCGCAGCACCTCTTCGGTGGTGCCCGGGTAGCTCGTTGAGGTGAGCACGATGAGCTGCCCGGGATGCTGGCACGCGACGAGCGCCTCGCCAACCGCCTCGATTGCGGACGTGTCGGGTTCGCGCGTCTCGCCAAGCGGCGTGTGCACGCAGATATCGATGACGTCGAGATCGCCGGCCGCAGCGAGTGCGGTGACCGTGGTGAGGCGGTCGTCGCGACGCGCCCGTGCGACATCGTTGGAAGGCACATCCTCGATGTAGCTTTCCCCGGCTGTGATTGCAGCGCATCGCTCCGCGTTCGTATCGATACCGATCACCGTGAATCCAGCGTCCGTATAGGCGACGGCGGTCGGGAGACCAACGTAGCCGAGACCCACAATCCCGATGCGAGCGCTGCGATCCGCGATGCGCTCGACGAGCAGCCGCCCCTCGCCGGTCAATTCCACAACGGGCGCAATCATACGGACAGCCTTGCGAGGAAGCGCCCCGGTGGGCCCGCTACGTCAGTACGCTCCGTCGGAATGCGCGATGGCGCGAAGGGTGCTCCACAGCAGCGAAATGTCGAGCCAGATCGACCAGTTCTCCACGTAATACAGATCGAGATGGACGCGCTGGTCCCATGGGAGTTCGGAGCGCCCCCGGACCTGCCAGAGCCCGGTCATGCCGGGCGTCACGAGGAGGCGGGCGTAGGCGCCGTGCCCGAAGCTGTCGACCTCGTCCTGAACCAGCGGGCGAGGCCCCACCAGCGACATGGTCCCGATCAGCACATTGAACAGCTGCGGGAGCTCGTCCAGTGAATAACGGCGCAGGAATCTCCCCACGGAGGTGACCCGATCGTCCGACGGACTCTTGACGAGCACCTGACCTTCCCCCACCGGGGTCTGGACGGGTTGCATGGCAGGACTCGCGCCCACGCGCATGCTCCGAAACTTCCACATGTTGAACGCGCGCCCTTCCTTGCCGATGCGGCGCTGCCGGAAGAACACGGGACCGCCGTCACCAATCTTGATGGCTACCGCAATCGCAATCAGCAGCGGGCTCAGCACAATGAGCAGCAGAACCGCCGCGAACCGATCGAACACGGATTTCACGACCCGGGCAGGTCCGCTGAGCTCAGGCTCGCAGATCTCGAGCAGGGGCAGACCATCAACAGGGTGCATCACGATGCGCGGGCCCGCGATGTCTGCCAGGTCCGGCACCACGAGCAGCCGGATGCCTGAGCCCTGGAGCGCCCATGACATTCGCCGCAACTCCCCGCCGGTGGAATGCGTGGTGCCGACGAAGGCGATCGTGTCGGCGTCGAGACGACGCACTTCGTTGACAATCTCGTCGACATCGATCGGCACATCCTCGGCGAGCGCATCGGTTGAGACGATGCCCACCACAGAGAAGCCGGTATGCGTATTTCTGTCGATGTAACTCCGAAGCTGATCGGCGCCCTTGCCTGGACCGACCTCGACGATACGATGAATCGCGACGCCATCTCCGAATCGCCGCCGCAGCGCCTTGCGTGCGCACCAACGGCCGACCAGCGTCAGCAGCGCGGCGGTCGGGATCGTGATGAGGACGAGACCACGCGAGAAGTCAGCTCGAAGTACATATGACGTGAAGCCGATGAGCGCGAGGATCCAGATCGCCGCGTTGCACACCCGCCGGTACTGCTCAGGTCCGGCGGCGAGGTATCGACGGTCATACGAGCCACTGAGCAGCATCGCCACGCCCCAGAGGACGGGAAATGTCGCTGCGAGTGCCAGGTACGGCAGACGCTCGCTCAAGCGCTCGGGCGTGGAACCGAAGACAGCGAGCGTGGCGACACCCACCGAGAAAGTGGCGATCAACACGTCCAGGACGACGAGGAGGACGACCCACCTCCGCGTCGAAACGCGCTGCGATGGGTGCGCGATGCGGGGGTAGACGCGCGTCGGCCAGAATGCCGCCTGCCCGCCGGCAGGCTGTCCGACCACCTGAACGTGCTGGGGTCCCTCTCCCGGCGATCCTACAGGCACGTCCAGCTCGGCCGTGACGCGATCCCCTCGCCCAGTGCCACTCGCTCGCCGGCTTGCCATGGAACCCTCCGGGGACGCTTCAAGATCTCTGGAGCGGGAGCCCAATCGATCCGATTATGAAGGCTCTGAGCCTACCGCCCAGCAGTGGAGCCTCCCCAGAAGCCCCTCGCAGCCGAGGACGATGGCGCGCCACGTCGAGGATCTAGCAATTGATCGCAGGATAGCACGCGCATCTCCAGACGAGGTCCTCGCTAAGCTCCATCCGCCGTGTCACTGCAAGACTTCGCGCAATCCCTCCCGGGGGTGGTGATTGCCGCCCTGCTCCCCGGCTTTGCGATGGCGACATTGTGTAGCCCGCGGTGGCGCTGGTGGACGCGACTTGCGATGGCCCCAGGGCTGTCAGCCGGATTCATCGGAGTCATCGGCCTGGCGATGCACGACGTGCACATCCCATTCGAGCCGGTCACCGTGACGCCGCTGCTCGTGGTGCTCTGGGCTGCTGCGCTGATCCGCTGGCGCCGGACTCCGCGTACCGCCAGCTCCGAATCTCCTTGGTGGCTACCGATTCCTGCGCTGCTTGCGGGTCTGATCGGAGCCGGCGTCTTCTTCTGGGCACTGCATGGACAGGTGCTCCCACCCGACTGGGACACCGCCACGCATGGAGGTCTCGCCAACACCATCGCACGCACCCATGACGTGCTTCCCCTGATCCGGATCCCAATCGAAGGAACCGAGTTCGTGCGCGTCCGTCCGGGGTTCGAGGCCATGGCGGCCGTTGTGTCGTGGCTCGGTGCCCCGTCACCGGCGATGGCGATGGCGCCGGTGATCACGGTCACGCTGGTGCTGATTCCCGTTTCGCTCAGCCTGCTCGCACTCGAGGCGACGGGCTCGGTGGCGCTCGCGGCGGTGGTGCCGTTCTTCGCCCTCGGCCTCGCCTTTCCGTCGTTTCAGGCAATCGTCGGACGCTTTCCGGAGACCGTTGATTCCACGCTGATCGTGCCCTTCGTCGTCGTGGTCCTACGCGTGATGCGCGGTGTCTTCACGCGTGACAACGCGCTGCTCCTTCTCGCCATCACGGCGTCCATCTGGGTGATACACGGGCTCGAGGTCTTCACCGCCGCGGTGATCGCATGCGGTCTTCTGGCGATCACCGCGGTGCGCGTCGTGCGCGCGAGTCCACGCCTGGCGCTGATCCGGATGGGTGTTGCTGCGGGCGCGGTCCTGGTCGGGGCAATCATCGTGACCGTGCTCACGCGGTCGCCACACGTGCCCCCGCCAACCGCGACACAACCCTCCTCGGCCGTGGTTGACACCGTGAGCACCGGCATCCATCTCCACATCATCCTGGCCGCGATCGCGCAGACCGACCTCATCAACCCGGTCACCGTGACTCTGTACCTGATCGGTGTGGTCGCGCTCATCGTCCGGCGTCGCATGCTCTGGGTGCTTGTCGCGCAGATCGTTCTCGTCGCGCTGATGGTGGACGATTTCTACTTGCACAAGCTGGCAAAACTCTGGCGTCTCATCTATCCATGGGGGGAGCAGGATCGCATCCTGGGGCTGCAGTACTGGCTGATCCCGCTCGTCCTGGGCGCCGGGTTTCTCGCGCTCGTCAGCGCGATGCGATCACTTTCGCGCACCCGGCTGCTGCAGATCGGCGCGACAGCCACGGCGGTCATCGTCGTCGCGGTTGCCGTGCTGATACGCCATTCACTTGGCCGGTTGTGGACGTATCTCATCGGCCAGTACTCGGTGTACACGTATCCTCTCGGCACATTCGACCCGTTGACCAATCTGCGCCCGTGGATCGTGGTGGTGGCAATCGCCGCAGCAGTGGTTGCGGTTGCCTGGGCCGTTCTTGTGGCTGGTGTGGACGTCCCCGCATTCGCGAGCACTCGATTGCGTTCGTTCGCACCTCGCGCCGACGCGCCGGCGCTGGTGTTGGGGGCCATCGCCATCCTGTGTCTCGTCGTCGGTGCGTCATACGAGCTCGGCGTGTACCGGCACGAGGTGAGCACCAGGTCGCTGGTCACTCCTGCCGATCTCATCGTGTTGAAAACCCTGGCGGACAGGTACCCGAGCACGACCGTGGTGATGACCAACGGCGGCAACGACGCGGGCATGTGGCTGGCGGGCCTCACCGACCTCACGCCGATGGTGCCCAACGGCTTCGAGTACGGGACCTTGAGCGTGCCGCTCGACGTGGCGCTTTCCAACGCGTGCACCGACCCTGCGGATGCAGAGGTCGCGATCGAACGTGATGCCGGGCTCACCGGCGCCTCGATCATCTTCATGGGCGCGCAGTCGATCCCTGCTCCGCTCTTCGGGTGGAACGTCACCTGCATCGCAAAGCTGCCCGACCTCCGGCTGATCACGTCGGCGCCGTGGCGGGGATCGATGGCCGCCGCGTTCGCGATCACCAGATAGGTTCGCCTAGGACTTTGCAGCCCGTATGCCTCAAGCCTCCCCTGAGCCTGCTCCGGCGTACGTCCCGAAGCTCCAGACGACGCCTTCGGGATCGTGGGCGGTGAACCCCCGCGAGCCGTAGGCCTCATCGCGCATCTCACGGCTGATGACGGCACCGTTGGCCTTGGCTCGCTCGTACAGCGCATCGGGATCGGTAACCACGACGTACACGGCGCCCACCCCGGGTGGGAGCTCGGCGATCCCGCTCTCCGTTCTGGCGCTGCCGAGCATCACGCCGCCACCCTCGGGCCAGCGGAGCTCGGCATGCTCGACGAGACTGCCGTCGTCATTTCGATAGACGGCAACCTCCTCGAAGCCGAACGCATTGACCAGGAAGGCGATCGCGGCATTGGCGTCCCGATACAGGAGGGTTGGCCAGACAGCGGTGCGATAGGTGGTTGTTGTGCTCATGCTTCAAAGAATGCCTCGGCGATCCGGCGCGCTGCTTGGAAAGAGCGGGCTGCGCCGAGGTGGACGACCCACCCCGCACGCTGCTGCCAGCCTGCGGACTACGATTGCGGGTGGCGGTGTCGACGGCACGATGAGCCGGCACGTCAGGAGGGGTGATGGAGAGACAGCAGAGGGACCGCTGGCCTCTCATCGCGTCCTCAGGCAAAGGCTCGGCCGCGGGGCTATCCTCTGACACAACTCGAGTCAGGAGAGGGAATGAAGGGCGCCACGTGCTGAGGCCGATCGCAGCTGCACTGTCCGGCCTCGCACTAGCGCTCGTGGCGCTGGCTCCCTCGAGCGCCGCCGCGGCCACGAGTCCGATCACGGCCTACACCTTCGCCCAGAGCAGCCTGTCAGGAGGCGGATTCGAAAACGTCGTCGCAGCCGATCCCCAAAACAACGGCGTCGTCATCAGCGGCTCCGACGTTGGCGGCCTGGATCGCTCCACGAATTTCGGGGTGACCTGGGCGGCAGACGAGAACGGCACGATCGATCAGACGTATCACACGGTCGCCGCGATCGCCTTTGATCCGGCCTCGCCCGGCGATGTCTACGCCGCCGCTGACGGTGGAGTTGCGGAATCGACCGATGACGGCGTGACTTGGGCACCCATTCCCTCTTCTCCGGCGCCTCCCTCTGCATTCAGCTTCAATGGCACCAACACGAGCAACCCGCCAGGCACGAATCCCTCGGAGCGTTGCGTCGGAAACCTGCTCGCGATCGACGACACAACGACGCCCCACGACGTCTATGCAGCCAGCTTCGATGACGGTATCTGGATGTATAACGGCACCGCCTGGTCGCAGGTCGTTCAGCAGTCACAACTCGGAAATGCGTTCTGCCTCACCTCGCTGGCGTGGGCGCCGGGGGCGACGCTCGACGTCGCCACTTGGGGCGCCGGCGTTTTCACCATCGGCAATCTGAGCGGAACGGCGACCGTGACGGCGGTGGAAGACGCGCCGCTCGTAGTCCAGGAACTCGTGGGTCTCTCAGACGGCGACGTCTGGGGAGCGGCATACACGACGGGCGTCGGCGAGATACCAAGTGGCAGCACTACCTGGACGAACTCTCCCGTACCGCTCGGCGGCGGGAATTTCATGTCCATCGCCGGGTACGCCAATGGCACTTCCGACGTCGTGATCGCCGGATCCGACGATTCCCAGCCTGTACCGAAGGAAGCGCCGCTACACGCCGTGCTCCACGAGACGACGAACTCGGGCGCGACCTGGACATCGTTGCCGACGTCAGTTGGGCAGGTGAGCACGGAGCTTCTCGGGCCACAACCTGGAAACCTCTGGTGGCACAGCGGCTATCAGCCGGCAATGCTGTATTCGGGTTCGATGGTGCCGTCGTCACTTGTGATCGAGCACGAGACGAGCGGGGACGACATCTGGGTGGCGGGCTATGGAGGCAACTGGCGGCTCCTCGGCGCCGAGGGCCAGCAATCTTTCTATCCCTCCGATGACGGGATCGGGTCAACGGTGAACCATCAGCTCGCCCTGGATCCAACCACGGCAGCGGCCCCGCGCTCCGATCAACGCGTGTATCTCGGCGACACCGACTGGGGGATGTTCAGCTCCGCTGACGGTTTCAGCACGCAGCAGGGCATCGGCGACGACCAGTTCGCGAGCGGGGCAACCGACACATTTGACACGGTCGTCGATGGGGCGGTGTCGCCGCCGGTCGTCTACGTTGGCGTCGGAAACCGCGACACGAACACGCAGGGCGACCTGCTCAGCGCACCGGCGCCGGCGACATCGGCGAGCGCTTTCCAGTCGCTCGGCCTGGGCACCTTAACAGGCGGCCTACGTCCGCTCGCAGTGGGCGTCGTGGACACCTCCGGGACACCGACGTTGATCGTCGCCGTCAGCGGCAGTGGGATGTGGACCCGTGTCGGCACCCAACCGTGGACCCGGGACACGTCGTTGTTCGCGGAGGTCCAGCAGTCAACCAGTGAAGTCGCAGCGATCGCGACCCAAGGATCGGCGGTCTACGCGTACGACCCAATGGTGGGGGTCTATCGCTCTCTAGACTCCGGTGCGCTGGGCAGCTGGACGCTCATCTGGAAGCACCCTTCGATCGCAGCCGTGCCGTCGCTGATGGTCGACAGCTCAGTGCTGACGCAACGGCTCTGGATCAGCGCCGTAGGTGGCCTGTACGAAATCGACAACCCCGCGACTGCCACCACCACCAGCGATGCCGGGCTCCCAACGGTCATCTCGGGCACGACCTACGCCCTCGCGGAGCTCAACGGCCAGGTATTCACGACCGAACTCGTTCCAGGCACCGGGCTGGAGCTTCAGGTCAGTGACCCAACCGGTGCCAACTTCACCAACCTCGGCAACAGCCAGCTGAGCGGCACGCTCGCGGACGCGAGCAGCATCGCGGTCGCGAACGACGGCGCGGTCTACGTCGCGACCACTGGCTCCGGATTGATCGTCGGGACGCCGGTTGATCCAACGGCTACGTCACTGAGCGCCACACCCAATCAATCGAAGCCTGGCCAGCGCGTCACCTTCACAGCAACGGTCACGGCGCTCGCCGGCGGCGATACGCCTGCGGGGCTCGTGGTCTTCTGGAACGGCACCAAGAAGCTCGGGACAGCGACGCTCAACGCGTCCGGCAAAGCGACCTTCTCGACCACGGCGTTGAAGAAGGGCAGCTATTCGATCGTCGCGAAATACCAAGGTGACGCGAATGACGACCCGTCGAGCTCCACGGCGCTCACACACAAGGTCACCTGAGGCCGAACCTCAGGCACGCGGTGTCGCGCTCGCTGATGGCGCAGGCGGGAGCAGCGGTGGCAGTCCGTCGAGCGAGAAGCCCCAGTCGAACAGCCGGCTCTCCAGCTTGGCGGGATAGTTCGCGCTCATCAGCACCGCAAGCAGGTGGTGTCCACCGCGGAGTGCCATCCCGATGAGGCAGGCACCAGCGTTGCCGGTCCAGCCGGGCTTGATGCCCACCGCCGCCGGGTAGTCCGCGAGCAGCGCGTCGAGGTTGTGCAGTTGAAACGCGGGGTGCTCGGCGGTGGCCGGCAGATCGATGAGCCGGCTGTCGACGATCTGGTCGAAGAGCGGAAATTGTTCGTAGGTGTATGCCGCGATGACCGCGAGGTCGTAGGGGGACGCATAGAGGCCCGGGTCATCGAGCCCCGCCGTCGCAGAGAAGTGCGCTTCGTCGAGACCGAGCGCAGCCACCTGCGCATTCATCGCCGCGACGAAGCGCGCCTCGCCGACGGTGTCCACTGCGATTGCGCTTGCCGCGTCGTCACCACTCGGAAGAAGCATCCCCTCGAGCAGCTCCTGCACGGTGAACGTCTCTCCGGCCTTCAGGTGCATGAGCGTGTCGGCTGACGACTGACCCAACGCATTGGATGTGATCGTCACCGGCTCGTCAGGGCTGAAATTCTCGAGCGCGACCAGCGCGGTCAGTACCTTGGTGAGGCTCGCCGGCGCGAGCTCGAGGTCGGGTTGTTTCGCCCAGAGGATCTCGCCGGTGTCGAGGTCCACGAGGATGCCCGCTTGCCCGCGGATCGGAGGAACCCCGGCGGGCATCGCCCGCGGCATCTTGAAGCTGAGGTCTGCGCTCGCCACCTTCATGTCGAACCACGGGGCCGGCACCGGCGTGCTCTGCGGCCGCGTCGCTGCCACCACTCCAGAGGACACCACAGGAAGCGTTGAGGTCGTTGCCAGGATCCCAACCCCGGCGCCGGCGACCAGCACCACAACGCCGAGGCGGGCGAATGGGGGCAGTTTGAACATGAAAGGCTGCGCCGAATGGTATCCCGAGTTCGGCGCATTCTTTTGCCCGGTTGCCATCATCGGTCGCTTGCGTCGCAACGGAAGGGGCCGCGAGCTTCAGGAGGC
Source organism: Candidatus Dormiibacterota bacterium (assembly GCA_963830305.1). GTDB lineage: Bacteria > Chloroflexota > Dormibacteria > Aeolococcales > Aeolococcaceae > Palsa-851. The sequence goes on along the minus strand of CAWHLW010000007.1, from coordinate 107,642 downwards.
GGTCAGAAGCCCTCGCAACTGCTCAGGAAGGGCGTCGCCTGCGGGGGCAAGCTGTGGCAGCAATGCCTTCTCCGTCGTCAGGGCACGGAACATCATCGCGATCGTGACCTCGTGGTCCGGGCGATGCATGACGCTGATCGTGTCCCCGCCGGTGACGCGGCCCGGCACGATCACCCGCAGGTAGGCGCCCGGGGCACCGCGTTGGGTGAATCGCTTGACCCACATCTGATCCTCGAGCCAGCCCGCGAACGTCCGGCATGGGATCCGAGGGGACGTCACCTCGAGCACACAGTCGTTGCCGATCTGCCAGCGCTCGCCGACCAAAGCATCGCTGACGTCGAGGCCGGAGGTGGTCAGGTTTTCACCGAACACGCCGTTGGAGAGCGGCCGCCCCAGCAGCGCCTGCCACTCGTCCAGGTCCTCGCGGGCAAACGCATACACCGCCTGATCCGTGCCGCCATGGGACTTCGCATCGCCGATGGAGTCGCCGGCGGCTCCGCTGACTCCGAGGTGGGGACCCGGATCGCGAAGCTCCACCGGCTCGCTCGACGGACGTTTGTCGATCCCGGTGACGCCACCGTCGGTGGCGTACCAGGCCACCCTTGGCCTGCCGAGGTTGACCGAAAGAAGCGTTGCCATTACTCCGTCCAGGATACCCGGGCCTCGTCGGTTCCCCGGGCAGCGCGCCGCAACCCATTGCCGGTGATATGCTCTGAGCGTTATGCATTCTGCTCTGAGCGTAGCGGCAGACGAGGTCCGGCGGGAACTGGGTGGGGTCCTGCGTGGTCATCGCGAGGGCCAGGGTCGCCGGCTCAGTGAGCTTGCAAGCGAGGCCGGCTGCTCCCCCGCGTATCTCTCCGAGGTCGAGCGCGGGCTGAAGGATGTCTCGGCGGATCTGCTGATCGCGATCACGTATGCGCTCTCGGTCCCCATCGCGGCGGTGTACGCCGACCTCGGACGCCGGCTCGAAGCGCCCCGGCACGAGGAGCCCGCGTGGCCGTCCGACCCCCGGCGCCAGCTCCGTGCGGTCACCTCTGGGCTGGATGCCGCGTCGCTGCGGACCGTCGCGCAATTCGGCGCATTCCTCGCCATGAACCAGGCGGAGCCGGCTCGCCGCCGCATCGGCTTCGTTCCACCCACAGCGGAGGGCTCGCGATGACCCTGGTCCCCACCGTCGTCGAAAGCACGACACGCGGTGAGCGCTCCTACGACATCTACTCGCGCCTGCTGCGTGACCGGATCATCTTCGTCGGCGGTGTCATCGACGACAACCTCGCCAACCTGGTGACGGCGCAGTTGCTGTTCCTCGAGGGCGAGGATCCCGAGCGCGACGTGCACCTCTACATCAACAGTCCCGGCGGTTCCATGACCGCGGCGCTGGCGATGTACGACGCGATGCAATACGTGCGCCCGCTCGTGGAGACGACCTGCCTCGGCGTGGCGGCCAGCGGCGCATCGCTGCTCCTCTCCGCCGGAGCGCCGGGACGGCGTCTGGCGTTGCCCAACTCGCTCGTGGTCATCCACCAACCATGGGCGCAGGGCATGCAGGGCCAGGCGACCGACCTCGACGTGCACGCCCGCGAGATCCTTCGCCAGCGAGCACTGCTCATCGAGCTGTATCACCAGCACACGGGACGCGACTCCGAGCAGATCGGTCGCGATATCGAGCGCGATTACCACATGACCGCGGAGCAGGCAGTCGCTTACGGGATGGTCGATCACATCATCGAGAAGCGGGCGCCACTTTCGTCATCCACCAATGGTTCTCCGCATTCACCGTCGGTCTCTGGCAACAGCCACGACAGCAACCACTTGTAGCTGAGCGTTTCAGCGCCGCAGCGACGAGCGCCGCAGACCGCGCACGCCCGCTCGAGTCCACTTCGTTCTATTCTCTTGGCCGGGAAGGAGATTCAGCGGCGTAGCGCCATGCCCACCCTGGTCAGGGGTTCGAATGAAGCAGGGAACCGAACGGAGCAGCACGGTCCTCGTCTGGGTGTTCGCCGTGCTCGCAGCGGCCATCACGCTCTATCAGGTATCGCGTCCGGGTTTCCTGTTCGGCCTCACGTCGGACATCTCGTCGTGGCTCGGCGCATCGATCCGGCTCGTTCACGGCGCGCTCCCCTACCGCGACTTCGACCTCCTGCAGCCGCCGGGGTTTCCGTTGCTGGCGACCCCCTTCGCCTTCCTCTCCGAAGCGGTCGGCACCCGTGATGCATTAGCAGTCCTACGCCTCTGCACGCCGCTGCTCGCTGCAGGCAGTGTGTTGCTCATCGGCAAGATCGTTCGTCACCGCGGGGCCAGTGCGGTGATCGTGGCCTGCGGGATCATGGCGTTCTATCCCGCCGAGCTGTACGCGCTGCGCTCCGGCCTGCTCGAGTCGGTCGTCGACTTCTTCTGCCTCGCCGGAGCCGCGCTGCTGTTCGACGGTGATTCGTTCTCGCCGTCGTGGCGCCGCATCCTGCTCGGCGGTCTCGCGTTCGGGTTCGCGATGGCGGTCAAGGCGCCGGGCATCGTTCCCATCCTGGTGCTGGCGGTGCTCTGTGCCTCCGACGTCCGGCGTCGCCTGCTGCCCTTCCTCGCCGGTGCGGTCCTGGGATTCGGGGTTCCCACGCTCCCATTCTTCCTGCTTGCACCTGCGTCCTTCCTTCGCGACATCACGACCGCTGCACTGTCAAGCGCCCCGGGCACACATCGAGTCTCCGTCCTGGTGCGGCTTGGCGATATCACCGGCATCAACGCCCTCAACGGAGGGACGGAGGGCGTGCTCATCGCGACGGTCGTGATCGTCGCGATCGTGACTGCATCCTTTGTCCTGCGGCCCCGGCGGCGGCCGGCGATGTTGGAGTGGTTCGCAATTGCTGCGGCGGTCCTGGCCGTGATCGCGCAACTCCTGCCCGCCTACTACTTCACCAACTACACTGCGTTCGTCGCCCCGTTCCTCGGCATGCTCCTGGGCCTGTCACTGGCGCGACTGTTCGAGCCACCCGTCCGATGGGTGGGGATCTGCTTCGCGGCGGCGGCAATCGCGCTTCTGTGTACCGAGCAGGGCATCGCCACTCGCAACCTCAAGAACTCGTGACATCGCCGGCGTCGTCGATGCGGAGATTCCCGCAGGAGGATGCACGCTCTCGGATGCACCTGTTGAGCTGATGACCACCAATCGGTTCGTGGCGACTGCGCCTGGCTGCAACACCATGATCGATCCGCAGGGCGCAACGCTGTCGTACGGTTTCGGTTCGGCGGCGGCGGAGCACCTCTGGATGGTCTGCCTCGAGCGGTCCGACTACATCGTCACGGGCACGCGCTTCCAGCACTGGTTCATCCCACCCGACGCGCAACTGCGCAATTACGTGAGCGCGAACTTTGCGCTCCATGTGGCCGGCAAGCTGTACTTCTACGTCCGCAACGGGTTCCCCTACGGCAACGTGGACAGCTCAGAAGCGCGGGCCGGGATCGGCGCCTCTGCTAGGTGGCCGCAACCGCGGTGACCACCCTCGGATCGGCGCGCACCGCGAAATTCACGGAGTTGGCGACGTAGCACAGATCGTGCGCACGCTCGTGCAAGGCGACGGCGCGATCCATCTTGTCCGGCGTGGTGATGGTGACATGCGGGTGGAGCGTCACCTCTTCGAAATGACCGCCGCCGTCGGCGGTCTCCACCAGCGTTCCAGAGGGATGATCGACGTACTCGGTGACCACGATTCCCTCCTTCGCGCAGAGCACGAGATACCAGAGCATGTGGCACTGTGCGAGCGAGGCGACCAGGAGTTCCTCTGGACTCCAGCGGTCAAGGGCTCCGCGAAACGCAGGATCAGCACTGCCCGCAATGGTCGGCTTGCCCTCGATGCTGACGTCGTGCGACCGCTCGAACCCCTGGTATGAGTTCGTTCCGGTGCCGGTGTTGCCGGTCCACGTCACGGTCAGCTCGTACGTGTGCGTCTTCGCCATCTCAACAATCCTCCTCCCCCATTCTCCGCTCGGCGCACCCGCGGCGCGCCAACCCGCTACTCGTCGGAATCGACGAAGTACGTCTCGCAGGCGAGTTCGAGCAGCTCGGCGTTGAGCTCGACCGGCCTGCCCAGGTAGAGCGCGGAGTGGATCACGTGATTGAGCAGGTCACGGGGATGGGTGCCATGGAGCGGGCGCCCCTTGGCGGTGTAGTGCGTCTCGAGCAGCTTGTCGACGAGCCCCTCGTCCATGCGCAGGTTGTTGTCGACGCAGTTGCGCCGCCAGATCTCTTTGTATTCGTCGACGGTCGGGTCTGGGACATGCACTTTGAAGCGCACCCGGCGCAGGAAGGCTTCGTCCATCAGGTTCTGCGGCCGAAGGTTGGTCGAGAGCATGAGCATGCACGTGAACGGCACCGGGATGCTCGACCCGGCGCGCGGAATGTTGAGATAGTCGACCTTCTTCTCCAGCGGCACGATGAGCCGGTTGAGCAGGTCGCGCGGTGACATGTTCTGCTGGCGCCCGAAGTCGTCGATGAGGAAGAGGCCGCCATTGGCCTTGAGTTGCATCGAGGCCTCGTAGAAGCCGAGGGTATGGTCGAAGCCGAGCTCCAGCATCCGCGGGGTCAGCTCGCCGCCAACCTTGACGGCGGGCCGCTTGGCGAGCTGCCAGCGACGGTCGTGGGGCGGCAGCTCGCGGTCGATGGGCTCGTGGTGGATCGGGTCGTAGAAGCGGATCACCTCGCCGTGGACATAGAGCGCCCTGGGGATGAACATCGGCGCGCCGAGGAGCGATGCCGCTGCTTCCGCGATGGTCGTCTTGCCGTTGCCTGGAGGGCCGTAGAGGAACACGGCTTGGCGCGCGCTGAGCGCGGGGCCGAGGTGGTCGAGCACGACCTCTGAGAGCACCAGATGGCTGAAGGCGTCGTGGAGGCGGGCGCGATTGACCTGCCCGTCGACGTGGGACTGGCGCTCGGCCATGGCCGTGTAGTCGGCGATCGGCACCGGGGCCGGGCCCGCGTACTGGTTGATCTCGAGCAGCTCGCGGGCGCGTTGGCGCCCGGTCGTCGAGATCATGTGCTGCATGCCGGCGTTGATCGGCTCCCCCGGATCGAGGGTCGCCGTGTGCACGCCGGTCGACGAGCAGTAGCCCTCGTCGGCGAGGAACCGCGAGGTCGTGTCGATGAACGAGAACGGCAGGCACAGGTGATTCGCGATGTCGCGACCGAGCATGCTGCCGTTGAAATACAGCACCTTGAGGACGAGGTCGCAGACAAAACTAAAAGGGAGCCCGGTCTCCTCGGCGGTCCTCGGAGCCGGAGGCAGCGCGATCGGACTGGAAGTAGGCGCGGTTACAGGCGCAATCACTGCCATCGGCGTCCGATTGTGTCATGCGCCGGTTTGACCTCCCGGCACCCGTGACGGATTGTCATACGACCGTTCCAGGGACCCTGCTGGTACGGTTGGAGGCAATGGCGGTACCACTGGACGAAGGCGCCCCGGGTCGGCGCCGGGTCGGGCCCTTCTGGATCGAGGAAAGCCCGGCCGATCTCCTGGGCGCGGCAGCCATCATCGCGGTGTTCGCAGCCCTCTTCATCCTCGCCGTGGCGATGCGACCGGCGTAACCCGGGCACCACCGTGGCGTTTCACCCAGGAACTCGACAGCACTCCAGGCACGCCACAGCGCTGCGGAGTCAGGAGACGATCTCACCCATGCATTCGAAGGTCCCGGCGTGAGCCTCGACCAGAGTCCGGAAGCCCGGCGCCGCCGGGCAAGCCTGCCGAACGGCTCGCGCGCGCCGCTACGCGCCAACGGCTCGCCCAACCCGGGGGCTCGCGGCACCGGCTCGACCAACCCGGGCATCGGGGCGGCGCAGGCGGCGGCTCGCGCCGAGTTGCGCCGGCGTCGCGCCAGCGCCTACCGGCACCTGCGCGCTCCGCGCAAGCGGGGACGCGTCCTTCGGATCGTCCTGATAGCGATCACCCTCTTTGCCGCGATCGGCGCCGGCACCGTCGGCGCGGTCTTCGCCGGCTACAACGCCTACAAGGGCCAGCTCCCCGACGCGGCGACGATCACGAACATGGAGCCGGAGATCGACACCGACGTCTACGACAACGCCGGTGGCCTCATTCACGTGTTCCATAACGAGAGCTACCGCCACATCCACGTCGATCTGACCCAGATCGCTCCGTACTTCAAGGACGCGATCGTCGCCATCGAGGATCACAACTTCTACAACGAGGGTTCGTGGGACCTCGCCCGCCTGGTCGAGTCGGGCATTGCCGACGTCACCCATCGAGGAGCATCGCTCCAGGGCGGGTCGACGATCACCGAGCAGCTCGCCAAGATCAGCCTCTACGGCGGTGCCGACCCGCCCCAGAGCATCGACTACAAGATCAAGGAGATCGTGCTCGGCAACGAGATCGCGCTCAACTTCACCAAGGACGAGATCCTGGACATGTACGTCAACCGGATCTTCTACGGCAACTTCGCGGTCGGCGTTGGGAGCGCAGCAGAGCTGTACTTCCACGTCCCCGCCGACAAGCTCGACCTGGCGCAGGCATCGATGCTCGCCGGCCTGCCCCAGTCACCAACCTCGTATAACCCGCTCCTCCACAGCGCCGACGAAACCATCAACCCGGTCGCCAAGTCTCGCCAGAAGGCAGTCCTGCAGGCGATGCAGGCGAGCGGCTACATCACCCAGGCCGAGGGCATCGCGGCGTACGACGAGAAGCTGACGGTCTATTCCTGGACGACGTCGGAACCGAATTACGACCCCGACTTCATCAATTACCTCGAGACCTACCTGAACGCGAACTTCCCCGAGTACGCGAGCCCCGGCGGCTACGAGATTCACACCACCATCGACCAGGCCAAGCAGAACCTCGCTCAGAGCACCGTCACGAAACTCGTGTCCGGGGAACGCGTCAAGGAGAACATGGGTGACGGCGCCCTGGTGAGCCTGGACCCCCAGAACGGTGAGGTGCTCGCCATGGTGGGCACCTGGAACTACTCGGACCCGTACTTCGGCCAGGTGAACGAGGCGGCGGCGGTCCAGCTGAACATGGGATCGACCACGAAGCTGTTCACGTACACGGCTGCGATCGCGTCGACCAAGTTCACGATGACCACGCCGATCCTGGACGACTACTACCCGTTCCCGATCCCGGGAAGCGCCCCGTACTCGCCCTATGACGACGACCGCCACACCCACGGTGTCTGCCCACTCAAGATGTGCCTCGGGAACTCATTCAACATCCCGGCGGTGAAGACCGAGTACGCGACCGGCACCCAGTACATCGCCAACACCGAGCTGGCGATGGGCGTGAGCTCGCTGGATCAGAACTGCGGACCCGATGGTCAGTACGTGAACTGGCCGACCCCTGACCAGTGGGCGGCGACCCTCGGATCGCTGACCTGCGGGATCACGCTCCTCGACCTTGCCGACGGAGCCGCGACACTCGGCGACCTCGGTGTTCAGCACAACCCGATGCCGGTCACGAGCATCGTGGCCCAGGAGACCGGGAAGCCCGTCTGGACGTACAACCCGACGGCGGCGGGACGTCAGGTGATCCCCGCGAACGTCGCCTACATCATGGATGAGATCACCAGCAACGACAACAACCGGATCAGGGAGTTCGGACGCAACGGGTACCTCACCCTGAACCCCCGCCGGGTGAGCGCCAAGACCGGGACCGCGGACTATTTCATGGACAACCTCACCGTCGGCTGGACGCCGAACCTCCTCACCGCGGTCTGGGTCGGGAACCCACAGCGGAGCTGCCTCCAGTCGAAGGACATCCCGGCCATGAAAGCCGCGATCGCGAGGGGCCACATCGTCGAGGCCGGTGAGGTCGACTACACCTACCCGTTCAGCCCTAATGACCTGGCGAAGTACGGCCTCAAGCCGGCCCACCCGAGCGTCCCCGACTGCGGGCATCTCGACGGCGTCGTCTCCGGATACAGCGGCGCGGCACCCATCTGGCACGCATACATGTCGGCTGCGCTCAAGGGCGTGCCGGACACCTGGTACAAGGAGCCGGCGGACGTCGTGGCCGTGAGCACCGGCCAGGGATTCGACGACAGCGATTTCTACCTCCCCGGCACCCAGCCCGGCGCCAGCACCAACTGCAGGTACTACGGACCCACGCCGCTCCCAACGGAGACCTGCACGTATGCGGGGCCGAATGCGGCGCCGCCACCACCCGTGACTTCCCCCAGTCCCAACCCGTCGCCTTCACCGAATCCGACCCCTCCGATCCTCCCGACCCCTCCGCCGCATTAGCGGCCTAGGATTCTGACCTCCGCCGCCGGGCGTACTCCCAGACCGCGTCCAGGTCGTCGAGGACCGGCAGGCCAGGATCGACGTCGACCGGGGCGCCAAGATCGTCCCCGGCAGTGAGCGGGGCGAAGGACGCATGCACGTGGCAGACCACCACGTTGTGGCGAGCCGGACGGCCCTCGACCTCATCGAGACCGAGCAGCGACCACCAGTAGTCGAGGGTCACATCGGACGCCGCTGAGAGCACCGCCGAATGTGAGAGCAGGGGAAGCTCCGGGCTCCCGGCCTCACCGCCGCCGAAGGCTCGCAGCAACTGGGCGAACGCCTCGCCACCGATCTCCGCATCGACGACGATCCGGCCGGATCCGTCGGGCGTCTCCTGGTCGATGACGGCGTCGTCAACCGGCACACGATCGAGCCGCTCGGCAAATGCTTCGAGGTCGAAGAGGTCGGGGGTCAAGCGCAGCTCGCCGAACCCTTCGCCGGCGATCGAGTAGCGCTGGGCACCGCCGGACCGCGCGATTCGGATCACGAGCGTCTCGGCGCCCGTCGCACCGGCCGTGAGCGTTGCCCGATGGACCTGCCCCTCACGAACCACGAGGTCCGCATCGAAGCTGCGCTGCTCGATGCCCTTCGGCTCGGTGCCGGCGGCCGCCTGATCGACCACGATGGAGGTTCGCTCCTCGAAGTGGATGCCCACATGCATGCTCGGTGCACGCTCGAGGCGATCGAGCAGGCAGCGGTACAGGGCGCCGAGGGTGATCTTCGGCTGGATCGTGGCAGCGCTCCGCACCGGTGGCACGGCGAGACCATAGCCCAAACGCGGTGCGCCCACGAGGGTGCTGCAGCCTGCGATCGGTAGACTGAACCGAGTGACGGACGCGGCACCACCCACCTTCGCCGCGCCGCCGCCGGGACCCAACCCGGTCGCGCTTGCGATCGCGCACGATCTCGTGACCCGCTACCGGCTGAGGCTGGCCGACGCCCGCGACGGACGCCTCGGCGACCTCCTCGGCCATTACGTGCTTGCGGCGGCGATGTGGAACGGTCCGCGGGCCGCGCTGGTCGCCTTCTACGAGCCGCCCGCCGACCCTGCCATGTCCGGCCCCGATCTTGCGGCCCGATGCGACGCGGCGCGGCGCTGGGGACTGGAGCGTCTCCGCCAGCAAGGAGCGCAGGTGTGCGACATCCTGCTGATCGCGCTTGGACCGCTCGCCGGGACGCTGTCGGCGGCCACCACGCCGGGCGATCCGGTCCGTCTCGGCGTCGCCTGGGTCGATCCCGTCAACGCCAACGCGGGCACGGTACTGCCGATCCCTCCCGGCCTGCCGTCGATCGGCGAGCTGCGCGCCCGGGTTCGCGCCGTCCACGACGGGGCACCGACGCCGACGCTTGCGGCCGTCGACCTCGCCGAGCGTCAGGCAGTTGCCGGCGGCTACGTGGCACCGGTACGCCGGGCAATGATCACGCAGCCATACATGACGTATGGGCTGATCGCGGTCTTCGTGGTGATCTGGATTCTCGAGTACGCCACGCTGTCATTGCACCCAACATCGAGCGGGCCGGATATCTGTTCATGGGGCGCGCTGCCCAATGCGGTGCTGTATCCGTCCTTCGGCCAGAGCCCGGCGTGCGACGTCACCTGGTGGCGCCTGGTGAGCAGTGCATTCCTGCACGACCCCACCAGCGTGTATCACGTGCTCTTCAACGGCATCGCGATGCTCTTCATCGGCAGGCTCGTCGAGCAGCTCTACGGACGCCTGGTGTTACTCGGGGCGTTCCTGCTCACCGCGATTGCGGGTGGACTGTTCTGGGAGGCGGCCAGCGCGTGGGCCCCGAGCCTTCCCGGAATCACCCCGGACAGCATTTCGCTTGGCGCGTCAGGGGGTATCGCCGGTCTGGTCGGGCTCCTGCTCATGCTCGGCAGGGTGCAGGGCAAGAACGTGCCGGTGGGGATCACCCACACGGTGCGCAACTATGCGGTGACCGTCATCGTGCTCAACGTCGTGCTCACGTTCGTGTTCGGTCCATCGCTCGACATCAACAACTACGCGCACATCGGCGGCGTCATCGCTGGGGCACTCATCGGGTTGGTGATCCCACCACTCATGTCGATCGGCGGCCGAGAACACATGACCATCGAGAAGATTGTGCTCTGGGGCGTGATCGCGTTTGGCGCCGTCTCACTGCTCTTCGGGGTGCTCAACCTGGCGACGGCGATCATCCACCCGCCTCCGCCCTTCGCCTGAGAGGGCTGTCGGTGTAAGGCTCGGGTCAGACGGCGCGCTCGCCCGCCGGGTCGCCCCAGAGACCCTCGAGGTCGTAGAAGGTCCGTTCCCCGGGGAGGAAGACGTGGGCGATCACGGCATCGAAGTCCGCGCACGCCCAGGATGCATCCTTGAGGCCGGCCACCGCGAGCGCGCGGATGCCGTGCTCCTTGCAGACGTCGGTGATATTGTCAGTGATGGCACGAACCTGACGATCGGTATCGCCTTCGCAGACAACGAAATAATCGGCGATCGTCGTCTTGCCGCGAATGTCCAGCACCACCACGTCACGAGCTTTCTTGTCAGCTGCTGCGGCGGCGATGATGCCGGCCAGTTCCGTGGAGGTCATCCGCTTGGCATTATGCATCGTCTCGATTCTGCCGGTACATCCCTTTCCGGGCAATGAGGCCGGCGACGGCTTCCGGAACCATCCCTTCGAGCGATTCCCCGCGAGCGCACCGGGCGCGGATCTCGGTGGCGCTGACATCGGGCGACTGCACGGTGAGCAGGGTGATCCGGGCGGGGGAATAGCCGATGCGCGCCGCCTCCGCGGCGTCGAGTGACGGCAAACCGCTTCGATTGACGATCACGAACGATTCTTTCCGGAGCAGGTCGTCGGCCCGATGCCAGTCGTTGATGGTCCGGGCCACGTCGGCGCCGAGCAGGATGCTGAGGTCCATGTCGGGATGCTCGGCCCGAAGCGCGTCCATGACGTCGGCGGTGTACGAGAAGCCACCCCGGCGTATCGCGATGTCGAGCACCGTCATCCCGAGCGCATCCGGTGCGGCGCATGCCGCTTCGAGCAGCTCGAACCGGTCCTCCGCGCTCGCCTCGGGCGCGTCGCGGAGCGGTGCGAGCGCGGCCGGCACGAACCAGACGGCCGCAGCGCCGGTTGCCTCGCGCGCCTGGCGAGCGATCGCGAGGTGGCCGTTGTGCACCGGGTCGAACGTACCCCCGAAGACGATCGCCGACGTCACGTGAGCCCGCCGTCCGTATACATGAACTCTGCCTCGCCGATCCGCACGGTGTCGCCTTCGCGGCACCCGGCGGCAGCGAGGGCAGCATCCACACCGGCAGCGGCGAGCTTGCGCTGCAGGCGCGCCACCGCCTCGTCGTTCTCGAGATCGATGCGGCCCACCATGCGCTCGACGAGCTCCCCCGCCACCCTGAAGCCGCCGTCCTCGCGCACGACATCGTTGGTGACCACGCGCCGCGGACGGGGTCGGTAGACGCGATGGAGTCCCGGCGGCGCCGGCCCGGGGGCGTCGCGAATCACCCGGCCGGCGAGCTCGGCGGCGGCGAGGAGGAGCTCGCGGCACCCGTCGCTCGCGCTGCGCGGAGATCTGGAACGAGCCGGGGAACTCGGCGATCAGCTCGGCGGCTGCGCTCGCTCCCTCCAGAAGGTCGATCTTGTTGAAGGCGATCACCGAAGGACGCCCCGCGAGCTCGGGGCTGTACGCCTCGAGCTCGGCGCGGACGGTCGCCAGCGCGGCGCGGGCGGCATCGACGCCGGCCGACGCGTCGACGACATGGACCAGCGTGCGTGTGCGTTCGAGGTGGCGGAGGAACTCCAGGCCGAGGCCCGCTCCATGGCTGGCGCCCTCGATGAGACCCGGCACGTCGGCGAGCACGAGGGTGTGGCCACCCTCCAACTCGGCGACCCCGAGATTCGGATGCAGGGTGGTGAACGGGTACGCGGCGATCTTGGGTTGCGCACCGGTCAACGCCGCCAGCAGCGTCGATTTGCCGCCGTTCGGCAGCCCCACCAGGCCGATATCGGCGATGAGACGGAGCTCGAGATGCAGGTGTCGCTGCCTCGCCCGGGTCCCCGAGCTCGCCGGCGCGTGGAGCCTGCCGCGTTGCCGTGGCGAACCGAGTGTTGCCGCGACCGCCACGTCCTCCCCGGGCCGCGAGGGCCACCGCACCCGGGCGGTCGAGGTCGGCGAGCACGACATCGCCGTTGCGGACGATCGTGCCCACCGGGACGTGCAGGGTCAGGTCCGCGCCGTGATGTCCGGAGCGCTTGGCTCCGCCACCGGCGCGTCCATCCTCAGCACGGAAGGAACGCCGCTCACGAAACCCGGACAGCGTCGTGTCCGTCGAGTCCGCGATGACGAGGACGTCACCGCCGCGCCCTCCATCGCCCCCGTCCGGACCGCCGTCGGGCACGTATTTCTCACGACGAAAGCTGACGGCGCCGCGCCCGCCTGATCCCGCCGCGACATCGATGTCGACCTCGTCGATGAAGGGCGAGCCCCGAGAGGCCGTGGCTCAGCCGGTCGCTGCGACCGGCTCCTCGTCGAGCTCTTCGATCATCTCGCCGACCGAGAAGATCGGCATCGCGCGAACATTGGCGCGAGTCCTGTCGTGGCCGGTGTGGTCGTAGGCAACGGTGCCGGTCCGCAAGGCGAAGAGCGTGTGATCGCGGCCCACGCCGACGTGCTCGCCCGCGAGGATCTTGGTGCCGCGCTGACGTACCAGGATGGTGCCCGCGAGGACGACCTCGCCGGTGTGGCGCTTCACGCCGAGGCGCTTTGCCTTGGAATCGCGTCCGTTGCGGGAGCTCCCGCCGCCTTTCTTATGCGCCATCGGCTGGTTCCTTCTTGGGTTTGGGGGTCCTGGTTCGCTTGGGAGCCGCCGGCTTCTTGGCCGCAGGCTCAGCAGCCTCGGCCTCCACCGCATCCTCGACGGCGAGCTCTGCCGCCGCGACCTCAGCCTCGGCGACCTCGGCATCGGCGGCGATGGCTTCGGCCTCGACAGCGATCGCCTCGGCCTCCGCCGCGACTGCATCAGCTTTGGCGGCCTTCGGAGCAGCGGCTCGCTTCGGTGCGGCTGCCTTCGGCTTGGCTGCGGCCTTACCCCGGCCGACCTCGTCGATGAGGAGCTCGGTCAGCTGGCTGCGATACCCGAGGGTGCGCCGGTGGCGCTTCTTGGGCTTGTAGCTGAAGACGCGGATCTTGCGTCCACGCCGGTGCGCGATCACCGTCGCGGTGACCGATGCCTCGACGGGCGATCCCTTGGCCACGTCGGTCTCGGAGCCGTCACCGATGAGCAGCACCGACTCGAGGGTTACGGTCGATCCGACCTCGACGGGGATGCGATCGACGAGGATCCGGTCGCCGGAAGCGACACGGTACTGGTGACCGCCGTGTTGAAGGATTGCGTACATATGCCTCTCTCGCCGGGAGCGGGTTCACTCCACTGAGGAACGCCGGCTGATACCGGGCGCGATACGCGAGGTTACCACGTGAGCGACCCGCGAGGCCCTTGGGGGGCCGATGCAATCAGGAGCTGAAGACGTTGAGCGGGGCCACGTTGGCGATGGCCACGTGGTCACGCGAGGAGTCCGTCACCGACACCTGCGCCGTGAACACGCCCTTTCCGGGGTCGGGAATGCACTCCGCGATGAACTCGATGGTGAGCGTACCCGGCCCCAGCGACGTCTGCGGCGGTATCTCGAATCCGCCGTAGAAGACGAGGTATCCACCCTTGACCGGCGGTATCAGTGATTCCACCGAGGAGTTACCACCGAAGGGCATGATCGTGGACTGGTACTGCATCGTCGGCGGCAGCGTTACCAGCACATCGACGTTGGGCGCGATGCCTGTGCCCTTGTTGGTGACCGTGACCTTGTACGTGACCTGGCCGGTGGGATGCACCGATGTCGGGCCGACCGACGCCGTCACGCTGAGCCGGGGAGCCTCATTGACCGCGACCTGAATCGGATGGCTCTGCACCGTGTCGGTGAGGCTGTCATCGATCACCTCAGCCGTGAGCGAGTAGGTGTTCGGCTGCGCGGTGATGTTGACGCCGAAGTTGATGGACACCGATGCGTACGACACCTGACCGTTCGGTGATGTCGGCGACGAGAGAGACCAGACACCCCATTGCGGGTTCGACCCGCCCACCTGCGCGTCCTCCGGGGTGGTGCGCGCGGCGCTGTTGCTGTTGATGAAGTCGGTGTCCGCGAACTGAAAACCGTTGGGCATCACCGCGTGGATCACCACACCGGACGCGTTGCCCGGACCCAGGTTCTGCACGGTGATCACGAAATCCGCGTCGGTGGTCCCGGGGGTGTACGAAGCCCCAAATGTCGAGCTGAGTGACACGGAAAGCTGCGCCGCTTCGCTGCTGCACGATGTCAGCACGAGCGCGAGCGGCGCGAGGATCGAGACGGCAAGGATGCCTGTCAGGTGCGACGCGAGCGCCCGCACCCACCTGCTCCGCGAAACGGTCAGACCCTGGTGGCCGTGCGCAGCGGCGCAAGTGGTCGCCGCTGCCGCGACGCCGTCAGCATGATGTCGGTGGTCCGGGGAAGCGGATCCGGATAGCCGATCTCGCCGAGCAGACGAAGCGCAAGACCGACATCGAGCCCGATGACCGTGTCGATCCGTCCCGCGACCGCCTCGACAAAGTCCGAGCCGCCACCCTGGATGGCATATGCGCCGGCACGGTCGAGTGGCTCGCCGGACGCGACATACATGTCGAGTGCATCGTCGGTGAAGTCGCAGAACTTGACTGCGGAACGGCTGACACCGAGGGCCTCATGGTCGCTCTCCGTGCACATCGCGCAGACCCCCGTCAACACCGTGTGCCGCTTGCCACGAAGATCGTTGAGCATCTCGCGAGCCATCTCCGGGGTCCGCGGCTTGCCGAGTGGACCGCGAGGACCGACGACGATCGTGTCCGCGCTGAGCACATAGGTTCCTGCCGCAACCAGCTTGCTGACCGCGACGGCCTTCTGCCGCGCCACCAGCTGGACTGCGAGCTCCGCGCTCACCCCGGCAGGAAGTGCGACGTCCTCGGGGGGCTCCATGATCCGGAAACGGATCCCGGCCCGGGTCAGCAGCTCGCGCCGGCGAGGCGACCTGGACGCAAGGACGATTCCAATCACGTGGCGTTCACGCGCGCAACGGCCGCATCGAAATCTCGCGCCAACTCACGTTCCATGCTAGCACCGCGACGCAACCCCGAGTTGATGAAGTCGACGTTCGCGCACAACGGCTTTATGGCCGCGCGGCGATGACCGCGGTCACCGATGCCGCCACTGAGCACATCCACGCGATGACCACAAGTGAAGGATGCTCTCGTTGGGTCACGGCTCGTCCGAGCCTCAGGAGCGCCGCGTAGACCGCGACGGCCGCAACCATGCCGACCACCCAGAGTGGCGCGACCGGCCACGCCTGGGCAGGCGGTATCAGGATGGCCAGCACCACCTCGAGTGCGCCGGCGACCACGATCGCCCGAGCTGCCACCGACCCCGATGCCGTCTGGGGCTTGACCACCACCGGCAGGGCCACGAGCAGGCCGGCCACCGCAAGGATCCGCGCCACCGCGCTCCCGGCCCCGGGCGCGCCGGAGATGTCGGTGCTCGAGAACGACGCCGCCACGAGGCCGAGCAGCACCACCGAGATCCCACCGAGGCCCACCAGGACGACTCGCCGTCGCGACCACGGGCCGGGAGCCACGAGCGACCCCGCGAGAACGACGAGGAGGATCGCCGCCAGCAGGTTGGGTGTCGCACCTCCCGGCGGAGGAAGCGACGCTGCCGGCGTTCCGGGGAGTGGCGCCATCGCTGTGGCGACGACCGCCGCGCTGATGGCGGCCAATCCGCGCAGGTCGAGCGGGCCGCCAGGGGGCAGTCCGGCGCCACGCCAGGTGATCCAGGCCAGCGCACCGAGGAAGAGCCCTCCGGGATACACCGTGAGAGCCACGATCTCGAGCAGGAGGCCGAGTGGATCCATCGCCTCAGTGCCCGAACACGAACGTCGTGAGCGACTGGGGCGCGAGCCCGATCGCGATCCCGACTGCGACGAGCAGCCAGGCCGCTACATCTGCCAGGCGGCCGCGCCAGCCCGGGGGTGCAAGCGGGCGCATCCTGATGGCACAGGCCATCACCGAGGCGGTGAAGATCGCGGCCATCGCGATGACTGCGGCAATCGTGGACCCGACATTGCCCGCGGCGAGTGCCTCGAGGAGGAGGAGTCGCCCCCAGAACGCCGGCGAGGGCGGGACACCACTGAGCAGCGCCCAGGCCACCCGCCGTGGCCACACCAGGACACCATCTCGAGGTCGAAGGAGGATCGGTGCGAGGGTGAGGTGGGTCAGCAGGATGATCAGCGCGCCGGTCACCGCCGGGGAGACCTGCGGCCCCTCGACCGCGGCGACGCAGAGCGCGATGTCTGCCATGAAGACGCGGCCGTAGCGCGTCTGGTCGGTGCCGTGCACGGCCCAGATCCCGCCCCAGACGGCGCTCCCTAGCCCGACAACCAGGAGGACGTGCTCGAACACCGGGGTCCCCGCGCCGAGCACCCCGCCGGGAATCCGCTCGGCCACGAGCAGGACCACCGGCACCAGCAGGATCAGCCAGGGTGCGATCTCAATCGGGCGCAGCGTCCGCATGATCCCGGCGGCCCAGCCCCCGAGTGGATAGACCGCGAGCAGCGCGGCAACCCCGGTCGCGAGCAGCGCCGCAACCACGACCGGACGTTCCCCGGTGGTGAACCCTGTCAGCGGCAGCAGCGGGGACGCCGCAAGGATCGCGGCCGTCCCGGTCCCGGCGGCGCGTCCGGCGGCGAGCGACACCCTCCCCGGCGCCTGACCGACCCAGCGCAGCACGAGGGTGGCAATGGCCGCGGCCAGGACGAGGCCGGTGATCAGCGGGCTGCTGCTGGCGATGGTGATCGTGGCGGCGGCTCCGACCACGCCGATGCTGCGGCCCATGGAAGGGTCGATCGAGGGCTGGAGCAGGATCACGAGGACCATGGACAGCCCGGCGATGACGAGGACCCCCTGGCCGGCTCGGTCGAGGCCGCTGATCGCGCCCAGCCCGCCGAGCGGTACCGCCACAGTCGATGACCTGACGGCGAAGAGCGTCAACACGGCGCCGGCCAGTGGGACGATCGCCACCAGCCTCGCGGTTCGCCGGCGGAGCAGCGCCGACGTCACCAGGCCGAGTGCCAGCCACCCGGCGGCGATGACGAGTGGATTCACGCTTCGACTTCGACGAGTGTCTGCGTGCGTCGCGAGCTTCTGCCGTTGAGCCACCCCGCGAGGAACGCTGCGAGCGGGGCGACGACACACGCGAAGACGGCTCCGGGGAGCGAATCGCTGCCGTTGCGCAGCAGCCAGCCGGTCCCCGTCGCGATGCCGACCATGGCCACGCCGACGGCGAGATCCTCGACCGTACGTGCAGTGACGAGCCGGACGGCGCCGCACACCCACGCATATGCGATCGGAAAGAGCAGTCCCTGCTCAACGGCGATCTGGCCGACGGGAACGTTGAAGCTCACCCATGAGGCCACCAGGATGGCCACGGCGGCGCCGAATGCGCGAGCGCTCCGGGGACCGAAGAGCCGGTCCGGCGGTGCGAAGGCAGGGATCATCGGGTCGAGCCCGGAAAGCCAGGGGAGGACGCGTCCGCCCAGCCATCCAACCCAGGCGAGCAGCACGGATGCGACCGCTGCCCCCGCGAGCACGGCGACCCCAGGGGCGCCCCCGAACGCCGCCGCGGTGGGCGCCAGCCCTGCGGCGAGAAAGACGACCGCGATCGCGACCGCCCGCCTGCCGTCCACCATGATCGCCACCACTGCGGCGATCACACCTGTGGCGGAGAGCAGCGGTGCGGAAACGCCCATCAGTGGAACAGCTGGGCGAACACGATGAGCGCGACGGCTCCGCCGAACACCATGACGAGCTGGGGCTGCACCACCAGCCAGTCGTCTGTCTGGTGCAGGAACGCGTTCCCGCGGATGGCGAGAGGCCGGAGACGCCGGGCCATAGCCAGTCCGACAGAGCGCGTCGATGTCGGCGGCGTGCTAGCCGAAAGACGAGGCGCGACCAGCGTCCAGCCGGCGAGCGTCGCAAAGGCCCAGACGCCGGCAGCGACGATGGCGCACGCCACCACGACGTACCCGCCCGACCAGTCGCCGGCATCGGCCCGGATCGCAACCGCACCGATCGGCTCGGTGAGGCCGCCGGAGTTGAGCGACGCGAGCACCGAGGTGGCGACTGTGCCCGGGACCAGGGCGGCGACGAACGACACGACCGCAGCGGCCGTGGCCAGCACCGACGGATATCGCTGGGGCGCTTCGGGTTTTCCTTCGATCGCAATCCGCGCCGCAGCCCGGATCGCCGCCGCGGCGGCGAGGAGACCTGAGAGACCGAGCGCGGCGACGAGCGCAGCGCCCGGGCGGCCGATCGAGACCGTCGCGGACAGCTCGAGGATCAGGGCGGTGATCCCGAACCCGACCGGCAACGACCCGGCGGCGCCAAGCGCGTAAGCGGCGAGGACCGTCCCGCCTCGGCCGCGCCCGATGTGCTCCCATGCCGGGGTCAGGGCGCTCACCAGCATCAGCGCGCAGATCCCCGCAGCAACCGCAGCGCCCGCCGACGCTCCCGCGATGCCCGTGAGCGCGATCACCGGCGCCGCAGATGCGACACAGAGCGCCCTGCCCACGATGACAGGCGCCCCCGAGCGCCGAAGCGCCACGACCGCCGCCGCGACTGCCGCCATTCCACCGACGACCGCCAGGCTGATCGTGATGCCTTCCGGAAGCGGGCCGCCGGCGGCTTCTCGAAGGCGCAGGAGCACGATCGCCCCGCATGGAATCGCACCGGTCGTGGCCCAGGCCGCGGACGGGGTGCGGTTGCCGCGGATCGGCACGAACGCCGGCGAGAGCAGGCGGATCACCCCGGCGACCGCCCACGGCCCGGCCACCGTTGCGCCCAGCGCCCCGGCCGGGATCACCGCGAAGTCAGTGGTCCCGGCGGAGCTCAGGAGCTGGACGCCCGCGACCAGCAGGCCGAGCGACGCGAGGTGCTCGATGCCCAGAGCCACCAGGCCGCCGCGGCCCGGACGTCCGCGCGCAGCGCTCGTCATCAGCAATGTCCCGACGCCGGCGATCTCGATCCCGCCCACCAGCATCACCACGTTGCCGGAGAGCGCCGCGATCATCGTGCCGAGGACGCAGATCAGGAGCGCACTCACCTCTCGCGTCTGACGATCACCCTCGAGGAGCAGGAGGAGAGCGGCCGCAGCAGCGGCGAGCGCCAGCGTCGCCCCGGGCAGGTCGAGACGGAGCAGGTAGGTGATTCCTGCCACGGGCGTCCCGAGCGACGTCTCGATGCGTCCGCTTCCGTTGAGCAGCGCCGCCTCCACCGCGAGCAACCCGATTGTGGCCGCGAGCCCCACCCCGGCAACCACGGACGCCATGCGCGCCTGCCGTGGCGAGAGCGCGAAGACGACGATCGCGGCCGCGACCAGCGGGGCGGGTATGAGCACCAGCTGGAGCCCCGCGCCCAGCATCGTGCCGCTACCTCCCGGTACGGGCCAGCGCCGGCGCTCCGACCTCGGTGGCGCAGTACGGGCAGACGCCCCAGCCCAGCCGGAGGCTGCGATCGCAGCTGGTGCATCGCCGGGCGAACTGCGTCCTGCAGTACGGGCAGAGGATGAACTCCTGCTCGATCTCGCGACCGCACGTCGGGCAGGGGCGGGTTGGGATCCCCTCCACCGGCGGCTCGAGCAGCACCTGCTCCTCGATGGCGAGCGAGCGCACCTGCTCCATCGTCAGCGGCGGCCGGACCATGAAATAGATCAGCGCCCCGAGGAAGGGCGGCACGAAGCCGAGCAGCATCGCGAAGAGGGTGAATCCCGGAGAGGTCGTTCGCCGGCGGGCGTCGCGAACCACGTAGAACGCCAGCGCCAGCCAGAGCACGGCGACGTAGGCGACAACGATGACCACCACGGCGGTGAGCAGCGCTCCGAGGTCAAACAGCAGCATCGATGCCTCCTCCTGACGGGACGCGGCGCAGCAGTTCGAGCTGTGCCTCGGCCTCGGCGAGACGGCGGCGCGTCTCATCGACGACCTGGGCAGGTGCCCCGTTCACGAACGCCGCGTTCGCGAGCTGTGCCTGGAGCCGCGACACGTTTGCCTCGAGCAGGCCGATCTGACGTGCGGTCGCACTGGCGTCGGCGGCGGTGTCGGCGATCACCACCTCGGCGTGGAGACTACCCGAAACCACCACCGCTGGATCGAAGCCGCGCTCGTGGCTCTCCACCACCGCCGCGGGGACGAGGCCGCCGATCAGCCGGGCGATGTGCTTGTTGATACCCCTGCCTTCCGCATCGCGCACCACGACGCGAACGCGGTCGCGTGCGCCGCGCGGGACCTTGCCGGCATGACCGAGCGCCCGGATGCGCTTGACCAGCTCGATCGCTTCACCGATCTCGTGGTGTGCGGCAGTGGTTGGGGCGTCGTTCCAGAGCGGATCCTGCTCGGGCCACGAGCGATGCTGCAGCGTCTCCGCTGCGTTGGGCAGTTGCTGCGCGCATTCCTCAGTCACAAAAGGCATGAACGGATGGAGCAGGCGCAGGAGTACGTCCAGCGTCGTGACTGCCGTCCACACCGCGGCGCGACGGGACTCGTGGTCGCCGGCGTCCGCAAGGCGCAGCTTGATGATCTCGATATACCAGTCGCAGAACGAATGCCACGTCGTGTCGTAGAGCGCGTCGACAAACTCATGAAAGCGGTACGCGGTGAACCCGGCGTCGCAGGCACGGACCGCGCCTGCGAGCTCGGCGAGCATCCAGCGATCCTCGGGGCGCAGCGTCTCCGGCTTGGGCGGATGGACGTCGAGATCCGCGATCGACCCGTTGCCGACCTTGGCAACGAGGAACCCGTTGGTGACCTGCCACAGCTTGTTGGCGAAGCGCTGGTACGAGGCGATCCGGTCGTCATCGAATCGCACGTCCTGGCCGCTCGTGCAGACCGCGGCCGCCCAGGCACGGACCGCGTCTGCGCCGTACTTGTCGATGAGGTCGAGCGGGTCGACGGTGTTGCCCTTCGACTTGCTCATCCGCGATCCGTCGGTGGCCTGGATGGTGCTCGTGATGAGCACGTCGCTGAAGGGATTGCGACCGGTGAACTTGAGGCCGTTCATGATCATTCGCGCGACCCAGAGAAAGATGATGTCGCGCCCTGTGACCATCAGGTCGGTGGGGTAGAACCGCTCGAGGTCAGCCGTCTGCCCCGGCCATCCGAAGATGGCGAACGGCCACAAGCCGCTGCTGAACCAGGTGTCGAGCACGTCCGGGTCGTTGATCAGCTCGGTGTTGCCACACTCGGGGCACACGGTGGGCGGATCGATCCAGGCGAAGCGGTGGCCGTTGCCGCACGTCGACACCGGGATGGCGTGCCCGAGCCAGATCTGCCTGCTGATGCACCAGTCGCGAATGTTGCGCATCCAGTGCAGGTACACGTCGGTGTAGCGCGCCGGATGGAACGTGATCTCACCGCTGTTGACGGCGCCGATTCCGGGCGCGGCGAGCGATTCCATGCGGACCCACCACTGCTCGCTGACCAGCGGTTCGAGCACGCTGTCGCAACGATCGCAATGACCCACGTCGTGGGTGTACGGCTCCTCCTTGACGAGCACCCCCAGGTGGCGCAGCGCCTCGGCCACAGCGATCCTCGCTTCGGGGACGGGCATGCCGTGGAACTGCGGCAGCGATGGCACATCCATGGTGCCGTCAAGGGCGATGACGTTGATGATCGGCAGTGAATGGCGCGCCCCGATCTCGTAGTCGGTGGGGTCGTGACCAGGGGTAACCTTCAGTGCCCCGGTGCCGAACTCCGGCCGCACAGCAGCATCTTCGAAGATGGGGACGACACGCCACGTGAGCGGCAGCGTCACGTGCTTGCCCACGAACGACGTGTAACGCGCATCGCCGGGTGCGACCGCAACGCCCGTGTCACCGAGCATCGTCTCGGGACGCACGGTGGCGACCGTGATGCTGAGTCCGCCTTCGACCGGGTACTTCAGGGAGTAGAGAATGTCGGTCTGCTCCTGCCAGTCGATCTCCTCATCGCTGATCGCGGAGCCGCAGCGCGGGCACCAGTTGACGATGCGCGGACCGCGATAGACGAGGCCCTCGTCGAACAGCGTCTTGAACGCCACCCTGATCGCGTGCACGTACTGATCATCAAGCGTGAAACGGGAACGCTCCCAGTCACAGGTGTAGCCCATGCGTCGCATCTGCTCGTAGATGCGGCCGCCGTATTCCTCATACCACGCGTCGACCCGCGTCTGAAAGGCGGCTCTACCCAATGCCTCCTTGGTGGTTCCCTCATCGGCGAGCTGGCGCTCGATGACGTTCTGGGTGGCGATGGCGGCATGGTCGGTGCCTGGACACCACTCGACCTCGAAGCCGCACATTCTCCGATGCCGGCAGACGGTGTCCTGGATCGAGAACGTCGATGCGTGCCCCATGTGGAGCGCACCGGTGATGTTCGGCGGTGGGAGCGCGACCACAAAGGCAGGCTTGGTGCTGGTGACATCCGCATGCCCGACACGGAGCTCAGTCCATCGCTCCCGCCACTTGGGTTCGACGCTGGACCAGTCGAAATTCGTATTCATTGGGCGATTGAGTATATGGGGGGACCGGGTGTCACTCGCCCGCAGCGATGCTCGCGCCGGATTGTGCATTGCGCCATTCGGGCGTGAACGGCGAGCTCGTATAGACCAGTTCAGGGGTTGAGGTGTCGAGCTGCGCTGCCGCCGCGCTCTCTCCCACCGCGGGGAAACTCTGCGCCGCGGCGGCTGTGAGCGAGGTGATGTCGGTCACCGATCCGAAATACGCCCTCCCACTGCACCCCACATAGAACGAGACGAGCCCGACCAGGCGCATGCCCTGTGCTGATGGCACCTGAGCGGCGAGCGGCACCACCACCGCAGCGGGCTGCCCGGTGACGGCCGCGGCGACGTTCACGGGTTGCTGGGCGATCGCTCCCTCGAGATCCTGGCTCACCGCACCTGCGGCATTCTGGCCCACCTCGGCAAGAGCATCGGGATTGCTCGCATCGAATGACTGATCGAAGCCACCAAGCGCGCGCAGGGCTGGAGGCAGGCTCGGGACGGGAGCCGCGATCGTGCAACCCGACGCGGAGTTGCTGATCACGTGCGTCAACGTGATCAGGGTCACAGCGAAGAACACCACGACTGCCACCAAAGCCAGAGCGATGCCCCGGCGACGCACCGTCAGGCCGTACGCCCCTGCGCCGCCTCCTCGGTCGCACCGACGCGACGCTTGGGCTCCTCGGTGAGGAGCAGCGGTTCAACACCCTCGAGAATCGCCTGTTCGGTGATGACGCAACGCTTGATGTCAGGCCGGCTCGGCACCTCGAACATGCTGTTGAGCAGGACGTCCTCGATGATCGACTTGAGTCCCCGAGCACCGGTGCCACGAGCGAGTGCACGCTCGGCGATCGCGCGCAGCGCGCCCTCGTGGAAGACCAGCTCGACGTCGTCGAGCGCGAAGAACTTCTGGTATTGCTTGACGAACGCGTTCTTCGGCTCGGTGAGGATGCGGATGATGTCCTCCTCGTCGAGGTAGTCGAGCGCCACGGTGATCGGCAGCCGGCCAACGAACTCCGGGATGAGGCCGTACTTGAGGAGATCCTGCGCCTGGAGCTCGCGGAGCATCTTGGTGGTCTCCTTGGTACGGGTGCCGCGCGGCTTGCTGTTGAAACCGATGACCCGCTTGCCGAGACGGTGCTCGATGATCTTCTCGAGTCCGTCGAATGCGCCACCGCAGATGAACAGGATGTTGGTGGTGTTGATCTGGATGAAATCCTGGTGGGGATGCTTGCGACCGCCCTGCGGTGGCACGTTGGCGACCGTGCCTTCGAGGATCTTCAGCAAAGCCTGCTGGACACCTTCACCACTGACGTCGCGCGTGATTGAAGGGTTGTCGCTCTTGCGCGCGATCTTGTCGATCTCGTCGATGTAGATGATGCCGCGCTCGGCGCGCGCAATATCGAAGTCGGCGGCCTGGATCAGCCGGAGCAGGATGTTCTCGACGTCCTCGCCGACGTAACCAGCCTCGGTGAGGCTGGTCGCATCGGCGATGCTGAACGGCACGTCGATGATGCGCGCGAGGGTCTGTGCGAGAAACGTCTTGCCGCAACCGGTGGGTCCGACCAGGAGCACGTTGGACTTCTGCAGCTCGACGTCGCTGTTGGTCTTGGCGTGCGCGATTCGCTTGTAGTGGTTGAACACCGCCACGGAGAGCACCTTCTTGGCGTGTTCCTGCCCGATCACGTACTGATCGAGCGAGGCGGCGATCACCTGCGGGTTCGGGATCGTCCCGGGCTTGCCGCGCTTGGTGGTGGTGGAGCGGTTGTCCTCCTCGAGAACCTCCTGGCACAGGTCGATGCACTGGTCGCAGATGTACACGCCAGGTCCCGCCACGAGCTTGCGGACCTGCTCCTGTCCCTTGCCGCAGAACGAACAACGAGTGTGCCGCCGCCGGTCGTCGCGCTCAGTCACCGCATTCCCCTTGGATTGTTTGCATTCCTACCAACGACCGGTACGGTCTCGCGTTACGCGTGGGCGGTTGCGCCGCCACCTGCCTGGGGTGTCTCCACCTCGGGCGGCGCGCCGGGTGGGCGGCCACCATTGCTGCCCTCGCCGTTCGGCGACCCGCCACTCTTGATGCGGCCCTGGATGATCTCGTCGATCAAGCCGTACTCCTTGGCCTCCTCGGCGCTCATGAAGAAGTCGCGATCGGAATCGTGATTGACGACCTCGATGGGCTTGCCGGTGTGGTGCGCGAGGATCTCGTCGAGACGGCGGCGGACGCGAAGGATCTCCTGGGCGTGGATCTGAATGTCCGTCGCCTGGCCGCTGAATCCGCCCGACGGCTGGTGGATCAACACCCGTGTGTTGGGAAGGCTGAGACGCATTCCCGCTGCACCAC
Source organism: Candidatus Dormiibacterota bacterium (assembly GCA_963830305.1). GTDB lineage: Bacteria > Chloroflexota > Dormibacteria > Aeolococcales > Aeolococcaceae > Palsa-851. Next base: position 82,387 of record CAWHLW010000007.1, on the reverse strand, counting down.
CGGCGAGGAGGATTGCCGCCATCGACGCGGCGATGCCCATGCAGATGGTGCCGACACGCGGCTCGACGTACTGCATCGTGTCGTAAATGGCGAGGCCTGCATACACCGAACCTCCCGGGGAGTTGATGTACAGCCAGATGTCCTTCTCCGGGTCCTCGCCTGCCAGAAACAGCAGTTGCGCCATGACGACGTTGGCCACCTGGTCGTCAATCGGCGTCCCGATGAAGATGATTCGGTCTTTGAGCAACCGCGAGTAGATGTCCATCCCGCGTTCGCCCCGATTCGTGGTCTCGATGACGTACGGGATCAGATTGGTCGGATTCATACCTTTTCCATTATAGGTGGCCTTTTTTAGTCGCGCTGTCGGAATCCATACACCGCCAGGCTCATCATCAGCAGGCCGAAGGCGATGAGCACCACCACCTCCACCCAGAGCGAGACCGTCCAGCCGAACAGCGTCACCTCGAAGCCGTGGACCACCTGCGAGGGCACCCCGGACATCGTGAGGACGATCCGGCGCAGTGCGTCGATCCCGTAGCTCGCCGGGTCGAGGCGCGTCAGCACGAGGAGCCATGCAGGCAGGTTGCCGGTGAGGGGGAACAGCGCGCCGGCAAGGAAGAACATCGGCATCATCAGGAAGTTCATGACCACCTGGAAGCCCTGCATCGTCCGCATCCGCGCGGCGACCGCGACACCGAGTGCGCTCAGCGCGAATGCAAACAGGAAGATCGCGGGGATCAGCTCAACAACACCGACGAATGTCAACTTCACGCCGACGAGCGGCGCAAGCACCAGGATGACGAGCCCCTGGATCATCGCCTGCGACGCACCTCCGAGCGTTTTCCCGATGGCGACGGCGGAGCGATGGATCGGGGCGACGAGCACCTCTTTCAGGAAGCCGAACTCTCGGTCCCAGACGATCGACATCGCGCCGAAGATCGACGTGAAGAGCACCGACATGCCGATGATGCCGGGAAAGATGAACTGCACGTACTGCAAGGAGGATCCCGCCCCACCGAGCCCACCGGTACTGCCTCGCAAGGCCGAGCTGAGTCCGCTGCCGAACACGAACAGGAAGAGGATCGGCTGCGCGAGCGATCCGATCACACGCATGCGATCGCGCCAGTATCGAATCAGGTCGCGCCGCCAGATGATGATGATCGCGCGCAGCGTCGCGCCGCGGATGTTGACCGTCTGCGCGCGCGGAACGGCCGGTGTCGACAGCACCTGGTCGCTCATCGCCGGCCACCTCCTCCCCACATCCTGCCCATACGTCGCATGGTATCGAGCGAGGTATTCGCCTGCTCGCGTATCTCGCGACCCGTGAGCTTGAGGAACACGTCGTCCAGGCTGGGCCGCCTCGCGCTCACCGATGAGATCGGCACTGTCAGCTCGGAGAACAGTCGTGGCACGAACGAGGCGGAGTCCGATACCTCGACCCGCAACGTGCCGTCGACCTGAATGGATTCAAGGTGCATGACCGACCTCAATTGGTCTGCCGCGACAGCCATGTCCGGGGTGGCAATGGTGACCACGTCGCCACCGACCTTCGTCTTGAGCTCAGCGGGAGTCCCGAGGGCGACGATCTTGCCCTGGTCGATGATGGCGATGCGATCGCAGAACTCGGCCTCGTCCATGTAATGCGTCGTCATGAAGATCGTGATGTGCTCGCGAGTGCGCACCGTGTGGAGGTATTCCCAGATGTTGTTGCGCGTTTGCGGATCCAACCCGAGAGTCGGTTCGTCGAGGAAGAGGATCTGCGGGTAATGCAGGATGCCGCGGGCGATCTCGAGCCGGCGGCGCATGCCGCCCGAGTAGGTGAGGACCGTCGAGCCCGCCCGGTCCGCGAGGTCGACGATCGCCAGCGCGTCATCGATGCGCTGCTTGCGTGTCGCCGCGGGCAGTCCATAGAGGTATGCGTGGAACTCGAGGTTCTCGCGACCGGTGAGCTGGCCGTCCAGTGAAGGGTCCTGGAAGACGAGCCCGATGCGTGCGCGGACCGCACTCGGGTCATGGCTGACGTCGAACCCGGCGACCTGGGCCACCCCCGAGGTCGGCCGGATGAGCGTGCAGAGGATGCTGATCGTGGTCGACTTTCCGGCGCCGTTGGGCCCGAGGAACCCGAAGATCTCGCCGGGTCCAACCTCGAGATCAATACCGCGGACGGCCTCGACCTTCCCGTACGTCTTGACGAGATCGCGAACGCTGATCACCGGCTGAGGCATGCCGGGACAGCTTACCCACGCATGCCGGAGATCACGCCTCAGGTTGCGACGAAGCTGGAGTCCTCTGGGGTGACGATCTCCAGCAGTCGCTGTCCGGCAGCGCGACGGCGCAGATCCCGGCGGGCGAGATCCTCGAGGCGCCGGCGCTGCGCGGCGTCGATCTTCCGGCCCTCGGCGACCGACCGGGCCTCGCGCTCGACCTGGTTCTCGTCCACCTCGATCCCCTCCGCAACCGCCATGGCGTCAAGCGCGAGCTCGAGGCGGACCCGGCTCGCAGCGGGCTCGCGGCGTTCGGCGCGCAGCGCGGCCATGCTCTGCCCGCTCATCTCGACATATCGGTCGAGCGGCAGCCCGAGCGACGCCAGCCGGTACTCGAGGTCGGCGAGCTGGCGGTCGATCTCGCGCTCGATCATCACCTCGGGAACGTCGACCCTGACGTAGTCGCGGAGCGCCTCGAGGGCCGCTCCCTCGTGACGTTCGCGGTCCTGCTCGGCGGCTTCGACGGCGAGCGCGCTGCGGTAGTGCTCGCGAAGATCCTCGAGCGCCGGCCCGTGCTGGTCCAGCACCGCAAGCGCGTCGTCCTCGGGCGGGAGGATTCGCTCTTGGACAGCGTGCACCGTGACGTCGATGGTGACGGTCGCGCCGCGCAGCTCCTCCTGGCGGTAATCCTGGGGCAGCGTCGTCTCGAAGGAGCGCGACTCCCCCGCCGTGAGCCCGATCACGCCATCGACGATCGCCGGGATCACCGTCTCGCGATCCAGCTCCAGCTCTCGCTCGTCGCCGTCGCCCCCGGTGAGGATCTCGTCTCCGCGACGCATCACCAGGGTGCAGCGGATCACGTCGCCCGCCTGGGCGGCGCGGTCGACGTCGACAAGCTCGGAGTGACGCCGGCGCGCTTCAAGGATCGCCTGGTCGACGCTCTCCTCCGTGATCTCTGTGGTCTCCATTGGGACGCGCAGGGTGAGGTAATCACGCAGGTCGACCTCCGGCTTCACCGTGACCGTCGCGCTGAACTTGAACGGCTGGTCACGTTCGAGCTCGCCGAGGTCGAGCTCGGGATCGCCGACCGGCTCCACACCGGTCTCGTCGACGGCGCGGCGGTACAGGTCGGGAACGAGGTGATCGACGGTCTCGTGGCGGATGGTCTCCCAGCCGATGGCACGCTCGACCATCGCAGCCGGCGCCTTGCCGGGACGGAACCCCGGGATACGGACGCGGCCGGCGAGACGCTTGAGCGACGCCTGGATCGCCGCTTCGACCTCGACGGCGGTCGCCTCAATCTGCAGCGAGACCTGCGAGGCGGCCTTGCGTTCGAGCGTCACGGTCATGCCCGGAGCTTTGCCTGGAGCCTGGTCTGGACTCACGGCCGGAGTGTCGGTCATCTGAGTACTCATATTTCTCTGCGGGTGTTCGTGGTGGGCGCCGTGCGCGGACCGAGACTCGAACTCGGACGGGTCACCCCACGGGATCCTAAGTCCCGCGCGTCTACCGATTCCGCCATCCGCGCCCGGTCGGTCGAACCGGCCAATGGCAGTTTAGTGCTTGCGTCACGAGGTCATTCACGCGCGATCAGCGATCGCCGATCCGTGACCGAACGATCGCTGGACAAGCCCCTCGCCGGTGCCTACTCTTGAGGGATCCCCAACCCGCAGACGGAGGATCTGGATGGAGCCGAATCATCTGACCGCAACGGCAGGTCCGCAGGAGGTCGTTGCGAAGATCGACCAGAAGGCGCTCCGGCTGTCGGCGCTGCTGCGGGAGATAGACAACCACCCTATCGAGCTGGAAACCGTGCTGCGGGACCAGCTCGATGACGTTCTGGAGATGCTGGCGTGCCGCATCGCCGCCACCAGAACGCTGCTACACGGATCCAGCCTCGAATTGACGGGGGCCGGATCACCCGCATAACCGGCGCCATCAGGCGCCTCGGGACGGCGACTGCAGTGGAGGCTGCGGCCGCCGTCCTGATCGTGCTCGCAGCGATCGTGGTGCGCTACTGGGCGCTGCAGACTCAGCCGGGCGGGCTCTACCCGGATGAGGCGGCGGAGGGGCTCAGCGCTCAGAGCCTCCTGACCATCCCGGGGTATCACCCGGTGTTCTTCAACAGCGATGGCGGGCGCGAGGCGCTCTACGCGTACATCGTCGCCGCGGTCTTCAAGGTGTTCGGCTCGTCAGTGCTGACGCTTCGCGGCACCGCAGCCGCAATCGGGGTCGCCGGGGTCATCGCGACCTACGTCGCGGTGCGCCGGTTCGGGCGCGGCGCGGCGCTCATGGCCATGGCATGGACCGCCGGGTCGCTCTGGATGATCGCTGTCTCGCGCGACGGGTTCAGGAACATCCTGACCGTGCTGGTGGGCGCTGCCGCGCTGGCGGCGCTGCTGCGCTGGGGTGACCGGCCGTCGCGATGGAGAGCGCTGGCCGCCGGGGTGACTGTCGCTCTCGGGTTCTGGACGTATCAACCGCTCAAGCTGTTGCCGCTGCTAGCCATCCTCTGGCTGCTCTGGATGCGGGCGCACGAGCGCGAGCGATTCCGGTCGCTCATCACGACCTGGCGATGGGCAACGGGCGCCTTTGTCGTCGTGGTGGCGCCGATGGTGTACACGGCCATCACCGATTTCTCGGGCTACTTCGGCCGCGCCGCGTTCGTCTCGGTCTTCAACAGCGCGTCGATGTCGCAGGACAGCTACCCGGTGCACATCCTCAAGACCCTTGGCATGTTCCTTTTCGCCGGGGACCCCAACCCGCGCCACGACGTGGCCGCGCTGCCGCTGCTGGGACCAGTACTGATCGTCCCTTTCCTGCTCGGCATCTGGCACTGCTGGCGCCGGCGGGCTGACCACGGGCATGCGCTCGTGCTCCTCGGGTTACCGGTGTTCCTGATTCCACCACTCATCGCCAACGAAGGTGGCGCGCCCCACTTCCTGAGGTCACTCGGTCTCGCGCCGTATGTCGCAGCGTTCATCGGTCTCGGCTGCGTCGAGGGCATCGACATCATCCGCCGGCTGACCGTGGGTCTCGGTGGATCCGGAAAGTCAGCGACCCAGGCCGGGTGGACGGTCTGCGCCATCGCGGTCACCTGGCTCGGAGTTGCCTCCGCGGTGACCTACCTCAACCGTCCGGTCGCCGACCGGTATGCGGCCTTCACGTTCGCCGATGTCGCCCTGGCCGACGCCGCGGTCGACAACGCCACCGACGGCGGGCCGTCGACGCTGGTCATTCTCGACGGCTACGACGCGATGGACGTGCAGTTTCTCGACGCAGGGCGGCTACCGACCATCGTCGCGCCGATGACGAAGATCACGAACCCTGCGGTCTACACGCTGATCGTCGCGCCGTCACGAGCCGACATCGCAGCATCCGTCGGATCGGGCATCGCGGCGGAAGCGCAGGTTGGGGCGACCGACCCGGAGGGCAACCCGGTCGTCTTCACCGTCGTGCCCCAGCCGGGAGCCTCGACCCTGCCCTGACGCGGCGGCTCTATGGTGGCAGCGATGCTGCGCGGATATGCGGGGAAGATCTGGCTGATCACGATCGTCGGGCTCGCCGCTCGCCTTACTCTCCTCGGGTATCAGCCCCTCTGGCGCGACGAGGCCTTCACCGCGCTTGCGGTGCAGCGATCGCTCGGCTCGATGCTCGACGTGGTTCGCAACGACAGCGCTCCCCCGCTCTTCTATCTCGTCGAGCGGCTCTTTGCGGTGATATCGACCAGCCCGGCCTTCCTCCGTCTCTTCCCGGTGCTGCTTGGGACCGCTGCGATCCCATTGCTGGCGGCGCTCGGACGGCGCATCGCTGGTGACCGCGGTGGTGTCTGGTCGGCCGTGATCGGTGCGGTCGCACCGGCGCTGCTGGTCAGCTCGCTCGATGCGCGCATGTACATGCTGGTCACGACACTCGTGCTCGCGTCGACCCTCTGCCTGTTGCGCGCACTTGAACGTCCCACGGTGCTGCGCTGGGTGCTCTATGCGGCGATGTCGATCCTCGCCGTGTACACGGTGTACTTCGCACTCTTCGCCGTGTTCGCGCAGGTGGTGACCGTCGCAGTCCTGCACCGGCGGCGGTTTGGCACGGTCGTGCTCGTCGGCCTTCTCGGACTCGCGGCTGTGGTGAGCCTGGTGCCGTGGATCGTCGCGGCCCGTGCGCAGCTCAGCCACAGCGCCGGCGCATTCTGGGTGCCGCCACTGAGCGTCAAGAGCCTCTTCGGCGGCCTCGAGCAGTTCTTCACGGGCCCGCCACTCAACACCTGGGTGACCGGGTTCGCTGCCCTGCGAACCCTCGAGATCTTCGGTGACGTCGCCGGCTGTCTGGCACTTGTTGCCCTGGTGGTGAACCGCAAGCGGCTCACCGCGGCAGGAGCGCAGGCTGCTGCGTTCCTGAGCCTCGCGGTGGTGATCGGCGTCGGCGTGATGGTGCTCGCCAGCCTCTATCACCCGCTCGAGGATGGGAAGTATCTGAGCGCGGCATGGGCGCCGCTGTACGCCCTGGTCGGCGCGGGGCTGGCGAGCATGCCGTGGCGCCGGATCGCCGCCGGCGCCGCCGCAGTGAGCACCGCAGTCGCGATTGGGACCGCACTGGCCATCACCAACCCCGAGACCTCGATGGCACTCGCGTCGGTCCAGGGTCCAGCGTCACACGGTGACCTCGTGGCGGCGTACCCGAGCGAGTACCTGCTCGTCCGCTATTACGGTGATCGCGCGATCATCGACAACACACACGCACTGGCCGGGAACGTGCCGTGGTTCTGGGGCACTGCAGTGTATCCGCCCGGTGCCATCCTGCACGCCCTGCCGCGGCCGGCAACGGGCGTCGTCTGGTACGTGGCTGAGCCCGGTGACCCGATGCCGAACACCGCCGGATACCACGTCGGGAGCACCCGCTGCTGGGTCGGCGTCTGTGTCACGATGCTCAGCCCTTCGGCCGGCGCGAGCGCCGGATAGCCGGCGTGATGTAGGAGGACATCGTGAAAGGCTTCCGTGATTTTCTCAACCAGGGCAATGTCGTTCAGCTCGCAGTTGCGTTCGTCATCGGCGGCGCATTCGGCGCGGTCGTCACGGCACTGGTCGTCGACATCATCAATCCCATCATCGCCATCCCGTTCGGCAAACCCAACTTCGACAACCTCGTGGTGACCATCAACGGCAGCGACGTCAAGTACGGCACCTTCATCACCGCGGTGATCGCGTTCCTGTTCATCGCCGCGGGCGTCTACTTCTTCTTCGTCCTGCCATACAACCGCCTCCAGGCGCGGGCGCGTTCCGCTGCACCCGCCGAGTCCAACACGCGCGCGTGCCCCGAGTGCCTGACGGTCATCCCCAAGGCTGCTCACCGCTGCTCGGCGTGCACGGCGGTGGTGGAGCCTCAAGCCGCGTAACCGAGCCGGCCGTGCCCGACGTCCACGCTGCACACCTCGACGAACTGTCGCCTCGGGCACTGCTCGGCATCCTCGCGGTCCGCCAGGACGTCTTCGTCGTCGAGCAGAACTGCGTCTACCCCGACATCGATTCCCGCGACGCCGAAGCCGAGACGCTGCACCTGTGGATCGAGGACGGCGGCGGCCGGGTCCTGAGCACGTTGCGCCTTCTGCTCGACAGCGACGGCGCGCATCGCATCGGGCGCGTCGCGACCCTGGCCGCTGCGCGAGGACGCGGCTATTCCGGGGCGCTGCTCAGGCGAGCAATCGAGCTGTCAGGACCACCGATCGTGCTGAGCGCGCAGGCATATCTCGTCGACTGGTACGCGCGTTTCGGGTTCGAGGTCTGCGGTGAGCGCTGGATCGAGGACGGCATCGAGCACGCGCCGATGCGCCTCGATGTCAGGCGGTGACGATGTTGACGATGCGGTCGACGACCGCAATGACCTGGCGAGGCTCGCGGCCCTCCAGCAACTCCACGACGCGCGGGTGGGCGAGCGCCAGCGCGCTCAGCTCGGCCTGCGATGTCCCGGCGTCCACCTCGAGGTCGGCGCGCAGCTTGCCGTTGATCGTGATCGCGATGTTCGCCCGCAACGGAGCAGCTAGCTCGGCATCGTAGGCAGGCCAGGTGCCGCGCTCGTGGACCGACTCCTCGTGGCCGGTGCGCTGCCAGAGCTCCTCGGTGACAAACGGCGCGAAGGGTGCGAGCAACTTCAACAGTGTGTCAGCGTCGAGGCGACGCGCAGTGCCCTCCGAGCACTCGTGGTCGAGATCGCGCGCGAACTCCATGAGGTGCGCGATCGCAGTGTTGTACCGAAGCTCGGCGATGTCATCCTCGACCTGCTTGATGAGGCGATGACGGCGGCGCTCTCTGGTCTCGTCGCTGACGTCGCTGCCGGTGGCGAGCTGCGTCGCGCGCCACGTCCGGTTGATGAACCGCGTCATCCCGGCGATGCCCTTGTCGCGGAAGTCACCTCCGAGCGTGTATGGGCCGAGGTACATCATGAAGAGGCGCACCGTGTCCGCCCCGTAGCGCTCGATGTACTCGTCGGGATTGAGCACATTCCCCCGGCTCTTCGACATCTTCGCCCCGTCCATGATGATCATGCCGTGGGCGCGGAACCGGGTGTACGGCTCCGGCACGGGCACGAGGTCCATGTCGTGGAGCGCGCGCATCACGAAGCGCGCGTAGAGGAGATGACGCACCGCATGCTCGTTGCCGCCGATGTACATGTCCACCGGCAACCACGTGTCGGTGCGTTCCTTGTCGAAGGGAACATCGTCGAAGTCGGTCGACGGATAGCGGAGCTGGTACCACGAGGAGTCGAGGAACGTGTCGCTGACGTCGGTCTCGCGCCGTGCCGGCCCACCGCACTTCGGGCACGTGACGTTGACCCAATCCTCCACCGTCGCAAGCGGCGAGAGTCCGGTGCCCTGTGGACGGAAATCCTCAATATCGGGAAGCAGCACCGGGAGATCCTCTTCCGGTACCGCCACCGGCCCGTCGTCGGGACAGTGAATGATCGGAATCGGCGGACCCCAGTAGCGCTGCCGCGAGATGAGCCAGTCGCGGAGCTTGTACTGCACACTCGGCTCTCCGCGGCGCAATTCGTGGAGGCGCTCGACGATGCGCTGCTTCCCTTCATCGGCGGAAAGGCCGTTGAACTCGCCGCTATTGACAAGCGTGCCGGAGCCGGCGTACGGCGCTTCCTCGACGTTGCCGCCACTGATGACCTCGACGATCGGGAGCGCGTGCGCACGGGCGAACGCCCAGTCGCGTGCGTCGTGTCCCGGAACCGCCATGATCGCGCCGGTGCCGTAGCCACCGAGCACGTACGGCGCTGCCCACACCGGAAGGCGCGCCCCGGTGATCGGATGGATCGCGAAGGACCCAAGTTCCATTCCGACCGAGAAGTCGGGCTCAGCGGCAGTGGGTGGGAACTTGTTGCGCCAGGCGTTGACCGCGCCCATGCGCTCGGGGGGCACGAAGTCCTCGAGCTCGGGATGGTCGGCGCCGATCACCAGGAACGTCGCCCCGAAAAGGGTGTCCGGGCGTGTGGTGTACACGGTGACGTCCTTGCGCCGGCACCCGACGAGGTCGAACAGGATGGTCGCGCCCTCGCTGCGCCCGATCCAATTGCGCTGCATGTTCTTGGTCGAGTCCGACCAGTCGAGCGTTTCGAGCGAATCGAGCAATTGCTGCGCATAGCGCGTGATCTTGATCCACCACTGGCGGAGGTACCGGGTCTGCACCACGGTGTGGCAGCGTTCGCAGCGGCCCTGCTCAACCTGCTCGTCGGCGAGCACGGTGAGGCACGACGGACACCAGTTGACGGCGCCCTCACGCCACTCGGCGAGACCGGCGTTGAAGAGGCGCACGAAGAGCCACTGAGTCCAGCGGTAGTAAGCGGGGTCGGCCGTGTTGACCTGGTGACTCCAGTCGAACATCGAGCCGATTCGTGAGAGCTGGTTCTCGCGGAAGTTCTGGACGGCGCGACGCATCACCACCGCGGGGTGCTCGCCGATCTTCATCGCGTAGTTCTCGGAGTGGATGCCGAAGGCGTCGAACCCCATCGGCTCGAACACGGTGTCGCCCATGAGGCGCCGCCAGCGGCCGTAGATGTCGCCCCCCGCGAACGGGATGATGTGGCCCACGTGCAGCCCCTCGGCGGAGGGGTACGGGAACATCATGAGGTTGTAGAAAGGGCGGTCGGGCTCGTCGAGCTGGGTGCGATAGTCGCCACGCTCGTCCCAGATCCGCCGCCAGCGTGCCTCGACCGCAGCGTGGTCGTACACGTCGAGACGGCCCGGCTCAGGGGCGGCAGGGGCGGTGAGCGTATCCATACACAAAGGGTATCCCGAGTCCACGCCCAGCCCAAACTCAGACGCCGTGACGCCCGCGAGTACACTCGGGCGCTCATGGAACAGGGCGCCGAAATCGAGATCCGCGACGCGCAGGGTGACGCCGAGCTGCAGCGCTTTGCGGAGGTGGACGCCGAGTTGTTCGCGGGCCGCGCGGCCAGCAACATGCTCTGGCTCAAGGTTGGCGCTCCACTCGCCCCGCTCCGCCTTGCGCACATGGACGGCGAGGTCGTCGGCGGCTACATGCTCCTGCCCGTCGGCCAGTTCTTCGGCGGGAAATCGGTGCCCGCACAGGCCGTGACCGCGGTCGCCGTCCATCCTGCCTGGCGCCGCCGCGGGGTGGCAGGGGCGTTGATGCATGACTGCGTTGCGCTTGCGCGCGAGCAGGGCGCCGCCGTTGCGCCGCTCCATGCCGCGACGGTTCGCCTCTACCGTCGCTGGGGTTGGGAGGTGTGCTCCATGACCCTGCGCCAGATCGTGCGGACCGTCGCGCTTGCGGGGTTCAGCGGTTCAGGCAGGGTCCGAAGCAGACCCGACCGCGATGCCATCGAAGCGCTGCGGCGGACCTACCTCGTCAACTGGGACGGCCCGCTCGATCGGCCGGACTGGTTCCTCGCCGTCGAGTGGGATGCGGGCGACCCCGAGACGCCCCGTTTCGAATACGGCTGGTACGAGGGCGACCGGCTCACCGGATACGTGCGCTACATGTCCGAGCGCCAGGCCGGCGGTTGGATCCGCCTGCAGGTCCAGGAGTTCATCGCCACGACACAGGATGCCCTGCGTGGTCTGCTCGGATTTCTCGGGGGCCAGGAGTCGCAGAGCAGCGATGTGGTGTTCGTGCACTCCGCGCTCGTCGATGCGTCACCGCTGCACTGGCTGCTCCCCGAACCGCATCGAGCGGTCGCGATGGAGGGTTTCCTCTGTTGGATGCAGCGCATCGTCGATATCGACACGGCGATGACCGCGCGGGGCTGGCCCGAGCGCGCCGCAGGTCGTGTTGAGCTCGAGGTCACCGACCCGATCGCCGGCGTCGATCGGGTCGTGCTCGAGGTCGAGGGAGGTTCGGCTCGCGTGACCCCGGGCGGAGGCGGCGCAATCAGGTGTGGCATCGGGGCGCTCTCAGCGTGGTACTCGAGCGCGCTCCGCGCTCAGGATGCTGTCCGGCTCGGGCTGCTCGAGGGGGACGCGGGCGCGGTGACGGCAATGGACGGCCTCATCGCCGGCGGACTGCCCTGGCTGCCTGATTTCTTCTGAGCTAGGTCGTTGTCGCGAGACGGGCACGGCGCAACGCATGTCCCCACCAGGAGAGGTCGTCGAGCAGCATGGCGGCGGCTTTGTCGAACAGGTCGGGATTCTGCGGGTTCCCATCTGGACCGAACACGCGCGACGCGAACTGGATGGAGACTGACGCGCGAATCGGCGCCATCTGCAGCTCGATCGCGACCTGACGCAGCTGCTGCATCGCGCGCGTTCCTGCCGACCACCCACCATAGCTCACGAACGCGATCGGTTTGCGATTCCACTCGCGATACACCGCGTCGAGTGCGCTCTTGAGCACCGCAGGGTAGCCGTGGTTGTACTCGGGCGTGATGATGACGAAGCCGTCGGCTGGACCGATGATCTCAGCCCAGCGCTGGGCCTTCTCATCGTATTCAGAAACCGTCGCGGGAAGCGGACGGTCGTAATACTCGAAGATCCAGTCTCGGAGATCGACGAGCTCGAGCGTGAGATCGGCGCGATCAGCAGCGCGACGCATGAACCAGCGTCCGACGGTGTCACCGAAACGACCGTCACGAGTGCTGCCGACGATGACCAGGATGTGGGGTTTGTCGTCTGTCGTTGCCATCGTCGAGCGACGATACCGGATCGCCCAACCCTAAGATCGCGCTGATGCCCGACCCCACGCTGCTGCACCTGCGTCTTGCTCGTCTGCGCTCGCAGCACCTCACCGACAACTCGCGGCTGCAGTCCGATGTCGCATCGGTCGCGGGCGCGATGTGCGCGCTCCAGGCGCAGGCCTTTGATGCGGCGCGTCACCAGATTCGTGTGCGCAGCGTCGGGCTGACGGCCGCCGCGGTGGATGGCGCGTTCGAACACGGACGCTCCGTGGTACGCACTTGGTTGATGCGCGGCACGTTGCATCTCTGTGCGGCGGCTGACGTGCGCTGGCTGCTCGATGTCTTCGGACCCGCCGTGAATCAGTTCGGTGCCAGTCAGCGGAGAAACCTCGGTCTCGATGACGCAACGTGTGCGCGCGGAATCGCGGCGATTCGCAAGGCGCTTGCGCATGGGCCGATGGCGCGGCGGCAGATCCGCGAGCGGCTGGTCAGCGCGGGCGTGCTCGAGGAACCGGTTGGGCAGACAATCCTGCATCTGCTGTATCACGCTGCCGCGTTGGGGGTCGTGTGTTCCGGTCCGCGCATGGGGCGCGACGACAGCTTCGTGCTCCTGGATGACTGGGTGCCGAAGTCGCGCGGTCCGCGTGGTGACGCTGCTTTCGCCGAGCTGGCCCGCCGGTACTTCGCGGCATACGGCCCCGCGGGTGCCGCGGACTTCGCGGCGTGGTCGGGTTTACGTCAGCCCGTGATTCGCGCGGCGATGGCCGCGATCAGCTCGGAGCTGGTCGAGTTCCCGGGACCGATCCGTGGCCTCTGGACGCTTGGACCCGTCGCGGAGGTCGGAGACATCAGCCGTCCTGACGTCCGCCTGCTCGGTCACTTCGACACGTTTCTTCTCGGCTACCGTCGCCGCGAGCATCTCGGTGACGCCCAGGCAGAGGCATGGATTCACGAAGGTGGTGGCGGCTGGATCCGTCCAGTGATCTGCGTCGATGGCTGGATCGCGGGCGGGTGGCGCATGGAACAGACCGGAGGCCAGGTGCACGTCAACGTCATGCCGTTTGACCGGATCAGCCGGCGGGCTGACCCCGCGATCGGCCGCGAGGTCGCCTCGATCGGCAGATTCGTGGGGAAGCCGGCCACTTGGTCGCGTGCGCCGTTGGTCGGTTTCGCTACCGACGTCGGTCAGCGTGGCCCCTCGTACTCGGAGGCGAAGAGGTAGCTGACCGCCAGGCTGCGGTACGGCCGCCAACGGTCCGACACCTCAACCAGCTCTGCTTCGGAGGGAACGTGGTCGAAACCGTAGATCCGTTGGATCGCGCGACGCAACGCGATATCGCCGGTGAGAAAGACGTCTGGCCGGTTCAGCGCGACGAGCAAGAAACCGTGCGCCGACCACGGTCCGATGCCTGGCACGTCGGTCAGGGCTGCCTCGACGTCTTCGTCTGTCATGCGCTCGAGGGCCGCATCGCTCAGCCGCCCATCCACAAATCGCTCCGCGAGCGCGCGCAGCGTCGCGCCCTTGCGAGCCGAGAGCCCGGCGGACCGCAGCACATCCGGTTCGGCCGCCAGCACCTCGGCCGGTGACGGCAAATGACCACCGAACCGCCCCCCGATGCGAGACACGATCGTGCGCGTCGCGGCGACCGACAACTGCTGACCGACGACCTGGAAAATGAGTGCCGCGAACGCATCGAGCGGCGGGAGCTCGTCCATCCACGCTCGCGGACGAAAAGCTGGATGCGCGTCGATGACGCCCGCGAGCACCGGATCGGCCTTGCGAAGGAAGTCGCGAGCCTTTCGGTCGGCGAGCGCGGCGCGTCGCTGCGGGCGAGCACCAACTCGTTGAGCAGAGGTATCAGCCATGCTCATATCACTACTTTCTGGTCGGTCTCGTTTTGAAGTCCAACGTGATGTCGCTGCTCTGGTCGGGATGCTGCTTCAGCCATCCGCGTGCGTAGGGGCACCAGGGCACGATCGTCAGGTGGTCCGCGCGGGCTTTGGCAAGCGCCGCTTCGACCAGCCGGCCGCCGACGCCTTGGCCGCGAAACGCTTCGGGGACTTCGGTATGCAAGAGGTGCAACCGATCGCCGTGGAGCTTGTACTCCAGCCTTGCCGTGGTCCCGTCCATGGACACGGCGAATTGTTCTCTGGCGGTATCGTCGATGACGGACTAACTCATGGCACTGGCCGCATCATTCCCACAATCTTGGCCGACCACTCAGTCGAACCACGAGAGCGTGCACTCAACCCGACGTGTCTGAGAAAAGGGACGATGCAGCTGTGCCAATTCCTCTGATGCTGGCGACCCTGACCGAGCGTCGCGACTTCGGTGGCGACTGGCTGCTCGAGCGCAAGTTCGACGGCGAGCGCTGCGTTGCGCGCAAACGGGGCGACGACGTGCGGCTCGAGTCGCGCACCGGCAAGGACCTCACCACCACGTACCCCGAAGTGCGCGCAGCCCTGGTCATGCAGCGCGCACACGAGTTCCTGCTTGACGGTGAGGTGGTCGCGTTCCTAGGAGAGCAGACATCCTTCAGCCGGCTGCAGCAGCGCCTCGGCACCACGGCGCCGTCCCCTCAGCAGGTCGCCGCGTACCCGGTGGTCTACTGCGTCTTTGACGTCATGGAGATCGACGGCGAGGTCTTGACTCACCGGCCGCTCGAAGAGCGTCGCGCCCGCCTGACGGGGGCAATCCGGCCGAGCGCCGCCCTGCAAATCTCCGAAGCCTGGCGGGACAACGCTCAGCGCCGGTTTGACGAAGCGTGCGAGGCCGGTTGGGAGGGACTCATCGCCAAGCGCGCCAGCGCGCCGTACGTCCCCGGGCGTTCGAAGGACTGGCTGAAGCTGAAGTGTGTCTGGGAGCAGGAGTTCATCATCGGTGGCTACACCGATCCAACTGGCAGCAGGACCGATTTGGGAGCGCTGCTCGTGGGTTATCACGACGAGGGTCAACTCCGTTACGCCGGAAAGGTCGGCACCGGCTACACCGCGGCGAGGCTCCGTGATCTCGGCGCGCGACTGCGACCCCTGGAGACATCGGAGCCACCGTTCGTGGACGCAAGACCCATTCCGCGCGGCACGCACTGGACCCGACCCGAACTGGTCGCGCAGATCGGCTTCGCAGAATGGACAAATGATGGCCGCCTACGGCAACCGCGGTTCCTCGGGCTACGCGACGACAAGCCACCGGCCGAGGTGGTTCGGGAGCGGCCCCGATGAGACCTGGGTTTGCAGGCGGCTCGGGGCCGGGGGGTTGACCAACCAAGATTCGTGTCGGCATGTCTGGTGAGTCGCGCCCCGTGGCAATCGCCCGGCGGTGTTTCGGCGACGGTGATCCCCTCTATGAGCGGTATCACGACACCGAGTGGGGGTTTCCTGTGCCCGATGAGCGTGCGCTGTTCGAACTCTTGAGCCTCGAGGCGTTCCAGGCAGGGCTCTCGTGGCGGACCATTCTTGCCAAGCGCGACGCTTTCCGCCGCGCGTTCAAGAATTTCGACGCCGAAGCCGTTGCGCGCTTTGATCCATCAGACATCAAACGCCTCCTGGAAGATGCCGGCATCGTGCGCAATCGGGCGAAGATCGAAGCGACAATCGGGAACGCGCGCGCCGTCCTGCAGCTGCGGGCGGCCGGACGTCCGCTTATGTCGATCCTCCGGCCGGATCCACGAGCATCGCGGCGCAAGCCACCAGCGGCGTGGAGCGACGTACCCTCGACGACGCCCGAGTCCGTCGCCCTTGCGCGCGACCTCAAAGGCCGAGGCTTTCGCTTTCTTGGCCCTACTACGCTCTACGCACTGATGCAGGCCTCTGGCGTGGTAGACGACCACCTCGCCGCCTGCCCGATACGACCCGCCGCCGAACGCGCTCGCCGAGCCGCCGGGTTGATCTGATGACAGCCGCGAGGCTGAGTTCTCCCCGGCTGGGTTTAGCGTGGTGTGGCACGGTATCGAGGTACTATTGACGCGTTAGCTACGATGTGGCATCGCGGGAGTGGCCATACCCAGATCGGCCCGCTTCGTGGGACGGCTGGCGCGCTGGTCTCGTATGCCCTTGGTAGGCTTCAACTCCGCGCCGACGTAGCTCAGTGGTAGAGCAGCGGTTTCGTAAACCGCTGGCCGGGAGTTCGAATCTCCCCGTCGGCTCAGTTTTCGTGTGGAAGTTCGGTTGACGCGTCGCTAAAGGGCTTCGGCTGATGCTTTGCGTGGCTTCGGCTGATGCTTGACACCGGTTTCGGCTGATGTGTCGCACACCTTCGGCTGAGATGTCCCACCGCCTTCGGCTGAGATGTCCCACCGGCCGCGCGTCCGCAGTCCTCACCGACGAGAGCTGCGCGACCGCGAAAGCAGAGCATCGGAACCGACGATCACCAGTGCCGCGTAGGCCGCGACAGTCGCGGCGAAGAACGCCGGCGGAAAGCCGCTGCGCTGCGCCAGAGCTCCGGCGACAGCGTTGCCCGCAGCGGTGCCTCCGCCGACCGCCGTCGACATCCATCCAAACGCCTCCGCGCCGCGGGATCCACCGTGGCGATCGATCAGCAGCGACGTCGTCGCGAATGCGGGGTTGAGCGCGAGACCGCCAAAGGCCAGGAGCAAGCCGACGACGGCGAGCGGCAGGCCCGCGACAAGTGATGTCGTTGCCACCGCCAGCAGGCCAAGCAACAGGATCAGGCGCGCGATAGGGTCCGCTCGCCAGCGAACCCCTCCATACAGGAGCGCACCGGTGATGCCCCCAACCGAGACCGCGGCGATGAGAATCCCTCCGAGCGCGGGGACGCCTCGAGCGATTGCCAGCGATGGCGAAGCGACCTGGAAGACGCCGAGCGTCGATCCGAGCAGGAATGCAACCGCAAGCACCACCGGTATGACGGTTCGTCGGCCCGGGGGTGGTGCGACTTGCACGTCGCTTCGTGGTGCGGATTCGGTCGTGCCGAGCGCGGCAAACCCGATCGTCGCGACGCCACTGATCGTCGCGGCCGTGATCAGTGCAAACCCGGCGCCCAACGCCACCAGTGACGCGATCAGCAGTGGCCCGGTGACCAGAGCGATCTCCTGTGTGAGGAACACCAGGCTGAAGGCCGCCGTGAGCTCATTCGCAGGCACATGCCGCCCCCACTCCACGCGCATCGCCACCGAGACTGGCGGCAGCATCAAGCCCGCTACGGCACTGCAGAGAATCATCGCCCAGGCCGCGCCGCCCCCTCGCGCGACCACCACAACTCCGACGAGCGCGGCGGTGTGCACCGGCCCGCAGATCAACATCACGAGTCGCGTTCCACGCCAATCGATGAGCCGTCCCTGAATCGGACGCGCAACAGCGGCTCCCACCCAGAGCGCGGCGCTCACCGCGCCGGCCGTGACGAGCGATCCCGTCGCCTGGCGCACCACCAGCACCAGGCCCAGCGGCGCCGCACCTTGAGTGAGCTGCGCAAACAACCCCAGCAGGGCTTGCGGGCCGACGTGCGGCGTGAGGAGGAGCGTCGCATAGACGCCCCGTCGCGACGTTTGCATCTGACCCGACGACACCTCAGGACAGGTCCTGGGCAATCTCCCAGATATGGCCGCTTGGATCGGTGAAGGCGGCAGTGCGAATCCCCCAAGGCCGGTTCATCGGGCCGTTCAGGAGCGTCACCCCGCGCTGTGCCAACTCTGCGCAAACGGCATCGACATCGCTGACGCCGATCGTGTATTGCGAACGTGACTCCGCAGCACTGGTCCCAGCGGCTGCAGGCTCGATGAGGGTGCCGGCTGCCGCCACGTCCAGTAGATTGATCAGAACGCCGCCGAAGCGAAAGACGGCGGAGTTCTCGTCCTCAAAGTACACGGGCAGGCCGAAGACGTCCTGGTAGAACTGTTTCGCCACGCCGATATCGTCGACGAACAGGGTGATTGCGCGGATTTCCTTGACTTGCTCGGACCACTGGCTCATCTGGTGATTCCCCGTGTGCAGCTCGACGCGCCGGCCGCCGCTCAACTCCCGGACGTCCGACACGCTGTGTGGAGCGTTTCTGATCTGGCGCCACGCGACAGTGTCACAAATCGCGCGGCGGACTTGTGGTACGGATGGTGAGATCGCAAACATCAGCTCCATCGTCAATCCCGACAAGCTGACATACCTTCGGACCGGTCGCCGACCTCACATCGCCGCTCAAAACGGCGCGATGAACGCCTTCCACCTCACCGACGAGGGCGCCTCAACGCCTAGGGGACGTACGCCTGCAGATTTGGCCCCGCCACCAGCAACTCGCCATCCGCGAAGACAGGTTGGGCGAAGATCGGATCAGCGTACGAGATGGTCTTCAGGATCGAGCCGTCGGCCTTGTTCATCAGATAGACCGCGCTCATGCCGCCGGTGTCGTTGTAGGTCGGGACTGCCAGCACCCCACTGCCGTCGAGACTCGGTGTTCCGACCACGGGCCCCGTGGTGAGCGGCTTCTCCCACACAACCGTACCGCCGGTCGTGAGCTCGTACATGCTCCCCGGAGGCGCGCCAGTGCTCTTGGCATCGGCACCGATGAAGAGGTGGGTGCCGTCGTAGTCGGCCGACCCGCCGCAGAACGCGAGCTTCTTGGGAACAAATGGAATTCCCAGCTGTATCTGCCATGCGGTAGAGGTTTGGTTGTCGTCGAGTGATGCCTGGGTCAGCGCGTAGAACACCCCATCTTTGTTGCAGGCGCCCACCATCGGCGTGGTCCCCATCATGAACAGCGTCGGGCTGGCGTTGAAGTCGCTGTTCGCTCCGTACAGTCCCGGTATCTGATAGCCACCGAGGCGGGCGAGCGTCCCGCCGGCGAGCTTCACGATTGCCGTCGCGTCGGTTCCAGGTGTTCCATTGTCGTCGCCGGTGGTGATGAACACCGAGCCATCGGGTGCGACTGCCGCGGCAGTATAGACCGACGCACCTTCAACCGTCGGGCTGCCGGACGTGTAGTACTTGCCCAGCTGTTTCCCGGTGTGTTGGTTGAGCGCCACGAGCCCGTCGTCGCCCGCCTCGTCGCAGTCAGTGGCGATCCCGTAGTAGATGTCGCCATTTGCGACCGTGGGGCTTGCCCAGTTGTAGTAGGCCGCCTTCGTGCTCCCGATCAGCGTGCGCCAGATCGTCGCGCCCGTTGCAGCGTTGAGTGCGTAGAGGTAGTGATCGGCGGCGCCGACATAGACCGTCAGCTTGCCGTTCACCGGGTCCTTGCCAACCGTGGCACTCGAGACGATACCCGCCTTCGAGCAGTCTGCGATCGTCAATGACTTGGTCCACTTGACCGCGCCCGTGGTGGCGTCGATTGCGTAGAAGTCGCCGTTCTCCGAACCGATGTAGATGACTCCGGCATAGACGGCCGGCGATGCATTGAGCGTCCCACTCGGCGTCCACGTCCAGATCGAGTGCGCACCGCTCGCGTTGGCGACGGTGAACGTCGTCGCTGCCCGAACGTACGACGTGTGCGCCGGTCCCCCGAGATACGCCACGTAATTGTTGAGGGTGGCAGCCATTGCGGTCCCCGCGAATGCGACACATGTCGCCGCGGAGACAGCCGCGGCCGCGATGCGACGGATCATGCGCGGGTGATGATGGCACTTGTGGTTGAACGAGTTTTGTACGGTGCGTTGCAAACAATTGTTTGCTACCATGCCCCCACGTGATTGGCGATGCTCCCGCCGGCGCCGCGCCCGCCTTACAGACGGCTGAATACGGCACCGTCGCGACGCTGGTTCCCCGGGTCGCAGCCGCAAGTGTCCTGATCCTGCTGGTCGGCACCTTCGCCACGAACAACAACGACACGGGCGACCTCAATCATCCGATGTACTTCGCGATGCTCGCGGTCGCGGCGATCATCACTTTCGCGTTCGTGCGTCACCATCGCTCGACGCAGGTTGATGTTGCACTCGCAGTCCTGGCAGCCTGTGGCCTTGTACTGGGGATCGAAGCAATCGAGCGGCCGCAGACCGTTGGCTACTGGCAGGGCTTCGGTAACGTCGTTGCACTGGGCACGGTCATCCTGGTGCTCCTCCTCGCGACAGTCCTGCGGCCTGCCCGCTTTTCAAAGTGGATTCGCATCTGCCTCGCGGTGGTCGTAGGCGCCTGTTGTGCCTTTGACCTGCTCGGTGCGATAAGAACGGTCGACTACTTTCCCTTTGTTGGCAACAACCTCAACCAGGTCAATGACATGCTCGGTCCGGTCGCCGGGAAGGTTCCTGACGTCACGTTCATTCCCGAGTACACAGCACTCTACGGCTGGCTGCTCGTTCCGCTCAAAAGCGTTCTGTCGCCGCTGGGACTAGTAGGGGCTATCGCCATTATTCTCACTGTCCTGAGCTTTGCGACCCTCGCGCTTGCGACCTGGGTTGTCAGCCGCATCTTCGGGGCCAATCGAGTCGTTCTCGCGCTTGCCTTCGTCATACCGATCACGCTGGTGACCTCGCGTCTGGTGGGTGATTCGAGCTCGATCACGAGCATCTCTCAAGAGCTCCCAATCCGGCTGTTCGCCGGGTTTCTGATCGCCGCCGTCGGGTTGACGGATCTCGTCCTCCTCTATCGCGGCACCTTGCGACCTTGGCGCCTTTTGCTCACCGGCGTTGTGTGCGGAGTTGTCACGTGGAACTCGCAGGACTTCGGGCTTGCAGCGACAGCCGTCTACGGCCTCATGATCCTGTGCGGCGCCACGTCAGCCACTCGGGTACGCGCCCTTGCTCTGTGGCTTGCAGGACTGATCATCGGCATCGCTTCGTACCCAGCTTTCCTTCTCGTCACCGGCTCGCGCATCAACCTCAGTTACGTGGGTTTCTTTGTCAGGTCAGCCGGCTCCTTGGGTCCGGCGCCGATCCAGGTGCCGGGTCCAGTCCTTATCGTCGCGCCGGTCATCGTCTGCTCAGCTGCGGCGGGTTGGGCCTTGATGTGGATTCGGCACCGAAAGGCGGCAGTTACAGACGTGCTTCTTGATCGAGCGATGATCACCCTGACATTTGTCGGGTCATGGGCAGTCGTCGGCCTGCTGTACTACGTCAACCGTGCATACGCGGCGGGCCAGATGCAGACACTCCTGCTTCTCTGCGGCGTTTGCATCGCGGGCTTGCTGGCGGTTGCGATGCGCACCGACGAGTTCCGGGCACTCTGGAAGCTGAAAGCGGGCTCCACGAGGTGGGTCTGGTGGACGGCAAAGGCGAGGCTGCTCCCGTTGGGAATTTTTGTCTGCCTCTGCTTCGCGTCCACATGGCTCACCACGAATCCAATCCAGGCGGCACGCCTGCTTGTCAACCATCCGGCCGCGGATGGCTACACGGGATATGACATCCCACAAATCACAGCTGCAGTCGAAGCTGCCAAGCGGTTCACCACAGGACAGGGTGGCGAACTGAATTATGTGGGTGAGAGCTTCAACTACATCTCTCTCGTGACCCATGTGCCCAGTGCCTCGCTCCTCTTCGGATTTCCATTTTCATCGCTGTACAGCGTCGCGCAAGAAAAGGTGATCGAGAAGCAGTGTGAGTACCTCGTCGCCGAGAACACGAAGCCGAAGTGGCTTGTGCTGTCACTCAACGCCCTCATTGGATTTGGTGACAGTGTTTGCGGTCTGTATCAGACTGTGGACATTCCGGGTCTGGAGCACGGCCAGCTCCAGGAGCTGAAGTAGTCAGCGGCTACGGCGCTGTGCCAACAGCAATGCCGTTGCCGAGCGTGGCGAGATATACGTTGCCGTCCGTTCCCGCCGCCAGCGAGATGGCGTCGCCGGCGACCTCATCGAAGTACGGGTCATCGAAACCGGTGGCGGTGGGGCACGACACCGCGCACTGCGTTACCTGCACCTCCCAGAAGCTCGGAGTCGCGCCGCCACTCGCCATGTACACGTAGTCGCCGTTGATGCTCGAGTACGTCGCAAGCGGGCCACCCGGACTGGTGGTCACCCAGGCGGGCGCTGGGCATGTGGTGATGCACCCGGCGGTATCGATGTAGCCGAGTCCGTTGGTGTTGGCGATCCACACCACCGTCGGTGTGTTCGGATCCGCCGCGACGAACCCGCGCCCCGGCGAGACGCTCGTGTCCGCATACAACTGCACCCACGGCGCGAATACGCCTCCGGCGAGCAGCGACTCCCAGGCCGCGTGCGTGCCCTCGTCGTACATGAACACCGCAGTGCCGTCGCTCGCCCACGCAAAGCTGACTCCGTGCACGTCGTTGGGTGAGATGGTCGGTCCCGCCGAACCGCTCGGCGGTGGGATCAGCGCCCACGTTCCGGTCGTTCCGGAAGCGGTGAACGCGTACACGCCTTTGTTCTGAAACGCTGCCAGCAGGACGTACGTGCCCGGGCCAGTCGCCTGCGCTGCGAGCGCGATCGGTCGTAGCGAAACTCCGGTCGGGAGTGGCAGCGATGTCCATGCAGCGCCGGTCGACCACGCGGCGTCGTACCAGATCGAGCCGAGTTTGTTTGTGGCGCGACTGCCGCCGGAGACGATCAATGCCGACGGCGACACGCTGGCGTCCCACGTCACCGCGAGACCGGTGCTGCCGGTGGTGAATCGCGGGGGCGCGACCGCGCTGTCGACGTCGGTCATGTCATCCGTCGACCCGATGACATTCCAGTCCGCGTCGCTGGCCGCAATGTTGGCGCTGTATGCGGGGTCCACCGCAACGCTCAGGTCGAACGTCGTGTCCAGGCCGGCGACTGCTGGGCTCCATGCAGGCGTCGCGCCGGGAGCGTAATCCCAGATCCCGGACCGCCCCGAAACGAGCATCGCGTCGGGAGCACCGCCGTTGCGCGATTCCAGCAGGATGCTCGAGCCGACGAAGACGTCGGTGGTGTTCCCGGCGCAGAGTGAGCTCGTGGACGACGGGCAGCCGCCGATCATCGCCTCGGGACCAACAAGGGTGCCGGCAGCGCCTGCGCTGGACCCCTCCCACCACGGGGTGGAGGTGCCATCGATGTTCGCCCCGACACTGCCGGGCGGCACCAACCCGGTGATGACCACGTGCGTTCCGTTGACCATCAACTGCTCGACGTCCTTGGTCCCGTGCCCCGAGTACGTGGCCGCATACAGCACGTCGACAGGAGCCTTGCCGGCAACGGTCTCGTAGCCGGTCAGCGTGTACCAGTGCTGCGTCGAGTTCCAGCACCAACCATGCCGTCCCGTTCCAGTAGCCGATTCCGTTCGCTCCGGCCGCGTACACGCGTGAGCCGAGGCTCAGCAGCTCTTGCACGCCCGCCGAGACCCCTTTCGTTCCGCTGATCACCTTGGTTCGCACCTTTGATCCGAGGCCGGACACCTCGTCAACGCCCTGACTCGCGCCGGCCCTGCTGATGACGGAGATGAACGCATCGCCCTTGCCGTCGAGCGCCACCGAGTTGAGAAATGATGTGCACAGCGCCACGCACTGCCAACCGGCTTCTGGGCTGGCTGACGCGAGCGCCCAACGCTGGAGGCCGCGGCCGAAGGACGCCGCGTAGAGGTAGGCGCCGTCGGTCGCGAGCAGAGCGCCGGTGGCGCGCGGATTGCCCGTCTGCCCCGGAAGGTTCGTCCCGTCGAAGACTGGCGGTGCCGCACCTTTGCCCGAAGGTGACTCAATCCAGGTCACACCGTCATCGAGCGACTTGGCGATGCCACCGTTGCTACCGTCACCGACGGCCGCGTACCAGATGCTCCCGACATTGAGGAGCGCCCCGACGTGGTACCCGGTGGCCGGGAGCCCTGCATCCTGCGGCGTCCACGCCTGTCCGCCGTTGACAGATCGGAAGAACCCCTGCGTGTCGCCGCCCGCGACGAGCGTCCCCGTGCTGGTGGATTGCGCGATCACGCTGATGAAGCCGCCGCCGCTCAACCCAGAGTTCTGAAACGTCGGACCTGTGCCGTCAGCGTGTGCCGGCTCACCCATGGGGAGGAGTGCAAGGCACACGAGCGTCGCGACGGCCAGCGCAGGCCATCGACGTACCTTCCCCGAAACCCCCACTTGCTACCTCCCTGCCTGAGAAACGGTGTCACCGGTCGACCGCGTCAAGCGGACGCAGTGTACCGCCGCCCGAGACGCTCCGTGAGGAACGCCTCCCAGGTCTTCCGACTCCCCGCGCCGGCAGGATCGGGTGGGGTGGCGACCAGGTTGCCGCCGGCACGGATGACGCGCGCGGTCTTACCACCGATCCAAACCGGCACGAGCACTCGGCGCCGATGCGCAGCCTGCACGTAGCTCTTGATCAGGTCGACGAGCCGGTAGACGCGGGGCCCACCGAGATCTGCCACGTATCCGTTCGGCTCGCCAAATGCCAGCTCCACGAGCCTCGCAGCGACCTCGTCAACGTCAACGGGCTGAAAGCGGAATCCAGCGGGGACCGGCGTCAGCGGGAGCTTGGTCATTCCTCGGGCCACGATCAGGAACAGGTCATAGAACTGCGTCGCGCGCAATGTCGTCCATGGCAACCCGGATTTGGTGATCACCTGCTCCGCCTCCTGCTTGTTGCGAAAGTACGCGAACGGGAGGCGGCCAAATCCGACGACGGGAATCCGGTCGGTACCCACCACGGAGATGAAGACGATATGCGGCGCCCCGGAGCGCGACGCCGCTCGCACCAGGCACTCCGTCATCTTCACGTCGTCCTTGAACGAGCCCGCGCAGTGGATGATCGTGTCGATCCCTGCCACCGCTGCATCAACTCCTGCTCCGGTGAGCAGGTCACCCATGACGTAGACGAGGCCGTCCTCGGATGCGTGGCTGCGCCGGCTGAGCGCGCGGACGTCGTGCCCAGCGCTGCGGAGATCCGAAACGACGCGACGGCCGAGCGTCCCGCTCCCTCCGGTGACCAGGATTGGTGCTGTCATGACGAGCCTCCTCGCGTTGCATCTCGAGCGCAACCCCGACCGGATTCAACTCTGCGGTCACATCTGGTGGGTTTCGCGGGTCACTGCTATGACACGCCGTGATAAGGGAATGTGACCGATGAACGAGCACGATTGGCTGGCCGAACGATTCGAGGCCGAGCGGAGTCACCTGCGCGCCGTGGCATTCCGAATGCTCGGATCGCTGAGCGAGGCAGACGACGCTGTCCAGGAGTCCTGGCTACGGCTGAGCCGCTCCGGGGCGAGCGGGGTCGAGAACCTGGGTGGATGGCTGACCACGATCGTTGCTCGCGTGTGCCTGAACATGCTGCGGTCGCGGAACTCGCGCCGGGAGGAGTCGCTCGACGCCCGGGCGCCTGGGTTCACCTACATCGATTCGGCCGCGACCGACCCCGAGCACGAGGCGGTGATCGCCGACTCGGTCGGGCTGGCGCTGCTCGTCGTGCTCGAAACGCTCTCTCCTGCGGAACGACTCGCCTTCGTCCTTCACGACACGTTCGCCGTCCCCTTCGACGAGATCGCGCCCATCGTTGGACGGACCCCGGCGGCGGCACGCCAGCTCGCGAGCCGAGCGCGCCGGCGGGTGCGCGGATCCACGGTGGTGCCAAATGCGGACCTCGCCCGCCAGCGCAAGGTCGTGGACGCATTCATCGCAGCCTCACGAAGCGGTGACATGGAGGCCCTGCTCGCCGTCCTCGACCCGGATATCGTGCTCCGGATCGACGCCGCCGCCGTGCCTCAGGGCTCGCCGAGGGTGTTGCGCGGTGCGGCCACGGTCGCCGGGGGGGCGCTTGCATTCTCGGCGCGCTCACAGTTCGTCCAACCGGCCCTCGTGAACGGGACGGTTGGCGTGGTCATGGCTCCGCGGGGGCGCCTGTTCGGTGTGGGGGTGCTCACCATCCGGGGAGACCGAATCCTGGAGATGAGCCTGGTTGCCGACCCCGATCGCCTGGCACGTATCGAAATAGCGGTGCTCGAGGACTGAGGCCGGGAGGGGCTCGCTGTCATACAGTGCCCCTCACGGAGGTAGGACATGTCGGGTCCACAAGCGTGGCGCCTTGCCTGGTGCGTCGCGGGTCTGCTGCTGGTGGGGTGCGCGAGCACTGCCCCACCCCCATCGACCTCCTCGTCGAACTACCTCCAGCAGTACGCAAGCGCCGGAGGGGCGCTCGACACGGCCACGACCACGTGGGACACACTCGGCAAGGGCCTGGTCACCACGGGTACCAACACCATTGCCAACGAAGCGCCGATCGACGCGGCCTATGCGCAGGCGCTGGGCACATTCAGCAATGCACTCCTCGCGATCCAGTTCCCCGCTTCCACCAAGAACGACGTACACAACCTGGTGAACGCTGCCGGCGCCGTGCGTAACGACCTTGCCGGGGTCGCCAGCGGTTCGGTGTCGACAACCCAGTTCGTCAACGACGAGGCCACCCTGCAGAACGCCATCAACATCGTCCAGCACGAGCTGGGGCTGGGATCGAGCACGCCGATCGCGGGGAGCTGATCGATGGAGACGTCAGCCCTCCCGCGCGACGATCATGACTGTGTGGACTGCCGGTTGGTGCCGGTGAGCCTGTTCGCGATCGACCGGTCGGAGCCTTCAGTGGGCATGAGCAGCCAGCCCGCGATGTAGAGGGCGATCCCCGATCCGCCGAAGACAGTGAGGACGGCGATCACGATCCGGACGATCGTGACATCAATGTCGAAAAACTCGGCGAGGCCGGCGGCGACACCGGCGATCATCCGGTCCTTGGGTCGGCGGAGGCTGCGGCGTGCTGTGGTGTTGTTGATCGGCGGTGGCGGCGGCGGTGGAGTGTTCATGACCACACCGTACGGCCGGCAACCGGCGTCGACAATCCGGAATGACCCTGAGCGGACCCTCAGATGCGCGCGCCGTAATCAGGGTGTTCCCCAATGGTCTCGCGACCGTGCGAGGCCCATCATGGGGTGCATGGCGGAGCAGACCCAGGTGAAACGGCGCAGAGGTTCGTGGCGGCGCGTGCCCGGCCAACGCCTGCTCGGCGGTGTGGCCGCCGGCGTGTCGACGGGAACGGGCGTGGACGTCACGGTGGTGCGCACCGTCTTCGTTCTGCTCGCGCTTGCCGGTGGATTCGGAATCGCGTGCTATGCGGTCGCGTGGCTGCTCGTCCCAGCCACCGGGGAGGACGCGAATATCGGCAGCAAGGCGCTGACCGACCGAAACGGAATGACGCTCGCCGCCGGGTTGGCGTCGTTGCTCATCGCAGTGTTCGTGCTGCTGTCACTGGTCGGGGCGGGCTGGATCGGCTCGCTCGCCTGGTCGTTCGTGATCAGCGCGAGCGCAATCGTCCTGATCGCTCGCAACGCCCCTGGGGACGAGCAGCTGACGTTGCGACGTCTCGCCGATCCGCTCATCGGTTTCACAGGCGATACCCGGCGATCCCGCGTCGCGCTGCGCGCCGTGATCGCGGGCGTGCTCCTCATTGCCGGGGTCACCACGCTGCTCGTCGGGCACACCAACACGGCATTGCTCCGCCCTCTCGCCGGCGTCATCCTCGTCATCGCCGCGATGGTGGTGGTGCTCGGGCCCTGGTGGCTGCGAGCGGGCCGCGACCTCGTCGACGAGCGCCAGGCCAGGGCTCGCGCCGAGGAGCGTGCGGACATGGCCTCGAGAGTCCACGATTCCGTGCTCCAGACGCTCGCGCTGATCCAGCGACGCGCATCCGACCCGCAGCAGGTGATCCAGATCGCCAGGGCGCAGGAGCGCGAGCTTCGCTCGTGGTTATTCGACGGGCAAGCGCCGGGCTCGATGGCTGCGGACCTGACGTTCGGCGCCGGCGTGCGGCTCATCCAGACTGACGTCGAAGCACAGCACGGCGTGAGCGTTGAAGTTATCACCGTCGGCGACTGCGCACTCGACGAGAACCTGGAGGCGATGCTCGCCGCTGCACGCGAGGCCACCGTGAATGCGGCGAAATGGTCCGGCGCTCCCGTCGTCTCCTTGTACGCCGAGGTGGAGCCGAATCTGGTGTCACTGTTCGTGCGCGACCGGGGGCGGGGGTTCGACTCTGCCACGGTGCCCGCTGATCGCAGAGGACTCTCGGAGTCGATCCATACCCGGATGGCGCGCTACGGCGGCACCAGCAATGTCCGCAGTGTTCCCAAGGAGGGAACCGAGGTGGCGCTGTCGATGCCTCGGACCGCCGCGATCGCCACGTTGCCACCGGTGTGAGTTCGGCCACCGTCAACCGTCCCCGCGTGTTCATCGTCGACGATCACGGCCTCTTCCGCGCCGGGGTTCGATCCGAGCTCGGCACCCGTATTGATGTCATCGGCGAGGCCGATGAGGTCGAACCTGCCATTGCGGGAATCGCAGCATCCGAACCCGACGTGGTGCTCCTCGACGTCCACATGCCCGGCGGCGGCGGACAGGCGGTGGTCACAGCGCTCAGAGCCACCCACCCGCAGGTCCGTTTCCTTGCTCTGTCCGCATCCGACGCACCCGAGGACGTCATCGCGGTGATTCGCGCCGGTGCACGTGGCTACGTGACCAAGACGATCTCGGGCGCGGAGCTCGTCGACGCGGTATATCGCGTGGCGGCCGGCGAAGCGGTGTTCTCGCCACGTTTGGCTGGATTCGTGCTGGACGCGTTCGCGGCTCTGCCCGCAGCCGACCAGGAGCCTCCATCGTTCGACCCGGAGCTCGACCAGCTGACGCCGCGTGAGCGAGAGGTGCTTCGATTGATCGCCCGCGGGTTCACGTATAAGGAGATTGCCCGCGAGCTCTTCATCTCCGCGAAGACGGTGGAGAGTCACGTTTCCTCGGTGCTGCGCAAGTTGCAACTTTCCACGCGGCACCAGTTGACACGGTGGGCGACGGAACGGCGCCTGTCCTGACTTCCGCGGCCGCTAGAGCAGTTGGTGGAGCGCGAACACAACGCCGAAGACCACCACCACGGTGCGCAGCACCACCGGGCGGAGACGCCGCGCCAGGCTCACACCGAGGAAGCCTCCGACCGCGCTCATCGGCACCATGACCAGCACCGCGAGCCATGACACCGGTCCGAAGAATGCGAAATACACTGCCGCGACCACGTTGATGATGAGCGACAGCACGCCCTTGAGCGCGTTGATCCGCTGCAGGTCATCGCGGATGAAGAGGCCGAGCACCGCAAGCAACATCACTCCCAGACCCGCACCGAAGAACGCTCCGTAGACTCCGCCGAGGAACTGCGCAACGGCCAGGACCGGCGAACGGTGCTGCTGGTCGGCGGGGCGGCCGCTGCTGATCCGCGAGGTCACCACCGGCTGGAGCAACAGCAGCGCGCAGGCGAGCAGGATCAACCACGGCACGACCGCCGCGAACACGTGGTTCGACGTTCGTGTCAGCAGGATCGCGCCGACCACCGCCCCGGCGATGCTGATGGGCGCCAGGAACCGAATGCGGGCTCGCTGCACGCTGAGCTCGGTCCGATACCCGACGCTGCCCCCCGCATAGCCGGGAAGCAGTCCGATCGTGTTCGTGACGTTTGCCGTCAGGGCTGGAAAGCCGAGCAGGAGCAGTGCCGGAAATGACACGAGCGTGCCTCCCCCGGCGATTGTGTTCACGGCACCAGCAAGGAGCGCTGCGCCCGCGACCAGCACCAGATGCGCCGCGTCGAGGTGCATCAGTGATTGCCGGCCCGGCGATGTCGCGGCGGGCCGGTACTTCGCGTTGAAGACAAGTCGGGACTACGCGCTCGCTGCGCTCAACGGTTGAGCGTGCCGCGCTCGAGCTGCTCCCGGCGCCGGCGCTCGAGCTCGACAAGCCGAAGCCCAGGACGTGGCGGGGGCAACTCGTTGACCAGAAGACCGGCCGGCACCTTCGCCGGCGGCGTCGGCAACGCTTCGAAGTGACGGATCGCGGAGCCTCGCACCGAGAGCCCCTGGGCCACGGCGAGACGGTCACGAGCGGTGAGCATCATCGAGGTTTCCTCATGCCGGAAGACGCGAGAACGACTCGACGTCCGAGGGCCCCCAACGATAGCACCGCTTTCGAGCGGCGACCGGCCGATGTTGACAGGCTCGCCAGAGGCGGGAGCAAAATACCGGCCGTGAAAGACTTGAATGGCCAGCGCGCCATTCGGTGTGCCCACTGCGGCGGGACCCGCCTACTCCCGCTGACCGTCCAATACCCGCGAGGCGAGTACCGGCGGATGCGACAAATGACCCACCCGGTCCGCGCTCACCTCAAGTGCATCGGGTGTGGCCACCGTCACGTCGCCCACCCGAGCGTCCTCCTCGCAAGCTGACCGCGGAGTAGTGGTTGGAGGGGATCCGGGCGGAGGCTGAGTTGAGGACGGAGGAGACCCCGGCGGAGGCTGAATAGTCCGGTTTGAAGCCGGAGCCGGGGTCTCCTCCGTCCGCCCAGCGGGGATCCCCTCCAACCACTAGATTCAGCGGGCTACGAGCTGCACCAGGCCGATGACGTTACCGGCTGGGTCGCGGATGGTGGCCAGGAGCCGGTCAGGACCGTCGGGCGTCGGATGCTCGAGGACCTCGCCGCCATAGGCCCGAACCATCTTCATCGCCTCGAGCATGCTGTCGACATTCAGCCACGGCAGCATCCCGGCATCACGCGAAGCGGGCCGGTCGGTGACCCACTGGCCGATGAGGCCGGGTGCATCGAAACCGGGGTGCGGGTGCTCGATATGCCAGCCGAAGACGCGCGCGTAGAACTCTGCTGATCGCTGCACGTTGGTCGCGGGGATCTGTAGGTAGGAGAGCTGACCCTGGGCCGGTCGCAGGGACTGGTCGAAGGTTTCAGGGTCGTCGGCTGCCATCATCAGAGCATGCCACCACCTGGTGGAACGACCCGCCGTGTCGGCCAACCGCGCTCTCTTCTGAACAGGCCTGTGACTACAAGCCGGACCGCTTGTCTTACGGAGCGAGGCGCTCCAGGGCGTCAGGCAGCGGCAGCGCGATCCATCCCTCGCTGCGCGCGGCGGCCGACCTCGCGTCGTAGTCCTCATCGCACAGGCCCCGCGCTTTCGCGCGTGCCACCAGCGACGCGATGAGCGCATCCAGCTCATGGTCGTTCTCTCTGAACCGTTCCCAGTCCTCGTCGCGCGTTGCGACAAGCCACGGCGCTCGGAGCCGCAGCTGGTCGACGAGGGCGTGCCGTGTCTCGCGACGCTCGGGCCGACCACCCTTGTAGCGGCGGTATGGCAATCCCCAGACGAACAGCGCGGCTGCCGGATACACCTCGATCACCTTGCCGTCCCCGCTGCGATCCACCGGGCCGAGCACTCGCGCCATGCGCATGGCCGGGATCGCGATGAGGTTCGTCGAGACACTCATCGGATGGCAACGCACCCCGGGCTCACCCGGGCGGCGCGCCTGAGCCGTTACCCAGCGGTCGGTCTCACGGAGACGGAGCGAGGTCATCCCCGCCGCGTCGACCTCGGCCGGCCACGACTCGCCGCGATGGTGGCGGCTGACGGAATCCACGAAGGCACTCGGCCAGCCGAGGGGGATATCGACCCCGACGCGGTCACCGCTTTCGACGCACCTTCGTATATCGCCATCGCCGGCACCACCGGGTCCAAGCGGCTCGATCCGTGCCTGGTCGGCACTCCAGTCGATCAGGCAGATGGCCGTTCGAGCGTCCTGGCTGGCCACGTCGATTCCCACGCTCAGCACGTCGCGAGCACCGTACTCCGGTCAGAATGGATCGGTGGCATCCGAAAAGTTCACCGTGCAGCGGGACACGGCCACCCTGGCAGGCGAGCGCTGGCCGGGTGACGGGCAACCCGTGGTGCTCCTCCACGCGGGTGTTGCCGACCGCCGGTCCTGGCACGCGGTGGCCGCTGCGCTCCAGCCCGTAAAGTGCGTCGTCGCCTACGACATGCGCGGCTACGGCGAGACGTCAGGCGCGACCTACGGCTTCACGCATCTCGACGACCTCAATGCCGTGCTCGACCAGGTGGCCAGCGGCCCGGTGTGGCTCGTGGGCAGCTCGATGGGCGGCGAGATTGCGATCGACGCAGCTCTAGCGTCGCCGGAACGTGTTGCCGGCCTGGTGCTTCTCGCCCCGGCGGTGAGCGGCGCACCCGAACCGAGCGTGGTCGATGGCGACACCGATCGCCTGGTGCGCATGTGGGAGGCGGCGCAGACGTCCGGCGAGATCGACGAGATCAACCGCGTCGAGATGTGGCTCTGGCTCGACGGCCCCGCAGGACCCGAGGGGCGCGTTGCCGGCCCGGCTCGAGACCTCGCGCTGGCCATGAACGCGATCGCGCTGAAGAATGAGATCCCTGAGGAATCGGGCAGGAGCGGGCTGGGGGCCTGGTCGCGCCTCGAGGAGATCACCGTGCCGGTGACGGTCGCGTGCGGCAACCTGGATCTGCCGTTCATCGTGGCGCGGTCCAAGGAGCTCGCTGACTGGTTGCCGCAGTCGCGGTTCGAGATGCTCGACGGCATGGCGCACCTCCCCTACCTCGAGCAGCCGGCCGTTGTCGCGGAGTTGATCAACTCGTCAATACGGTGATCACGATCCGGGGGTGATGGTCAGGTAGGTCGCGATCGCAACCCCCCTCGTCGTGGTGGCGATGATGTCGTAGCGCGTCGCGCCGGCGGGCACGTTCGCGTCGGCGACGAAATGCCCGGTCGGATCGAGCCTGCGGCTGACGAGGATCGTGGGAGTCCCGCCGGGCGGCGTCATCCCGATGGTCACCGACGCGATTGGGATCTCGCTGGTCGCGTTCGAGTTCGTGACGAACGTGACGTGAAACTCGTCCGCACCCGCGTGGTCGGGGTCGAGATACACCTGAGCAAGCCAGCCGTTCTGTAGCTGGATCGAATAGACGGTCGGCAGGCCCGCGAATCGTGTCGCTGTCACCAACGGTGCGGGGGTGATCGTGGTCAGTTGCAGGTGCACCTCCGTGGAGCTGTCGGCATTCTCGATGATCGCTGCGACCTCCCAGATGCCGGCGACGGCAAGGTTGCCTCCGCGAGCGGCAAACGTGCCGTTGGGTTGGCGTTTGAGCGTGAGCGTCGATTCGCCGAGTTGAGGCCTGAGCGGCTGCGTGAATTCGAGCTGCACCGAGCTTGCGTGCACGATGGCGCCGCTGTCGTAGTCGGTAACGCGAAGCGTGAACTCGTTGAACCCCGCGGTGCCTGGGGACACGGTCAGGCGCACCTTGACCGTCGTGGCGAAGTCGCTGCCGCTCACCACGAGCTGACCGGCTCGAACCGCAGCACTGGACTGCGTCGATGCGAGCGGCGGCGCAACATTCACCAGTGCAGCGGCGACCAGCACGACGGCGACACCGATGACGACTTCGGTGGACCCGACTCTGCGCAGGCCGCGAAGCACCGTCGACGCGTGGGGCACGTTGCCGTAGCGGTTCACGGCTCCAAGTCCGGCAAGCACGACGAACAACGCAACCTTGACGAGCACGAGGATCCCGAACGCGCTCCCGAAGAGCTGGCCGATGGAGCCGATCTCGATCACCGCGCGAAAGGTTCCGGTCAACGCGACGACCACGATGGCTATCCCGGCTGTGGTCGAGAAGCGGCGCACGGCGGCGCCCTTGACATCGGAAGGTGCGCCGCGCACTGCGAGGATGAGCACCAGGAGTCCGCCGAGCCACACCGCCCCGGCAACGATATGCCCCCACTGGATAAGCAGATTGGCAGCCACGGGCGCCTGGGCGCCTGCATGGCTCGACGCAACGTCCACCCACATGGACGCTGCTGCACCGATTCCAGCCGCCAGCACACCGAGGCGCGAGAGACCACCGGCCAGGAACCAGGCGACCACGATCGCGAGTTCCTGTCGCAGCAATCGCGACGATGCGCTCGATCGCCGTCATCCCGAGCGACGCGGCGAACAGCGCGCCGAACGTGATGCCCGCCGCCTCTCGCTGCGCCTCGATGATGCCGGCGACACCAAGGGCGGCGATCACCCAGGCGCCGGCGAGCATGCCCTTCGCGAACCTGGGGACCGCGCGCAACGCGATCAAGCACGTCGACGCCACCCCGACGATCGCCATCACACCGATGAAGAACAGCCAGCGTGCAACCACCGCGAGGATCGACGGCGGAGGAGACACCACGGACTTGGCGGCGTGAGCGTTTGCGCTCGTTGCTGACTTGCCGACGCCGAACGCGTATGCACCCGTCGCGAGGTGGCCGTCAGTCTCGGACACCGTCTTCCACGTTACCGTGTACACGCCGTTGCCGATGGGCTTGAGTGGCACCTCGAGTTCGAGGGGAAGGCCGGGGACGGCTACCGTTGGTCCGGCGTCGACACTGGTGCCGGAGCTGTTGACGACCGTGATGCTGGACAGACGCGGGTCCGGTGGTTCTCCGAAGGTGATCTCC
Source organism: Candidatus Dormiibacterota bacterium (assembly GCA_963830305.1). Classification (GTDB taxonomy): domain Bacteria; phylum Chloroflexota; class Dormibacteria; order Aeolococcales; family Aeolococcaceae; genus Palsa-851. The sequence goes on along the minus strand of CAWHLW010000007.1, from coordinate 47,892 downwards.
ACAACCTTCGGCGCGGTCTGCACCTCCGAACCCTCGGGTGGAACCGCGCTCTGCGGCAGCGCATGCGCGGCCACGGTCAAAGGCAGCCCGATCGCTACCCCGGCCGCCAGCGTGAGTCCGACTGCGAATGCCGGCCTGGCGCGCATGCGCTTACGTGCTCCTGCGGCGCAACCCGATCGCAATGTTGAAACCGCTGAGCAGCATCGCCAGCACAATGGCGACGATCGCGAGAATGGTTGCCGTCGAGGCGCTGGACTTGGCGTCCGATGCCGTCGTGGCGGCCGATTGGGCGCTCCCGAGCGCACTTTCCGCGCGCTGATTCACCGCATCGACCTTTGTCGAAATGGCTGCAACCGCAGGAACTGCGACGGGAAACTCGACGGAGCTCGAGTCAGCAATCGAATCGAATGTCGTCGGCCCCGACGTCACCGTCGTGTTGATCGACGTACCGTTGATGCTGCCAAAGATGCGGAACGTATATGCGCCGACGACAGTCGGGATCAACGCGTAGTCGTACTCATCGAGCCTGCCGTTGCCGGTGTCAGGATCGTACGCAGGGGCTGGGCAATATGGGCTGCTCGTCGTCGTCCCGACCGTTACGGTGACCTGAAAGTCGGGATGCGTGCAGTCCTGGTTGAGGGTGCTCACCGGCGTGCCTTTCGGATTGTCCTCGGATGCGATGTCCACGAACACCTGGATCGCGTTCTGTTCGCCGACGAAAGTGTCAGTGCCGAACGCCGGCTCGTTCTGCCATCCGATAGCGATCCGGTATTTGCCCGCCGTGAAAACGTAATGAGCTGACGTGACGGCGAATGACGTCCCCAGCGCCAGCAGCGTGCCCGCGACGACGGCGCACGCACGAAGGATGAGTTTCCCCACGTGATTTCTCCTCATTGGTGAACGATCGAGGGTGAGCCGAAGCTCACGGACGCCGATCAGACAGCGAGAAGATGCGGCGGCGGCCTTCGCCAGAGGTGCAGTCCCACGCGCTCGAGCGGCGAGACGACGCGGGCGGCCGGACGGCAGACGACGGGAGGGGCGGCCCGGCGACGGCGGACAATGGCCCGCAGCAGTGCTTCGACGCGTTCGACGGCGACTTCGCGCCGGTGAAACAGAACCTGGCAGATGCGGACGGTGCCCGCGAGTACCAGCGACACGTAGAGGTGCACCAGCGGTGCCGCCCAGTGGATCCCGGTGATAGCACCCAGCCCCGGGGCGCGCTGCGAAGTCGCAAGCGCCTCGACGTTCTCCTGGACGACATACAGGACGATTTGCGCCGCCGCCAGGGGCAGCCACATCGCCAGCAGTCGCGAACCCGCATTCGACCGCGCGGATCGTGCGGGAGGCGCATGTTCCGAGCGCCCGCGCCAGATGCGACGTATACCGGAGCCGGCGCGGTCGAACCGGTCGTTTAACGCCTGCCAGGCCCGGGCCAGGCGGACTGCGAAAGCCGCGCTGAGCACCAGCAGCACGGCCGCGACAGGGAGCATGTAGACGTGCGCCGGGTTGGTCATCGAGGCAACCACCCCGGCGGATCCCCACACCCTGAGGTACTCGAGCGTGTGGCCGATGAACAGCCCGGCGAGCGCCAGCACGACGCCACCCGACGCAGCAAACCGCATATGCCGATTGGGAATCACGCGGCGAGCATACGCTCGCCCAGCACCCGGGTCACAGCCGCGGGTCGGGCGAGGCATAATTGGCCACGCGCTGGCCGCGGCCCTCGCGGGCGGGAGGATCACACAGTCAAACCGGGCGCGAGCGAGGTTTGTGGATGAAACCATCGGGGAGCCTCGGAGGGATCACCCGTACCAAGCGCGGGCAGGCGCTCATCGTGGTGCTGGCGCTTGCAGGCGGGCTTGGCATCGGGGCCGTGGTGTCGCTCGCGATGCATCCGCGGGCGTCGACAACCGCGGCCCAGGTGAACATCACGCCCTCGTCGAACGTGATCGGCGCCCCGCTGACGCGGCAGACGACGCCTCCGCTGACCGGGCTGGTCGACCAGAACGGCAATGTGGTGTCGCTCGCGGATGAGAAGGGCCACGTTGTGCTCCTGGCCTTCATGGACCCGCTCTGCGTCAACCTGTGCCCGATCCTCGGTCGTGACATCGTTGCCGTCGAGCAGGCGCTCCCCAAGACGATCAAGCCCGTACTGCTGATCGTGAGCGTGATGCCCGACCGCACTGCGGCGGACGTGAAGGAGTTCATCAAGACGAACCTCACGGCGCAGTGGGATCCCGGATGGCACTGGCTCCTCGGCCCCGACGCAACCCTCAAGATCACGTGGCTGCAATGGGGGGAGCCACTCGAGCCCCCAAAGACGAACTATCTCGATGTCATTGATCCGCAGGGCTACGTTCGTGTCGTGTACCCCGCGCCGCTCTTCACGAGTGACGTGGTCCACGCGATCACCGTGGTGTCGCAGGAATAACGGCGGGTCGCGGGTGGCACCGCGGGGGGCAGCGCCGGCGCGCCCAAAAGCGCGACGGCGAGGGGTCCCCGCGATGACAGGACCCGCGCAATACCTTAGTCTGCGAGACCGCAATCGCGAGGCCGGGTTGAGAAGAAGGCCGCTTTTGCGCTAAGGTCGCGACCCATGCCGACGTACAAGATGGGTCAGGCCGCGGAATTGCTGGGCGTCAGCGTGGATACGGTTCGACGCTGGGCCGACGCCGGCCGCGTCGAAACGCTTCGCACCGAGGGCGGCCACCGTCTGGTCGACGGTGTCGCACTCGCGAGATTCGCTGTTGAGCTCGCGAGCAGTCAGCCGCCCCTGCCGGTGACCGAGTTGGCACGCAATCACTTCCGCGGACTGGTCACGGATGTCACCACCGACGGGGTGATGGCCCACGTCAAGCTCCAGGCCGGTCCATTCCGGATCAGCTCGCTGATCAGCAGCGAGGCGGTCACCGAGCTCGGGCTGGAGCCGGGGATGCTTGCGGTCGCCTCGGTGAAGGCCACGAACGTGGTCATCGAAGTCACCCCATCGTCAGACACACCGGCGAGGAAGTGATGAAGATCCGTTTCGGCTCCGTGGTGATCACGGCCACCGCGGCTCTGGCACTCGCCGCCTGCGGCAGTCCGAGCACGCCGGGCACCTCGGCATCCCCCGATCCGTTCAGCGGGAACCTGGCCGTGTTCGCAGCCTCGTCGCTGACCAATGCGTTCAACAACACGGAGAAGGGCCTGGAGGTGGACCACCCAGGCTTCAAGGGGACGTATTCATTCGCCGGGTCGCAGGATCTCGTCACCGAGATCATCAACGGCGCGCCCGCGGACGTCATCGCGACCGCCAACACCGACACGATGGCGCAGCTCACCGCCAAGGGGCTCGTCGAGACGCCTCAGAAGTTCTGCCAGAACAAGCTCGAGATCGCAGTGGCGCCGGGGAATCCCTTGAACATCAAGACCCTTGCCGACCTCAACAACCCTGGTGTCAAGCTGGTGATCGGCGACCCAAGCGTGCCGGTCGGCGAATACGTGACCGATATCGAAGCCTCCGACTCGCTGAAGTTCAATCCGGTGTCGCTCCAGCTCAGCGACGCAGCCGTGCTCGAGCAACTCGAGTCGGGCGATGCCAATGCGGCGCTCGTTTTCGTCACCGACGTGATCGGAGCAGCCGGAAAGGTGACCGGCGTGCCGATCCCGGATGCGCAGAACAAGATCGGGACATACGAGATCGCCGCCGTCAAAGCAAGCAGCAACCTCGGCGCCGCTGAGGCGTTCGTCACGTCGGCTGTCTCCGGCGACATCCAGTCCATCCTGCTGTCGGCTGGATTCCTGCCGCCACCGAAGTCGTGACCAGGGGCGTCACTCGACGCCCGCTCATCGGTCTCGTCATTCCGGCGGCGGTGGCCGTCCTGTTCATCGCGCTCCCGCTGATCGGCCTGCTCGCTCACGTCGACTGGAGCGACCTCCCGTCGGAGCTCGTGTCCACGGACGTGCTCACCGCGCTCCGGCTCTCGCTCGAGTGCTCGGCCATCGCGGTCGTGATCGCGCTGGTCATCGGGGTGCCGCTCGCCTATCTGCTGGCGCGCACCTCGCTGCCGGGTCGCCGGGTCCTCCGCGGGCTGGTGACCCTCCCCCTGGTGCTGCCGCCTGTGGTCGGAGGCATCGCGCTGCAGACGGCGTTCGGCACCACCACCCCGATCGGCACCGTGCTGCATCACTTCGGGGTCGTGCTTCCCTTCAGCACCGCGGGTGCCGCGATCGCCGAAGCCTTCGTCGGGTTCCCCTTCCTGGTGATCACCGTCGAGGCCGGCCTGCGTCAGCGTGACGATCATTTCGAGGAGGTGGCCGCGACCCTCGGGGCTCGACCGTGGCGGCGGTTCTGGCAGGTGACCATGCCGCTGGCGGCGCCGTCCATCGCCGCCGGAGCCGCGCTCTGCTGGGCGCGTGCACTGGGCGAGTTCGGCGCCACGATCACCTTTGCAGGGAGCTTCCCTGGCACCACCGAGACGCTACCGATCGCCGCCTACAGCTCATTCGAGGGATCTGGACAGGTTGGCGAGGCGATCACGCTCTCGCTGCTTCTGCTCGCCATCTCGATCCTGGTGCTCGTCGTGCTACGCGACCGCTGGCTCGGAGCACTCCGTTGAGCCTGCAGGCACGCGTGCAAACGCAGCTTGGCACCCTCCGTCTCGACTGCGACGTCAGTGTGGATGCCAACGTCACCGTCGCCGTGCTCGGACCCAACGGCGCCGGCAAGACGACCCTGCTGCGCGTGATCGCCGGCTTGGTACCGGTAGCCGATGGACGGGTGGAGATGGATGGTGTCGTGTTCGAGGACAGCAAGAGCGGAGCGTGGCTGGCACCCGAAGCTCGCCGGGTCGGATTCGTGTTCCAGGACCACGGATTGTTTCCGCACCTCAGCGTCCTCGACAACGTCGCGTTCGGTTTGCGCGCACGCGGCATGAACCGCAAGGTCGCAGCGACGAAGGCGCACGAGTGGCTGGAGCGAGTCGACCTAGGGAGATACGCCGATTCACGGCCGAGTGCTCTCAGCGGCGGCCAATCGCAGCGGGCCGCGCTCGCCCGCGTCCTGGTCACCGACCCTCAGGCACTCCTCCTCGACGAACCGCTTGCCGCTGTGGACGCGTCGGGCCGTCTCGAGCTGCGTCGGGCGCTGCGTGAGCATCTCTCCACGTTCAGCGGGGTCCGGCTGCTCGTCACCCACGATCCCCTGGAGGCGGCCTCGCTCGCCGACCGGGTGATCGTCCTCGAGGAAGGGCATGTCACCCAGGAGGGGCCTTTCAGCGAGGTGTCGGCGCGGCCTCGATCGGCATGGATCGCACGCATGGCCGGGCTGAACCTGTTGCGCGGCACCGTCTCCGGTGACGCGATCGTCCTCGAGGAAGGGTCCTCGCTCACCGTGGCAACCGACGTGGTGGGACCCGCGCTGGCGACCATCCAGCCGCGAGCGATCGCCCTCTATCGTCAGGCCCCGGAAGGCAGTCCCCGCAACGTGGTGCGCTGCACTGTCGCGGGCGTCGACCCCGAGGGTGATCGCTGGCGCATCCGGCTCGACGGGCCCTTTCCGATCGTGGCAGAGGTGACGCCGGCGGCCGCGGCCGAGCTGCGGCTTGCCGAGGGTGGCGAAGTCTTCGCGGTGGTGAAGGCGACGGAGATCGACGTCTATCCAGAATGACGCAACGACGTCACAGTCGTGCGGCTTGACCGCAGTGCGGCGAACTCGTCAGGCTGGCCATATGAACGCATCGAACGATGCCGCCCAGCCCGCTTCGGTAGACGCGGTCGTCGAGCTTCTCGCCGCCCAGGACTACCTGTGCGACCGGCGCCTGGCAACGGCGATTCTCGTCTCGATGCGCATCAACAAGCCACTCTTCCTCGAAGGCGAAGCCGGCGTTGGCAAGACCGAGGCTGCGCGAGCGCTTGCCGCCGGTCTGGGCGCTCGAACTCATCCGGTTGCAGTGCTACGAGGGCATCGACCTGGCCCACGCCGCTTACGAATGGAACTACGCGCGCCAGCTGCTGCACATCCGTCTTGTCGGCGAAAGTGAAGACCGTGCTCGCGCCGAGCAGGACGTCTTCGGCCCCGAGTTCCTGCTGCGGCGCCCGCTGCTTGATGCCATCGACAACCACGACCCGGTGGCGCCAGTGCTGCTTATCGATGAGATCGATAGATCGGACGAGGAATTCGAGGCATTCCTGCTCGAGATCCTCGCCGACTACGCGATCAGCATCCCCGAGTTGGGGACGATCCGCGCGATCCATCCGCCACTGGTGATCCTCACCGGCAATCGAACGCGCGAGGTGCACGACGCGCTCAAGCGCCGCTGTCTGTACCACTGGATCGACTACCCGGACCTCGAACGAGAGGTCGCGATCGTCCGCGTTCGCGCGCCTGAAGTCTCCGAGCATCTCGGCCGCCAGGTTGCGGAGGTGACCCAGCGACTCCGAGGTCTCGACCTCTACAAAGTGCCAGGGGTGGCAGAAACAGTTGACTGGGCGCGGGCGCTCGCAGCCCTCGGGCACACCGAGGCGACGCCTGCGGCGCTGCGCGAGACCATGGGTGCGGCTGTGAAGCACCAGGAGGATCTCCAGCGAAGCGAGGAGGCGATCACGGAGCACGCCGGACGATGATCGGCAACGCGCCGGATCCTGTCGAGAGCGTCACGCTCTTCGCGCGCCTCCTCCGCGATGCCGGGCTCACCACCGGTCCCGAGCGCGTGCGAGACGCGTGCGAAGCGCTGCTGGCGATCGACCTGGAACACCCGGACGAGGTCCGCTACGCGCTTCGTGCTGTCTTCGTGACCCGACGGGAGGAGGGCCCGGTGTTCGATGCGGCCTTCGATCTGTTCTTCTCGAGGCCGGGTGGCGAAGGCAGGGCCGGTTCCATCCCCGGGCGCAGCCGTCCCCTGGCACTCGACCCCAAACAGGCGCTGGCATGGATGAATGCCCTCGGACTGTCGTCACCCGGCGTCGCCCGCGAGGTCGAAGGGACGCCCGCGTCGAGCGCGGGGTACAGCGCCGAGGAACTGCTGCGGCAACGGGACTTCCGCGAGATGACTTGGGAGGAGCTCGCCGCGGTGCGCCGGCTGCTCCGTCAGTCCCCGTGGAGGGTGGCCGAGCGCAGAACCCGGCGCCTGCGTGCCGATCGTCGCGGCACGGTCGAGCTGCGCCGTACTATGCGGGCCGCCGCGCGCCAGGGAGGCGACGCCCACCGGCTCGCCCGCGCGAGCGCGCGCACCAAGCGCCGTCCCATCGTCATCCTCTGCGATGTCAGCGGTTCGATGGATCGCTACTCACGTCAACTGCTCGTCTTCGCGCACGTCATCGGCAGGCGCGAGCGCGTCGAGACCTTCGCGTTTTCGACACACTTGACGAGAATCACGCACCTGTTGCGTCACGGCGACATTGATTCGGCGCTCGACCACGTGGCCAGCCAGGTACACGACATCGGCGGAGGAACCCGCATCGCCGATGCGCTGCATGTCTTCCAGCGTGACCACGCACGCCGCGTGCTCGGTCATGGCGCCGTCGTGCTGATCATCAGCGATGGATGGGACCGCGGCGATCCCGAACAGCTCGGACGGGAGATGGCTCGCCTGCGCCGGAGCTGTCACCGCTTGATCTGGCTGAACCCGCTGCTCGGCAGCGGCTCATATCAGCCGGAGACACGCGGCATGGCTGCTGCCCTCCCCTACTGCGACGATTTCCTGAGCGCCCACAGTGTCGACGCTCTCGACGCTCTTGGAAGGCTGCTCGCGCAGCTTCCTCGACGCGTCAGCCGTTCGCCTCGCGGCGCCGCCGTCGGGATCGCCGCACCCGGCGCAACAGCAGCAGGCTGATCAGTCCCGCGAAAGCGGCGGCGATCATCTGGGGCCGCACGTTGATCCGGCTCAGCCGCTCCTTGGCCACGGCGCGTCCGAGCGCGAGAGCGTCGAGCGACGCAGGCTCCGATGGCATGGGGGAGGGTGACGGTCCGGATGCAGCCGGAGCCGCGGCAGACGACGAGTTGTTCCTCACGGACGCGTCGGTCGCCGACGTGGCACTCTGCGGCGGACCCTCGAGCTTCGACTGAATGCACTCCGCCGCCTGGCCCACCAGATGGCGCGAGACATCCTCCATGATCCCCCGCCCAAATTGGGCGATCCGTCCCACGACGGTGAAGTCTGTGGTCAGGGTGACCTTCGACGAGTCGCCGTCGGCGGCCACGGCCATGATCGTCGTCGCCTGCGCAGTGCCGGAACCCGTCGTCTCGCGCCCCTCGGCCTCGAGTGTCGCTGTGCGCGTGTCGGCATCGCGTGAGGTGATCCGGGCCGTGCCGTTGTAGCTCACGGTGACCGGGCCGACCTTGATCCGGACCTTGCCCTTGAAGGTATTCGGATCCACCACTTCGGACAGCTCCGCGCCAGGGACGCAACTGACGACGTTGTTGACGTCGAGCAGGAACTCGTACACCCGGTCAGGCGGTGCCTTGACAGCAAAAGAGTTCTCGATTTGCATTCCCGGAATTGTGCGCCGCGGGACGCCACCGCGGCTTGTCCCGTCAGGCCGCGGAAGGGGATACTCATGTCATGCGAGATCTCCTGCCGACATTGCATGAATGGAGTGAGGGTGACCCCCTGGTTGCGGTGGCGACCGTTGTGGGCACGTCGGGTTCGACGCCGCGGCCCATGGGCGCCCGGCTGCTGGTCAGCAGGGACGGTCGCATGGCGGGTTCGGTGAGCGGCGGTTGCCTCGAGTCCGCCGTGGTCCTCGAGGCTCAGGCCACCATCGCCGGCGACGCCCCACCTCGCCTGCTCCACTACGGCATCAGCGATGAGATGGGCTGGGCGGTCGGCCTGTCATGTGGCGGCGAGGTCGACATCTTCGTCGAGACCCTGGACAGCGACGGATCCGACCCGGTCATCGAGGAGGTGCGGCGCGCCATCGAGACCTCGCGGCCTGTCGCACTCCTCACCGTCCTGGACGGCGAGCACTCCGGCAACCGCGCCGCGGCCACCGCCGACGGCGGGCTGGTCGGCAGTCTGGGCGGATCATCGACCATGGCCGATGCCGTTGCCGCTGCGCGTGGACGGATCGCGTCCGGCCTCCCCGGCGTCGAGGAGATATCCGGCATGCGAGTCTTCGTCGATCCGATCGTCCCCTCGCCACAGCTGGTGGTGATCGGGGCCGTGCACATCGCCATCGCGCTCACCACGATGGCTCGCGCTGCGGGATTCACCGTGTCGGTCATCGACCCACGCACGGCCTTCAACAACGTCGAACGAATCCCGGACGCCGAACGGCTTGTCACTGCGTGGCCTGACGAGGCCCTGGTCCGCTTCGACCTTGGACCGCGTGACGCCGCGGTGTGTCTCGCCCACGATCCAAAGTTCGAGGACCCAGCGCTGACCACCCTGCTTCGAACCGAGACCGGCTACATCGGCGCCATCGGGAGTCGCGGCACCCATGCAAAACGCGTGACGCGACTCCGTGAGGCGGGGTTCAGCGATGTGGACATCGCGCGCATCCACAGCCCGGTTGGGCTCAACCTCGGTGCGGCCACGCCCGAGGAGATCGCCATCGCCATCCTCGCCGAGATCGTGGCCGTGCGGCGTGGCCGCAATGCGGGATCGCTGTCCGCGGCTCCAGCAGCGCCTGCCGGGTGAGGCTGGAGGTCCTTCGCGGCTCGGCAGTCGACGGACCCGCGTCTCGATGGGTGGGCGCTGTCCTCTGCCGTGACGTCCTCGCCCTGAACGAGCACCCTGTGCTCCTCAAGGGAACCGTGCTCTCGGCCTCGGACGAGCCGCGTTTGCGGGAAGCGAATCCCGATGAGCTGCACGTCCTCTGGCTCGAGGAAGACGATGTCGGCGAGGACGCGGCCGCAATACGGATCGCAGCCGCTGTCGCCGGTCCCGGGACATTCGCCCGGCAGCCGGTGGAATCACAGGCGCGCCTGGTCGCCGCCTGGCGAGGGATGGTCGCCGTGGACGTCAAGGCACTCGCTGCAGTGAACGCGGTCGACGGGGTGACCGTGTTCACGGTTCCCGACGGTCTCCACGTCGACGCGGGAAGGACGCTGGCCGGCGTCAAGATCACCCCCCTGGCGATCTCCGAATGGTCGCTCGAGCAGGCTGAGCGGGCCGTGCTGTCCGCAGATGGCGGTGCTGGGATCATCAGCGTCCGGCCGTTCCTCCCACTGCGGGTGGCCGCAATCGTGCGCCAGCACCTCACCGACGAGGCGCGGGTGCGTTTCGAGCAATCGCTAGGCATGCGCAGCGCCTGGTTCGGCGGCACCGTTGAGCCGGTGCGCTACATCGACGACAGCCCTGACGCCGTTCGCGAGGCGCTCATCGATGCAGCCGGTTCGGCGGACATCGTGCTCGCCGTCGGGGTGGCGTCCGTTGATCCACTCGACGTCACCTGGCAGAGCCTCCTCGCCGCAGGTGCGACATCGATCCGGCGCGGTCTGCCGATGCATCCGGGCAGCAGCTACTGGATTGCCGAGTTGCTCGGCCGGCCGGTCATCGGCGTGGCCTCGTGCGGCATGTTCTCGCGCCGGAGCGCCCTCGATCTGCTGATCGCGCGGCTCCATGCGGGCCTCCCGCTGGACGCGGCATACCTGTCGTCGCTCGGCCACGGTGGCCTGCTCGGCAAGGAGGCCGCCTGGCGGATCCCTCCTTACGAGGCGGCTCTCGGCGACGAGAACGACGACGACTGAGCCTCAGCCGAACGCGCCCTGAAGTCGAACGCGACCCGCCCATCCTTGATCACCAGGCGGATGTGTCCGGGATCCGCAAGGGTGTCGATGTCTGCGAGCGGGTCGCCGCGAACCGCCACGACGTCGGGGAGCATCCCGGGGGCGAGCGTACCGAGGTCATGCCGGCGAAGCAGCTCAGCCGGCACTCGCGTCGAGGCCACGATCGCCTGCATCGGACTCATCCCGCACCGAACCATCTCGCCGAGTTCGCGGAGGTTTGCTCCGTGCGGACCCACCGCCGCATCGGTGCCCATCGCGATCTTGACGCCCGATGCGATTGCGGCCGACACGGCGGCTCGATGCAGGGCCTGGATCCGTTCGGCCTTCGCGATCATCTCCGGCGGGAGGCCACCACTCGTCCTGGCTCCTTCGATCACGTCGCCCGGCGCGACGAGCGTGGGAACGAGGTAGGCGCCTTTCTCCTTCATGAGCGCGATCCCCTCTTCGTCCAGGAGGCATCCGTGCTCGATGCTCGTAACGCCGGCGAGAAGCGAGTTGCGAATCCCCGCAGGAGACATCGAGTGGGCCATGACTCGCTTGCCGACGACCGCGGCCTCCTCCACCGCCGCACGAATCTCGTCGATCGAGAACTGCGCGTGGTCGGGGAGATCGCCGGGGCTCAGCACACCGCCGCTGGTGCAGAGCTTGATCCAGTCCGCGCCCGCCTGCAGCACCTGGCGGACCTTGCGGCGCATGTCGTCGACGCCGTCGACAACGCCATGAGGCACGTCGACGTTCATGGTCAGCCCGATACGGGCGCCGCACGGCATCAGGTCGTCACCGTGGCCGCCGGTCTGGCTGAGCAGGCTGATCGCCAGCTCCATCCGTGGCGCGGGGAAATACCCGGCCTCAGCGGCGAGGCGAACGCCGACCGGGGTGTGGCCCGCGTCGCGGATGGTGGTGACGCCGGCCGCGAGGGTGCGCGCGCTGTTCGGGATCGAGTTGAGCAGTGCCAGCGACGCCGGGGTCATCAGGATGCGCACCAGGTTGGTGCCCGACGACGCCAGGTGGACGTGCATGTCCATGAACCCGGGAAGCAACGTGAGATCGTCGTCCTCGAGGACCTGCGCGTCTGCGGGAATCGTCAGCGAGGAGCGCTCGCCCGCCGCGGTGATCCGTCCATTCTCGATGACGACCGCAGCACGTTCCAGCGGGTCGCGTCCGCTACCGTCGATGAGTCGCTCGGCGACGATGACGAGTGCTGACACCTCACACCTCCGGGATCGCGAACTGAACCGACCGAGGCTAGCAGAGCATCAGACGGGGTCAGCGGCGAGGCGTTCGAAGTCCTCGCGAGTGTCGATGTCGATCGGGTGGCCCCCGGGTCTGTCGGCCGCAACGGCCGCCACCAGCTCCGGGTGAGCACGAACCAGGGCTCGGCAGCCGACGTCTCCCTCGAGCGCGTCGATGTCGCCCCAGAGCTCGCGCGCGAGGACCACCGGCGGGTGGAGCAGCCCGTCGAAGCTGAGCGCTGCGGCGGGCAGCCTGGAACCGACCTGAGCCTCGAGGAGCCGGTCGATCATCTCGGCGCTGATATCGGGTTGGTCGCCAAGGATGACCACCGCGCGATTCACGTTGGCCGCGAGGCTGGCGATCCCGGCCTTCAGCGACGTGCTCATCCCCTGGGCGTGGTCGGGGTTGACGACCACGCGAGCACGGCCCAGACGCACTGACCGCCTGATCTCATCGGCGTGCGCGCCGAGGACGACCACCACATCGTCGAGCTGCGAGGCGCATGCCGCAGCAAGGGCTGTCTCGAGGAGCGGCCGGCCGCGCACCGGCAGCAGCTGCTTCGGCTCGCCCATCCGTCGCGACGCCCCAGCGGCAAGGATGATCCCCGCCGACCTCGGCCCGGCCACTCAGCCCGCGGTGGCTCGGAGGAACCGCGCCGGCTCTGCAACGAATTGCTCCCGGCATCCCGAGCAACAGAAGAAGTACGTCTCGCCTTCATGAGTTGCGGTGTGCGCTGCATCCTTGGTATCCACGGTCATGGCGCACACCGGGTCGACGGCGAATCCCGCAAGCGCCGCCGGCGCAGCAACGGGGTTCGCGGTCATGCGCTCGTTCCGCAAAGCAACCACCTCCGCGAGCGCGTGCAGTGCGATCTCCTCCTGCGCCCCGGCGCGCCGTGCTCCGGCCGGTGCACGAACCCGAGCACGCTGCTCGTCGGAGACCCCACGCTGCCGCAGGGTCTCCATGACTGCGGCCGATCGGCGGGCGCTGGCGACCAGTGCGACGTCGGCATCAGCAAGGGAAAGTGCCGCCTGCACGCCATCGTCGTCGTAGTGGCCCATGGTCGCGACCACCACCCAGCAGTCCCGCTCACCGGCGAGCGAGCTGAGGTCGAGGCTGTTGAGCACCCGGTCGGCGCGCGGGAAGTCTGCGGCCGACGCACCCGGATGGACGCCGCAGGTGCGAAAGCCGACGATGCGTCCGAGCTCAGCGAGGGTCCGGGCGGCCGGGCTCTCGCCGATGACCACGAGCAGCGGTTTGGGGAGATGCGGGTCGATGAAGATGTCGAGCGTCCCGCCGCTCGGGCACGTGGTCGCCACGGTGAGCTCACCGCCGATGCGGGTCTCGCCCGTGTCAGCATCGGGACGGATGCGCACCAGCCTGGGCAAGCCGTCGCTCATCGCGACGAGCGCCTCGCGGCGGACGAGCGCGTCCGAACAGCTGCCGCCGATCCATCCGTGCAGCTCGCCGTCGGCGGTGATCACGGCCTTGTCGCCGGGATGCGCTGATGTCGGTGACTCCGTGCGCACCACGGTTGCGAGTGCGCATGGACGCCCCGACGCGGCGTTCTCGGCGAGCAGGGTCACCAGTCGGTCGTCTATTCGGTCACCCCCTTGCTGCGCAGCGCGGCCCACACCTTGTCGGAGGTGATCGGCATGTCGATGTTGGTGATGCCGAGGTGCGAGAGCGCGTCGATGACGGCGTTGACGTATGCGGCCGGCGAACCGACGGTGGCCGATTCGCCCACGCCCTTGGCCCCGATCGGATGGTGCGGCGATGGCGTCACCGTCTCTCCCAGCTCGAAACGCGGCGTCTCCCACGCTGTCGGGATCAGGTAGTCCATGAAGTTGGAGCCGATGCAGTTGCCTTCGTCATCGAAGGTGATCAGCTCCATGAACGCGATCCCGAACCCCTCCGTGAGACCACCGTGGATCTGGCCCTCGACGATCATGGGGTTGATACGCACCCCACAGTCGTCCACGGCAACCATGCGGCGCACCTTGACCTGGCCGGTGCCCTTGTCGATGTCGACCACGACCAGGTACGTCCCGAACGGGAAGGTCATGTTCGGCGGGTCGTAGTACGTGACACCCTCAAGCCCCGCCTCGATGCCGTCCGGGATGTTGGTGTACGCGGCGAACGCGATGTCCTGGATGGTCTTGACGTTGTCGGGCGACCCCTTGACGTTGTACTTGCCCTTCGCGAACTCGATGTCGGCCACGTCGGCCTCGAAGAGATGCGCCGCGATGATCTTTCCCTTGTCCCGGAGCTTGCGTGCCACGACGGCGGTTGCCGCACCACCGACCGGGGTTGACCGTGATGCATACGTGCCGAGGCCGAAGGGCGTGTTGTCGGTGTCACCCTCGCGGACCTCGACATCCGATGCGGGGATCCCGAGCTCTTCAGCGACGATCTGCGCGAACGTCGTCTCGTGGCCCTGGCCCTGCGACTTGACGCCGAGCTTGAGGATTGCCTTGCCGGTCGGATGCACGCGCAACTCGGCGGAGTCGAACATGCGCAACCCGGCGATGTCGTAGTCCTTGCCCTTGCCGGCGCCGACCACCTCGGTGAAGCTGGCCACGCCGATGCCCATGAGTTCGCCCTTGGCGCGCTTTTCGGCCTGCTCCTTGCGCAGCTCGTCATAGCCGAGCATGTCGAGCGCGACCTTCATGGCGCCGGGGTAGTTCCCACTGTCGTACTCGAACCCCGACGCGGACTTGTACGGGAACGCCTCGGGCTGGATGAAGTTGTTGAGACGGGTGGTGACCGGGTCCTGTCCCAGCTCGACAGCGGCGCTCTCCACGAGACGCTCGATGAAGTACGACGCCTCGGTGACGCGGAACGAGCAGCGATATGCAACGCCACCGGGAGCTTTGTTGGTGTACGCACCGTCGGCCACGATGTGCGCAGCAGGGATGTCGTAGGAGCCGGTCACGATGTGGAAGAGTCCGGCCTTGAACTTGCTCGGCTGCGCATCAGCGAAGAACGCTCCGTTGTCGCTGAGCAGGTTCACGCGCAGCCCGATGAACTTCCCGTTCTCATCGATGGCGACCGAGCCATCCATGTAGTAGTCGCGGGCGAAGCCCGTCGAGATGAGATTGTCGGTACGGTCCTCGATCCACTTGACCGGACGCCCGATCAGGAGCGACGCCGCGGTGGCGACGACATATCCGGGGTAGATGGGCACCTTGTTGCCGAAGCCACCACCGAGATCGGGCGAGATGATCCGGATCTTCTCCTCGGGCAGACCCGCGACGATCGCGAAGAGCGTGCGATGCGCGTGCGGCGCCTGGCTCGTCATGTAGATCGTCGCGTTGCCGGTCACCGGGTCGAGGTCGGCGACGCATCCGCATGTCTCGAGCGGCGACGGATGGCAGCGCGGGTAGAAGGTGTCGAGGCTCACCACCTTTGCTGCGCGCGCGAACGCGGCGTCGGTCGCGTCCTTGTCACCCGCTTCCCAGTGGTAGATCTTGTTGTCGGTCTGGCCCTCTTTCTCGTCGCGAATGACGATCGCGCCCGGTGCGATCGCCTGCTGCGGCGTGGTGATCGCCTGCAGCGGCTCGTAATCGACGCTCACCAGCTGGGCGGCGTCCTCGGCGATGTACTTCGTCTCCGCAATGACGCAGGCGACTTCCTGTCCCTGGAAGCGGACCTTGTCCGTCGCGAGCACAGCCTGCGTGTCACCGGAGAGCGTCGGCATCCACGCGAGCTTGTGCTGTGCGAGCAGCTCTCCGGTGACGACGGCGATCACCCCCGGAATGGCCATGGCGGCGCTGCTGTCGATGCCCTTGATGCGCGCATGCGCATGCGGGCTGCGCACGATGACCATGTGGAGCATCCCCGGGAGCACCACGTCATCGACGTAGTGACCCTGGCCGTGAATGAACCGCGCGTCCTCTTTGCGAGCGAGCGAGACACCGATGCCGCCCATCGCCTGACGCGCGGCTTCAGAGGCTGCTGCGGCTTCTGTTGTGTCGACTGCCATCACGCTACTCCCGCGGTGTTCTCGGCGGCGTTCGCTGCCGCCGCATGCTGAATCGCCTTGACGATGTTCATGTAGCCGGTGCAGCGGCAGATGTTGCCGCTGATGCCCCAGCGAATCTCATCCTCAGTGGGATGCGGGTTGGCTTCGATGAGCGCCTTTCCGACGAGCATCATGCCCGGGGTGCAGAAGCCGCACTGCAGGCCGTGTTCCGCGTGGAACCCCACCTGGATCGCATCGAGCTTGCCGCCTGCGGCGAGACCTTCGACGGTGGTGACCTTCCTGCCCTCGAGCATCGGCGCGAGCAACGTGCAGGACTTGACCGGCCGGCCGTCGAGCAGCACCGTGCAGGCGCCGCAGTTGCTGGTGTCGCAGCCGATGTGCGTCCCGGTCATCCCCAGCTTGGTGCGAATGAGATCGACGACGAGCGTGCGTGGCTCGACATCGACGCTCTTCTCAGCTCCATTGATCTCGAACGTGACCTTCATGCCGCTGCTCCCTGGGCGCGACTGATCGCGGTGTGCAGGCCACGCTGCACGAAGACCCGTGCAACGTCGCGCTTGTACTCCGCACTCCCCCGAATGTCTGCCTTTGGCTCCGCCGCCTCACCCGCCAGCCGGGCGGCTTCCGCGATCACCGCGTCCGTCGGCTCCTGGCCTGCGAGCGCTGCCTCAGCCGCAGTCGCCTTGATGCTGTGCGCGCCGACGGCGCACAGGCCGATGCCGGCGGTGGCGATGCGGCCGTCACCACCCAGCACCACATGCACCGCGGCCGCGACACTGGCGAAATCACCGACCTTGCGTTCCAGCTTGAGATATGTCCCGCCGGATCTCCCGGCGCCCACCGGGATGCGGATCTCGGTCATCACCTCATCCGAGCGCAGACCGGTGGTGAAGGGTCCTTCGAAAAAGCCGGCGGCCGGCAGCACTCGCTCGCCGCCCGCGGACTTGACGACGAACTCGGCGCCAACCGCGAGCATCACGGCGCCCCAGTCGCCGGCGGGATCCGCGTGACAGACCGAGCCACCCACGGTTCCCATGTTGCGGATGAGCGGATCGGAGATGAGCGGTGCGGCGTCAAGGAGCACATCGAGCGTCCCGCGCAAGTCGCCGGCACTCTCAACATCACGATGGCGGGTGCGTGCCCCAATCCGCACATGCCCGTTTTCTCGGCGGACTCCCTCAAGTCCGTCGACTCGTCCTATATCAATGACGATGACTGGGGCCGCAAATCGTAGTTTCAGCAACGGGATCAGGCTCTGCCCTCCGGCGAGCACCTTGGCATCGTCGCCGTGCTGATGCAACAGGCTGAGCACCTCGTCAAGCGCCCCCGGCGCGATGTAGTCGAACGCGGCAGGGAACATCCAAAACCTCCGGGATTTGAGCCCACTTACTCTCGAGGCATGTCCGGGGAGCGGACAGATCTCAAGGGTACGCCACCGAGGGAGGCGGCGAAAATACGGTCTACCTGAAGAGGTGACATTGGAAATACCCTTGTATTGAGGGTGACTATGATGGTTGTCGGTATCCCGACCCAGGGTGGAGGATCAGAGCTCTGACGATGTTGACGCACGCCGTTGCCACCGAACTCGAATCAGTCGCCGGCGCGCAGCGGCGTTTGCTCGATCAGGTCGGCGTGCTCGGGCCGGAGACGGTGGGCATCGACGCGGCGCTGGGACGGATCCTCGCGGAGCCGATCGCGTCGCACACCGATCTCCCCGGGTTCGACAACTCCGCCATGGACGGGTACGCAGTACGCGCCACCGATATCGCGCACGCGTCAGCCGGCGCCCCGGTGCGCCTTCCGGTGATCGGTGAATCTCGAGCCGGAGCCGTTCCCGGCGCACACGTCG
This sequence comes from Candidatus Dormiibacterota bacterium, assembly GCA_963830305.1. Classification (GTDB taxonomy): domain Bacteria; phylum Chloroflexota; class Dormibacteria; order Aeolococcales; family Aeolococcaceae; genus Palsa-851. Next base: position 30,117 of record CAWHLW010000007.1, on the reverse strand, counting down.
CGGGGACCGCGATGCGGATCATGACCGGCGCGCCGATGCCTCCCGGCGCAGACACAGTGGTCCGCCAGGAGGACACGTCACGAGACGGCGCCACGGTGCTCATCGAGGTGGCGACGCCACTCGCCACCAGCGTGCGTCCGCGCGGCGCGGATATGCGCGCCGGAATCGCAGTGCTCGAGCCCGGGCAGCAACTGACCAGCATTGACATTGGTGTGGCCGCGGCGCTCGGTCACGACCACCTTCTGGTCGGCACCCGACCACGCGTTGCCCTGCTCGCCACCGGGGATGAGCTGGTGCCGGCAGGGACGCCTCCCGGTCCGGCGCAGCTCGTGGATTCCAACTCTCCCATGCTCACCGCCGCCGTCCTCGAGGCGGGGGGCGTCCCCACATTCCTTGGGATTGCACACGATTCAAAGGACTCCGTGCGCGCTTTCCTCGAGGCGGCATCCTCGTCCGACCTCGTGGTGAGCAGCGCCGGGGTCAGCGTCGGCGACCACGACTGGGTCCGCGAGGTGGCCGCAGAGTTGGGGACCATCTCGACCTGGCGGGTGGCCATGCGCCCCGGGAAGCCTGTGCTCATCGGAAGGCTGCGAGACGCAATCTTCATCGGACTTCCTGGCAATCCTGTCAGCAGCTCGGTGACCTTTGAGCTCTTCGCGCGACCGGTGATCCGCCGGATGCAGGGCGCGAGCGAGCTGCACCGACGGCGGCTGCTCGTACGCACCGGTGAGGAGCTGTCCAAACCCGCAGGGCTCGAGACCTATACCCGCGCAGCCCTTCACGCGTCGGAAGACCGTGGACTGCCGCGCGCGCTCAGCTCCGGCGATCAGGGTTCGTCGATGCTGCATTCGCTGGCTCGTGCCGATTGCCTCCTTGTAATCCCTGCAGATCTCGAGGTCATCGCGGCCGGGACCATCGTCGAGGCGATTCCCCTGCGATGACAGCCGTTTCCGCGGTCCCGACGCTGATGGCCGGTCCCGACCGCCTTGGCCGCTCGCTGCGTGACATCCGCATCTCGGTCACCGATCGCTGCAACTTCCGCTGCCCCTACTGTATGCCGAAGGCACGCTTTGGGCCAGGACACCGGTTTCTTCCTCGCGCCGAAGCGCTCGACGCGCGTGAGATCGTCCGCCTCGCAGGAGTGTTCGCGTCGCTCGGGGTGACCAAGATCCGCCTGACCGGCGGCGAGCCGCTTCTCCGCACGGACCTCGTGGAAATCGTTGAGGGCATTGCCAAGCTCGGTGTCCCGGACATCGCGCTGACGACCAACGGCGCCCTGCTCCGGCGCTGGGCGGATCGCCTGCACGATGCCGGTCTCCAACGAGTGACCGTGAGCCTCGACTCGCTCGACCCGGCCGTCTTCACCGCCATGAGTGACTCGCGGATTGAGGTGCACGAGGTGCTCGACGGGATCGCCGCCGCGCGCGAAGCCGGCCTCGAGCCCATCAAGCTGAATTGCGTCGTGCAGCGTGGCGTCAATGAAGACGGACTGCTCGATCTCGTCGGCTTCGCCCGCCGCGAGGGACTCGGCCTGCGCTGTATCGAGTACATGGACGTCGGTGCGACCAACAGGTGGCGCCCCGCCGACGTGGTCAGCGGTGAGGAAATCCTCGAGCGCGTGCGCGCCGTGTACCCGCTCCTTGAGGAATCACCCGATCCAACAACCGTGGCACGCACATACCGTTTCGCCGACGGAGCGGGCGACCTTGGTGTGATCACGTCCGTGAGCCGCCCGTTCTGCGGCGATTGCACACGGGCGCGCCTCGGCGTGGACGGCAAACTCTACACGTGCCTCTTCGCGACCACGGGCATCGACCTTCGCGAACCGCTGCGCTCGGGCGCCGACGACGACACGCTGCGTCGGATCGTCGCTGATCGCTGGAGACGTCGCGATGATCGCTACTCCGAATTGCGCGGGCTCGGCATCGCCGAGGGCGATCGCATTGAGATGTCGTACATCGGCGGGTGACCGATGGATGACGTCACCGTCCTCGTCTTCGGACCTCTGCGGGAGCGCGTCGGCGCCGGCGAGATCCGCGTCGCCGCCGGCACCGTCCAGGAAGTGTGGGACGAGCTCGTGCGCCGGCATCCGGCGGCGGCGGTTGACGCCACGTCAGTTCGTCCGGCCCGCAACCTCGGCTACTGTGACTGGACCACCGTGGTCCATGGCGGAGACACCGTCGCGTTCATCCCCCCGGTTGCGGGTGGGAGCGACGACGGCTCTCCGGTACGCGTGTGGATCACCAAGGCTCCCATCGACATCGCGTCGGTGATCGCGGGTGCGGGGACCTCGCGCGACGGTGCGGTCGCGACCTTCATCGGCAAGGTGCGCGACCACAACGACGGCGTTGCGGTGCAGCGCATGGACTACGAGGCATACGCGGAGATGGCAGAGGCCGAGATGCGCCGCATCGGCGAGGAGCTGTTCGCGCGCGGTGGGATCGGCACAATCACCATCGTGCACCGCGTTGGTGCGCTGGAAATCGGCGACGCGAGCGTGGTCGTGGTGGTTGCCGCTCCGCATCGGGACACCGCATTCCCCGCGTGCCGCGACGCGCTGGAGCTGATCAAGAGCACCGTGCCGGTCTGGAAGCGTGAACACCGTGCGGATGGTGCGATCTGGGTCGACGCCCGTCACGGGGCGACAGACGAGGGCACCGCGTGAAAGAGCAACGACTCACCCATGTCGACGCAGCCGGTCGCGCCCGCATGGTGGACACGAGCGACAAAGCGGTGACTCAGCGCAGCGCCACCGCGCGGGGCCGCGTCAATTGCAGCGTCGAGGCTGTGGATCGAATCACCACGAACAGCATCGCCAAGGGCAGCGTGCTCGACACGGCGCGGCTGGCCGGGATCATGGGCGCCAAGCGCACATCGGATCTCATTCCTCTCTGCCATCCACTCGCGCTCCGTCACATCGATGTCGACCTCCACGTCGATACGGCCGGACCGCCCGGCGTCGTGATCGAGGCAACGGCGCGCGTGGAGGGCGCGACCGGCGTCGAGATGGAAGCACTGACCGCCGTTGCGATCGCCGCGCTCACGGTCATCGACATGATCAAAGCAGTGGATCATTGGGCAACGATCACCGACGTCACCCTGGTGCATAAGGAGGGCGGCCGGAGCGGTTCGCTCCACCGCCCCGAAGCCGGTTAGGCAGTCGAACGAACCGGATCCGGTTCTACTCCCCCATGTGGCTGCCCCGCTTCAGACCCCCGCGGCCTTCTGAAGAGTCCGAGCGGTGATGACCTCCGCGAGGTGCCGCTTGTACTCGGCCGTCGCACGGACGTCTGTGGTCGGGTCAATGTCGGAGCCGCTCTGCGCAGCAGCATCCACAGCGGAGGCTCCGCCCGCGAGCGCCGCCTCCACCGCGCTGCCTCGACGCGGTGTCCGCGCCAGGTTGACGTAGCCGACCCGCCATGACGAACCCGACTCCTGCACCGCCACGCCGGCGAGCGCCCAGTCGTAGAGCCTGCGCCGGAACTTCGTGTAGGCGAAGCGACCGGTCGAGACCGGGAAGCGCACCGCAGTGACCACCTCGTCGTGCTCGAGCGCCGTGGTCAAGATGTCGCGGTAGAAATCGCGTGCCTGGTGGCGGCGTTTGTTGGTCACGATCTCGGCGTCGAGCATGAGCGCGAGAGCGTTGTAGTCGCCGGCAGCGTCGCCGTGCGCGATCACGCCACCGATGGTCCCGAGGTTGCGCACCTGGTTGTCACCCACGTCGTTGGCCATCTCCACGAGGATCGGCAGGGTTTCGCGAAGCACCGCATTGCGCTGGATGTCGACGTGCCGCACGAGCGCCCCGATCTCGACGGTGCCGTTGTCGCGACGGACCTGTTTGAGCTCGCCAATACCCTGAATATCGACGAGCGCGGTGGGCTGGCTGAGCCTGAGTTGCATGAGCGGGATCAGGCTCTGCCCACCCGCGATCACCTTGGCGTCGTCGCCGAACTTGGTCAACAGCGACTGCGCCTCATCGACCGAGCCGGGCCGTGCGTACTCGAATGGCGCCGTGATCATGCGCGTGCCTCCTTGATCATCGACCAGAGGCGATCCGGGCGAGCCGGCATCTCCACGTGTTTGATGCCGAACGGCGTCAGCGCATCGGTGATCGCGTTGATCACGGCGATGCTCGACGCGATCGTCCCGGCTTCACCGATTCCCTTGACACCAAGCTCATTGGTCGGGCTCGGGGTCACCGTGCGATCAAGCTCGAAGTGCGGCATCTCGGCCATGGTGGGGATGAGGTAGTCGAGCATGGTGCCGGTGAGCATCTGCCCGGTTTCCTCGTCATACAGCACCTCTTCGAACAGTGCCTGGGAGATCCCCTGGGCGATACCACCGTGAAGCTGTCCGTCCACCACCATCGGGTTGATCACGTTGCCGCAGTCGTCGACGGCGACGTATCGATCAATGCTCACCCCGCCGGTCTCGGGGTCGACCTCCACGGCGCAGATGTGGCAGCCGAAGGGCCATACGAAGTTCGGCGGGTCGAAGTACGAGACCGCTTCGAGCCCTTGCTCCATGCCTTCAGGGAGGCCTGCCCCATATGAGGCAAAGGCAAGCTCTGCAATGCTTTTCGCCTCACCAGGATTGCCGCGCACGAAGTACCGACCCTGATCGACGACGATGTCCTCCTCCGATGCCTCGAACGCGTGCGCAGCGAGCTTGGTCGCCTTTTCGACGACCTTGTGGCATGACGCCATGATCGCCATGCCGCCGACAGCGAGGCTCCGCGAACCGTACGTGCCATAACCGAATGGTGTGTCGCCCGTATCTCCGTGGTGGATCTCGACGGAGTTGTAGGGCACGCCGAGGGTGTCCGCCACGATCTGCGCGAACGTGGTTTCGTGACTCTGGCCGTGTGCGTGAGTCCCGACCGAGACGGTCACGGAGCCGGTCGGGTGCACGCGCACCATCGACGACTCGACGAGCGCAACACCCGCTGCCGGAGCGGTCGCGGCGCTCGGCCCGAGGCCGCAGATCTCAACGTACGTGCTGAATCCAATGCCGAGATAGCGGCCCTGGGTGCGCAGCTCGGCCTGACGCTTGCGCAGCGCCGTGTAGTCGATGTTTGCCATGGCGCGATCGAGAGTTTTCGGGTAGTCGCCGGAGTTGTACACGAGCCCGAAATTGTTGGTGTGCGGAAAGCTCTTGACGAAGTTCTTGCGCCGGAGCTCTGCCGGATCCATGCCGATCTCGAGCGCGACGAGGTCGACCATGCGCTCCACCATGTGCGTCGCCTCAGGGCGGCCGGCGCCGCGATACGGGTCGGTCGACGTGCGATTGGTGAAGATACCGACGCTCCGCGCGTTGATCGCCTTCCACTCGTATGCGCCACCACCGAGCAGGCATGCGACCACCTGAAAGGCACTGAAGACGCCGTGATACGCCCCGATGTCGAGGAGTTGCGTGAACTTCAGGCCGAGCAACGTCCCGTCACGTTTGGCCGCAACCTCCACGTCGAAGATCTGACCGCGCCCGTGCGTCGTGGCCTGCAGGCTCTCGGTGCGATCCTCGATCCACTTCACCGGCCGCTCGACGATCTTCGACGTTGCGGTTGTCAAGTATTCCTCGAGGTACGGGCGGATTTTGGAGCCGAATCCGCCACCGACGTCATGGCTGATGACACGGAACTGCGACTCGGGGACACCGAGTGCGCCACCGACGAAGAGCCGGACGAAGTGCGGCACCTGAGTGGACGTCCAGAGGGTCACCCGGTTGTCGTACGGGATGTAATCGGCGACGCACCCTCGCGTCTCCATCGGGGTCGGGAACAGCCGCTGCTGGCCGATCCGCTGCTTGACCACCACCTCGGCTTCCGCGAAGGCGGCGTCGATGTCACCGGCGGGGAAGGCTGCGTCCCATCCGATGTTGTCGGGACGGTCGCTCTTCACCAGCGGGCTGCCCGGCGCCATCGCCTTCTCGAGGTCCATCACCGCGGGAAGCGGTTCGTAGTCCACGACAACGAGTTGGGCCGCATCGTCGGCGAGATATCGATCCTCCGCGACCACCACCACCACCGGCTCGCCTGCATAGATGACCTCGTCTTCCGCAATCGCGAACTGGTCGGGCACCTGCTTCTTGTCGGCGACAAAGGAATTGGTGACCGGCAGCGGTGCGTGGATGTGCGGCTTGAAGTCGCTCGCGACGAGGACCGCCACGACCCCCTTCGCGGCCTGCGCGGCGCTCGCGTCAATCGATCGGATGCGGGCGTGAGCGTGGGGGCTGCGCACGATCGACATGTGCGCCATGTTCACGAGGTTGACGTCGTCGATGAAGTTGCCATGCCCGGTGATGAGCTTGGGATCCTCGCGACGCTGGATGCGCGCGCCGATCAGGGAGGTGACGGCCATGGCTAGTCCTCCACCGGGGCGACTGCAGATCCGACGAGTTGGGCGGACGCCTCATCGGTCGCTCCACGCATCGCCCTGGACGCCGAGTGCACCGCTCTCCTGATGTTCTCGTAGCCGGTGCATCGGCAGAGGTTGCCTTCGAGACCTCGCTCGATCTCCTGGTCGGTGGGTGACGGGTTCTGCTGCAGGAGATAGGCCGCGGCCATGATAAATCCCGGCGTGCAGAAACCACACTGGAGCCCGTGCTCTTCCCAGAATGCCTGCTGCACGGGATGCAACGTGCCGTTCTCGGCGAGACCTTCGATGGTGGTGATCTTCCGGCCGTTCGCCTGGACCGCGAAGACGCTACAAGACTTCACGGCCTCCCCGTCGATCAGGACAGTGCAGGCGCCGCACTGGCTGGTGTCGCATGCGATGTGTGTACCGGTGAGGCCGGCCACCTCACGCAGGTAGTGCACAAGGAGCAGGCGGGGCTCAACTTGGTCATCCCTCCGCCTCCCGTTGATGGTCAGCGCGACAGGCTGAGTCATGGCAACCTCCCGGACGGAAAGACAGACAAACGACGGCGCAGCCATGCTGGCATTCGCTCAGGGGAAGGGTCAAGCGAGGTTGGACTCAGGCGGCAAAGGGCAAATGCGGTCCGAGGGCCGCTTATGTATCGCGCCTGCCATGCTCGTCAGTCAGAAAGCCCACAGGTGCGGTCAATCGCAGCGCATGACGGCGTCAAACTGGACCATTTCGGTCGTGCTCGCGATTGGCATCCGGTACATCTGGCTGGCCATCGCCTAGGGCTGCTCCGGATGCCGCGTGTCGCCTGAGATCAGCGCCAGCGCGTGGGGAAGAGCCGGCCAGACCGCGTCGAGACATTCCGCTACAGCAGTCGGGCTGCCGGGTAACGCCATCACGAGGCACTTCGTCATGACGCCGACCACCTGCCTCGACAGCATCGCGTGGGGCGTTGATGCCATGCCCGCATGACGCATCGCCTCGGCCATCCCGGGGACCTCGTAGTCGAACAGCGGGAGTAGCGCCTGGGGGGTCACATCGCGAGGGCCGAGTCCGGTGCCGCCGGTGAGGATGAGGACGTCAGCGTGTTCCGCGCATCGCCGAACTGCCGCCCGAATCGACTCGATGTCGTCGGGCACGCTCTCGCGGGCCACAACGTCTGAGGGGAGCAGCGCGAATCGCGCGACGATCACGTCGCCGCTGCGGTCGTCGGCATCGATGCCGCGGCGGCTGTCACTGACAGTGATCTCGGCCGCGCGCCAGCGATGCTCGTCCATCACTCGCGAATGATCCGCTCGTGGCCGGCGTAGACATTCATCTGCTCACCGCGGAGGAAGCCTATCAAGGTCATCCCAGAATCCGAAGCCAGCTCGACGGCGAGACTGGACGGCGCAGAAATGGCTGCCAGCAAAGGGATCCCGGCCATCAGTGCCTTCTGCGTCAACTCGAAGCTTGCGCGGCCCGAGGCGAGGATCATGTGCGATCGCAGTGGCAATCGCCCCTGTGTCGCGGCCCATCCGATCACCTTGTCGAACGCGTTGTGGCGCCCGACGTCCTCGCGCAGACAGAGCAGTGACCCCTCGCTGTCGAAGAGCGCCGCGGCGTGCAGTCCGCCGGTGCGCGAGAACTGTCGTTGCGCCGAGCGCTGGATGGCTGGAAGGCGGAGCAGGAGCGCCGGCGAGACGCGGAGCGAGTCGTCCACCACGTCATAGGCCGACCTGGTACGAACCGCTTCGATGCTCGCCTTGCCGCACATCCCACACGACGAGGTCATGTAGAAGGCGCGCGGCGTCACCTCGCGGGATGCCGCGGCCGCGACGAGCGTGACCTCGACGATGTTGAGCTCCCCAGTCGCGGCCGCGGCGTCCGGGCACATCCGCATCGATGCGATCTCATTCGCTTCGCGGACGATGCCCTCGGTGATGAGGAATCCGGCAACGAGGTCGAAGTCGTCCCCGGGGGTTCGCATCGTGACCGAGAGCGAGACGTCGCCGATCCGGATCTCGAGTGGCTCCTCGGTGCTGACGTCGTCACTCCGCCATGTCACGGCGCCACCGGCCGCAACCTGCATCACCCGCCTGTGCCGCACGGTCATACCGACCACCATAGCGACGTCCCCACGCTCGAGGCTGCCCGGACGACATCATTGGCTCCATGACCGACGCCCCCGACAACACCGGTGGCCTGCTCGGCGAGCTCGCCGCAAAACTGGGCGCTGCCCGCGCCAACGTGGCCGAGCTGGAGCCGCTCGACCTCGCCGGCCGGGCGCGCCTGCTCCGGATCGCTCGTGACGTCGCGCACGCCACCGAGCGCCAGAACGCTCCGCTCGCCGCCTACCTGATCGGTCGCTTCGTCCAGGACGCCATCCGATCGGGCGTCACCCAGGCTGCCGCCATCGACCAGGCTGCGTCGGTGGTGCGGTCGCTCATCGGAGAGTCTCCGGACTGACCGAAGCGAGGTCCTCGGGCGTGTTGAGGTTCCGCGCGAACATCTCCGAGATGCCCGCCGCTCGCCACTCACTCTCCGCGAGCCGACGCGCCTTCGTGCGCGCGATCAGCCTGCGGAGCGAGCGGTCCGGGCCGGCGAGTGCCGCCTGGGCCTCACCGAGAATGGTCGTCGAGTAGACGGCGTGGAGCGGTTCGACGCCGCCGGCGGTCTCGCACACCGCCACATCGCAGTCGCCGACCAGCGCGGCCAGCATCCGGATGAGGCGCGCATCGATCCAGGGGAGATCGACCGCCACCACCGCGAGCAGCGGGTGCGGTGATGCCCGCAGCGCCGCGACGATCCCGCCGAGCGGGCCGGCGTCGCGCACCGCATCCGCAACTGACTGGCGGCCGGCGACGGTCGTGCTTGTATCACCGGGAGCGATGAGCACCGGATCGCACACTTCGGCGAGGCGCGCGACCGCCCGCGCAAGCAAAGTCGTTCCGCCCAGCGTTATGGCCGCTTTGTCGACACCCATGCGCGTGCTCCGGCCACCGCATAGGATCACCCCGGCTAGTCCCGAATTCGGACGCGCATCGCCGCCCTGAATTACGCGTTCGTCAGCTGCGAATGGAGGCTCCATTGGACGCAACCTTACGAGAAGGCCCGGTGCCGAACCTTACTGCGTATCGGCGAACGCTGCTTTGCCGCAGGCACGCCGTCGCGCTAAGCGTTCAGGCCGTTGCTGACGTTCGAGAAGACGTTGTTCGCCTGGTGTCCGACAACACCGACCACGATGATGACGAAGATCGCGACCAGGATGATGATGAGCCCGTACTCGACGAGCCCCTGGCCACGTTCGTCATCGCGCCGCCGGGTGGTGGGAACGGTCCACGACCTCACCAGGGCTACCAACGCGGGGAAGAATGCCGGGATCATGCCGATGAGCATCAGTCACATGCGGCGCCCAGACGTTGTGGTTGGGTGACGAGCTTGTTTCGGTGATCACCAACAGAAATGGCGCCTGTTACCCGGCCGTTACCCGGGGTCAGCGCGCGAGTTCAGCGCTCTTGATTGCTGCGCCGTATCCGTCGGGCAGCGGTCGCGGTGGCTGCGGTCCGACGTACAGCGCAGACGGCCGGATGAGCCGGTTGTTGGCAGCCTGCTCAGCGATTGCGGCGGTCCAGCCCACGGTGCGGCTGGATGCAAATGTCGGCGTGAACATGTCGGGCGGAATGCCGACGCTGTTCATCACCACGCCGGCGTAGAACTCGACGTTGGTGTACAGACGGCGGCCCGGCTTGAGCTCGTTGAGCACGCGCAACGCGGTCCGCTCCACCTGGACGGCGAACTCCGCCTGGTCACCACCGAGCTCGATGGCGACCTCGCGCAGCAGCGTCGACCGCGGATCGTCGGTCTTGTAGACGCGGTGACCAAAGCCCATCAGGCGCTCGCCGGAGGAGATCTCGTGACGCAGGTACTCCTCGGCCTTGTCGGGAGTGCCGATCGCATCCAGCATCGCGAGCGCTCGCGACGGCGCACCACCGTGGAGCGGGCCGGCGAGCGCACCGATGGCTCCCGTGAGTGCCGACCCGATGTCCGACCCCGTCGAGGTGATGACCCGCGCGGTGAACGTCGACGAGTTGAAGCCGTGGTCCATGGTGAGGATCAGGTACTGCTCGAGTGCGCGGATCGCGCGGTCGTGAGGCCGCTCCCCGGTGAGCATCTGGATGTACGAGCCCACATACCCGAGGTCCGCGTCCGGTTGGACCGGCTCGAGGCCGAGGTGATGCCGGTGCAGGCGCATGAGCAGCACTGGGACGATCGCCGCCATCTTCAGGCACTCCTTGCGGACTTCCTCCGCCGGAATGTCGAGGGTGGGCTTCTGTTCGAGAGCGGCCCCGGCGATCGACACCGCCGAGCGCAGCGCCATCAGTGGCGTGTACCCGGGCAGCGCCGCGATTCGCGGCAGCATGTCCGCGACCGAGTCCGGGAGTGACCGAGCCTCGACTGCGAGCTTGGTGAAGGTCTTCAGCTGGGCGTCGTCAGGCAGCTCGCCCTCGACGAGGAGGTGCCACACCTGCTCGAAGGAACAGCGGCGAGCGAGCTCGACGGCGTTGTAGCCGCGGTAGTGAAAGAAACCCTCCTCGCCGCGGACGTCGCCGACGGAGGTCTCCGCGACGGCCACGCCCTCGAGACCCCGTGGCGCGAGAGCGGGAGGAGCCGACCCGGCCGGCTGGACCTCCTCGATATGTGCGACCCGAACCACATGGCGGATGGAGAGGATGCCGGCGACGCGATCACCGTCCATCACCGGGAGGTGGCGGAAGCGCCGCTCGCGGAAGACCTCGAGGCCCTTCTCCACCGTGTCGGTGACCGACACCGTGACCGGGTCCTTGGTCATGACCTCTTCCACCTTTGCGGTGCCCGGGTCGATGCCATGGCCGACCGATCGGAGGAGATCGCGTTCGCTGATCATCCCCTTCAGCCGGCCTTGCGAATCGAGCACGGCTGCCGCTCCAACGTTTGCGCCATCCAGGATCACCGAGGCCTCGGCGAGGGTGATGGAGGTCGGCACGACCACCGCCGGCTTGTGCATGACATCAGCGACGGTCAGTGAGGCGGTCACGGTGTCAGTCTAGCGCTGTCCACCGGACGCCCCGGTACGCAATGCTCCGCCTGCAAGCGCGGGAGGCCGCCTGAGCGTCACGATCTGCCGACCACATGACTGGCGACATGGATACCGGCGCTCGGCACACCGGGGACATGGATCCCGAGGCATACCGGCAGGCGGCACGACGGGTGGCCGATTGGACCGCCGACTACCTTCGGGACATCGAGGACTTCCCGGTGCTGAGTCAGGCCACGCCAGGATCGATTCGCAGCGGGCTGCCCGCATCGCCGCCGGAGCAGGGCGAGCCGATCGACGCGGTCCTCGCCGACATCGACGAATTGCTGGTCCCAGCGACCACGCACTGGCAGTCGCCGGGATTCATGGCCTACTTCGCGTCCACCGGCTCGGCGCCGGGGATCCTCGGAGAGACCCTCGCCGCTGCATTCAACGTCAACGCGATGCTCTGGCGCACGGCTCCGGCGGCGACGGAGCTCGAGCAGGTCACGCTCGACTGGCTGCGCCAGATGGTCGGCCTGCCCCGGCCACTCTTCGGGGTGATCAACGACACCGCATCGTCGAGCACGCTTTACGCGCTGGCAGCGGCGCGCGAAGCGCAGACCGACCTTCGCATCCGCGAGCTCGGCATGACCGGACGCCCGGAGCTGCCGCGCCTCCGGTACTACGCGTCGACCGAGGCACACTCGTCCGTCGAGAAGGCCGGCATCGTGCTCGGTGCCGGCCGCGATGGGCTCCGCCGGATCCCTGTCGACGAACGCTTCCGCATGGACCCGGTGGTGTTGCGCCAGGCGATCCTCGAGGATGTCGCTGCCGGGATCAGGCCGTTCGCCGTTGTGGCCACGGCCGGAACGACGTCGACGACCAGCGTCGATCCGATTCCCGCAATCGCCGCGCTCTGTGAGCAGCACGGACTCTGGCTGCACGTCGACGCGGCATACGGCGGTGCGGCGGCGATCGCGCCGGAGCTCCGCTGGGTGCTCGACGGCGCCGATGGAGCGGACTCGATCGTGGTCAACCCGCACAAGTGGCTGTTCACGCCGATCGACTGCAGCGTGTTGTGGACTCGCCGGCCGGAGGTGCTTCGTGACGCTTTCTCGATCGTGCCCGAGTACCTCACCACCACTGACGGCTCGGAGCAGGATGCCCCGAATCTCATGGACTACGGCACGTCGCTCGGCCGTCGCATGCGCGCGCTCAAGCTGTGGATGGTCATCCGCCATTTCGGCACAGACGCGCTGGCACAGCGCATCCGTGAGCATTGCGAATATGCGTCGGCGCTCGCGCGCTGGGTTGAAGACCAGCGGGACTTCGAGTTGCTCGCTCCGGCACCGCTCAGTGTCGTCTGCCTGCGCGCGCACCCTCCCGGACTCGACGATCCTGGAACACTCAACTCATTGAATCAGCGCATCGTCGAGCGCATCAACAGCGCCGGACGATTCTTCGTGAGTCACACGAAGTTGCGCGGTGACTACGCGATTCGCGTCGCCTTCGGCAACCTTCGTCAGGACCAGCGGCATGTGCGCGGCATCATCGCGGCGTTGCGAGGTGCCATCGACGATGTAGGATGAAGCGCAATGTTCCGCGCCCTCGGGGCGAGAACTCACCCTCGACCATAAGGGGGTGGCCGGAGCTGCGCTTTTCGAAGCAGCGGCTCAGCGAACCTGGCAGTGGGCAACGAGTGGTCTTAAGACTTCAGCGGACGAGTTGTCCCAGAGTGAGCTGATCGAAAACGGTCAGGAAGTTCACGTGATTCGCTGCGACAGCGGTAGCCGATCACTGTGTCGCATCACTCTGCAACGCGCGGACGAGTGGGATCCATCGTTGCTCTGGCTCACCACCGTCGACGCGGTGCTCACGGGTCAAACGGTCGATGTCGGAGTGTCGGTGGAACAGGATCTGCGCCATCTTCGGGTCCCGCCCTCACCGCTGGCTCCACCACTTGTCGCGTTGCTTCATGACTTCGTCAGCAACGGCGCGACCGCCGGATCGCAACGCCTGCGCGCGATTCCTGAGCCGATCGTGGGGAGTGAACAGATCGAACTCATTCGTGCAGTCGTGCCTTCTCGATCCCGGCCGGCGTCTCCCGGTGGTGCTGTTCAGCGCGATTAAAGAGGAGGACGGCGTCTACCCCGTCGACGCCGGCAACCCGGCGCTCACCGCCCGTGAGCTCTGCGGACTCGCGCACGTCTTCGTCATGCCTCGGGTCGAGGATTCGCATCGCCTCACCAGAAGGCTGGGCATGCTCTCCGTCTACGACGGCGCGGTGCGCATCTACTGGCCGCGGCTCCGGCTCGCCGACCCGCCCCCGCGCCATCCCCTGCACCTCCGCCAGCGCCTCAACACGTCCAGCGGGCCTGCCATCATTCGCCGTGTGGTCGAGGCCGGTGCTCGCTCCTATCGTCCCCCGGACGGGACCGCCACCCTGCTCGCCATTCGCTGGCGCGAGCACGAGGAGGAGCGCATTGCCGCGATCACCCATGATCCCGACCCCGCCCACCAGGCCGCGTTGCTGCGCGACGAGCTGCTTCGCGTCATAGACGCCAAGGTGGCGCTCGAGCACGAGATGGAGATGCTGCAGCATCAGTTGATGCGCGGCGATGACGGCGATTCGCTCCTGGCCGGGGTACCGAGCACGCCGCGGCCGGCGACCGAGTTGACCGGGAGGCAGGCACCGCTGGCACGCGAGGTGGCTGCGACGAACCCGGACGACGCCACGTCGCCCGGCTGACCCATGCCGCTGCATCACCGCGCCCACGACGCCGCCGACGCGACCATCGCGATCAACCCCCTCTATGCCCGGGCAGGCGAGACCCAGGCAGTCCCAAAGCTCCACCTGCCCCATGGAGAGCTGTCGCCCGATACCGCCTACCAGGTCGTGCACGACGAGTTGATGCTGGACGGCAACGCGCGCCTCAACCTCGCGACCTTCGTCACCACGTGGATGGATCCGCAGGCACGGCGGCTGATGAACGAGTCGCTCGACAAGAACGCGATCGACAAGGACGAGTACCCACAGACCGCCGAGCTCGAACGCCGTTGCGTCCACATGCTCGCCGGCCTCTGGCATGCCGGCGGAGCGCACGCAGGGGTCGGCTGCTCCACAACAGGCTCGAGCGAAGCCGCGATGCTCGCGGGACTCGCGCTGAAATGGCGCTGGCGCGAGCGACGGCGCGCCGCCGGACTGCCGGTCGACACGCCGAACCTGGTGATGGGCATCAACGTGCAGGTGTGCTGGGAGAAGTTCTGCCGGTACTGGGATGTCGAGCCCCGCTACGTGCCCATGGAAGGTGAGCGTCGCCACCTCACCGCCGAAACGGCGATCCCGCTCTGCGACGAGAACACGATCGGGGTTGTCGCGGTCCTCGGGTCGACGCAGGACGGCAGCTACGAGCCAGTGGCGGCGATCGCCGACGCACTGGATCAGCTGGCGGCGAGCGGCGGACCGGACGTCCCGGTACACGTCGACGCAGCCTCGGGCGGTTTCATCGCGCCGTTTCTGCAACCCGACCTGGAGTGGGATTTCCGCTTGGACCGGGTGGTCTCGATCAACACGTCCGGACACAAGTACGGCCTGGTATATCCTGGAGTCGGCTGGGTGGTGTGGCGGGATCGCGAGGCGCTGCCGGAGGACCTCATCTTCAATGTCAACTACCTGGGCGGTAGCATGCCGACCTTCGCGCTCAACTTCTCACGGTCGGGATCCAACGTGGTCGCGCAGTACTACCAGCTGATCCGCCTCGGGTTCGAGGGATACCGGCGCGTGCAGCAGGCGTGCCAGGACACTGCGCTGTATCTCTCCGCGCATATCGCCAAACTCGGTCCGTTCCAGCTGCTCACCAACGGAGATGAGCTTCCGGTTTTCGCGTTCACGGTCGATCCCAGCGCCGGCTACAGCGTGTACGACGTCTCCGACGCCCTGCGCAAGCGAGGCTGGCAGGTGCCCGCATACTCGTTGTGCGCCAACCTCGACAGCACGTCCGTGCTCCGCGTGGTGGTGCGCAACGGGTTCTCACGCGACCTCGCCGACCTCCTCGTCGACGATATGAAACGCGAGGTCATCCTGCTGAAACACACCGCCACCGCGCAGCCGCACCACGAGCGGCAGCGCTTCCACCACTGACCGATCAGGCGCGCCGCGGAGTCCGCCCGGACACCACGCGAGTGACGCCGAGGTCATCCTTGGTCCACGTCACGTCGACGAGGCCGGCGGCACGAAGTGTCGCCTGCGTTCGCCGCGACAGGTAGGTCCCGACCTCGACGAGCAACGCGCCACCCGGCTTCAGCCACTCGTGCGCTTCGGCGGCGAGCCTGCGCACGAGACCGAGCCCGTCGTCGGAGCCGTCGGTGAGCGACACGATCGGCTCGAACTCGCGGATCTCTCGCGGCAGCTCCTTCAAGTCGCGGCGAACCACGTACGGCGGATGGATGGTGAAGACGTCGATCGTCCCGCGCAGCCGTCTCGGCAGCGCGTCGAGGAGATCGCCGGCGCGGAAGTGCGCATTGTCGAGCCGGAGACGGCGCGCGTTGTCCTTGCCGAGAGCCGCTGCATCGGTCGAGATATCGACACCCCACACGTCCGAGTCGCGAACCTCGTTGGCAACCGCGAGGGCGACCGGCCCCGCGCCCGTCGCGACGTCCACTGCAACGCGCTTCCCGCGGTGCCGGCGCAGCGCCTTGATCGCCTCTTTCGCGAGCAACTCGCTCGACGCCCGGGGCACGAAAACGTTGTCCCTGATCAGGAGATCGAGTCCGCGAAACTCGTAGTGTCCCTTGATGCGCGGGATGGGCTCTCCTTTGACACGGCGCGCCACCATGGCCGCATATCGCTTCTTAGATGTGCCATCCAGGATTCGGTCAAGGAGCGAGGCAGTGAGCTTTCGACCGAGCACCTCGGACATCAACTCCTCGGCGTCGTAGCGCCCGAGGTTCCGGTCCCAGTGGTCGATCGCCGTCGATTTGTCGATCTTGCGTACGGCTTTGTCGATGTGTTCAGTTACGGTGATTGCGGGCATTGCCGACGCATGTTAAGCGGTGCTGTGACCGGCCCGTGCACCATGTCGTTGTGCGCGTGACTCCTCCGCCCGATCGTGGCCTCTGTGCATCGTGCGTCAACGCACGCCTGGTCCGAGGCGCCCGATCCACCTTCGTGCGCTGTGCGCTTGCGGAGAGCGACAAGCGATTCCCGCGCTACCCGGCGCTCCCCGTCCGGCAGTGCGACGGGTTTGTCATCGCGGAGGGTCAGGCGACCCGCTGCTGACCACCTCCCATCAGGGCGCGCTCGCGATGGGGAAGGTATGAACGGTCGCCAATCCAGGGGGCGGGCGGAACGCTCAGACCCTTGGTCGTCTCATTGAGCCAGCGCCCATACTTGCTCCGCAGCGTGCTGAAGTCCGCCCACGCCTTGTCGGGACTGTGGAGCTGGTAGCCCGCGCGCTCGAGACGCGCGCACGCCTCGTCGAACTCCTCACGCTCCACCCCGGCAACCGGTTCGCCGACAAAGCGAAAGTGATCGCGCATGTCAGCGACGAAATGCGCACCCACCTTGTGCATCAAGCGCGCCTGACCGACCGGGCCCCCATCAATGGTGGTGAGCACCAGGGTTGCGGCGTCCATGACAGCCCCGAAGGAGTTGGGCCAGGCCTCGTTGTCGTGCGACGACCGGAAATAGAAGAGCAGCGGGTATGACAGATGCGTCTCGATGACGTCAACCGTCCACAATCGCCACTCGTCGAAGGTGGCGACAAGCTGTTCCGGCATGGCGTCCTTGGCGCAGGTCTCGAGCAACTGGATGCCGGTGGGAGGTGCGCCTGCCAGCGCATCCAACGCCACCACGGCGGTCTCGCGCCGCTCGAAGGAGCTGAAGAGTGAGAACAGCAAGCTGATGACCAGGGCGAACAGGCCGAAGCCGCTTGCCGCCTCGATGGCCGAAAACGTGCTCGTCGCCACGCCAGTCGAACCGATGCCGTCAACGGAGAACGAGAGCATCTGGCCGGTGGAGAAGAACAGCGTCGTGCCAAACGAGTCCGGCTGCGGATGCAGTCCGGCGTGGAGGCCGCTGAAGATGATCGCGTAGCCAAGGATGAGCGCGAAGCCCCAGATGGCGAGCAGCGTTACAAGCATCAGCGGCGCGAAAGCCGCGAGTGCCGTTTCGCGCATCTGCAGCCGCTTCGGCTTCTCCGCAACCTTGCGCCACAGCCGCCATGCGCCACGAATGAGCGTGAAGCTCAGGCGGATGCGACCCACTGCTGGGCGCGGCATGACGACCGACTGGAACACGTCGTAGATCGTCACCAGGACGATCACGGCGCCGAGCGCGATCTGCAGCCCGTCGGCGACGCTCATGTCTCGAGCGTCTCGAGGTCGCGGCGTATCTCGGTCAGCTCTGCGAGCACTTCCTGTATCGCCGCGACGTCCTCCGAATCAACCGCGACATGGCGCAGTGCCGCCAGCTCGGCGATCGCGCTGTCCATGGTGTCCACGGTGTGCGGCGGATCGTCCCACCGCCTCGAGAGCAGCCGCAACCCGAGTCCTCGCGCCTGATCGGCGACATAGCTCACCTCCGTCCGCTCATCGATGTGCTGCCCTCACTCCGCAGGGCGCAACTGGGCGACGGCCGTGGCCATTCGACCGATGGTACGGCGGTGGTCACATCCTCCGTGTCGCAAGCACGAGGAGCGTCGAATAGTGGTACGTCATCGTGCCGCCGAGCGCGTCGATGACGTCGCCGAGCGCATCGAGGAGCGCGCGTCGTTGCGTCTCGGGCAGCCGGACGTGGTCGCTGTGCGTGGCGATGAATTCCGTCCAGCTCGCCCGGTCGTAGACCGCGTCCCAGGCAAAGGTCCGCCCCCTGATGTCCGTGAAGAGCCCGCCGGCGGCGAATTCCCGGAAACGATCGTCCGGTTCGTGACCCGACTTGATGACCACGTTGGTCTGGGCGATCTCAGGGGCGATTCGCTGATACACCGCCTCGAGCGCTTCCGCGGCGGCGGCGTCCGGCCGGCCGCGATTCCAGAACACGCCGAGGTGGCCCCCTGGGTGCAAGAGCGAACCAGCCTTGGCGGCGCCCACTTCGGGATCGACCCAGTGCCAGGCCTGGCCGGAAACGATGAGGTCGTACATCCGGCCTCGAGGGTCCCAGGTCTCGAACGTTGCCTCCTCCACTCTGATCCCGTGGCTCCGAGCGATCGCCGCCATTGAGGGATCGGGCTCGACACCGAGCAGGTCGCACCCGCGCTCGACGAGCAGCCGCGCCGCCTTGCCGGTTCCGCAGCCGACGTCGAGGACACGTCGCGGCGAGAGCGCCATCAACGCGTCGATGAGGGCGGACGGGTATGACGGCCGCGCCTTGTCATAGAGGGCGGCGACGCCACCGAAGGAGAGGGCGCGCACCCGGTCTTCGTGGATGTGCTCCGGATCGGTCCCCGTCATCGCTGTCAGCTGAGCCGCGACGGCTGTGGGGTCAGCGCCGCTTCGACATCCTCGGCAAAGCGTGCGGCGTCACCCGGTTCCATGCGCGAGATCGTGACCCGAATAGCGCGTGGGCTGGCGATGCGGAAGCGATCTCCGGCCAGCACCCCCCACCCACGCTCCTGCAAGGCCGCGACGGTGGCGTCCTCGTGCGCGACCGGGATCCAGATATTGAGGCCCGACCGCCCATGGGACTCGATGCCTCGTGCATGGAGCGCGGAACGCACCGCGTCGCGACGCACGGTGTAGGTGGCGGCGACGGTCTCAGCACGTGCCGCTTCGTCGGGGTCGGTCCAGAGACGTACGACGAGTCGCTGGAGCAGATGCGAGACCCAGCCGGCGCCGAGCAGCCGGCGGCCCTCGACCCGGGCGACCGTGGTTGCGTCACCGGACATGATCGCGAGGCGGAGGTCGGGTCCCAGCGACTTCGACACTGAGCGGAGGTGCGCCCACCGAGCCCGTCCCGGCTCACAGAGAGAGTGGCACGGCCGTTCTGTGATATCGAACGCATGGTCATCCTCGAGCACCAACACAGAAGGGTGGGCGGCAAGCACGCCGCGGAGCTCCTCCGCTCGCTCGGCGTCGATCGCCGCACCGTAGGGGTTCTGAGCGCGAGGCGTGATCGCGCAGGCGACGGCCCCGGCCCGAAGCGCACGCGCCAGCCCTTCAGGGCTGGGACCGCGGTCGTCGATCGCCATCGGTATGACCGTGAGGCCGAGTGCGGAGGCGAGGTCGATGATCCCGGGATAGCATGGATCCTCGACGGCGATGCGATCGCCGGAGCGCACATGCGCCATGAGTGCGAGCTGAACACCGTCGAGCGCCCCCCCAACCACGGTCATGTGGTCGCTCGGCACGTCGTCTCGATCAAGACGCGCCGCAGCCAGGGCGATCAGCTCCGCGTCGGACCCGGCAGCTCCGTAGAGCACCGGCTCGTAGGGAAGCGAGGCGAACGCGGCTCCGAGGTCGGGCAGGAGCTCGGGGTCGGGATTGCCCGAGAGGAGGTCGACGACCCCTTGCGGCACGATCGGCCGGCCTCGCGGCGACGGTGGAACCCGCGGCGCGATGGTGGTCCCGAGGCGCCCCGCACCCGCGACCAGTCCCCGCCGGCGCAACTCTCGATACGCGGATGCGACCGTGGCCGTGCTGATCCCACGATGCGAAGCCAGCGATCGGACGGTGGGCAGGCGTGTCCCGGCCGTGAGCTCACCCTCGCGAATGCCGCGCTCGACGCTCTCCGCGATCTCGGACGCCCGCCGTCCGGTGATGTGATAACGTATCGGTACGTTCATCGCTTTGTATCATAACAAATGACACAGAACGTGTCCACGCCCCAGATCCCCCGTCCTCAGGCGTCTCGAGCACAGATCGTGATCGCCTTTGCCGCGGTCTATCTCATCTGGGGCTCGACCTATCTGACGATCCACATCGCCAGTGAGACCATCCCGGCGCTGCTGATGTCGGGCGCGCGGTTCGTGCTCGCCGGCTTGCTGCTCCTCGCGTTCACCCACCGGCCGGGAGCGCCTCGCGAGCGGTTGACGCTCATCCACTGGCGATCGGCGCTGATCATCGGCGCGTGCCTGCTCCTCTTCGGCAATGGCGGCGTCGCGTGGGGTGAGCAGTACCTGCCGAGCGGATTCGTCGCGCTCATCATCGCCACGGTGCCGCTCTGGATGGCCCTGTTCGCCCCGGCCTTCGGCGGCCGCTGGATCAACTGGACCGCCGCCGTCGGCATCGCGCTCGGACTGGCCGGCATCATCCTGCTGGTGCGCCCGGGCGGCAGCGGGTCGGGGCACTGGCAGACCCTCGTCGTCCTGCTTGCACCGATCCTCTGGGCAATCGGCTCGTTGTACGCGCGCAACGCTCCGTCGCCGAAGCAGCCGCTCACAGCGATCGCCATGGAGATGATCGCCGGCGGCGTGCTGCTGACCATCGCGGGCGTCGCCGATGGAGAGCTCGGTCATGTCCATCTCGCCACCATGTCCTTCGCCTCGATTGCCGCCTTCGTCTACCTGGTGCTCATCGGCGCGCTCGTTGGCTACGTCGCCTACATCTGGCTCCTCCACCACGTCTCGGTCACCGCCGCGTCCACGTACGCGTTCGTGAACCCAGTGGTGGCGGTCGCGCTCGGGGCTGTGGTGCTCGGCGAGCAGGTGACGCTGCTAACGCTGGTGGCCGCCACGCTTATCGTCGGCGCTGTGGTGCTGCTCCTGATCGGTCAGAGCCGGAAAACAGCACTCGCGGTCGTCCTCGAGACCCCCGTCCGCGACGTCGCCTGACCGCCTCGCCTCGGAAGAGAGGTGACAATGGGTGCGTGGACAGCGACACGTTGATCATCGACACCCCGGCGGAGCCCCGCCGGCCTCGTCCTCGCATCGGCATCAAGGACGTGCTGTGTGTCGGGCCGATCATCGCCAACAGCATCTATTACTACGTCGGGCTGCCGCTCACCCCGCTGCTGCTCGGCCGCAACCCGGTGCTCCTGAGTGCGCTCCGCGGCAGCATCGCCTCGATGGTTGCAGCCGGCGGTTTCGCCAGGGTTGGAAAAGCGCCACTGGTCCTGGCGCTGATCGTGCCCATTCCCATCTCGATGATCACCGACCCGTTCTTCTTCTGGGCGGGGAAACGGTACGGCCGCAGCCTGATCAACTACCTGAGCGAGTCGGATCCGCGCTGGCGCAAACGGGCGGCGCGAGGCGAGGGCTTCTTCAAGAAGTACGGCGTGTGGACGATCGTGCTTGCGCCGTTCCTGCCCGCCCCGTCCCCGCTCTTTTACATGGCGGCCGGCGAAGCGGGAATGTCCTTTGCCCTCTTCATCGTTGCCGACCTGATCGGCACGCTCGCATACATCGGGCTGATCGTCGGAGCGGGGTGGGCGATCGGTCAGCCCGCGGTGACGGTCGCGCAGACGATCAGCAACTACGCACTGTGGGTCATCGTTGCGACGGTGGTGCTCATCGTCGCGTGGTCAATGTGGTCAGCATGGCGTATACCACACGAAACGACGAGGCGCTGAGCGCGAGCACGCGCCCGCTCGCGACCCGGCGATGGCTGCTGGTCATCGCCACAGTGCTGGCGCCGATTGCGCTCGGTGCAGTCGCAACCCTCGCGCTCTATGTGACCCGGCACCAACCCGCGCCAGCAACGTCCACAAGCGCGGCATCTGACATCAAGGGGTATGACGGGTCAGTCCTCGTGTTGCAACCCTTGACGACCGCCCAGGTTCGCGTCCCTCTCGGCATCACCCTCGAAGTCGTGCTGCACCCCAACGTTGGTCAGGACATTGAATCGGTGAACAGCAACATCCTCGTACAGACCTCGAATCCTCCGTGCCACGTCAAGGCCCTCTGCGGGTTTCCGGGAGCGGAGATCTGGACGTTCCGAGCCGTCGACGGTGGCGTTGGGTATCTCAAGATCATCTTCGGCTTCTACGTGTGCCATGGCCACGACCAATGCACGAGGACGCCGTTGGTGTACAAGCCGATCGCGGTCTACTCGCGGCCGCAGTCGAGCTGACCTCAGGGGATCGCGACTTCCTCGCGATACTGTGCAAGCCGGTTCATACCGCTCTCGACCACGCCGGCGATTCGCTCGACAGCGTCCCACAGGTCAACGAAACGCGTGTACAGCGGAGCGAGCCCGAATCGGCACAGGTCAGGTGGCCTGAAGTCGCCGATGACGCCACGGTCCGCCACCGCGCGCACGATGGCAAGCCCATCGGGGTGCCGGAGCGACACCTGAGCGCCACGCCGCTCTGGCTCGGCGGGCGTTGCAACCTCGAAGCCGAGCGGACCGAGACGGGTTCGGGCGAGGCTCATGAAGACCTCGGTCAGCAGCCCTGCCTTCGCGCCCACCGCGTGCGCTCCGGCCTCGAGCTGAATATCGATACCCACGGCGAGCGCGCCGATGGCGAGCACCGGTGGTGATCCGCTCATCCAGCCACGGATCCCGGAGGCACGGCGGTACTCGGAGTCGAAGAGGAACGGATTGTCGTGGCCGAGCCAACCTTGGATCGGATTGCGCAGCTCCTCCTGGAGCGCGGTCGCGATATAGAGGAACGCGGGAGAGCCTGGGCCACCGTTGAGGTACTTGTAGCCGCATCCCACCGCGAGGTCGACGTGATGGTGATTGAGCTGGACCTCGACAGCCCCGGCCGAGTGCGAGAGATCCCAGAGCACCAGCGCTCCGGCGGCGTGCGCTGCCTCGGTGAGCGCGCCCATGTCATGACGCGCACCCGTGCGAAAGTCGACCTCGGTCAGCATCAACAGTGCCGTGTCGCTGTCGAAGGCGTCACGGAGCGAATCGCGCTCGACGGCGCGAACCTCGCGCTCCAGCAGGTCGGCGACACCCTGCGCGATGTAGAGATCGGTGGGGAAATTGCTCCACTCCGTCACGATCACGCGCCGCTGCGGCCGTGCTCGCAACACCGATGTCATCAGCCGGAACAGACCCACCGATGTGGTATCAGCGACCAGCACCTCTCCCGGTGAGGCGCCCACCATCTGAGCGATGCGATCACCGACGCGCAACGGCGATTCCATCCATCCCGAACTCGGTCCAGCCGCGCACGAGGATGGTTCCCCACTCGTGCTCGGCCATCTCCTGGAGACGCGGCACTGCCTCTTTGGGGAGACGTCCCATCGAGTTGCCGTCGAGGTAGATGGTCGCGGCGTCGCTGAGAAAGCGATCGCGAAACCCCGCGAGCGGATCCTGCGCATCCAGCGCGGCGCATGCGTTACGGTCGAGGTTGTCTGGAAGTTGCAGGGTCACAGGCGGTTGCGAACCTCCCAGAGCTCGGGAAAGAACCTCTGGGCAATGGTGCTGTCGAGATACGCGACGCCACCGCCGCCGGTACCCGGTCGCGAGCCGATCTCGCGCGCCGCCATGAGCGCATGATGAAAGCGCCATCGAGCGATCGCCTCATCGTGGTCGAGGAACAACTCACACACGCGGTGCAGTACGGCACGCTCTGGAGTGGCGTGGTCTCGATACAGTGCTGCGAGCGCCTCGAGGCGGCGCTCGCGATGCTCCGGGCTGTTGCCGTCGGGCGCGTCGAATCCGTGCGTGCGCAATGAGGCACACAGGGCCGCGTACAAGGTCGGCAGACCGGCACGGCGGCGCAGCTCCGCCTGGTCGTGATCGGACAGTGGCGAGGTGCCGGCCGGAGTTGCCCCGTCGAAACCGCCGAGCACCTCGATGGCTCGGAACTGTCCCGACTGCAGTCCGGATGCCGGTTTGAGTGGGTCACGGAATTCGAGGAATCCCTCAGGGGTCAGGGTTTCGAGCACGCGCAATTGCGCAATCAGCAACTCGTCCACACGGACTGCGCGGTGGAGCGGCGCCATGGCTCCCTGCGGTCTCCCCGCCTCGAGCTCGGCGACGGCGTAGTCAAGCTCGTGGAGGATCAGCTTGAACCAGAGCTCGTACGCCTGATGAATGACCACGAAAAGCATCTCGTCGTGCGCCCCCTCGGTGAGAGGATGCTGGAGGTTGAGAAGCTCGTCGATGCGCAGGTATGAGCTGTAGTCGGTACCGGCCATGACCGCGGCGGCACTCTACGCTCATTACGCGACTCCGTGGGTTCGTCACCGGACGTGCTGTGGTCGGGCTTCAGGGTGGCGCTGTGGTCGGGCGGCAGCGGGCGGGCGGCGCTGTGCTCAGCTTGTCCGCTCCCTCCTTCGCGCAAGCAGATTGTCGCGCTCTCTCGGGAGCGGACAAATTCGCGGAGTGCCGCCCGCCCCCTGCCGCCTTACACCCTTTGTGCCACACCTAACCACGGCGCGTCACCGCGTCACGAGGATGTCGTCTAGAGAGAACTCCTCTGGAGGGGACAGCTGATCGAAGTCGCAGGAGCGTGGATCCTTGTCCGGTCGCCAGCGAAGGAAACGCGAGGCGTGGCGGAAGCGGCCGCCCTGCAGGTGATCGAATGACACCTCGCACACCAGCTCGGGGCGCACCGACGTCCAGTCACTGTCGGCGGCGCGCTGCCAGCGGCTCGGGCCGCCGGGCGTCCGCCCGTGACCGAAACTCTCGCCGCCGACGAGTGGCTGCAGTTGCGCGAGGATCGCGCGCCGCTCAGCGGCATCGAACGACGAAGTGTGTCCGACATGATGGAGCGCGCCGTCGGAGTCGTAGAGGCCTAGGAGCAGCGAGCCGATGCCCTTGCCGTCCTTGGCAATGCGGTAGCCGCCGACAACGCAGTCGACGGTGCGGAGATGCTTGATCTTCACCCAGCGGCGCTCGCCGGGGCGGTATGTGCCGGCCGGATCCTTCGCGACGACACCGTCGAGCCCGGCACCCTCGTAGCGGGTGAACCATGTGGTCGCCTCATCCGGGTCAGCCGTCTGCGGCGTGACGCCGACGGTCGGGCTGGAATTCACTGCGCGCATCAAGGCGCTCCGTCGCTCGACGAGCGGCTGTTCGCGCAGGTCATCCGCGTCCAGCCCAAGGAGGTCGAAGAGGACCATTGATGCAGGCGTTTTCTCGGAGAGCATGAGCACTCTCGATGCGGCAGGGTGGATGCGCTGCTGCAGCGCATCGAAGTCGAGGCCGTGATCCGTAGCTATGACCACCTCGCCGTCGACGATGGAGCGCTCGGGCAGCGCGGCTTTCAGCGGTTCGATCAGCTCCGGGAAGTACCGCTCGAGGGCGAGGGCGTTCCGGCTCGCGATGTGGACCTTGGGTCCATCGCGGAACACGATCGCCCTGAATCCGTCCCACTTCGGCTCGTAGAGCCAAATCCCGTCGCGTGGGATGTCCGCAGCGGCTCGAGCCAGCATCGGTTCGAGGGGCGGGTCGAAGGCGAGCGACACGAGCGGAGTGTCGCCGATTGCGCGGTGGTCCGGCTACGCGGTGAGGACGCGGGGCCGCTGATCGCGCATGCGGAGCCGGAGCAGATTGTCGACGTCCACGACGTCGCCGACCTCGCGCACCGCGATCTCGAACCGGGTGATGTCGGTCAGCTCGTCGACCTCACCGCGCAGTGTGATCACGCCACGGTTGGCGCGGATCTCGATGCCGGTCGCAAGGTCGCCAAAACCGAGGGAGAGAGCAACGCGTACGCGGTTGGCGAGCGTCTCGTCCCAGCTGCCTGATGCCCGGCGCGGACGCTTGTCGACGGCCGAGCCGACCAGGTTCGCGACGCCGGCGGTGGCGCGGCGAGCGGCTGCCCGGCGGCGGGCTCCCGAACGCGGGTGCAGGAGGAAGGCTGCGACTGCGATGACTGCGGCGCCGGCGGCTGCTGCCGCGAGCTTGAGAACCCGGGTCACTGGGGGAACCCTCCACTGGAGTGTGTGCTGGAGCGCTCGTTCAAACGGCCCGCGCGGCAGTTGGTTACGCGGATCCGGCTATGAGGTGGGAGGAGGGAAATGACGGATGTCGGTCCATCTGAATCCGTCCCACCAGCGCAGGGTTCCAGTGGCGCCCTCCGGGTACCAACCGGGCGGCGGTGGCGGGACGCTGCCCGCGCGGCGCAACACGTCGTCACGTTTGGCGAACCACCAGACCAGGCTGCCGATGATGCCGGCGAGGATCACGATCAGCAGCCACACGATCTTCTCGCTGCCGGCCGCCCGGAACTGCATATCGGGGATCTTCGCCACCTCGACGATGACCACGATCCAGAACACGAAGGCCCCAACCCAGAGCGCGGTCAAGAGGACGAGGGGAATCACGGCGAAGCCGAACCCGATCACGTGCGTTGACCCTTCATCAACGTGAGCTTAGGCGGTCTGTGACGGGATGGTCGCGCACCCTCGGGCGTGGACCACCCATGGTTCCCTGTGCCTGGGATGTCGGAGTCATTGGTGGAGTCCCGCCTCACGCACGTTCGGATTCGCTGGGTCATCCTCTTTGCGGGCGCCCTGACCCTCGGTTACCTGATCGCCGGCGCGCTCGTCTCATCCAAGAGCATTGGCGAGAGCGACTTCACAAGTTTCTATGGCGCCGCCACGCTTCTGCGCGACGGCCATGGTGCCGGGATCTACAACCCCGCGCTGCAGCAGTCGATGCACGCGGCGCTCGTGTTTCCCGATCGGATCGGAAACCTTCCCTTCGTCGACCCTCCCGCGGCGGCGGCAATCCTCGTACCCCTGACGTTGCTCCCGCTTGATGTCGCCTATCACGTCTGGGGCATGTTCGAGTTCGCCCTCCTGCTCCTTGCCGTGCTGATCGTGGTCCGCGCCGCTCCGTGGCCCTCGTCAACTCCACACCGCTGGAAGTACGCGGCCGTGCTCGCGGCGATGGCGGGAGCCGGTACGTACGGGGTGGTGGTGGAGGCGCAGTGGACGCCATTTCTTGCGCTCGGTTTAGCGGTGGCGTACCGGCAATGGAGGTCGGGGAAACTCGCCAGCGGCGCGTTCGTCCTGGTCCTCACTGCTGGGTTGACCAAACCCCACCTGGCACTCGTCCTCGGCGCGTTTCTCCTGGGCTGGCGCGATCGCCGTCTGCTCGGCGGCGCGCTCGCCGGTGCAGTGACGGCCGTCCTGGCCAACCTCGTGATGGCCGGTCCTCAGGGGCTTACCGGCTTCATTCACCTCGCGGTGACGTCGC
The DNA here is from genome assembly GCA_963830305.1 of Candidatus Dormiibacterota bacterium. Lineage (GTDB taxonomy): Bacteria > Chloroflexota > Dormibacteria > Aeolococcales > Aeolococcaceae > Palsa-851. The sequence continues at coordinate 2,679 of CAWHLW010000007.1, read as the reverse complement.
AGAGCCAATGGCCCCTGCCGACGTACTCCAGCTTTGTCAGCCTTCCTGCCCTCCTCTTCGGCCATTCCTCAGCCACCTACGTCGTCACCGGTGCTGCCGCTCTCATTGCCTGCGCAGTGGGGTGGTGGCTCGGGAGCGCGGTCCGGCACCGCAATGCACGGCTCGAGGTTGCGCTGGCGTCGGCGGCGGTGCTGTCTCTCCTCGCGGCGCCACATGCGCTGGTCCATGACACGTCCATGCTCGCGCCGGTAGCGGTGTGGATGTTCGCGTGGGCAGCGTCGCGAACGTCAGCAGACCTGGTGACGCGTCCGTCCGTGCTCGCGGTGGGAGTCGCCTGGTTCGTGATCGCGGCCGCCGGCCTCGTCTCGATGGTCGTCGTTGCGGTTCCACTGGGGTGGGTCGTCGCCACGATGCTGGTCGTCGTAGCGACGCTCGGTTCCATCGTGTCGCTCGCACCAGTTCACCACACGCCCAGCGTGCTGCGTGTCGCTGTCCCGATTCACCACTGACCGGCGAGTTACTTCAACTCCTGGAGCTGACCGTATCCGACGCCCTGCAGGCTGACGGCCTGATACAGCCCGCAAACATCCGTGCCAAACGCGGCGACCGCATTTGACGAAAGCACCAGCCATCGCGAGTGATGGTCGTCGAGATACTGGCACTCGATTTGAATGACGCTCCGATCGTCCGCGGGCGTTAGCGCATACGGGAACAGAACCGTTCCGCTGGGAACGTGCAACGCGAGTGCCACGTAGTTGAAGCTCTCACCAAGGTATGTCAGTGATCCTGGTTTGCCGGCTGTGTACGTGCGCGCCCGGTTCACAGTCGCAACGACCTGGGGCAGATCGTATGTGGTGAAGCTGCCGCCTGCCGGTGGGTGGAGCAGCTCCGTGCTCGCCAGAATTGGATCGGGAGCGAGCAACGCCGATGCAAGGCAGAGGCAGACGAAGACGCCGACAGGCAACAGCGACACTTTGCCGACCATGCCGCTCCGTACCGTCGTGTCGCGTTGCGCGTCTCGTGCCCTGGCAAACTCCTTGGTGTGGAGCGCGATTGAGGCCAGGCACGCAACGCACACGCCGCTGGGGAGGAGCATCGTTTGCAGCTGTGCGGCGGCGTACCCGCGATTCATGTAGTACGCCAACCCTGCGGTGGACCATGTTCCGACGAATGCCAGCGCGATCGCCGCTCGATTGAGCAGCACGTCGTCCGAAGTCCGCCTGCGCCTTCGTGCAACGATCAAGGCCCAGCCCGTCGCGGTCGCGCAGATGATGATCGGCACGACGACAAGCACCGGTCCGGGTACCTGGATGGGCGCTGACCCCAACCCCGACCCGGCGAGTTTGGCGAACGCGCCGACGAAGCTCAGATTCAGCGGCGATCCGATGGCCAGGAGAAAGAGTGGATACAAGGCGAGGCCAATCGCCAGGCCACCCAGCCAGCTTCCGAGCGCTCGCCAGCGGATCGATGACGTTGGAACAACAAGCACCATCAGGCCGTAGGCCGCCATTGCCGCCACTCCGAAATCCTGGGAGTTCCACGCGACGAGACCACAGAGTGCGCCAATGGCAACGAGTCGCCGGACACGCAACGTGCCGCGGTACATGAGGACGAGATCGTGCAGCCCGACCGCGGCGATTAGGAATCCCGACAGCAATCGAATGGCAAGTTCCTGAAACAGGCTGCCAATCGAGCTGATGTCACCGGTGACGTGGGAGGTGACATACGTGATTGGGACGACCAGCGCCAACGCGAGGATCCATCCCTTGTCCGCAAGAACGCGCTTCGCCATCCAGACGGCGAGGCCGACGGTGACGAAGCCAAGTCCCGTCAGCATGATGGCGATCACGCCGACGAGATTCAACGGCGAGAGCACACCTTTGAGTGGCTCGAGCAACCAGCCGTAGAGTGCGGTGTATTGCGGGATGAACGATGAGTCAGGCACGTTGCCGGCGACCGGGCCAAGCATGTCGTTGATCTCGTTGAGATTGTTGTTGACGGCGGGCATGTAGTCGAGTGTCCGAACAGCGCCGAGAGCATCGAAGGCGCATACCGCGATTACGACGATGCCGAGGCCAATGCGGAGAGACGTGGTGAGGCGGCGCGGCGGCCACGTAGCCCCGACGAGCAGGAGCAGCGCCACTGTCGCCAGCGTTACATCGACCCCGAAACCTTCCCAGTATCCAAAGTTGAGCAGCTGGGGTCGTTCGATCGTCCAGATCCCCCAGACGAGACCAACAGATGCCGCACCTGCGAGGACGACGTCGACGCGGAGAGACCGACTAAACCGCACGAAGAGAACCGTGATGGCGGCAGCAGCGGCAAGGATGGCCACGTAGACCGGTTTGTTGACGCTCCCGGTGACGTTGTTGTTGAACGCAAACGTGGCAATAACCAGCACGAGCAGCGTGGCCGTAACCACTCTCGGCACCAGTGCAGTGAGCGTGCGCTGTTCGATCGTCACCGGTTGCGCCGAATGGTCGACGGCGCGCAGATCGCTGGTCACAGGCCTATCGCACGGTGGGGGCTGCAGGAATCGCCGGGGCGAAACTCGTCACCGCGACCGAACACCGGAGGGCGATCGGTGGGCATACGGCTTTGAGCGGGCATATCTCGTGGCGAGGATACCGGCGGGGTCCGGAGCGCGACAGGTCGCGGAACCTCACACGCTGTCGCCCG
>CAWHLW010000006.1:0-43316 GCA_963830305.1 Candidatus Dormiibacterota bacterium | reverse complement strand
CCTTGTATAGATCCGGCTGATCCCTGACAAAAGGGGTTCGGCTGATGCTTTACATGGCTTCGGTTGATGCTTGACAGCGGTTTCGGTTGACTCTTGACACTCCCTCACATGAGGGAGCTGAGCGTGGCGGAACAGCGGTACATCAACCCCCCAGCCAGTGTCCTTGTATAGCTCCAAGACCGAAACTGATCGGTCACAACCGAACACTCAAACCCCCAGCTAAGCGAATCCCTTGTGCAGCTGGAGCATCGCCCCGTCGCTCGATGAGCGCCAGTGCCGCCCGTGCGCAGACGAGCCTCCATGTAAGCCGGATGCGTATCATCGACCGGATCTGTCGGGGCGCTCCACGCCCTGGCGAGGCGTTCGCGTAGCGGAGGTGGGATGTGACCAGGGTGAGAGTGCGCAATATTTTCTCGGGCGCATTTGTGGGCGCATTGGCGGTCGCTATGGCTGCGCCGACGGTGACCCTTGGCGCCGCCGCGGCGTCCACGGTCACCGTCTATGCGCCGGCCGCCGTCGGCTCGGTTGCGCCAACGACGGGTCCGACGGCCGCGGCACCTAGCCGGATGCGTCACGGACTCGCAGCGCGGCGCACGGAACACGGTCGGCTCGACGAGCAACTCGTCTGGAGGGTCCGTCCCCAATGTCGGCTCCGACGCCACTTCGGCTGTGGCGTCGTCGGTGCTGGAAAACTTCAACGGGACCAGTAGCAATGACAGCCGCAAGACCAACTTCAATCAGGAGTTCGAGCCGCCGGATCAAGGACTGTGCGTCGGCAATGGCTACGTGATGGAGCCGGTGAACTCGGCCTACCGAATCTTCAAGACCAACGGCAAGACCCTCGAAGGGCCGATCAATGTCAACGATCTCTTCGACCAGGGCGCAACGCAGTTCACCAGCGACCCGCGCTGCTACTACGACCCGACCACGAACACCTGGTTTGCAACGATCCTCTTCCTCAGCGGCGGCGAGAATCCCGACGGCAAGTCGTCGCAGCTCGACATCGCGGTCAACTCCTCTGGCAATCCAGAGAACATCTGGACGCAGTACGAGGTCAACACCACCGACGCCGGAGGCAACGGCTGCCCGTGCTTCGGTGATCAGCCGACGCTCGGCATCGATCAGGACAACCTCTACGTCACCACCAATGAGTTCTCGATCCTCGGACCTCAGTTCAATGGTGCTCAGGTTTACGCCTTCTCCAAGAAGGACCTGGTCGGCGGTGTGCCGGCCCACTTCGCCCACTTCAGCCATCTCCACATCGGCGGGACATTCGCGGCCTCCGTGCAGCCGGCGATCACCACGGGGAGCCCGAACGCCGAGTTCTTCCTGAGCACCCAGGATTCTCAGGCCGGGGACAAGGACGCCACGAACGGCGCCGGCTCGCCGATCGGCGTGTGGGCGATGACCAATCGGACCGCGCTGCAGCACGGCGTTTCTCCGGTTCTCTCGAGCACGCTCATCACGTCGGAGAGCTACGGGCAGCCGCCTGCCGCGGCACAGAAGGGGTCGACGAGCACCATCGACTCGGGTGACGATCGCATGCAGCAGACCCAGTTCATCAACGGCGCGCTCTGGGGCGAGGTCACCAGTTCGGTCACGATCGCCCACGATTCGACCGTGCGCGCAGGCGCGGCCTGGTTCAGGGTGAGCCCAACCCTCAGCAACAACCACATCGGTGCCTCGATGATCACGCGCCAGGGCTACGTCGTGCTTGCGGGCAACAACGTGATCTACCCAGCAATTCAGGCGCTCCCCTCCGGTAACGCGGCGATGGTGTTCACAGTCACCGGTCCTGACCACTTCCCGAGCGCCGCATATGCTGCGCTCGGCGCGGGACAGTCCTCATTCGGGGCGATCCATATCGTTGCCGACGGTACAGGCCCGTATGCCAAGGCCTCGACCCGATGGGGTGACTACTCGTGGGCGGTTATCGACCCATCCGATACCGGGATCTGGCTCGCGACCGAGTACGTTCCAGCGCTCTCGAGCCAGACCCCAGACCACCAGAGCAACTGGGGCACACGGGTCTTCGAGGTTTCGGTCGGCTCAGGATAGCGCTCCTCCGACGGCCACTCCGAGGCTCCGTTGGCGAGGCCGTTGAGTTGACGCCGTACCGCTGCTGACTCGGGCGGCGGTACGGCTCATACTCAGCGCGGGCCGACTGGCAGGGGGTGGCTGGATCGTCGCCCATGCGCAGTCGCTCGGCGACCGCACCTCAAGATCACATCGACCAGCGCGTCCCGAAATGTTACTGCCGAACTTGGCGGTAACCTGTGCAGAGAACCACATTGTCCGTGCTGAGTCCCGCGCCTCGGCGAACAGATGTTTGGTAGGATGTGTGAATGGAAGCCTTCGCCATCCCGGATGCTCGCGAGCGGCTGCATGACGTTGTCGACGCGCTCGTCGACGAGCCCATCGATGCGTTCTCGACACACGCGCTGGGCGCGGACATCATCGACATCCATCGGACCATCGATCGACTCGAAGCTGAGTTGCTCCGTCGCTTGCATCGCTTTGACCGTGCGCACGGAGCGCAGGCCGAGAGTGGGAGCACCACGGTCTCCTGGCTGCGACGCTGCGGCATGACCGTGAAGGCAGCCGCCTATCGCGTTCACCTGGCGCGAGCGCTCGGAGAGCTCCCGGCTTCTCTGAACAGCGCCCGTTCGGGACGCGCCTCCTTCTGCAACGTGGCCATGATCGCCCACCTCGCCAAAGACGTCGGCATCGAGCAGATCAAGCCTTTCGAGTCCATCCTCGTGGGCGCGGCGGAGACGCTCGAACCTCGGCAGATGCGGACCCTCACCCAGGCCACCCGGCTGCGCCTCGATCCCGACGGGGTCCTTGCCGATGACAACCACGCCCACGCGCGTCGCTGGTTGGATTGCGACCAGACCTATGGCGGGGTGTTCGTCCTCCGTGGTGAGTTCGATGCCGAAGGTGGCGCGCTGTTGAAGACCGCGATCGATGCGCTCAGTCACGGGATGAGTTGTGGCGAGACGCGCTCGGCGTCACAGCGCCGGGCCGACGCGCTGGTCGATATGGCCACCACCCAGTTGCGCTGCGGTGATCACCGCGATGTCCATGGCCAGCGGCCGCATCTCACGCTCACGGTGAGTGCGGGGACACTGCGATCTGGTGTCGAGTTACAGCCAGCCGTGTTGAGCGGGGTTGGGCCAATCCATCCCGAGACCGCACGTCGCCTTGCCTGCGACGCAGTGCGGACGCTGGTGACGGTTGCAGCGCCTGCCGATGCTTCGGTTTGGACGGCCGGCACGAGTGCGGTGCCACTGTCGGTGGGACGGGCCACGCGCACGATCCCGGCACACATCCGCACCGCGCTCCACCTCCGCGATCAGGGCTGCCGCTTCCCGGGATGCGACCGCCCGCCGGCGTGGACCGACGGCCATCACATCATCCACTGGGCGGACGGCGGCCCGACCGAGCTCGAGAACCTGGTTTCGCTGTGCCGGCAGCATCACCGCCGCGTGCACGAGCAGGGCTGGCGCATCCACATTGCTGATGGCGTTGCCGTGGTGGAGCCGCCTCCCTGACGAAGGCAATCACGGCAGCGGACTATGAACCCTGGACGCACGCGCTCCGACGGGCGTAATTCCTCCGCCCTTGCACGTTTTGTCTCTCTGACTTCGGCTAGCTGGCTGGCCTCAAGCCCTGGAGCAATTCGTGGGTCTCGCGAAGCGCGGGCTGGTAGCCCATTGAGCCGAAGAGTTCGCGGGCCTCCTCGAGTGGGTCATGAGCGTGAGGAGCACCGAGCGCTTTGAGGCAGCGGCCCCGCCCGAGGAGCGCATACGCGAGTTCCGGCAATTCACCGAACTCGCGCCACTGCCTTGCGGCTTCGGCGTAGCCCGACGCGGCCATTTCGTTATCGCCTGCGGCTTCAGCAAGCGCCGCGCTGGCCGCCGCGACGGCATGCCGTTGCAGAGCCGTGCGCGGCTCGATGCCTTCGGCGAGCCGCCGCGCAAGGGCACGATCGCCGAGCGCAATCGTGCAGCGGACGAGGTCCGGAAGAAGGGCGGCATAGTACGGATCGACACGCGTGTCGCTTGTATGTTCGAGCTCTTCGAACAGAAGCTTCGCCTGCGTCCTATCGCCAGCAGCGAGGATGACCTTGGCGGCGGCTGCATACCCCATCGCTATCATCGCCGGCTCACCGGTGTCCCGTGCAGCTGCGACCAGCCGAGCTGCCGCTTCTGGATGCGCGTCCTCTCCCCGCTCACGCGAAAGGCTGAGCTGCACGGACCACGCTTCGACCAGCGTTGTGGCATCGCTGGCCGATTCCGCGAGGTCTGCAACCGGACCTGCCTCTGCGATAGCTTCCTCGGAGCGGCCGCTTGCCGCCAGAAGGGTCAGTCGCATGGCGGCGATGAATAATGCAACCTCTGCGATCCCGCGTCGCTCGCAGTAGGCAAGCCCCTCGCGGCACAGCTCAAGCGCCGCCAACGGTCCTTCATACTCCCACGTCACCAAGGCGAGGTTGTTGTGCAGGATCGCCGCATCTCGAGCCCGGTCCCGCTCCATCGCGAGCACGAGGGCGCGTCGCATGTCGAACAAGCCCTGCTCGTTGCCCAGATAGGCACGAGCTGCGCCGATTTGGCCCAGGGCGTGCGCTGGCTCTGCCAGTTCCAGCTGAAGCGCAAGTTGAAGCGCTGTTTCGGCAGCCGCGATGGCGTCATTGAAGGCAGCAGCGCGGACGTGCGCCCCCGCGAGCTGTGTGTACGCTTCGACCAGTTCGGGACTCGGCGCCATTGCGTTGAGCAACGTGAGCGCCTCAGAAGTTGCAGCCTGTTCTTGCCGCAGATCCCCTGTGGCGGCCAGGACATTCGCTAGCGAGGTCAACGCCCGAGCCGCAGCAATGGTCTCACCCCGCGCACGGTAGAGCGCTGCCGCTTCCTCGAGTGCCGCCTTCGCCTCTGTCAAGCGGACCTGTTGCCGTGCTGCTTGAGCCCATCGTTCAAGCAGACCGGCCCGCTCCTCATGGCCAGGAGGGGTCAACTCGAGGGCGCGCGCGAAGCTGGTCTCGGCGCTGTCGACGTCGATGGCCAATGCCCGTTCGCCGGCGACCGCGAGGTAATGGCGCGACGCTTGTTCCAACTCTGGAATTGCGTCCTCTTGTGCAGAGGCTTGGCAGAGCTCCAGGGCTTGCAGATAGTGGTGAGCCAGCACATCCGCCAAGTCATCCGCGCGCTCCCCGGCCTGCTCAGCGATCCAGGCTGCGGCCGCACGATGCCTGGCGACGCGCGCACGTCGCGGGATCTGTGCGTAACAAACGTCGCGCACAAGGACATGCCAGAATCCGTATTCCCGCTCATCCTGCATGGAGCTTGTCCGTGACGGGCGAACCAACTCCTTGCGACCAAGTTCGTGCAAGGCCTGTTCCACCTCCCGGGCGTCGAGTTCGCCCATCGCGACAAGCGCTCCAGACCAAAACACCTTGCCAACCACTGCTGCGTCCTGGAGAAGGCTCTTTCGGGCGGGCGACAGCGTGTCGAGGCGGGCCGCGATCAACGCCTGCAACGAATCCGGAAAAGGCACGTTCTCCAGTGGCCCGGACAGCAGACGCCGGTCGCCAAGCAATCGCACGAACTCCTCAGCGTAGAGAGGATTGCCCTCCGCACGGTCAATCAACGTCTGACGTGTTGCGTCCGGTAACACTTGCCGTTGCAGTAAGAGAGCGATGAGCGCGGACGTTTCGTCGTCGGTGAGCGGGCCGAGATTGATCTTCTGCGCGTTGCCGACGGCGGCTGCCCAGGTCGGATGCCTTTCCCGAAACTCCGGACGCGCAGTGCAGAGCAGCATGAGCGGCACGTCCTGCGACCAGTCCGCGAGGTACTCGAGGAAACTGAGCATGGCGTTGTCCGCCCAGTGCAGGTCCTCGAACACCAACACAGCCGGATCCTTCGCAGCGAGTCCGTCGAGGAAGCGCCGCCACGCTGTAAACGACTCCTCCTGCGCCGCCGGTTCTCCGCCCGCGCCTACGAGAGGCGACAGTCGCTGCCTGAGCCAGGTCCGATCCGGCTCCTCCTTGGAGATGGCGTCGTCCAATTTGGTAGACGCCTCCTCAGGCGAATCGGACTCAAGGATGCCGCACTCGGCCTTTACGATCTCGCCCAACGCCCAGAACGCGATCCCCTCACCGTAGGGGAGACTGCGGCCCTGACGCCAGCGGACGAGGCCCGACCTCTGCTCAACATAGGTCAGGAGCTCGGAGCACAGCCGGCTCTTGCCCACCCCAGGTTCACCAATGAGGGTTACGAGCTGACAGGCGCGGTGCTTGACCACCCGCTCGAACGTACCGATTAGCAGTGATCGCTCTATGTCCCGCCCGACCAACGGTGTCACGTATCCACGTGTCACATCAGAGCCGAAGCGTGAGCGAGGGGCAATGGGCTGCCATATCGCCAGCTGTTCCGCCTTCCCCTTCACACGGACGGGTGCGAGCTCAACATAGGTGAAAACCCGCTCGGTCTGGCGATAGGTTGACTCCGCCACCACCACGCCATCGACCGGTGCCACCCCCTGCAAGCGGGACGCCGTGTTCACCACGTCGCCCGTGACGAACCCTTCGCCGAGCTCTGGATAGGCGCCGAGCGTGACGACCGCCTGCCCCGTGTTGATGCCAATCCTGACTCTTAGCTGCAACGCAGGGTTTGCGCGGTTGAGTCCTTCGAGCGCCTCGACGATACCCAACCCGGTTCGAACCGCCCGTTCGGCATCATCCTCATGAGCCACCGGAGCGCCGAAGACGGCCATGACCGCATCGCCGACGAACTTCTCGACCGTTCCGCCATGGCTCTCGATCACGTGTCGCAACTTCGAATGATAGGGTCGGAGCCGAGCTCGGACGTCCTCGGGATCCGCCTCCTCCGACGCCGCCGTGAACCCGACGAGATCACAGAAGAGAATCGACACAACCTTGCGTTCCTCGCGTCGGGCTTCCTGGGTGGTGACGGTGTCCAATGGCGGCTTCGTCCCAGCCCCGGACTGCAGCAGCGTGAGCAGAGTCTCGACGTCCGCGTGCCACGATCGATCCGACAATTCAAGGGCGTGGCGCCGCGATAGACCCTCGATCGAGGGCGGGAGATCTGAACCGGTCGGCATCGCCGCACGTCCGACCAGGACGGGAATCACACGGTGACCCTGAGTCAGTGCTCGTTCGATCTCGATGCGGACGTAGTCATCTCCGTCTTCGAGGCGCCGTTGACCGCTTGCATCGCGGATCGAAAGCCAACCCGGACCGATCAACACCAGCATGGCCGAGCAGTGGCTCAGCGCTCCATCAACCTCCTGAACGAAGTCCTGGCCAGGCGCAAGCGTATCGATATCCATGAACACCGAATCCCGGCCAAGTGCAGCCACCAACGCGTCGAACAGCCGGCCGACGTGCCCGGAGGAGTCCTCCCGCCGATAGCTAAGGAATATCCGTCTGTCAGATTGCGGGCTCACGGCCGTTGTGTGACGAGGGGCGCGAGGTGAGCACCGGGAAATGCTGCCATCGCTCCTCCTGCTCAGTTGGGTGCTTCGAGGACCCAGGCGGCGCGATTCTACCCGATGTCCGGTGGCCACGAATTGACCCGAGCCGCCGCATTCGGTCCACGCAATTACCGTCCTGTCGCAGTTATCATTCCAACCGCACCAATTGCGCCCACAGCCTCAGAAGGCTAGCCCATAATCCGCTGCGAACGCGTCCTCGGACCGTGGGGATCAAAGCCTCGCTTACCCCATGGACGATCGTGGAGTCGGGAGGGTGACCATGCGACTCAGGGAGTGGAGGTGCATCGCCGCGAGTACGGTGCTCAGCGCGGCGTCTTTCGCTTTGGCCGCTACCCCGACGCACGCACAATCTGCGGCTGGCCCCGTGATTTCGCTTTCCGCGTCACCCAACCCAGCCTTGTCGGACGCGGACAATGTCTTCTTCGACGCCGAAGGAACCCACGACAGCGGGTGTTCGATAACCAAGTACAGTTTCGACTTCGGCGACGGGGTCATCTCGGACACGACCTACCCATACGCGTATCACTACTTCCACGCGTCAGGGTCCGCCGAACTGTTTACCGTCCGTCTGACCGTTTCGGACAGCTGCCACCGCACGAGCACGAAATCGCTCGTCGAGCACGTTGACGAGGATACGCCTCCCGTGGCCAGCCTCAATATTACGTACAGCAGTTCCAATAGCAACGAGATCTGGGCTGACGCATCCGGTTCGACTGCTAACGCCGAGGCAAGCCCCTATGAATTCGATTTTGTCTGGGGTGACGGGTCTGATACCCCGGTATATGTCCCCACCGAATCTACATCGCACACCTACAAGATCGCCGGGTCCTACACCGTGACTGTCCACGTGTACGACTATGCCGAACTCGAAAGCTCCACATCGACAAGTGTGAGTGTCCCTTCTGCAGCAGAACCGACTGCGCCATCGAATGTCGAGGCAAATGCAGGAAACTCCAAGGTCTCGCTTGTATGGTCCGCTCCTAGATCGGGTGGAACGCCCAGTTCGTACATCGTCACCGCCTCGCCGGGGGGACAAACGAAGACTGTGGCGGGAACGCTGTTGAATGCCACCTTCACCGGGCTGGCGAACGGCACCACATATTCATTTACGGTCGCTGCGAACGAAGGCGGGAGTTCTTCGGTCTCTGAACCCTCCAACCCCGTTACCCCTACTGGTGCTCCAGGCGCTCCGACGGCGGTCACGGCAGCGGCCGATGACACTGATGCCGTTGTCTCCTGGCAACCGCCAGGCGTCACCGGCGCTAATCCGCGCAGTCATCACCAGGGCCTGAACTACATCGTTACGACCTTTCCTGGTGGTGCACAGACGATCGTGACAGGAACTCCCGCGCCTACCAGCACGACCATCTCCGGTCTGAAGGAGGGCATTCTTTACCACTTCACTGTCGCAGCGTCGAACTCCTCACTCACCGGCGCGGCGTCGCAGGCTTCTAACATGACCAAGCTCGTCTCGCGCGGCCCGACGATCACTCAGGCACCTCATTGGAAGCTGGTGAAGCCTTCGACCGTTGGGACGAGCGCCACTAACTTGCCGCTCAACCTCACAGTTCTCTGGTCTGGAGAGGCCGGTAGCACTGCGATCTGCACGTACACACTGCAACATAGTGTCGATAACGGACCCTGGGTGACCGTTGCTACGGTACCGGCGACGACCACGACGGCTTCGGACACCATTCCCGCGCCGCGACTACTGGTCCGTTACCAGGTGCGAGCTACCGCCTGCAATAACGTTGACAGCTCCTGGGTACAAAGTCCGGAGTTCTCGTATCAGCTATTTGAAGAGAACAATGCGACAAAGTTCACCTACTCGGGCACTTGGACGCGTATTCCGTGCTCCGAGTGTGCCGGAGGATATGACGAGTCCTCGACAGCCGCGAATGCAGTCGCGACGCTGTCGCTGAATGCCGCGTACAACGTAGGACTCGTGTTTTCCGTGGGCCCAGACCTCGGGTCAGCCGACATTTATGAGGGCACCAGGCTACTCGGTGTTGTGAACACGTACGCATCGACCGCAGGGTACCGTTCCCTGCTCTTCAAGACTGGCTGGGCGACATTTGGCATTCACTCAATACGAATTGTCAATCTGGCAACGGTTGGCCACCCCGGCTTAGACCTCGACGGGGCCCTCACTCTGTACGCTCCGCTCGCTCGCCTCTGAGCGCCACGCCGGTGCCCTCCGCGTTGCGGCGCTCTTGGCCGCTCACTCGGCCCAGCCTCACACTCTGACCGTGGACACCGCGAGCCTGTACCAAGGACCGCTCGGCGACTTTGTGGCGCGGCGGATGGCTCTGGTGCGCGAACTTCGACGAACTGACCCGGATGCTGCGGATGCCATCAGCAAGCTTCGCAAGCCTAGCGTCAGTGTCTGGGCGATCGACCAGCTCGCAGTCGAGAGGTCGTCGCTGATCACCGCACTCCTTGCGGCAGGCGCTGATGCCCGCGATGCTCAGCGCAACGTCGCTGCAGGGATGGAGAGCCGGGACGATCTCGCCAGGGCCACAGGCCGCCTTCGCGAAGCGGTGGAGGCTGCCGTCCGTGCCGCAGTGGACGTACTGACTGAGGCCGGTCACACCGCAAGCGACGAGATGGACCGGAGGATCCGAACCACCCTCCAGACGGCTGCCACGGGCGGCGCGTCGGACCGGCATGCGCTCTGGTCCGGGACGCTGGACCACGACCTCGACGTGGCCGGCTTTGGCGATGCCGGCGAGCCAGAGGAGGACGTGTCGGAGCTCGCAGCGATCATTGCTCCCCTGCGCCGGAAGACACCGTCGCCGGCTTCCGTGAGGGAGACGGCTGGACGAGTCTCAACCCGTGAGCTCGTTGCGGAGCGTGAGGCAGAACGCGACGTTGCCAGGAAAGACGAAGCAGCGGAGGCTGCGCGAGCGTTTGCGCTGGCGGCGCGGCATCAGGCCGACCGTCTTGCCGAGGAGGCCGGTGTCGCTGCCGAGAAAGCCAGGGTCGCGGAGCAGGCGGCGGACGACGCCGAAGCGACCGCCCGTGCCGCGCACGCGACGCTGGATCGCTGACCGGGCTTGCCGCTGACTGCGAACGCCCGTCAGGCGTCGATACCGGCTCCGATCGTCAGGACGACGTTGCCAACCTTCTGTTGCAACTCGACGTACCGCGTTGCCTCCACCACCTCTTCGAGCGGGTAGCGGCGATCGATGACGGCCCGATACTTCCCCTCCTCCATGAGGCCCTTGAGAAAGAGCATGTCCTTCTTGGTGAACTTGGGAGGAAGGTCGAACACAACCCGTCGATCTCCGATCCGCGACGTCCATGCGGTGAGCACGACGTTGCGCAATCCGTCGGTTGGCAGATAGACGCCACCCGGATTGAGCGAGTCCCTGCACCCTCGGAATGATTGCTTCCCAACGGAATCGAAGATCACGTCATACCTCTTGCCGTTCTTGGTGAAGTCTTCCTGCGTGAAGTCGATCACATCGTCAGCACCGAGGGATCGCACGAGGTCGAAATCCTTGGCGTGGCAGACAGCTGTGACGTGCGCTCCGAGCGCCTTCGACAGCTGGACGCCGGCTGTGCCCATCGACCCCGACGCACCGAAGACGAGCACCAACTGCCCGCGTCGCACCTTGCCGGGTCGGAGGCAGTTGAGGGTCAGGATCGCGCCGTCCGGGACAGCGGCAGCGTCGTCGAACGTGACGCCCGCGGGCATCAGTGCGATCGGCCCGCTCTGCTGCATGCACATGAACTCCGCGTGTCCGCCGAACTTCCATGGCTTCATCCCGAAGACGCTGTCGCCGACTTTGAAGTCGGTCACGGCTCCGCCCGCCTCCTCGACGACGCCAGCGTAGTCGCCGCCGAGGATCCGTTGCTTCGGCCGAGGCAGGCCCGTCAGGAATCGGGAGAAGAACGGCTCGCCGGCGCGAAGCGCGCAATCCGATCGACTGACGGTGGACGCGCGAACCCGGATCAGGACCTCGTCATCCTTCGGGACCGGCCGGTCCACGTCCTCGATGTGCAGGACCTCGGGTGGACCGTACCGGTCGTGGACAACGGCTTTCATCAGTGACCTCATCTTCGCCTTTGTAACGAGATGTGTCCATTTCGCGAAGTCCAGGCGTCTTCTGAGTATGCGAACTGCATCAATAGCGGGCGTCATGCCTGACGTTGCGGTCCGCCCAGCCTCCTCAGATGACGAACATCGATTCGAACGCCTCATCGAACCTCTGCTCGGCGACGCGTTCGCGCTCGCGCAGGCCCTTTTACCGGACCGAACCTCGGCTCAGGATGCCGTCCAGAGTGCGGCGTTCACGGCATGGCGACAGATGCGTCAACTTCGCGATGACGCCAGTGCGCGTGCCTGGTTCCTTGCCATCGTCGTCAACGAGTGCAGGAGCGCCTGGCGCAAGCGCAAGGCGCTCCCATCCGATGCCGACCCACGCAGCGATGCGATCGACTGGCCGCACGGAGTGGACGAGCGGCTCGACGTGCGGTCGGTGATGCGGCGCCTGAAGCGTGACGACCGCGTGGTGCTTTCGCTGCGCTTCCTCATGGACATGAGCGTCGACGAGACGGCGGGTGTCCTGGGCATCTCGGTCTCTGCGGTGAAGACACGGACTGCTCGCGCGGCTGCGAGGTTTCGAGAGCTGATGGGTCATCCCGAGGCGAAGGAGTAGATGGAAGACGACGACATCCGGCAACTGCTCCATGCCACGTACACGGCGGGCGGACGCGAACCGGCCGTCAACCCCGGAGTGTTCGAGCAGCAGGCGAAACGACCGCATCGGTCGCGCCTGGCGGCCTCGCTCATCGCAGTTGTAGCGGCGCTGGTCGTGGCAGTTCCAGTGGCGGTCGGTGCGCTCCTGCGCAGCGGCGTCATCGGCGGTTCCGGCGGATCGACCACGCTGGTCGAGGACCTCCACATGTACGGCGCCAACGAGGGATGGGCGTGGGCCGGAGGGAGCGAGATCATGCACACGACATCCGGTGTGCAGCACTGGACGATCGTGCCGCCACCGATTGGCAACCAGGCAATCGTCGGTGTCGCCTGGGCCGGCGCCGACGCGGCGCGAATCCTCGCGGCGCCCGCCGCCGCAGCGAACTACGTCGAACAGTCGTACACGCTGACCCCCTGGATGACTGATGACGCAGGCGCGACCTGGACACAAGGGCAGCCGTTCAACGTGCTGCTCGAGACCGGCGAGATCCCGAGCAATGCTTCGACATATGCCGATCTCGACTTTGTCGACCCGCTGCATGGTTGGTTCTTCGACGCCCAGATGCCCGCGGTAGGCGCGCCGATGTTCATCTATCGCACCGTGGACGGCGGGGTGCACTGGTCGCAAGTGGAGATGACGCCGGCGACCGGCAAGACGTCCGCTGGTGCTCTTCCGGCGGACTGTTCTCCGTATGGGATGACGTTCGTCAGCACGACCACGGGATGGGTGACCGGTTCCTGCGGGCAGGTGACGCAGTCGACGCTCTTTGATGTCACCCACGACGGTGGCGCAACGTGGGCGCCGCAGACGTTCCCATGCATCAACTGCGCGCTCTACCCGCCCCAGTTCAGCTCAGCGCTCGACGCCCAGCTGTTCGGTGAGAACGGCGTCGGCCTTCTCTTCGTCACGAGCGATGGTGGCGGGACCTGGACGGCGCGCTCCGACCCAACCGGAGAGACGCCCGTCTTCATCGATGCTGATCATGGATTCACCTTGGGTCCCCCCGAGAACAACAATCCGTCCGCGGTTCTCTGGACGACGACGGATGGCGGCGCCAGCTGGAGCCAGGCGCCGAGCCGCCCGACTAACGGAGATGGTCCGGCCGAGACCGCGCAGCTCGACTTCATCTCGGCAACGACCGGGTGGGTGGAGTCGCTTCCGGTCTACAGCCAGCCGGTGCCGAACATGACCCCGCCGCAGCTGTGGCAAACCACCGACGCAGGATCGACCTGGACTCTCGTCACCCCGACCTTCACGACCGCAAAGTGACGTGACGGCAGCAACGGCGGGAAATCGCCCTGAGGCAACATCAGTTGAGACCGATGGACCGCTCCAGCTCCGCAATCGTCTCATTCAATCGTGCCGGTCGCGACAGCGGGATCATCGAAGCGCCGGTCAACGCCGACACGACGAGTGAGGCTTGCGCGTCGAGATTCCGCGACCCGGTCACCAGCCCATCACGCGCCGCCTTGGCGAGCAGGCCGCGCACCGTTGCCTGCCAGATGTTGGTCGTCTGCTGATACAGCTCACGGATGACGGGATCACGGGCCGAGCGCAGCGCGAGCTCTCCCATCACCGCGAAGAGTTCCGGCTCTTCACGAACGAGACGCCTGATCCCTGCGAAGTGGTTGCGCAGCTGTTCGGTTGGCGATCCCCCCGCCGGCATCGACGAGCGGAAGCGCTGCATCGCATGCTTGAGAACATCGCCGATGAGGGCTTCCTTCGTCGGGAAGTAGTAGTGCAGGGTCGCCACGTTCACCCCGGCAGCCGCGGCCACATCGCGCGTGCGCAGGCCTTCGAACCCCAGACGCGCGATCTGCAGGTATGCGGCGGCGACGAGGTCCTGACGCCGATCGACGGGTGGCGCCTTCACAGCGCTCTTCTTCTTCATGGCCGCTGCTCGTAGCCTATCACTCAATCAGTTGATTGACACATGATGGGGCGCCGTGCTAGTCTGCTCCAATCAACTGATTGATTGCCATAAGTCACGGCGGAGGAGCCCCATGAACATCGTCATCTTCGGCGCCAACGGTCCGACCGGTCGTCTTCTGACCGAACAGGCTCTCGCAGCCGGTCACAGCGTCACGGCATTCACGCGTCACGCCGACGCATTTCCCATCCGGCACGAGCAGCTCCGTGTGGTCCAGGGGGATGCGCGCGATCTCGACGCGGTTGGCGCGGCGGTTGCGGGACAGGACGCAGTGCTCTCGACGCTTGGCACAAGGTACAGCCGCAAGCCGATCACGCTCTACTCCGCCGCCATCACCAACGTCATCCAGGCGATGCACGACCACGGCGTGCGGCGGCTCGTCTGCGTCAGCTCGAGCGCGACGGATCCCGTGACGAGGTCCCAGGACACGGGTGGTGGCTTTGTCTTCGAGAAGGTGCTCAAGCCGTTCATCGCCAACGTGGTCGGCAAGACGATGTACGCAGACATGCTGCGCATGGAGCACCTGGTGACGGCCAGCGATCTGGACTGGACAATCGTCCGCCCGTCGGGTTTGTTCGAGACCCCGACGGTGACCGACTACCGGCTCGCGGAGGGCTCGCTGCGCGAGCACTTCACGTCGAGGACGGACCTGGCCGCCTGCCTCCTGAAGCAAGCGGGCAGCGATCAGTACGCGCGCAAGACCGTGGCAGTGGCAACGGTGGCGGTGAAGCCGCAGATGCTCAAGCTGATCCTGAGAGAGGCCTTCGGCATCTCCATCGGCGGCCCCAAGGCGCAGCCGGCTCGCTGACGCGGGGCTAGCCGTTTTGTTGCGGCTGTTGCCCTGCCCACTCTGGCAACTGCTGCAGTGACCAGGTGTTGCCGTCGGGGTCGCTGAAGGTCACGAACGAACCCCATGGCAGGACGTCGACCTCGCTCGCGGCAACGCCGTGGCTCAGGAGCTGCTCTCGTGCCGCCGCCACGTCGGCCACGACCATCTGCACCCCGCGCTGCGATCCGGGCTGCATGTCGGTGATCCCGACACCCATGACGACCGAGCACGCAGAACCGGGCGGCGTCAGCTGCACGAAGCGCAGGGTCTCGTTGACCTGCTGATCATGGTCGGCATTGAAGCCGACCTGGTCGACGTAGAAGGCCTTGGCGCGGTCGACATCGGTGACCGGTATCGGGACGAGTTCGATCTTCCAATCCATCCGCGTAGTCTATCGAGACGCACACAAAGGAGCCCAGATGCACAAGCGGTTGGTGACGTGTTACGCGACCAAGTCCAAGGAAGCGGCGGACGAGAATCAGCGACGGGTCAAGGGGGTCTTCGCCGAGCTCGAGGCCAACAAGCCCGACAACGTGAGCTACATCGTGCTGCGGCTCGATGACGGCTCGTTCGTCCACGTCTCGTTCCACGACCATGGAGAGGACGAGGTCAATCCGATTTCGTCGTTGCCGGCGTTCGCGCATTTCCAGGATGGACACGGTGAACGCCGTGAGGGCGGCGTCGACCAGCACACCGCGACGCTCGTGGGGGCATACATCACCAAGATCGAGTAGCCCCCGTTGCGACGCTAGATCGCGCGCATCCGGTTATTGCGCGGATTGTGCTCGACCTCCGCGAGCCCGAGCGCCTCCATCAAGGGCGGGACATACATGCCGAACCGGCCGCGCAGGCCCTTCTTCATGCCGTACCACCCTCCAACCGGGTTGTCTGCCGAGCGGCCCCATGCCTCGACGGTTCCCTCTGCCGCCGGCTTCTGCTCGTCGGCGCTGCCGAGAGGCACCCAGTCGCCGCGCTGGTTGAGCATCTCCTGGAGGTCCTCGATGCAGCGCAACTGGTAGCGAAGCTGGGTGCTCCCGACCGTGCACACGAGCGCTGGAGGATCCAGGGCTTCGTCGCGGTACATCTCATAGGTGGACGTCCCGCTCGGGGTCGTCAGCTGCCACGGGTCCTCGCGGGTCCCAGTTCCCCTTGCCATCCTCGCTCCTCCGTCGATCAGTCGCGTTGCACCATGCGAAACCGATTCGGCATGACGGCACTCTAAAGCAGCAGCCGCGACACTCGTCATACCAACCCCCTGTCGATATCCGTCATGGCCGTTCGTCGTGTGAGTAGAACCGCGGACCACAGGAGATCGGACATGACTGACAGCACCTATCCCGCCGATGCCGGCGCCGAGACGTTCTTGCTCACCGTGCGTGGCAAAACCATTGCAGCGACACTCGAAGACGCCCGAACCCTGCACAACGCGACTGCAGGCGCGCCGCAGAGCGCAGCCGGCGCTCGCTCGCTCGGCGATCTGAGTCACAACGTGTACGCACCGATCGGGAAGGAGTTCGCCGGTCAGCTGCTGTTCATCGACCTCTGGAACAGCATGTCCGGGTTGGGCACCTTCTTCTCCAACCCGCGGGTGCAGGCCGCCGCCGCCCAGCTGTTCGCGAACTCGGAACGGCATCGTGTGGTCGCGACTCGAAGGCTTCGGTGCATCTCATCTGTCACTGCCCGCGGGCCGCTCCATCGGTGCGGTCGGCCTGCTCCAGGCGAAGGTCGCATCGGTCGAGCAGGCGGCAGACGCGTTTGTCGCGTATGCCGCCACGATGATCAACGCAGCCCGCACCTACGGGATGGTGAGCCACAGCCTCTGGGTTCGCGTGCCGAATCCGGGTGAGGCGCCGGTAGCGGAATTGATCGGTGTGGATCTCTGGATGGACGCCGATCGCATGAACGAGTACTACGAGCTCTCGCTTGGTTTCGACCACCTCGGCCCCGTGTTCGCAGGGGCGCCCGACACCTCGGTGTGGCGCTCCGCTCCGGGCGATTGGGTGGAGTGGTAGCGACCGCCTGACCCACCGGCGTCGCGGGTCCCGGCTCGCGACGCCGGCCGTTCGGCGATGATGCGCCGATGACGGTCGTCGAATGGGTCGGGGCTGCACTCGGTCTGGTCATCGTGCTCTCGACGCTGATGAGCGTGGTGACCTCGTTGGTGCTGCCCCGCCTCGGGTCGTCGAGAGTTCAGAACTACGCGGGCCGGGGGATGATCAAGGTCTTCTCGGGCATCTCCCATCGTTTTGACACGTACGAGGCCCGCGACCGTTTCCTTGCGCTGCAGGCGCCGCTCTACCTGATCGTGAGCCTGGTGATCTGGCTGGCCGCGCTGCTCATCGGCTTTGCGCTGATGCTCTGGCCGTTCATGAAGACGGGCGGCTTGTTCCATGCCGCGACGGTGAGCGGGTCATCGCTCTTCACGCTCGGGTTCGCCACCCAAACCGGCGCAGGGCCGCGCCTGCTCGTGTTCTGCGCCGCCGGAGCCGGTCTCTGGATCGTGGCCCTCCAGATCGCCTACCTGCCGGTCCTCTACGGCGCCTTCAACCGGCGGGAGGTCCTGGTCACCCTGCTCGACAGCCGGGCGGGATCACCCGCCTGGGGCCCCGAGCTCCTGGCCCGGAGCGAATTGGTCGATAATGTCCAGAACCTGGGCAAGCTCTATCAGCGCTGGGAGGAATGGGCGGCCGACGTGGCCGAGAGCCACGCGTCGTATCCGGTCCTCCTCTGGTTTCGCTCGCCGCATCCCTACCGGTCGTGGGTTCTCGGGCTGCTGGCGGTGATGGATGCGGCGGCGATGCAGCTCGCCACCGAACCGCTGACCGCCCCCTCAGAGGCACGCGCGTTCCTGCGCATGGGGTACATGTGCTTGCGGGACCTCGCAACGGTGGTCGGGATACCGTACGACCACGACCCGAAACCCGGCGACCCCATTCAACTCACCGAAGACAACTACCACGATGCCATCCACCACCTGGAGCACGTCGGCTGGAAGATGGAGCGCGGCGCCGCGGAGTTGTGGATTCATTTTCGCGGGTGGCGCGTCAACTACGAGTTACTGGCGTACCGCATCGCGGATGCGGTCAATGCCCCACCCGCACTCTGGGCCGGTCCTCGCAGGAATCTCCCTCCGCGGTTGCAGCCGCCGGAGCGCCCGCCGCACCGCGAGCCTTCAGAGGAGATGCAGCGGATTCGCAAGCTGACCGCCAAGCGTCGATCGGCTCGCGAGCCCGATCCTTCAGCCTGAAACGGCGAAACGGGTCGTTACAGGCTTGCCATATGCGACCCCCTGAGTCGCATAGGATGAAGCGACACCGAGCACTGCCGCTCGATCACCGCAGGTCAAGAAAATGCTCAGGTGGCGAACCGGGACAGCCGAGCAGCGACCCGCGCACGGTCACGACGACAGCGCGCGGCGTCCGGAAACCATGCCCGGCAATCAGCCGTGTTCTGCTCTCCGCTGCTCCTCGCTGGCAGGCATGCCCTGCAGCTATGTCGACCGCCGCGGCCGGCGCTGCAAGACAGCGTGGTGTCCGGCGGATCGAAGCGTCGTCGACGGCAAGATCTACTGCGCGTTGCACGCGCACGCGATGCAGGCCCTCGAATGGGAGTTCGGCGCCGCATCGCATCCCGACATCGACAGTCGCACCGTCCCCGTGCTGCAGTGGATCTCCTCGGCCGCTGCGGACGAGGTGATCGCCACCCTCAACGTGTTCTGCGCGCTCAACGGCGAGATGCTCGTCGCCGAGCCCGTCCGGCGGCGATTCAATCCCGTGTCGCACACCAGGGTCTGGGAGAAGCAGTGGAAAACGCTGTCACCGACGAGCGTCACGATCCGCGTCTCGATCAGCTCTGACGAGGACCGGCCGACGGAGATCCACATCACCGTGAACGGCCACGACGTGAATGTCGTTCCCCCGCCGTTCAATCGTGAGCTCAGCACCCCCACCGAAGCCGACATGCGCTGGCTCGACCAGGAGGTTCTCTCGCCGATCAGCGCAGCCGTGGCACGCTGGATGATGCAGGCCGCCGAGAACCGCGATCTCGGCTACATCCCGGTCGGCGGCGGCCTCGAGGACACCGACGCACGCCTCACGGCGCGGCCGGCGTCGCAGGATCTCACGATCGCACCGTCGCCACGGGAGAGCGTCGACGAAGCCGCCCTCGACGAGGTGCGGCGCGCGCACTTCCTCTATGGACTCGAGGAGATCCAGGCGGTCGCCGAGCGCACCGCGGGGAACGGATAAGCGTCCCTCCTCGCTCGCGGGCTACGCTCGATGCGTGACCGCTGAAGCGCAGACCGGCTCCGCCCTTCGTATCGAACGCTCGAGCGAACCGGACATCAGCGCGGCGATCATCGAAGAGGTCGCCTCGTGGGGCGAGGCGGAAGGTTTCCCGAACTGGATCCCGGGCTCCTACACGGGTGCCGGCAGCACCGGCGTGTCCCGCCTCTGCGGTGACATCGCGAAAGGCGCGCTGTACCTCATCTGGCGGGGCGCCGACGCCGTCGGCACACTGTCGCTGCTCGAGAACGATCCCATCTTCTGGGCGACGGCAGGCGACGAAGCCATGTACCTGCACCGATTCGCCGTCCGCCGCTCAGCCGCCGGCGCCGGGCATCACGGGCTGGAATGGTGCATCGCTGAGACGCGGCGCCGTGGCCGGGCCTACGTCCGCCTCGACTGCCTCGCGGACAATCCGGGCATCCGCCGGTACTACGAGAGCTTCGGCTTCGCAGCCGTCGACGAGATGATGGTCAACGGCACGCTGTACTGCCTGTACGAAGTGCCCGTACGCGCGTTGAAGTAGCGCTCACGGCGTCGCGGCGCGGGCGATGATCGCCTCCACAACCTCGGTCTTCGCGTCCGCGTACTCCTGCACGTAGTTCCAGTGCCGCGACGCCAGCTCCTGCTTGGTTCGCAGGTACAGGTCGCGGTCCGAGTCGTTCGCACGCAGGTGATCACGAAAGCCCAGCATTCGGTCGATCTCGACGCAGCCGGCAGAGAAGACATGCAGGTTGATGTTCGCGCCCGGCCCCTTGAGGAGCCGATGCTCGTACCACTCCGGCTCGCGAATCCGGAGCACGTACCCGGCTGCCTCCATGGGTGGAACGTAGTCACGCTCTGCCGACGAGTCGGCGACCACCAGGAGCATGTCGATGATCGGTTTGGCGGCGAGTTCCGGCACCGATGTGGAGCCCACGTGCTCGAGACGCAGGACGCGGTCGCCGAGAACATCCACGACGCGAATCGCTTCCCGGGCATACAGCCGCGGCCAGTCATCGTCGTACGCTCGCAACTCGATGGCCCCGTCGACCCGCTGCGGTTCGCCGATCGTCGCGGCCCTGATGCGAAGCTCGCTCGAGCTCGGCGCTGAACCGCGGTCAGAATCTGACATTATCGGCCCAAACTTGCAAAAGGCTGTCGTCGCCGGACACGGCGATCCCTTCGGTACTGCGCCGGTTCATCGACCAGAGGTAGAGGTCCGATGCCGTGCCCCGCAGCTCGCAGTGGCCGCGGCCCCGGTCGCTCGTGACCTCGACACGATCTCCCACGATGACGTTCCAGGTGCTGCCGGTGTCCGTGGCCACCAGGCGCAGGATGCGGCCGCCGCCGTCGGGTGCCCGAGCTCGCCGCACCGCCAATCCGAACCACTCCTCGAGGGCGTCGACCGCATCCAGGGTGCCGAGCGGCGTGATCGGGCCACGAGCGGCCTCGGCATCGCACCGGTGCACGGTGGTTTCGTTTGCCTGCCGGCGTGCCCAGAAGGCGAGCGCACTGGGTGCGGGTCCCCAGAACCAGAAGGTGTCCTCGGGAGAAGCAGCCTGCAGGGTCTCGATGAGCGCCGTGCACCCATCTCGGTACCACGCCAGCAGGGCGTCGCGTTCCGCTGGACCTTCGAAGTCGCGCTGCAGGCGATTCGGAATTCGCTCGCCCACGATCGTTGCCGCCCAACGATGCACGTCGCCGATATGACGGACGAGCATCTCGACGTCCCAGTCCGGACAGCCCGGCACTCGGGCATCGAACGGGCTCGATGCTGCCGCATCTCCGAGCGCCTCACCCTCGGCGCGTATCCGCTCGATCTGCTCGTCGATCTCCACGCCGCAAGTTTCGCAGCACCGGATCGGCACGCGGCGCGCCGCCCTCGAGTCGCGAATCAGCGCGACAACGGGCTCCGAGCTTTCCCCATGAGCCTGTGGATAACTGACGAGATCTCCGCTGTACCCACTGGCGCGGCACCGGCCAGGATGTGGATAACTCCCGGGTCGCTCAGGTCGTCGGTTCGCGGCGCGACGGCGCCACGTGCAGGGGATCGATGAGATCCGAGTACTCGCGGCCGAGCCCGCTGCTCCGTGCCTCAGCGCTCACCGCGGCCGCGACGGCCGGGGCCACGTCCCGGTTGAAGACCGACGGGATGACGTACTCGGGATGGAGATCGTCACCGACGACGTCGGCAATCGCCCGGGCGGCGGCGAGCTTCATCCCGTCGGTGATCTGCGCGGCGCCACAGTCGAGGAGACCGCGGAAGAAGCCGGGAAAGCAGAGGACGTTGTTGATCTGGTTGGGGTAGTCGCTCCGGCCCGTGGCGATCACCGCGGCCGTCTCTTCGATCGCCTCGGGTTGCACCTCTGGTTCCGGATTCGCCAGAGCAAAGACGATGGGCCGCGGGGCCATCAGGCGCACGAGTTCGGGGTCGAGCGCCCCGCCGACGCTGGTGCCGATGAAGACATCCGACCCCACGAGCGCATCCCCCAGGCCGCCCCTCAGGCGCGTTGGGTTGGTGGCGGCCGCATAGATCGCCTGGGCCGGAGTGAGGCCGGCCTCACCCTCGCTGAGGATCCCGTTGCGATCGACGCCGATGACGCTGCCAACGCCCGCCGCGAGCAGGAGGCTGGTCACGGCCGTTCCGGCCGCCCCCACGCCGAGGCAGACGACCCGCACGTCCTCGAGGCGCTTGCCGACGATGTTGAGCGCGTTGATGAGCGCGGCAGTGACGACGATGGCGGTGCCGTGCTGGTCGTCGTGGAACACCGGGATATCGAGGAGTGCAGTGAGCCGGCGCTCGATCTCGAAGCAGCGCGGGGCCGCGATGTCCTCGAGGTTGATGCCGCCGAAGATCGGCGCGATGTTCACCACCGTCGCGACGATCTCGTCCACGTCCTGCGTGGCCAGGCAGATGGGGAAGGCGTCGACGCTGCCGAACTCTTTGAAGAGCATCGATTTGCCCTCCATCACCGGGATCGCCGCGTCGGGCCCGATGTTGCCAAGACCGAGCACCGCGCTCCCGTCGCTGACGATGGCAACCGCGTTGCGCTTGATGGTGAGGTTGCGCACCCGGCGCGGGTCTTCCACGATTGCCAGGCAGATTCGCGCGACCCCGGGCGTGTAAACCATGGACAGGTCGTCCCGGGTGCGGATCGGATGCCGCGGCGTCACCTCGATCTTGCCGCCGAGGTGCGCGAGAAACGTGCGGTCCGAGTACTCGAGGACCTCGACCCCGGGAACGCTCGACATGCGCTGGATGAGCTTCTGCGCATGCTCGGCATCAGCTGCGAGCACGGTGATGTCGCGGACGATGCCGTTGCCCTCGACGCGAACGATGTCGAGAGCGCGGATGTCGCCGCCGACGCTGCCGATCGCCGAGGTGAGCTGGCCGAGCATCCCCGGCCGGTTGACGATGCGGCACCGTGCCGTGAAGGCAAAGCTCGCGGACGGATGCTGGATCACGGCGCGGTCATCTTGACGCCATCGACAGCGTGCGCAGGCGATCTCGCGCCGTGCGTCGCATCAGCCTGCTGCGATGGGTCAGCCTTTCGTCAGGCCGACGACATTGCCTGCGGGATCGGTGAACAGCGCCAGTGTGGTCCCAGGGAGGATCTCCGTCGGAGGCATCACCACGCTTCCACCGACCGCCACGACCTTGTCGAGCGTCGCCTGAAGGTCGGGCACCTGCGCATACACGGAGGTGCGCGGCTTGCCGTCGTCGGACTGTCCGACTCCGCCGGCGAGCCCGCTCGATGCCCCGTCGATGAGTCCGTAGTTGCCCATATCGGGGGTCAGTTCACCGATCTTCCAGTCGAAGATCTCGGTGTAGAAGGTCTTGAGCTGCGCCGCGTCTTTGCCGATGATCTCGAAGTGAACGATCGGGCTTCCCATGATCCGCTACCTCCGCACCTGCTCTCGACCGTCTCGCAGAGCCGCTTGATCCGACGCCGGATTTATAGCCGATCGGCGCGAAATCGCCGGAGCGGGTGGAGCCGCGAGCGACGCATCATCGGCGCCGGCATGCTTGACGTCGTGGTGACCGCGACCACCATCGAGAACCGGTGTCGCGACGCGGGGACCCCAGCCAGCGAGGCTGAAGCCCGCGACAAAATGCTTCATGTGATGTATTATCCGTCACGTGAAGGACCGTTCCCTCCTCCTCGAGCGTCTGATCATGGCGCAGTCGGCGCTGCGGCGCCGCTTCCTTGACGCCGCGTCGCCGACCCTGCAGTCCGAGTTCGCAGAATGGGGCGGCACGACCGTCCACCAGATGGAGGTGGTTCGCCGTCTCCTGCTCGGCGACGGGATGAGCATGCGCGAGGTCGCCGAGGCAGAGGGCATCGGCTTGAGCGGCGCCACGCAGCTCATCGACCGGCTCGAGCGCCAGGGCCTGGTGACGCGCGTCCGTGACGCGCGCGACCGGCGGGTGCAACATGTTGTACCGACGGAGCACGCAAAGGAGCTCGCCGCACGTTTCAAAGCCGGCATGCGCCGAGCATCCGCGCAAGTGTGCACCGCACTGAATGACGAGGAGCTGCAGACCTACGTCGATCTGACCGAGCGCATCGCGGCGACGGTGCCTGACGATCTCGGAGAGCACATGAGGAGGGCCACCGCATGACGCAGCGCCAGATCTATGCAGTGCTCGGCGCCCTGATGCTGGGCATGCTCCTCGCCGCCCTCGATCAGACCATCGTCGCGACATCGCTGCCCACCATCGTCGGCGACCTCGGCGGCCTCAACCAGCTGTCCTGGGTGGTCACGTCGTACCTGCTCGCGTCGACGGTCTCAACCCCGCTGTACGGGAAGCTGGGTGACCTCTACGGGCGCAAATTCCTGTTCCAGGCGGCGATCGTCATCTTCATCGTCGGCTCGATGCTGTCCGGTCTCTCGCAGAACATGCTCGAGCTCATCGGCTTCCGCGCCATCCAGGGCATCGGGGCCGGCGGTCTCATGGTCGGCGCGCAGGCGATCATCGGCGACGTCGTGCCCCCTCGCGAGCGCGGCAAGTATCAGGGATGGATGGGCGGCGTCTTCGCCCTTGCCAGCGTTGCGGGCCCGCTCATCGGCGGCTTCCTCACCGACGACGCGTCCTGGCGCTGGATCTTCTACATCAACGTCCCGATCGCGGCGGTGGCGCTGTTCGTGACCGCGACGGTGTTGAAGACGCCGACGCGGCGCATCTCCCACAGCATCGACTGGCTGGGCGCCTTCTTCCTCGCGGCCGGGGCTTCGTCGCTCATCCTGATGACGACGTGGGGTGGCACCCAGTACGCGTGGGCCTCGCTGCCGATCTTCGGGCTCGGGGTCATCGGCGTGGTCATGCTCGCCGCCTTCATCGTGGTCGAGCGGCGCGTCACGGAGCCGATCCTCCCCTTCCGGTTGTTCCGCATCCAGGTGTTCAACGTTGCGAGCAGCGTTGGCTTCGTGATCGGCTTCGCGATGTTTGGCGCGATCACCTTCCTGCCGGTGTTCCTGCAGCTCGTGGACGGCGCGAGCGCAACCAGCTCGGGCCTGAACATCCTGCCCCTGATGGCGGGCCTGCTCGTCGCATCGATCACCAGCGGCCAGGTCATCAGCCGGGTTGGCCGCTACAAGGTCTTCCCGATCATCGGCACCGCACTGGCGGCAATCGGGGTGTTCCTGCTCTCAACCATCGACCCGCAGACGCCGCGCTTCTTCCTCTCGATCTACATGGTCGTCCTCGGGCTCGGCCTCGGCTGCGTCATGCAAGTTCTGGTCATTGCCGTCCAGAACGCAGTGGAGCAGCGCGACCTCGGGGTGGGCACCAGCTCTGCCACGTTCCTGCGCTCGATGGGCGCGTCGTTCGGGGTGGCGATCTTCGGAGCGATCTTCAGCAACCAGCTGGCGTCGAACCTGCGCAAGAACCTGCCGGCGAGTGCGCTGCACTCGGGAATCAATCCCGCGTCGCTCGAGGGAAACCCCGCGCAGCTCGCCAACCTGCCGCCGGCGATCCACACGGGCCTCATCAACGCGGTGTCGGAGTCCCTGCATGTCGTGTTTCTCACCGCCGTCCCGATCCTGGTGGTTGCATTCTTCCTGACGCTGCTGATCAAGGAGGTCCCGCTGCGCACCAAGGCACGCGGTATTCCGGCCGTTGATGAGGAGGCGGGCACCGCGGTCGCCTCGGATCTCGGTGAGACCACCCCGGTCGAGGCGGGCGTCGGGGTCGACCTGCTCTAAGCGCCGGTTACACGCCGAAGAGACGAGGCCAGGCGAGGCCGAAGATGACTCCGGCGACGAAGAGCGCATAGCGGAGCACCCAGGTCACGAGGTTGCCCTCGCGTTCGGCCACCTGGCGCGGCGCGTAGACGAGCATCGCGTAGTAGACCGCCGAAAACGCGAGCAGGAATGCGATCGCTGCCAACGCGGTCTGCGGGTTGGCAATGGCCGCTGCCGGCGTTGCGCTTCCCGGCTCCCCGGTCACCGCGGCGATGAACGTCCAGAACAGGCCGCCCGCAACCATGACGAACGGCGTGACCAGCACGCGCCTGGCAACGATGCTCATCGGCGGTAGGAGCACGTGCACGGCGATCATCGCGAGCGCGGCAACGGCCACGAGCGCGACGCCGGCATCCGAGGTGATGCTCAGTGCGGTGAACCCGCTGATCGCGACCAGGAGGAGGCCACCAGTGAGTGGCCCGATCGCGCCAACGCCGATGAGCGACCGTTCCCGCGGAGCGTTCGGGTCGTGCTTGCCTGACACACAAATGAGCGCGCCCAGGACGGCCCCAAGACGGATGACTCCCAGCAGTGGTGCTCCCGAATCGAACGGGCCGGAGCCACCCTGGGCACGAAAGAGCAGTGGCGTCACCAGCGCGACCCATGCGGCGAGTAACCAGTCCTCGGCAACGAGCAGGGCCTGATGCTTGCTCGTGGCTGGGACAGTTGCGGGCTCCGGAACGCACATCGGCGTCGGATTCGTGGTCATCGCGAGCGTGATTCTCACGCAACGCGAGCGCCTGTGTCGGTCGGATTAGACTGGCCGCATGCCGGACATCCGACCCAAGCGCGTGGTGATCGTCGTGGGTGTGGCCGTCCTCGCGGCCACGGCGGCCGCCCGAGTCCTTGCGTTGCGCCGGGAGCTTGCAGCCGGCGATGAGGAATGGGATCACGTCGCCGGCTCGGCGAAGACGCGATCGAGCGTCGCCGTCGCCGGAAGTGTCTACACCGTCGACAGTTCGGCCGTCGCGGGAAGCGTGGCGACACGCCGCTCGACAGCCGTCGCCGGATCCGCGGTGACGAGTGATTCAACAGCGGTTGCCGGCTCGGCCCTGACCAGCGCTTCCGCGGCAGTCGCCGGCAGCGCTGCGACGACGCTGAGCGTGGCCGTCGCCGGGAGCAGCCTGACTGCGGGCAGCATCGCTGTCAGCGGCAGTGTCGCCACCCTCTGCAGCGCCGCCATCCGGCGCTGCGTGCTGATGCTCGCCTGCATCCGTTGCGCTCGGTGCATCGCGTGCGTGGCCTGTTCGGACTGCGTCGGCTGCATCGGCTGCGTCGGCTGCAGCGGGCTCCGCGGCGCGGTGGGAAAGATCGGGGTCAGCGCCCCGTAACGGCTCCCAGGCTCGCGGAGGACACCGTGGCCGCGTACTTCGCGAACACGCCGGTCGCGTACCGATTCGCCGGCCGCTGCCACTCGGCAAGTCGCGCCGCGATCTCCGTGCCGTCCAGCTCGACGTCGATGCGACGCGTCTTCACGTCGATGTTCACGATGTCGCCGTCGCGCACCGCCGCTATCGCGCCGCCCAGCGCCGCCTCCGGCGCGATGTGCGCGACCATGAACCCGTGCGTCGCTCCGGAGAAGCGACCGTCGGTGATCAACGCCACCGAATCGCCGAGGCCGGCGCCGACGATCGCGCCGGTGACGCCGAGCATCTCGCGCATGCCCGGGCCGCCCACCGGGCCCTCGTAACGGATCACCACGACGTCGCCGGCCTTGACCGCACCGGTGCGCACCGCGGCGAATGCCGCCTCCTCGGAATCGAAGACGCGCGCCGGCCCGCGATGCGCATCGCGATCGTTGCCGGCCAGCTTGACCACGCAGCCCTCGGCGGCGAGGTTGCCGCGCAGCACACCGATCCCGCCATGCGCGCGCAGCGGCGCGTCGACGGGACGAATCACCTGCTGACCGGCAGTCTCTTGCGCCGACGCCGCAACCTCGGCGATCGTCCGCCCGTCGACTGTCCGGGCATCGCCGTGCAGGAGCTCGAGCTCGAGCATCCGCTGCATCAGCACGGCGAGCCCGCCGGCCGCGAAGAGATCGGTCGCAACGAAGCGCCCGCCAGGACGCAGGTCGGCGAGGATCGGCGTGCGCGCGCAGATCGCATCGAAGTCATCGATGTCGAGCGCGACGCCTGCCTCGGCGGCGATACCGAGCAGATGGAGCACTGCGTTGGTCGAGCCGCCGGTCGCCGAGAACGACGCGACCGCGTTTTCGAATGCGTCGCGAGTGGTGATCGACCGCGCCGTCGTCCCCTCCTCGACGAGCCGCACCGCGAGGCGGCCCGCCGCCTCCGCCACAGCGGGTTTGTCCGGATGCGTCGCCGGCACGCCGTTGGCGCCGGGGGGCGAGAGCCCGAGGAACTCGACCGCGGCGCTCATCGTGTTCGCCGTGTACTGACCACCGCACGCCCCCGCGCCCGGGCAGGCGTGCTCCTCGACGGCACGAAGCTCGTCCGCGTCGATCCGTCCGGCGTTGTAGGCGCCCACGGCCTCGAACACGTCCTGGACCGTGAGGTCGCGACCACGCAGATGCCCGGGCCGGATGGTCCCGCCATAGAGCACGAGCCCGGGGATGTCGAGGCGGCACAGCGCCATCGCCGCTGCCGGGATGGTCTTGTCGCAGCCGACGATCAGCACGAGGCCGTCGAAGCTGTGCCCGCGGGTGACGAGCTCGATGGAATCCGCGATGACTTCGCGAGAGACGAGCGATGCCTTCATCCCCTGCGTGCCCATTGTGACGCCGTCACTCACCGCGATCGTGTTGAACTCCATGGGAGTGCCACCCGCGGCCCGCACCCCTTCCTTAACCTTTTCTGCGAGAGCGCGGTGGTTCCAGTTGCACGGCATGGTCTCGATCCATGAGTGGCCGACACCGATGATCGGCTTCTCGAGGTCCTCACGACTGAAGCCGATGGCGCGCAGCATGGCTCGCGCAGGCGCGCGATCGGGACCGTGCAGCATCACGGAGCTCGGCCTGCTCGTTGCTTTCTCAGGCATGCGCGGAAGCATACGGTGCGGCGACTGTCACAACTCCGTGTTGACTGGAACGCGGTTCAGGCCGTATCCTTCGCGCCACTGTGTTGTACGGCTCCGCGCTGGTCCTGCTGGTAGGCCTGCTCCTGATTAGGAGCGGGGCTTTCATGCTTCAGGGCAGGCGCGTGCGCAGGTAGGCACCAACACCAAGCCGGAATCAAGCAAAAGGCCCCCTCCCACGAGGGGGCCTTTTTTCGTTCCCGGCACAAGCCACAGGAGGAACAGTCATGGCCCGCCCCGGACAGGCACCCGCCCCCTATGACGGCATGGGAACCCCGACTCGCTGGGATGCGAACACCCACGACGACAGCACCCAGGCCAAACAATTCGACGCCGCACGCGCGGATCGTTTCGCTCCCGGGACGCCCCGGCACGACGAGAGCGAAGAGTTCGTGCGCCGTTCCCTGAGCCGCTACTACCAATGATCACCGCCCGAACGGATCAACGCTCGAGCGCGGCTGCGACGACAGCAGCAGACCCCGACGGCCTGGCGGAGCCGCCTCGGATGCTCACCGGCGCGCAGATCGCCCTCGAATCGCTCATCCGTGAGGGTGTCGACACCATCTTCGGCTACCCCGGCGGGGCCAATCTCTGGCTCTATCGATACCTCCCGGACTACCCGGCGCTCCACCACGTGCTGGTACGTCACGAGCAGGGCGGTGCACATGCCGCCGACGGATACGCGCGGAGCAAGCGCGGGTCGGTGGGGGTCGTGTTCGCGACGAGCGGCCCCGGCGCGCTGAACCTCGTGACCGGCCTCGCCACCGCGTACATGGACTCGGTCCCCGTGGTGGCGATCACCGGCCAGGTGCCCTCGACCGCGATCGGGACCGACAGCTTCCAGGAGTCCGACGTCATCGGCTCGACCATGTCGGTGGTCAAGCACTCGTACCTGATCACCCGCGTCGAGGACATCGCCCCAACCATCCAGGAGGCATTCCACATCGCCCGCACGGGACGGCCGGGGCCGGTGCTCATCGACTTTCCCAAGGATCTGCAGGCTGCCGTGAGCGTCTTCAACTACCCGGAGACGCCGGTGCGCCGGCGGTCGTATCCGGCCCCACCGCGGCCGGACCCGGCAAAGCTCCGCCAGATCGCCGAGCTCATCAAGGGTGCCAAGCGTCCGGTGATCCTCGCCGGACGCGGTGTGCTGATCGCCCGCGCCGAGGAGGAGCTTGCCGAGCTTGCTCACCAGGCGCACATCCCGGTGGGCTGGACGCTGCTCGGCACGGGCGCGTTCCCGGTGACCGACCCGATGGCGTTGCAGATGGTCGGGTTCATGGGCGCCGGTTACACCAACAAGGCGGTCTGCGAAGCCGACGTCCTGATCATGGTCGGCATGCGCTGCGACGACCGGGTGACCACCCGGCTCGAACTCGTTCGCGCCGCGCGTCGAGCACCTCGTGCACATCGACATCGACCCTGCCGAGATCGGCAAGAACGTCGTCCCTCACGTCAGCGTCGTCGCGGACGCGAAGGTCGCGCTCCGCGAGCTGAACCTGCTCGTCGAACCCAAGCGCGAGCACCAGTGGCTGACCCAGATCGACCAGTGGAAGGAGGAGCATCCGGTCCGCTTCACCAATCACAGCGGTCTGCTCCAGCCTCAGCAGGTTCTCGAGGAGATGTACTCCCGCTGCGAGGATGAGGCGATCGTGCTCGCCGACGTCGGTCAGAATCAGATCTGGGCGGCGCTCTGGTTCAACTACCGCAAGCCCGGACTCTTCCTCAACTCCGGCGGGACCGGGACGATGGGCTACGCGTTTCCAGCGTCGATGGGAGCGAAGCTCGCCAACCCGAACAAGACGGTGTTCTGCGTGACCGGCGAGGGCGGCTTCGTCATGAACATGCAGGAGATGGCGACGATGGTCGAGAACAACATCGACGTCAACGTCATCATCCTGAACAACTCGTCGCTCGGCATGGTCCGCCAGTTCCAGGACGACTTCTACGACGGCGTACGTTCCGCGGTGGACCTGACGTTCACACCCGACTTCGTCAAGCTTGGTGACGCCTTCGGAATGAAGGCGATGTCCACAGACCGGCTCGAGGACGTCGGCCGGATGCTCGACGAAGCGACGGCGCACAAGGGACCGGTGCTGCTCAACTTCAACATCGATCCGAACGCGAACGTCTACCCCATCGTCCCGCTCGGCAAGGGCATGCTCGACTTCGTCGAGGCGAGTTGATGACCCAGAGCCGGTTGCTGTCAGTACTCGTCGACAACAAACCGGGCGTGCTCCAACGCGTCGCCTCGATGATCCGGCGGCGCGGATTCAACATCAACTCACTGTCGGTGGGTCCGACCGACGACGACACGATCTCGCGGATGACCATTACCGTGCATGTCGGGCGTCAGCAGGCGGAGCAGGCCACCAAGCAGCTGGCCAAGCTCATCGACGTGATCACCATCGACGACATCACAGGACTGCGCAACGTCGCGCACGAGCTCGTGCTCGTCCGGATGCATGCGCCGCCAGGCGAGCGCACCGAGCTGATCAACCTGGTGGACATCTTCAGGGGCCGGATCGTCGACGTCGCCGCCAGCTCGGTGATCATCGAGGTGACCGGCAGCGCCGAGAAGATCGACAACTTCATCGAGCTGATGCGGCCCTTCGGCATCAAGGAGCTGGCGCGCAGTGGCGTCGTCGCGCTGGTGCGCGGCGATCAGGCGCGCATCCGTCTCATGGATTTCGCGATCGACGGCGATGAGCCTCAGACAGAGCCGTCACGCGTGGCGGGAGTTGCCGGCGACACCACCGGCACCGTATGAGCAAGCGCAGAGGAGACAGCGATCAATGACCGCTCGGATGTACTACGACGCTGACGCGGACGCAGACGCGCTGGCCAAGCGCCCCATCGCCATCCTGGGTTACGGCTCGCAGGGCCACGCCCACGCGCTCAACCTGCGCGAACTCGGGACATGACGTGCGGATCGGACTCCCGGAGACCAGCAAGAGCCGTGCCGCGGCTCAAGCTGAGGGATTGCGCGTGCTGACGCCCGCGGGAGCGTGCGAGGAGGCCGAGGTCATCATGGTGCTGACCCCTGACACCGGTCAGCGCGCGCTCTACGACGAGGCGATCGCGCCGCACCTGCACGCCGACAAGATGCTGATGTTCGCCCACGGGTTCAACATCCGCTACGAGCTCATCGATCCCCCGGTCGGAGTTGACGTGAGCATGGTGGCGCCGAAGGGTCCGGGGCACCTGGTGCGCAGCACGTACGTCGAAGGACAGGGCGTTCCCTGCCTGTTCGCAGTGCACCAGAACGCGACCGGGCTCGCACGCGAGCGGACCCTCGCATACGCCCGGGGCATCGGAGGCACTCGCGCAGGCGTGCTGGAAACGACCTTCGCCGAGGAGACCGAGACCGACCTCTTCGGCGAGCAGGCGGTGCTGTGTGGCGGCATCACCTCGCTGGTCAAGGCAGGGTTCGATACCCTCACCGAAGCCGGCTACCAACCCGAGCTCGCGTACTTCGAGGTCATGCACGAGCTCAAACTCATCGTCGATCTCATGTACCAGGGTGGCCTGTCCTGGATGCGCTACTCGGTGAGCGACACCGCCGAGTACGGCGACTACGTGAGCGGTCCGAAGGTCGTCGATCAGCGAACCCGCGAGACCATGCGCAAGCTGCTCACCGACATCCAGGACGGGACATTCGCGAAGCGGTGGATCGAGGAAAGTGAAGCCGGCCGGCCGAACTTCGTCGAGTACCGCGATGAGGAACACCACCTTCCCATCGAGCGAGTCGGCGCCGAGCTGCGCTCGAAGATGGCCTGGCTCAACGCGAAAACTGCACCTGGCATGGAGGCGGTGCTGGCCGATCCGGGTCGCGAGGAGGCGCGAGTATGACCGAGGCACTCACGATTCTCGATACCACGCTCCGCGACGGCGAGCAGTCTCCGGGCGTCGCGCTCAACGCCGAGGACAAGCTGCAGATCGCCCACCAGCTCGCACGCCTCAAGGTCGACGTCATCGAAGCGGGATTCCCGCACAGCTCCCCGGGTGACTTCGCGGCGGTGAAGGCCATCGCCGAGCAGGTCGACGGCGCCGTGATCGCAGGACTCTCCCGCTGTTTCGAGGCCGACGTGCGAGCATCGGCGGCCGCGCTCGGGCCCGCCGTCCGCGCGCGCATCCACGTGTTCATCGGCACCTCACCGATCCATCGCGAGGGCCAGCTGCGCATGACTCAGCGCGAGGTCTACGACCACGCCGTGCAGATGACCGCGCTCGCGAAGTCGTTTCGCGAGGATGTCGAGTTCTCGCCGATGGACGCGAGCCGTACCGAGCGCGACTACCTGGCCGACGTCGTCAACGGCTGCATCGAGGCAGGCGCGACCACGATCAACCTGCCCGACACCGTCGGCTACGCAACGCCCGACGAGTGGCGCGATCTGATCGCCTGGATGTATGCCAAGGTCCCTGCGCTGCGCGATGTCGTGCTCTCGGTCCACTGCCACAACGACCTGGGGCTGGCCACCGCCAACTCCCTGGTGAGCGTGCTCGCCGGGGCCCGTCAGATCGAGACCTGTGTCAACGGCATCGGTGAGCGCGCAGGCAACGCAGCGCTCGAAGAGGTGGCCATGGCCACGCATCTGCATCCCGAGGTGTACGGGGTGGCGACTCAGCTCGACCACTCGCAGCTGTACCGCACGTCGCAACTCGTCTCCCAACTCACGGGCATGCTCGTGCAGCCGAACAAGGCCGTGGTCGGCGCGAATGCATTCGCGCATCACTCCGGCATCCACCAGGACGGCATGCTCAAGGACCGGAGGACGTTCGAGATCATGGAGCCCGGCCAGGTCGGGGCTGGATCGACGCTCGTGCTCGGCAAGTTGAGCGGGCGTCATGCGCTCAGCGACCGCCTCGCGCAGCTCGGCTACCGGCTCGACGGCGAAGAGTTGCAGCGTGCATTCGTCCGCTTCAAGGAGCTCGCCGACCGCAAGCGCGATGTCACCGACCGCGACCTCGAGGCGATCGTCGCCGACGAGCGTCAGGGTGCCGAGGAGACCTTCCGTCTCGAGCACCTGCAGGTCAGCTGCGGTACCAACCTGCGCGCCACCGCGACGGTGCGCATGCTGCTCAGCGACGGCGTGAGCCATGAAGCCGTGTCGATCGGTGACGGGCCGGTCGACGCAACCTACCGTGCCATCAACTCGTTGGTGCAGGTGAAGGCCGAGCTGGAGGAGTTCGCCATCCAGGCGATCACCGAGGGCATGGACGCCGTCGGCGAGGTGAGCGTCCGGCTGCGCCAGGACGGCGTGCTGACCTCCGGCCATGGTGCCGACACCGACATCCTGGTGGCTGCGGGCAAGGCCTACGTGCACGCGCTGAACCGGTTGACCGCACGGATTGCGGCAGGACCGCGCGTCCCCCCGGAGCGGATGGCCGCAACCGACGGGTCGGCAGCGCCGACCCCCGCCACGGCAGCGTTAGGAGCCGCCAGGCTCGAATGACGCCACGGACCCTCTTCGACAAGATCTGGGAGGCGCACGTCGTCGCCGAGCAACCCGGGGAGCCGTCACTGCTTTACGTGGATCTCCACCTGGTCCACGAGGTGACCTCGCCGCAGGCGTTCGAGGGACTCCGGCTCGAGGGCCGCTCGGTGCGCCGGCCCGGGCTGGTTGTGGCCACGATGGACCATAACGTTCCCACTGACGGCGACGGCGTGAGTGGTGCCGACGCCATGAGCACCGCGCAGATGGAAGCGCTGCGCAACAACTGCGATGACTCCGGGATCGCGTGCTTCGGTGCCGGGCACCGCTGGCAGGGCATCGTTCACGTCATCGGACCGGAGCTGGGGCTGACCCTGCCGGGCACCGTGGTGGTCTGCGGCGATTCGCACACGGCGACGCACGGCGCCTTCGGGGCGTTCGCGCTCGGCATCGGCACGTCCGAGGTCGAGCATGTGCTGGCGACCCAGTGCCTCCGCCAATCCCGTCCCCAGACCATGGAGGTGCGCATCGACGGCACGCTGCCCATCGGCGTCTCCGCGAAGGACGCGGCGCTCGGCGTGCTCAACGCGATTGGTACCGCAGGCGCAGCCGGTCACGTCGTGGAGTACACCGGCTCGGTGGTGCGCGGCTTCTCGATGGAACAGCGCATGACGCTCTGCAACCTCACCATCGAAGGTGGCGGTCGTGCCGGGATGATCGCTCCGGACACCACCACCTTCGCGTACATCAAGCGCCGCCCATACGCACCGGCCGGCGAGCTCTGGGACGAAGCGGTGGCGGCATGGAGCGAGCTGCGCAGCGACGAAGGTGCAACGTATGACCGCGTCGTCACCATCAACGCGGCCACGCTGGAACCGACGGTCACCTGGGGAACCACGCCGGCGCAATCGGTGCCGGTCACCGGGCGGGTCCCCGACCCGGAGTCATTCGCGGACGCAGCTGAACGGGAGTCGGCTGTGCGCGCGCTCGCGTACATGGGCCTCGAGCCCGGGACCGCGATCGAGGACATCAAGCTCGACACCATCTTCATCGGCTCGTGCACCAACGGTCGCATCGAGGATCTCCGCGCGGCGGCCGCGATGCTCGCTGGCCGGCGCGTTCACGACGGTCTTCGCGTCCTTGTCGTCCCCGGCTCCGCACAGGTGAAGGTGCAGGCGGAAGCCGAGGGGCTCGATGCCATCTTCACCAGTGCCGGAGCCGAGTGGCGCAATCCCGGCTGCTCGATGTGCCTCGGCATGAATCCCGACATCCTTCAGCCCGGCGAACGGTGCGCGAGCACCAGCAACCGCAACTTCGAGGGCCGCCAGGGTCGCGGGGGGCGCACGCATCTCGTGTCACCGGCGATGGCCGCGGCCGCCGCGGTCGAGGGACGCTTCGTCGACGTGCGCCGGATGCCCATCGCGGCGAGACGCGCATGAAGCCGTTTCGCCGAGAGGAGGGTGTCCTCATCCCGCTCGACCGCTCGGACGTCGACACCGACCAGATCATCCCCAAGCAGTTCCTCAAACGGATCGAGCGGACCGGGTACGGCGAGTTCCTTTTCAACGACTGGCGACGGGACGAGTCCTTCGTCCTCAATCAGGAGGAGTACGCGGCCGGAACGGTGATGGTGACCGGACGCAACTTCGGCTGCGGTTCGTCTCGCGAGCACGCGGTATGGGCGCTCGCGGATTACGGGATCCGCGCCGTCATCTCCGAGTTGTTCGCCGACATCTATCGATCCAACGCGCTGGGCAGCGGCCTGCTTCCTGTCAAGTTGCCCGAGCACGAGGTGCGCGCCTTGATGGACCTCGCTGTCGAACAGCCCGGGATCACCATCGCGGTCGACCTCGAGGCGCAGATGGTGACGTGTGGGGACCTGCGTTTCGCGTTCAAGATGGATCCATTCGAGCGCCGGCGGCTGCTCGAGGGACTCGACGACATCGGTTTGACCCTCGAGCACGAGGCCGAGATCACCGCATTCGAGTTGCGCCGGCCAGCGTGGATGCCGGACCTGACGCGCGCAGGTGACGCTCTGTGAGGGCGAACGTCGTCGTCCTTCCCGGCGACGGTGTCGGCCCCGAGGTCGTCAACGCGGGGCTGAGCGTGCTCGCCGCCGTGTGCGACGCCGCGAATGCGCAGATCAGCATCGATGTTCACCTGATCGGCGGTCGCGCGATCGATGAATTCGGCACACCGCTTCCCGATGAAACCCTCGATGCGTGCAGGGCCGCCGACGCGATCCTGCTCGGTGCCGTCGGCGGACCCGCATGGGATCACCTCCGCGGTGAGCGCCGCTGCGAGGCCGGACTGCTCCGCCTGCGCCGGGAACTGGACGTGTTCGCGAACGTCCGGCCCGTCAAGGTGCATCCACATCTCGCCGACCGCACCACCCTGCGCACCGAGGTGACCCGCGGGACGGACCTCGTCATCGTGCGCGAGCTCACCGGCGGCGCCTACTTCGGTCAGCCGCGCGGCCGGATCGGCACCGGGCATGACGAGATCGCCCGGGACAGCATCGTGTACAGCGCCGCCGAGATCGAGCGGGTCGCACGCGTCGCCTTCGCGCTTGCGCGGTCGCGACGCGGAGAGCTCATCTCCATCGACAAGGCGAACGTGCTCATCACCAGCCAGCTCTGGCGCGAGGTCGTGACCGCGCTCGCCGCCGAGTATCCCGACGTCAAGCTCACGCACGAGCTCGTCGAACTCGTTCGCGATGCGCCTGATGCGCGAGCCCGCGAGCGTCGATGTCGTGGTCGCGGAGAACCTGTTCGGTGACATCCTCAGCGACGAGGCGGCGGTCCTCGCCGGCTCCCTCGGTCTGCTCCCGTCAGCCAGCCTCGGGGCCACGGATCAGGGATTGTACGAACCGATCCATGGCAGCGCGCCGGCCCTCGCCGGTCGCGGCATCGCGAATCCGTACGGCACCATCCTCTCGGTCGCGATGATGCTGCGCCACTCGCTCCATCGCGAAGATCTCGCGGTCGCGATCGAGTTGGCGGTGGAGGTGTGCATCAGCGAGGATGTGCTCACCACCGACCTCGGAGGCACGACGGGTACCGACGACGTGGCCGGCGCGGTCGCGCGCGAAGCGCTGCGCCATCTCGGTGTGCACAGCGGAGCAGCGTCGTGAGCCTCGAGATCTACGACACGACCCTTCGCGACGGTGCGCAGGGTGTCGGCATCAACTTCTCGGTGTCTGACAAACTGCGCATCGCGGAACACCTCGACGCGCTCGGCGTCACGGTCGTCGAAGGTGGATGGCCGGGAGCCAATCCAACCGACACCGAGTTCTTCGCGGCGATGCAGACTCACCCGTTGCGCAACGCGACCCTCGCGGCGTTCGGGGCGACCCGGCGGCCGGGGCTGCAACCCCAGGACGACCTGCAGCTGCGCACGCTGCTCGACTCGATGGCGCCGATCATCACGCTGGTTGGCAAGGCTTGGGACCGCCAGGTCATCGACGTGCTGCGCACCACGGCCGACGAGAACATCGCCATGATCGGCGACTCGGTCCGCTGGTTCGTCAACCACGGTCGCCGTGTCGTGTACGACGCCGAGCATTTCTTCGATGGTTACGCGAGCGACGCCGACTACGCATTGCGCTGCCTCGACGCCGCGATCAGTGCCGGTGCCGAGCGGATCACCCTCTGCGACACCAACGGCGGGACGCTTCCCGACCGGGTGGAGTTGGTGGTGCGCGCGATCACCGCACGATTCGGCAACGTCGCCGGGATTCACTGCCACGACGACTCGGGGTGTGCTGTTGCGGCGACGCTCGCGGCCGTCCGCGCCGGCGCCGTGCAGGTGCAGGGCTGCATCAACGGGTACGGCGAACGCACCGGCAACGCGAACCTGTGCACGCTCATCCCCAATCTGCAGCTCAAGATGGGCGTGCATGTCATCGACGATGCGCAACTGGCGCGGCTGACCGAGGTCGCCCGCGACGTTGCGGAGATCGCCAACATCGCTCCTCCCATCTCGGCCCCATACATCGGACAGGCCGCTTTCACCCACAAGGGCGGCCAGCACATCGACGCGATGAGCAAGGCGTCATACGCGTACCAGCACATCGATCCCGCCCGGGTGGGCAACAAGCGGCACTCAGTGATCACGCAGCAGTCGGGACGCGGCACCGTGCTCGAGAAGGCGGCGGCCTTCGGCGTCGACCTCACCGAGGACAAGGCCCTCGCGCGCAGGGTCGCCGACCAGGTGAAGGACCTCGAGTTCAGCGGTCACTCGTTCGAGGGCGCGGAGGCATCCTTCGAGCTGCTCGTGCATCGGGCGCGGGGCAATGCCGCGCCGTTCACGCTCATCGACTACATCGCGCTCGTCGAGCAGCGCGAAGGTCGCCAGCTGGTATGCGAGGCGACCATCAAGGTGCAGGTCGGCGACGAGGTGGTGCACACCGCGGCCGAGGGCAACGGCCCGGTCAACGCGCTCGACGCGGCGTTGCGCAAGGCGCTGACCCCGAGCTATCCGGAGATCGGCGCCACGCAGCTGTTCGATTACAAAGTCCGTGTCCTGGACGGCCGCGACGGCACTGCCGCCGGCGTCCGGGTGCTCGTCGAGAGCGGTGACCACCACCGGCGCTGGAACACGGTGGGATGCAGCACCAACATCATCGAAGCGTCGTGGAACGCGCTCGCCGACGCATTCGAGTACGCGATCGTCGCCACCCGCGAGCGGTCAGGCTTTGCGCGCGAGCACCTGGAGGTAGTCTGACTCCAGCGTCAGGCCGCCACCCGAGACCTGGTTGAGCTCGGCCATGAGCTTCTTGCCCTCCTCGCGCAGGGATGCCGTCTGTTCGGCGTCGAGCGTGCTGAGCATCGCTTTGAGCGGTGGGTTGGCGCGCTCCCAGAACTCCC
Organism: Candidatus Dormiibacterota bacterium; assembly: GCA_963830305.1. Taxonomy (GTDB): domain Bacteria; phylum Chloroflexota; class Dormibacteria; order Aeolococcales; family Aeolococcaceae; genus Palsa-851. The sequence goes on along the minus strand of CAWHLW010000006.1, from coordinate 4,492 downwards.
AGCCGGCATCCAGCGATGGGAACTCGAACGTGAGCGCCTGGGGATAGATCTCGATGGACGCGGTGAGTCCCTTGAAGCGGCGGTGCACCTCGTCGGTGACACCCCATTCGAACGGCGAGTGCATCCCGGGTGGGGGCGCCGGGCCCCGTTCGGCGAGCATCGCGGTGATCCGACCGAGGAACCCCTTGGGGCCGTAGTTGGCCATCGCCACCAGGCCACCGCGCTTGGTCACCCGGAACAGCTCGAGCGCCACTCGCTCCGGGTCGGGCGCGAACATGGCGCCGAAGACCGACGCCACGACGTCGAAGCGCTCGTCCGAGAACGGGAGATGCTCCGCGTCCGCCTCGCGCCATTCGATCGGGAGGCCAAGAGACCGGGTTCGAGCCTGGCCCATCTCGACCATCGCCGGGGTGAGGTCGGTGGCCACCACCGTCGCCCCGAGTTCGAGCTGCGGCGATCGCGAAATTGCCGTTGCCGGCGGCGACATCGAGCACCTCCGATCCCGGCTGGAGGCGGCTGCGATGGGCGAGCTCGATCGCGTGCGGCTCCAGGTGGGCGGCGATCGCACCGTAGTCGCCGAGCGACCACATCCAGCGGATCGAATCCTTCATCTTCGGGTCGTCAGCCACGAGAAACCTCCTATGCGGCGACGTCCCGCCGCGCCAGCACGACGCCGGCAGATCCGAACCCCACGATCACGATGGCGAGCATCGCGATCAGCCCACCGACGAAGACAGGCGTGATCAGGGGAGTGCCATACAACTGAAACACTGACAGGTTGTCCGCCCATGACGGCCACTTGAAGAGCGGTCCGAGCTCGAACACCAGGTACGAGATTGCCGCAATGGTGGACAGCACGACAACGGCGACCCGCGGCCGCCAGCCGGCGAGTACAGCGCCGACGGCTGCGAAGGTGAGCGCAAACGGGATGAGCAGCGCTGTGGCGATGAGCAGCTTCCCGATGTCGACGACGATTCCCTCGGCCGGCGCCAGGGCGAGGATCACTGCCATGGCGACAAACGAGGCCGCGGTGATCGTCACGGTCAACTCGGTGGCGCGCTCGGCGAGCACTCGCCAGCGCGGAAGCGGCTCGGCGAGCTGCATCTCGAGCACCCCGGTCGAGTCGTCGGACGACCACCGGGACACCGTGGTGATCGAGACGATCGCGACGAGCGCCTGCGCAAAGCTCAGCCAGATCAGTGCGAGCAGCACCGTGTGCACGTTGCCGGCGAGGCCCCGCAGGTACGCACTGAGGCTCGGGGTCGTCGCGAAGAACGTCGCCGTCGCATTCACGAGAAGGACGACCGCGGCCGCGGCGACTGCCATCCCGACTGTCCAGCCGATCGCGCCGATGCGCCGAATCCACAAGCCACGCATGACCGGGATGCGCAGCAGCGGATTGGTGGATGCCTCGTGTACCTCAGCAGCGCGACGCGGTCGCTGCCGGATCAATCCTGATCCGATGTCGCGGCGCACGAATGCCGCCGCGGCGGCGACCGTTGCGACGGCGCAGATGACGAAGAGCAGGATCGTCGCCACGAGGTCGAACGAGCCACCCGGGGCGACCGAATTGGACTGATTGAAGAGGAAGAACACGGAGATGTCGGTGAACGGCGCACGATGGACGCTCGATCTCCCGATGCTGTCGAGCAGAAACATCAGGACGAGGACGACGCCACCGGCCGAAGCTGCCGCGCGGAAATCGCCCGCGAGCTGTGCCACGACGAGCCCGATGCCGAAGCACGCAAGCGTGAGCGCCCAGAGCGCCGCGCTCTCTCCAACCAATCCAGCAACGTCAGCCGGTGTTCCCGCGATGAGACATCCCAACCACGCGGCGACGCCCGCCAAAGTCACGATCTCCGCGCTCAATGCCGCGAAAAAGATGCTCCGCGTAGCAAGCAGGCGAAGTCGCGAGAACTCCTGACGACAGCCACGACTCGACGAGGCCCCGGTCCTCATCACGCCGCACCGCGCCACATGCACTGAACAGGCCCCAGACCGCGAAGACAATCGCGAGGAACCCATAGCCGCGCCATTGCAGATACCCCGCAGCGGTGTCGGGGCGAACCGGCAGCGGGAGCAACCAGGCAAAGGTCGCACCGAGGACGGTGACGGAATGCCCGAACGCCTCCTGCGCGGCGCGTGTCTTCCCGGCGATGATCGGGAAGGCAGCGCTGTTGACCAGCACGTAGAAGATGCTGAAATACGCCGTCGCGATCAAGCCGATGCGGTTGAGGCGCAGCAGCAGGCGCGGCGACATCACTGCTTGTAGTAGCTGAGAAACAGCGACTCGAGGCTCGGCTCTCTGCTGACCATGTCGACCACCGCGTGGCCGCTGATGGCGGCGAGCAGCGGATCGAAGCCGCCATGCACGGTGCATGTGAGCCGCAGGCCGTCGACCGCGACATCCTCGACGCCGGACGCAGCGCGGACGGCCGCCTCGGGAACGTCACCACCGAACTCGATGGTCACCTCATGGAAGCGCAGCTCGTGCACCTTGTCCATCGACATGTCGGAGACGAGACGGCCTTCGCGAATGATCCCCACGCGGGAGCACGTCTCCTCCACCTCGGATAGCACATGGGACGAGAGGAAGACGGTCGTCCCGGCAGCCTTCACCTCGCCGACCATGTGGTGGAACGTCTGCTGATTGAGCGGATCGAGACCGCCCGTCGGCTCGTCGAGGATGAGCAGCCGGGGCCGATGCATGAATGCGAGCACCAGACCCAGCTTCTGCTTGTTGCCACGCGAGTACTCGCGAAAGCGCCGGCCGAGGTCGAGCTCGAGCCGCTCGGAGAGTTCCTTTACTCGCGCGGTGTCGATTCCCCCGCGCATACCACCGAGATATGTCACCACCTCGCTGCCACGCATGCCGCCGAACTGGGGCAGCTCGCCGGGAAGGTACCCGACGTCGCGTTTCACCGCGACGGAATCGTGGTCGCAGTCGAGGCCGAAGATGGTCGCGCTTCCGGCCGATGCATGGATGACACCCATGAGCAGCCGGATCGTGGTGGTCTTGCCGGCCCCGTTGGGACCGAGGAACCCGAACACCTCACCCTCCGCGACTTCCAGGTCGAGGTCGAACAGTCCGTGACCCGAACCGTAATCCTTGGTGAGCCCGTGCATCACGATCGCGCTGGTCATCTACTCCTCCGCTTGTCAAGGCGCCGCACCAGGGCCTGAAAATGTTCCGTCAACTCGTCACACCACTCAGCCATGCTCAGCATTCGCTGCCGCCCCGGCCCGCCGGCCGCACGGGCGCCCTGGCGCAGTGTCGCCGCCAGGTCGCGCATCTGTGCACTGCGAGCGGTGATGATCGCTCCGAGGGTATCGAGCGGCTCGTAAAGGACGCGCCTGCTCCCGGCCTGGCCAAGCGCCCGCGCCAGACCCAGTTGCGCGAGCTGCCGCGACGCGACACTCGCACCACTCTTCGCGATACCGAGGTTGCCAGCAATGTCGTCAAGAGTCGCAGGGCCACGTTGCAGCAGCAGATACCCGTAGACGCGACCGGTGGTCCGCGGCAACCCCCAGCCCACCATGAGCCGACCCATATCCTCGATGAAAGTCACCTGTGCGTCAGTCATGAATTTTCATCACGTTCAGTAAATTCAGAATATCACGATCATAGAGCTCTCCTCATGAGGATGGGGCAACCTGGACACGCAGGGGAGAACCTGCACCAGGACGGCGGGGATCGCGGTGGAGGCTGAGGAGTCCCGGTCGGAGTGCGGAACGGCGTCGAGGCCGGCGGGGATCCCGGCGGAGGCCGAATAGTCTGGTTTGAGGCCGGAGCCGGGATCCCCACCGGCCGTCCTGGTGAAGGTTGAATCGTCGGGTCTGAGGCCGCATCCAGGCAGCCGGATCTCGGCGGAGGCTGAATAGTCCGGTTTGAAGCCGGAGCCGAGATCCCCGCCTGCCGGCCCGCCGGCTGACGCCTAACGCATTCCCGCCGGAACGCCTCCGAAACTGCGCACCGCCCATGCAACCGCACCGATCAACCCCGCATCGGTCCCCAGTGCCGCGGTGACGATCTTGCAGCGCCGGTAGGGAATTTCGAAGGCGATCTCGGTGGCGGCGGCGCGGGCGGGCTTGAGCAACAGATCACCCGCGTGGATCAACCCACCGCCGATGACAATGACGTCTGGAGCGAGCACGTTGATGAAGCCGCCGATCGCCCGGCCCAAAGCGCGGCCCGCGTCATGGAACACCTCGAGCGCGAGCGCGTCGCCGGCGTTGGCGGCTGTCGCGATCGAGCGCGCGTCGATTGCTGCTGGATCGATGCCCTGGAGCGACGACGCGCGGCCCGCGGCGACCTCGGCCCGCGCGCGGTTCGCGATCGCTGTTCCAGAGGAAGTTCCTTCCAGACACCCCGGATGGCCCTGACCGCAGGGCGGCCCGTGATCGCTGATGGGAGTGTGGCCAACCTCGCCGGCCGATCCGGTGGCTCCGTCGTAGAGATCGCCGCCGATGAAGAGCGCCCCGCCGATCCCGG
>CAWHLW010000005.1:0-152451 GCA_963830305.1 Candidatus Dormiibacterota bacterium | reverse complement strand
AGTCGCTGCGGCTGCAGCATCAACCGATTCCGCCGACGGCTCATTCTCCGCCGGCTCATCGGCGGGCTCGGCGGTCGCAGCCTCCGCTGTAGCAGACGCAGATGCGTTGTCTTGCGTTGTTTGAGCTTCCTCTACTGTTGCTGGTTCGTCCGCTGTTTCAGGTTCGTTCGCTGCGGTTGCAACGGCGTCGGCGGGCTCCCCTGCGGCCGCTACAGCTTCTGCGGGCTTTTCGGCTACTGCGGCTGCTGGGGCTGCTTTTGCGGGTTCTGCTACTTCGGGTCTTGGGGTGAGCTTGAAGGGGCGAGCGGCGAGAATGCCTTCTTTCACAAGGAGTTGGCGGGCGCTGTCGCTGGGGCGCGCGCCACGGCGCAACCAGAGTTGCACGCGATCCGCGTCGATGCTCACCACTGCCGGGTTGGGCAGCGGATCGTAGAAGCCGATCGACTCGATGAACCTGCCGTCGCGTGGGCTGCGCGAATCCGCGACCACCAGCCGGTACACCGGGCGTTTGGTGGTGCCCATTCGCTTCAACCTGATCTTGACCAATGTCGTGCTCCTTTCAGAAACCTGCCTGTCCGAGTTGCGTGGGGTCGATGTTCTTGAGCTGTCTGAGCATGCGAGCCTTGCCGCGGACACCCTTGGTGCCCTTGCCGCCGAGGCTTTTGAACATGCCCTGCATCTGCTCGAAGCCCTTGAGCAGACGGTTGACGTCCGCGATCGTCGTGCCGCTGCCCATCGCGATCCGTTTGCGGCGCGAGCCCTTGATGAGCTCGGGGTGGCGGCGCTCCTGCATGGTCATCGAGAGGACGATCGCCTCCATGCGGCCGAGATCCTGCTCGGACGGCATTGCAGCTCCGGCCTGCTGGATCATCTTGCGACCGCCGGGGAGCATCCCGAGCACGCCTTCGAGCGAGCCCATGCTGCGCAACTGACGGAGCTGCGCGAGCCAGTCGTCCATGGTGAGACGTCCCGCAAAGGAACGCTCCACCATCTCCTCGGCTTTCTTCTGATCGAACTGCTCCTGCGCGCGCTCGACGAGCGTCAGGACATCGCCCATGCCGAGAATGCGCGAGGCCATACGGTCGGGCGCGAACGGCTCCAGGTCGGAGACCTTCTCGCCGGTACCGCAGTACATGATCGGCTTGCCGATGGTCTCGCGCATCGAGAGCGCCGCACCGCCTCGAGCGTCGCCGTCGAGCTTGGTGAGGATCACCCCGTCGACGTTGATCGCGTCATCGAATCCCTTGGCGACGTTGACGGCTTCCTGGCCGGTCATCGCGTCGACGACGAGCAGGACCTCGTGCACTGTGGTTGCCTTGCGGATCTGACGCAGCTCCTCGAGCAGCGGCTCATCGATCTGCAGGCGGCCGGCGGTGTCGAGGATCACGACGTCGCAGTTGAGCCGGGTTGCCTCGACGACGCCGCGAGCGCAGAGCTGGGCAACCTTGGCCTTGCCATCGGGGATGGTGACCGGCAGCTGGTTGTCGAGGCCGAGCTTCTGGAGCTGCTGCACGGCGGCAGGACGCGTGATGTCGGCGGCCACCAGCATCGGGCGGTGGCCGTCGCGGCGGATCGCGAGGCCGAGCTTTGCGGAAGCGGTGGTCTTGCCCGAGCCCTGGAGGCCGACCAGCATGATCACGGTGGGTGGGTGCGACTGGTACTGGATCTTGCGCTGCTCGCCGCCGAGCAATGCGACCAGCTCGTCGTTGACGATCTTCACGATCTGCTGGCCGGGGGTCAGGGACTCGAGCACATCGCTGCCGATCGCGCGTTCGCGGATCCGGTCGACGAAGGCGCGGGCGACCCGGAAGTTGACGTCGGCTTCGAGCAGAGCTACACGCACCTCTCGCAACCCGACCTCGACGTCCTCCTTGGTCAGCCGCCCGCGGCCGCTGAAGCGGCGCATCGCCGTGGCGAGCCGATCACTCAGCGCTTCGAACATCGCTACGCCCCCGCCACCGGGGTCATCAGCCGCGCGCGCAGACCGGCCTCGATGCGGTCGCGGCGGTCGAGCTCGGCGGCATGGCCGAGACGGTCTTCGAAGTGCTCGAGCTGCGCCAGCGCGCGGCGCACGAGATCGTGGGCCCCGCTTCGGGTGCACGTGAAATGCTCGGCGAGCTCGGTGAACGACCAGTCCTCGTGGAGGTGCAGCCGGCACGCTTCACGCTGGTGGTCCGTCAGCACGGCGCCATAGACGTCGAGGAGCCGCTCCTGCCAGGCGCGGGAGGTGAGCGGCTGCACGGTGGGTCGATCTGTCAAGGGCAAGACCTTGACATGCTACACGATCCGCCCGAATTGACCTCCGGACAGCGCAAAGCCGGCGACCGAACGCGGGGCACGTGCCCACGAGCGTCCAGCCGCCGGCTCCCGGAACCGGTATCCCTATGCGGCGAGCGACCCCTCGGCGTGCGGCACACTGTCCGAGGAAGTGACCCGCTTGCGGGCCGGGATCAATGCTGCGGCAACGGCGCCGACCGCAACCACGGCACCACCGACGGTTACCGCGGGGGTGAGCCCGGCGACGAAGGTCGCGCCGGAGATGTACCCGCCCCAGTGGGCGAAGATCGAGGCGAGCACGGTCACGCCGAGGACGCCGCCCAGCTCGCGGATCGCGTTGTTGGCGCCCGACGCCTTGCCTTCCTCGCGAGCGCTCACCGAGCTGAGCACCACGTTCGCCACCGGTGCGAAGAACATGCCCATGCCGATGCCGCTGAGGATGAAGGGAATGATGAACGCGGAGTACGGCGCCGTCGGGGTGACGACGTGCCCGATCCAGATCAGCCCGGTGGCCTGGAGCGCGAGACCGATCGCCATCAGCGTGCGCCCGTTGATGCGATCGGACAGCGCACCCGCAGTCGGCGCGACGATGATCGGCATCGCCGTCCAGGGCAGGATGCGCAGCCCGGCATCAAGCGGCGAGAGTCCCTGTACCGTCTGGAAGAACTGCGCGAGCAGGAAGACGCTGCCGAACATCCCGAAGAACATGAACAGCGACGCTGCGTTGGCCCCGCTGAAGGTCCGGTTGTTGAAGTAGCGGATAGGCAGCATCGGCGCCCGCGAGCGCAGCTCGTACATCACGAACACGACCATGAGCGCCAGGCCGGCGGCGAGCGTGACGAGGATCTCTGGGCTCGTCCATCCCTGCTGATTGGCCCGCACCAGTCCCCAGACGATCGCGAAGAGTCCGGCGCTGGCGATCATCAGACCGCCGAGGTCGAGGTGGCTGTCGGCGCCGCGCGTCTCCGTCAAACGAACCCGCGCGAGCGGCGCGAGCAGCAGGCCGATCGGCACGTTCACCCAGAAGATCCAGTGCCACGAGATGCCCTGCACGATTGCGCCACCGACGATCGGTCCGACCGCGACGGCCAGGCCACCGATGCCTCCCCACGCGCCAAGTGCGACTCCGCGCCGATTCGCGGGTACGGCGGCACTCAGGATGGTTAGTGTCAATGGTGTCACCATCGCAGCGCCGGCGCCCTGGATGGCGCGCGCGATGATCAGCATCGTGGGAGTCGTCGCCAGCGCAGATCCTGCAGAACCGAGCGTGAACACCGCAAGGCCGATCGAGAAGATGCGCCGCCTGCCGAAGCGGTCACCAAGCGCGGCGCCGGTGAGCAGCAGCACCGCGAACGTCAACGTGTAGGCGTTGATCGTCCACTCCAGCTGCTGGAGATTCGCGTGGAGGTCGTGGCGGATCACCGGCAGCGCGGTGGTCACAACCAGGTTGTCGAGGGTGACCATGAACAGCGCGATCGAGGTGATCGCAAATGTCCAGATGACCTGGGACCGTCGAGCCATGGTGCCGTTCCTCCGTGATTGGTTGCTGTTGTTGATGTGGTTTCCGTCGACTGTAGTGATTACTCACTCACTCCGAAGGGCAAAAAAAATGCCGGGGTCACAGGCCCAGCTTCTCGTTCATGGCGCAGCCCTCGATGAGTCGCATCGCCCACGCCTGGGGCTCGTCCATCTGACCCATCATCGCGAGCACGTTGAGCAGCATCCCCTGAGCGAAGAAAGCGCTCAAGCGCGCTGAATCAAGACCGGTGAGTTGCTCGGCCAGCCGCACCAGCGCGCCGAATCCCTCGGCGACGACGGCGCGAATCGCGAGGTCATCGCATGCTGCATAGGACTGCAGCTGGGCGCGCAATTTGAGCGGGCTGCGGCGGATCTCGTCGATGTACGCAGCACCGATCGCTTTCAGCGCCTCATCACCCTCAAGCCCTTTGGCCGCCCGGGCGAACAGCGCCTCGGTATCCTCGAAGCAGCGCCTGACGGTGGCGATGATCAGCTCGCGCTTGGTGCCGAAGAGCCGGAAGAGATACGGCTGCGAGATGCCGGCCATGCGGGCGATCACGTCGGTCGAGGCGCCCTCGTAGCCGCGCTCCGCGAAGACCGTGACGGCGGCTTCGAGGATCTGCTCGCGGCGTTCCGGAGCGGTGAGACGTTCGGTGGGGGTCGCTGTGGAGGTCACGGACGTTATGGTAGTGAGTACTCACCACCTTGTCAAGTGGTCTCCTCAGGAGGTCGTGCCGAAGAGCGTGTCCAGGTACGAGGCGGGGTCGAAAACGTTGAGGTCGTCGAGATCCTCGCCAAGGCCGACGAGCTTGACGGGAATCTTGAGCTGTTCTTCCACCGCCAGCAGCGTGCCGCCACGTGCGCTCCCGTCGAGCTTGGTGATCACCAGGCCGGTGAGCTTCGTCGTCTCGTGGAAGGCGATCGCCTGCCGCATCGCATTCATCCCGGTGGTCGCGTCAACGACGAGGAGCACCTCGTGGGGTGCCTCCGGGATCAGCCGTTCGACGACCCGGCGGATCTTACCCAGCTCGGCCATGAGATTCACCTTGGTGTGCAACCGCCCTGCCGTGTCCACGAGGACGACGTCGATGCGTCGCGCCTCAGCCGCCTGAATGGCGTCGAACACCACGGCCCCGGGGTCGGCGCCCGGCTGATGCGCGACCACGTCGGTGCCGGCTCGGTCCGCCCAGACTCGCATCTGGTCGATCGCCGCGGCTCGGTAGGTATCGGCCGCGGCGATGAGCGACGTCCGGCCCTCCTCGCTCAGCCGGTATGCGAGCTTGCCGATGGTCGTGGTCTTGCCGCTCCCATTCACGCCGACCACGAGGACGACGCTCGGCACCGCTCCGAGCTTGAGTGAGCGGTCGTAGGTGTTCATGACGGCGAGGATCTCGGCCTTGAGCGCCGCGATCGCCTGGGCGCCGTCGGCGAGCTTCTCGCGCCGTGCCCGCTGGCGCAGGGCAGCGGTGAGCCGTTCCGAGAGCTCGACCCCGCAGTCGGCGGCGATGAGCACCTCGGTGAGCTCGTCGTAGAAGGCGTCATCGAGCTTTCTTCCTGGCGCTGCCAGGCCTTGCATCTCGGCGCTGAACACGCTCGAGGCCTTGTCCATCCGGCCGGACACCCGCCGCCACCAGGCGCTTCGCCGGACCGGGGCGACCACCTCGTCAGACGTCACCCGGCCACCCTGTGCAGCGCCGCCGTGGGTGCGCTGGCCACCGCCGCCTCGTCGAACCGGACCCCCAGCACCGAGCTGGTGCCGTCCGCATCGATGGTCACTCCCCAGAGCGCGTCCGCCGCGGCCATGGTGATGTGGTTGTGCGTGACCACCAGGAACTGCTGGGTCTCGCCGAGGCGGCGGAGCAGCCTCGTGAAGCGGAGCACGTTGCTGTCGTCGAGGGCGGCGTCGACCTCGTCGAAGACATAGAACGGGCTCGGGTTCACCTGCTGGAGCGCCAGCACCACTGCCAGAGCGGTGAGAGCGCGTTCGCCACCGCTCAGCAGCCGCAGCGGGGTCTGGCGTTTGCCGGGCGGCTGAGCGAGGATCTCGACACCGGGCCGGCGTTCCGCCGGCGTGGGCGCGATGCCGTCGAGATCGAGCACCGGGGGCTCGGGTTCCTCGAGGTGCAGGGTCGCCTTGCCGCCCGGGAACAGCTCCGTGTAGAGCTCCTGGAAATGGAAGGACACAGCGCCGAAGACCGTGTCGAATCGCTGCTCGATCTCACGCTCGAGCTGACGCCCCATGGCTCGCAGATCCGCGCATGCGCGGGCAAGGTCGTCGCGCTGCGCGGCGATGGTGAGGACCCGTGCGCTCAGCGCCTCGTGCTGCTCCGGGGCGAGCGCGTTCACGGCACCGAGCGCGCTGATGCGGCGTTCGAGGCGGACGATCTCGCGCTCGGCGCGCTCCGCCGCCGCCGGGTCGAGCTCGACCGAGTCGTCGTCGCTGAGGTCGCGAACGGCGTCTGCGTGCTCGGCGACTGTGGCTTCGCAGGCGACCACCTCGAGCTCGGCAGCCCTGAGCTCATCGCCGGCTCGCGCCACCGCCACAGCCACCTCGGCATGCTCGGTCTCGAGCGCCAGGACAGCGAGCTCGAGCTCCCGAATCGGCTGGGCGACGAGGTCGTGCTCCTGATGCGCCGTGGACTGTTCGTGCGCCGCGCGCACCGCCTCGGCGCGACCCCGCAGGCCGTGCACGATGGCGGCAAGCGCGTCGCCCTCGGCGATGAGCCGGCGCGTCTCGGCCGCGGCGAGGCGCGACCGCGCCGCGTCGAGCGTCCTGTGGGCAGCCTCGCGACGCTCCTCCACGTGGGCACCCTCGGCTTTGGCCCTCGACAGGACGAGCTCCGCCTCCTCGGCCGCGAGCCTGGCGGTCTCGGCGCCGGCGCGGACCTCGCGGAGATGCGCCTCGGCAGCTCCGGCGATGCCTTCGAGCCCGGCGTGCCGCTCGATCGCAGCCGCATGCTGCCGTTCGGCGGCGGATTGGGTCTCGAGGGCCGCCCGAGCGTCGGCTCGGCGGGTGATCAACGTTGCCGCTGCGCGTTCGGTCTGCGCCGTCGCCGCGTCGATCGCCTGCTGAGCCCCCACGGCGAGCGCTGCGGCGGCTGCCTCGGTCCCCCGAGCCGCGCGGTCCGCCTCCACCGCGACCGAGAGTGCCTGGTCGAGATCGTTGAGGTGATCCCGCGCGTTCGCCGCCGCGCCGATCGCCGCCGCTTCGAGCCGCTCGGCGCGGTCGGCCGCCAGTGACGCTGCCCGCTCGTCACGCGCGAGGTCGAGGGTGTCGACCGCACGTCCGCCGCGAAGCCCTGTCGGCGTCACCACAGTCCCATCTCGAAGGACGGCGATTGAAGCGCCGCGGGCGAAGGCGCGCTGGGCTGCGTCGAGGTCGGGGGCGAGCCAGAACTCCGGCTAGGAGCTGCGTGACGGCGCCGAGCGCGTCCGGTGATGCGTCGACCACGCTCGACAGCAATAGGTAGGGTTCGGGGGCGGAGGGCTCTGTGAACGCCTCGAGATCGGCGCGGACGAGCCGTTCCCGCGGACCCTCGCGATCGAGATACGCGGCCGCGGCGACCAGGTCGTCGACCACCCACGCTCCGAGGTTCTCCTCGAGGGCGGCTGCCACCGCACCGGCGAGCGCGTCATCGCTGATCTGCAGGGAATCGACGAGACGGCGCGCCTGGAGATATCCGGCGGCCACGGCTCGAGCGATCCCGCCGTCGGCGGCGCTGCCGCTGAGCCGGCCGCGAGCTGCCGCGAGCGCGGCAAGCGCGAGCCGTGCTTCACCGGCGGCGTCGGCGACGGCTCGATCGGCTCCATTGACCGCGTCCCAGGCGGCGTCGACAGCCGTGCGAGCCTCGGTGACCTTCGCGGCGCTGAGGCGAGCCTGGTTCGCGGCATCGGTCGCCTCGGCCACCCGCGACGCCAAGGAGGCGGTGAGCTCCGCGATATGCGCCGCCGCTGACTCCGTTTCGCCGACGAGAGCGCTCACCGCTGCAGCAGCCAGCTCCGCACGGGCGGTGGCGGCTCGCGACTCGGCTCCTGCATTGGCGCGATCGGCCTCGGCCGCGGCGAGCGCCGCGGCGGCGGTTGCGAAGCGCTCGGCCTCAATTGCTGCCTCGGCAGCGGCTTCGGTGGCCGCGATGCGCAGCCGGTCGGCCTCTCGCTCGAGCAGCTCCCAGCTGCGCTGCTCATCACCCGCTTCCACCTCGGCGAGCGCCCGGATGGCGGCGTCGACGTCGGGGACGATCGCGTCGAGGTCGGCGACTGCCACGCCGCGCTGGGCGACCGCGGACCGCAGCCGGTCTGCGAATCGCCGCTGCAGCCCCTCGCCTCGTTCGACCTGGATCCGGGCGTCCTCGAGACGGCGCGCCGCGGCATCCCGAGCCGCGCGCGCGGCGTCGAGGCGCTGTCGCGCCGCGTCGGACCGGTGCGCAAAGGCAGCATCGGCCTCGGACGCCGCTTCGCAGCGCCCGAGCGCCTGCTCGAGACGCTTGCGCGCGAGCTTCAGGCTTGCCCTCGCGGCGCGCCATTCCTCATGGGCAAGGCTGCCGCGCAACTCGGTCAAGCGCTCGCTCATGGTCCGGAGCTCGATGGCGGCCACCGACTGCTCGCTCAGCTCAGCCAGCCGGGGCGTGGCGTCCTCGAGCAGGTCGGTGAGGCGTCGCACGACGACGTCTGCGCCGTCCAGGCGGTGCGAAGCCTCTTCGCAGGCGGCGCGGAGCGCCCGCACGCCTGCAGCCTGCTCGACGAGGGTCCGGCGCTGCCCGGGGGTCGCCTCGATGATGCCGTCGATATCGTTCTGGACGACGACGGCGTAGCCGTTCTGGGTGAGCCCGGTGCCCCCGAGCAACCGCTCCAGGTCGCGCAGCCGGGCATGCTCGCCGTTGATCCGGAACTCGGTGTCGCGGTCGCCCCGCGAGACGCGCCGGCTGACCGACACCTCGGGATCATCGGACGGCAGCGTGCCCTCCTCGTTGTCGATGACCAGCTCCACCTGGGCGAGCCCCATCCGCTGACGGCCGCCGCCACCCGCGTAGATGACCTCGTCCATCCGCTGTCCGCGCAGCTCGCGGGCGTTGGTCTCACCGAGCGCCCAGCGGACCGCGTCCACGAGATTGCTCTTACCGCTGCCGTTGGGACCGACGATCGCAGTGATCCCCGGGTCGAAGAGCACCTCGCTGCGAGCCGCGAACGTCTTGAACCCGGACAGGGTGATCCGCCGGAGCCTCATCGGGGCGATTGTCCACGCGCGAGCCTCGACGCGTCAACATCTTGGGCCTCCGCGATCTCCAGGCCCCAAGATCTGGTGCTCACTCGGCAACCGGCGGCGTGCTCCCGCCACCCCGGCCACGGCCGCCCCGGCGTCCGCGCCGGCGGCGTGGGGCCGGTGCAGCAGCCTCGGGTGGCGGCGGAACCGCCTGCTGACGTCCGACGAGCGCCTCGGCGGCGTGACGGAGTGCGGAGAGCAGGCTCCTGCTCCGCTTCGGCGTCGATGCGCCGGGGGTCGCGGGCGCAGCGTCGGCGGTGCGGTTCCCAGACCTCCCGCGCCGGCGTCGCGGCGTCGCTCCGCGGTCGGCGGCCACCTCGGCCACGCGGCGACGGACTCGTGCCGGCTCGGACGCCACGGTCTTGGCCGCGTCGCGGGCCGCGCCGACTGCAGCCGCGGCCCCACCGCGGCTGGTCTTGCTCAGCTTGTCGAGCGCATCGTGTGCCGCCGCCTGCTCGGCGGCCTGCTTGGTGGGTCCTCGTCCGGTCCCGCCCACGCGGTCGCCGAGCAGGACCTCGGCGGTGTACTCGCGCTTGTGCCCGGGCCCGCCGGTGGCGATGACGCGGTAGTGCGGGGTGTCGCCGGTGCGGTCCTGCGAGGCCTGCTGCAGCTGGCCCTTGAAGTTCTCGTCGCTCCATTCGGCGAGGTCGCCGATGTTCTGGAGAAAGACCCGGGTGGCGGCACGGTATCCCTGGTCGAGGAAGATCGCGCCGATCATCGCCTCAAAGGCGTTGGCCAGCAGCGACGGGAGCTTGCGCGCCCCGGTCTTCACTGCACCTCGGCCCATCAGGAGTGTCTCGCCGAGCTCGAGTCGTTCTCCGAGCCGCGCCAGCGACGTCGTGTTGACCAGCGCTGCGCGGAGCTGCGTCAGCTGGCCCTCGTCGTACGTGGGGAAGCGCCGGAAGAGGTACTCCCCGACCACGAGCTCGAGGACCGCGTCGCCGAGATACTCGAGCCGCTCATTGTCATGACCGGGTCCCGCAGGTTCGCCGTGCTCGTTGTTCCACGAGGCGTGGGTCATCGCCTCGCGAAGCAACTCCTGCTTGCGGAACTGGATGCCGATCCGCTTCTGCAGCTCGCGCAGGCGCTCGAGCTCCTCCTCTCCCAGGGGCGACGGTGTCTGCTTGGGCGCCACGACCGCCGCCGGAGGCTCCGCCGGCTTGGCTAGGTTGTCGCCCCCACCTTCTCCTGGATGTAGTCCCAGGCCTGGCCCACCGTTCCGATCTTCTCCGCGTCCTCGTCGGAGATCTCCATCTGGTACTCCTCCTCGAACGCCATGATCAGTTCCACCAGGTCGAGGGAGTCCGCGTTCAGGTCCTCCACGAACGACGCCTCCGGCGTCACCTGCTCGGTCTCCACGCCGAGTTGATCGGCGACGATCGCCTTGAACCGGTCGAAGGTTAGGTCTGGCATCAGGAGTTCCTTGTGATGGTGTGGTTGCGGCGGGTGCCGCATCAGTCTGCGGCGAAACGATAGCGTCAGAAGCGGGTGGTCGCCACGCGAACGGTCCGGAGGCGCCGTCGATGATGCGTTTTGGTGCGCTGGTCCCGTCGGGAGGGATGTCAGGGTCGCTCATGCCGCGAGACCGCCGTCAACGTGGAGCACATGGCCGGTGATGTACCCCGACTCTGGCAGGACGAGGAAGGTGATCGCAGCAGCGACCTCCTCGGCGGTCCCCATCCTTGCCTTGGGGATTGCGGCGATCGCGGATGCTCGGACGGCATCGCTGAGCGACGTGGTCATCTCGGTCTCGATGAAACCGGGGGCGACTGCATTGACGGTGATGTCCCGGCTCGCGACCTCGCGGGCCAGCGACTTGGTGAGCCCGATCAGGCCGGCCTTGGCAGCGGAGTAATTGGACTGTCCGGCATTGCCGATCACGCCGGCAATGCTCGACACGTTGACGATGCGGCCGAATCGCTGGCGGAGCATCGGTCGGAGCGCGGAACGGCAGATGTGAAATGCCGCTGTGAGATCGACCGCGATGACGGCGCTCCAGTCGTCATCGGTCAGGCGCATGGCCAGGTTGTCCCGGTTGATGCCGGCGTTGTTGACCACGATGTCGAGTCCGCCCAGTGCCTCCACGGTTCTGTCGACCAGACCCGCAGCAGCCTTCGCATCGGCAAGGTCGGCGCCGAGGGCGACCGCAGTCGCATTGTGGTCGGATTGCAGTGCCGCGACAAGGGATTCGGCGCTGTCCGGATGCGCCGAGTATCCGACCGCGACCGATGCGCCGGCTCGCGCCAGCGCGATCGCGGTTGCTCTGCCGATGCCGCGCGACGCACCGGTGACGAGCGCACGCCTGCCCTCGAGCGCGCGAGCGTCGGTCATCCCGCCACCGCCGCAGCATCGAGGTGCGCCGCAGCATCCGGGGTGCTCACCGCCATTGGGCGGACATCGGGAGCGATGCGCCGTGCCAGACCGCTGAGCACATTCCCGGGCCCGACCTCGACGAGCAGGTCGGCGCCAAGCGCGACGAGCCGGCGGACGCAGTCGATCCATCGCACCGGTGAGGTGAGCTGGGCCCGGAGTTGTTCGCGCAGCTCGGCTGCCGTCTGCACGTCGCTGCCGTCGACGTTGCACACGACCGCTGGGTGCGGGTCGGAAAGCGGTGTGCTGTCAAGGATGGTGCCGAATCGCTGCGCAGCGGAGATCATCAGCGGCGAGTGAAACGCGCCGCTCACATTGAGCGGGATCGCTCGTCGCGCACCGCGCGAGAGCGCGAGTTTCGCAGCGGCATCGACGCCGGCCGTCGAGCCACTGATGACCAGCTGGCCGGGCGCATTGTGATTAGCGACAACGACGATCTCGCCCGTCTCGCGCTGAGCATCCTCGCACGCGGCGGTCGCCGCGTCGACGTCGATGCCGATCAACGCGCACATCGTTCCCTCGTGCATCGCCGCCATTGCCCGGCCACGCTCGATGACCAGGCGCATCGCGTGCGCGGGCTGCAGGGCGCGCGCAGCAACTGCTGCGGCGTATTCGCCGACGCTGTGCCCCGCGACTGCGACGATGTCGAGGTCATCGGGGAGGGTGCTGCGCAGCGCGCACTCGACGAACAGCAGCGCCGGCTGCGCGATCTCGGTGGGACGCAGGTGCTCGTCGTCGCCGTGCAGCGCGGCTTCGAGGTCGAGGCCGGACGACTCCGCCGCGTCGAGCATCTCGATGGCGATGGGAAGCGTGCTCAACCCATCAGCCATTCCGGCGACCTGGCTGCCCTGTCCGGGAAAGCAGAGTGCGAACTCGGGCCAACAGGACCGGTGGTTACTCTGTGACGACCACTTCGCGGCCGTGATAGTAGCCGCAGTTCGGGCAGACGCGGTGCGGGATGCGCGGCTGGCGGCAACGCGGGCACGGCGACAGCGTGGGCATTTCCAGGGCGTGGTGGGAGCGCCGAAAGTCGCGACGGCGCTTTGAGATCTTTTGCTTGGGAAGCGGCATGCTCGGTTTCTCCGGGGACGGCGCGCACGCACAGCAGGGCGGCCAGTGGGTGCGGCCAGTATAGCGGTGCGTCCAGTCGCGGCGACCCGGGACGCTATTCCCGCTCCCGGCGTTTGCGCCTCGTTCCGCCCTCGGCGGGAAGTGCGTCGATGCCCTTGCGGACCGTGGTCGCGGCGCGCATCAGCTGGTCCTCGAGGCGAAGCATCACCTCGCGGGCGTACGCGTCGGCCTCGTTGCAGGTTTTGGCAGCACGCTCCTCGGCATCGGCGAGCACGGTGGCCGCGTGCTCGCGAGCCTGCTCCGCGATGGCGTGATCTCCCACCATGACCGAGACCCGGGCTTCCGCCTCGGCGATGATCCGCGCCGCCTCATGCTCCGCCCGCGTGATCAGGCGTTCCGCCTCCTGCTCGGCCTCGACACGGACGCGGCGCTGGTCCTCGAGGAGGTGGCGGGCCTGCATCAGCTCGTCGGGCAGTCCGAGCCGGGTGCGGTCGATGAGCTCGAGCACCTCGTCCTCGTTGATCACCACGCCGGCGGTGAAGGGGACGCGCCGACCGGTGCTCACGATCTCCTCGAGCTGATCGACGAGGTCGATCACGCCCGGTTCGGTGTTCTCGGGGGCGTCGCTCACGTGGATCGTGCCTCGCGCTCGCGCTGCCCGGCGAAACGGCGGCGCATCGCCTCGACGCTTACCGGCGGAGCCATCTCGTTGACGTTGCCGCCGAGGTGGCAGACCTCCTTGATCAGCGACGACGAGATGAAAACATTGGAGAAGGACGTCATCAGGAACACCGTGTTCACCGCAGGGTTGAGGCGGCGGTTCATCAGGGCCATCTGGAATTCGGACTCGAAGTCGCTGATCACCCGCAGCCCGCGCACGATCGCGATCGCCCCCGTGGCCGCCGCAAAGTCGACGGTGAGTCCGTCAAAGGTGGTCACCTCGATGCGCTCCCGCGAACTCGAGACAGGCCCGGATCATCTCCACGCGCTCGGCAGCGGTGAACAGCGGCGTCTTGCCGGGGTTCTCGAGCACGCCGATGACGACGCGGTCGAAGATCGCCGCAGCGCGATCCAGGATGTCGAGGTGCCCGAACGTCACCGGATCAAAGCTGCCGGGGTACACCGCGATGCGCTCGGTCACGCTGTTCCGTCCGATGGTGCAGCGTTTCGCTGCAGGAAGCTGATGGTGGTCAGGCCGTAACGCGCCTCGCGGAACCGTGTGAGATTGCCGATCTGTTCAGGGATTTCGCGGGCGCGGTGATGTTCGCACACGACAAGACCTGGTGGAGCCGCGCCGAGCAATTCGAGCACGCGGTCGAGCTCGGGGTCCTGGTACGGGGCGTCCACGTAACAGAGGGTGGCACCGGCAGTCTGGGCTGCAGCACCGCGGAGCCAGCGCGGCACGTCGGCACCCACGAGCGTGCAACGGTCGCGGCAATGAAAACGCTCAGCCGTTCCGGCGATCAACGCGAGTGCGTCGCGGTGCCGCTCGACGAAGGTGACCGTGGCGGCTCCCCGTGACAAGGCCTCGAAGCCGACGGTGCCGGCGCCTGCATAGAGGTCGATCATCCGTGCGCCGACAACGCGTGGCCCCAGGATGTCGAAGAGCGACTGGCGCACCATCGCCCGGGTTGGGCGCACTTCGAGCCCCGGCGGGGTGCTCACCACCCTCCCCCGCCATTCGCCGGCGGTGATCCTCGTCTGGGCCACGTGCTTCGGGCCGGTCTTCAGACGCTGAGGCATGAAGCGTTTCGCGCTTAGTCGATGTCAAAGACGGCGCGATAACCGTTCATCGCGTCCGAGAGTGGCTTCCAGGCGGACAGATCGGCGTCGTGGTCGAGCCATTGGAGCGCCGCCTGTCGAGCCCGCCGCCCCAGCGCAACGTCCAGGAGGTCCGCTGCGAGCATGTCGGGGAGCCCGTGCTGTCGCAGCCCGACGAGCTGTCCGGGTCCGCGGAGCTGAAGGTCCCGTTCGGCAAGCTCGAACCCGCTGGCAGTCGACGCCACCGCGGCGAGGCGCTGCGAGCCCTCCTCGTCGATCCCGCCCTCGAAGAGCAGGCAGAACGACTGATGCTCGGCGCGGCCCACCCGGCCGCGAAACTGATGCAGCTGCGCGAGGCCGAATCGCTCCGCGCCTTCAATGACCATGATGGTCGCGTTCGGCACGTCCACCCCCACCTCGACCACGCTCGTTGCCACGAGGACATCGGCGTCGCCGCGCACGAAGCGGTCCATGCGCTCGGCCTTCTCGCGTGCCGGCATGCGCCCGTGCAGCAACTCCACCCGCAGATCCGGAAACACCGTGGTGCTGAGCCGCTCGAACTCCGCGATGGCGCTGCGCGCGCCGAGCTTGTCGGACTCCTCGATGAGCGGGCAGATGACGAAGGCCTGGCGCCCGCTGCGCACCTGCGAGCGCACGAACTCATACGCCGCGTCGCGCTCATGCGGCGGTACCACTCGGGTCTCGACGGGATGCCGGCCCGGCGGCATCTCGCGCAGCTCGCTGAGGTCGACGTCGCCGTACAGCGTGTTCGACAGCGAGCGCGGGATCGGCGTTGCGGTCATGGCCAGGTAGTTGGGCATCGCCCCCGAGGTCTGGCGCAGCCGCTGCCGTTGCGCGACGCCGAAGCGATGCTGCTCGTCGACCACCACGAGGCCGAGGTTCGCCATCGCGACGTCGTCCTCGATGAGCGCGTGCGTCCCGACGATGAGCGAGTCGTGGCCGCCCGCGAGCCCGGCGAGGATCTCCCGGCGCGCAGCCGCCGACGTGCTGCCGACCAGCAGCCGGGGTGGCAGCCCGTGCTGCGTCAGGAGCTTGTCGAGGGTGGCATGGTGCTGGCGCGCGAGGATCTCGGTGGGCGCCATGACCGCGGTCTGGAACCCCGCGTGGTGGGTCATCAGCGCCGCGAGCGCTGCAACCACGGTCTTGCCGCTGCCGACGTCTCCCTGGAGGAGGCGGTTCATCGGTCCGGGCGACGCAAGGTCGGTGAGGATCTCGTGCCCGGCGACGCGCTGACCGTCGGTGAGCTTGAACGGCAGGGTCGCGACGAAACGCCGCGCCACCTCGATGTCGTAGCCGACGATCACTCCCGGTCCACTCATGCGCCGGCGCCGGGCGCGCTCCGCGGCCACCTGGAGGAGGAACAGCTCCTCGAAGGCAATGCGCTCGCGAGCCCTCGTCGCGGTCTCGATGCTCTGCGGCTTGTGCACCTGGTAGAGGGCTTCCGCGATCGGCATCAGAGCCTCGGCATCGCGAACCGACGGCGGAAGCCGGTCGGGCACCTGGGTCGTGAGGCCAAGCAACGGTTCAATCCGGATGCGCAGGAAACGCGAGGTGATGCCCTCAGTTTCCGGGTACACCGGCGCGAGCGTCCCGACATGGTGCTGGTCAGGGCCGAGGCGTTCGAAGGCGGGGCTGCGAAAGGTCAACCCGGTCCTCGACATCTCCACCTTGCCGCTGACCATCAGGTCCATCCCGGGCTGCAACTGCTTGATGAGAAACGGTTGGTTGAACCACACGGCGTTGGCCACCCCCCCGTCATCCTCGAGCGTTGCCTCGACGAGCACCATCTTCTTGTACGGGCTCCGTCGCGAGCTGACGTTGCGGATGCGCACATGCGCGGTCTGCACGAGCCCCGGCTGGAGTGCTCGCAGCGGCACCGTGGCGCGGGTGTCCTCATAGCGGCGGGGCAGGTGGAAGAGGAGGTCGCGGACGGTGCTGAGGCCGAGCTTCTGCAGCCGCTGCGCCTGTCGCGGGCCGATGCCGGTGATGCGGAACAGCGGCACGTCGAGGTCGAGCGGCACGTAGGTCGGCGTCACGATCGAAACCACGGAACTCACAGCAGTTCCATCGTGGCAGGGATGGCCGGTTAGTCCGCGCCGAGGCAGGCGACTCCGAGGCCACCCGGCCCGCTGTATGCGCCGACGACGGGGCCGATCCGCCCCAGCACCGCGGTCACGTTCGAGACCGCCGCGCCCAGTCGCGCCTCGAGGTCAACCATCAACTCAGCCGCGGCCGCGTGAAATTCCGCGAGGCTGCGCAGCGGCCCGCAGCCGCGGACCTGCTGGACGATCATGTCGATCCCCTTCGACCGGCTTCGCGGTCTGGCCAGCGGCACCACCTCGCCGTCGCGCACCGCGATGAGCGGTTTGACGTTGAGCAGCGAGCCGACGAACGCCTGGGCACGGCCGATCCGGCCGCCACGATGCAGGTACGTGAGCGTGTCGAGCAGCACGAGGATCGTGACCTTGCTCCGGCGGCGAATCGCATTTGCCGCGACCGTTGCCGCGCTCTCGCCGGCCTTGATGTCCTCGAGCGCCGCGCGCACCAGCAGCTGGAGACCGCCACTCACGCTCTCGGTGTCGACGAGGTGGATTCGCGCCGGGTCGAACTCCTGCGCCGCGAGCGCTGCCGACTGCAACGTGCCGCTCAGCTTCGTGGAGATGTGCAGTCCCACCACCTCGTCGTCAGGGTCCGCCAGCAGCGTTTTGTACAGCGCCGCGAAGGCGTCCGGTGAGGGTTGCGACGTCGTGGGGTGCACGTCGCTGTGCTCGAGCTTCGTGTAGAACGCATCCGCGTCGATATCCACACCATCGCGGTATTGCTCATCGCCGAAACGGACGATCAGCGGGACGACGTGTACCCCGAGTGCCTGCGCATCCGACGGCGAGATGTCGGATGTGCTGTCGGTGACCAGGTGGATCAACTCACTCGAGCGAGAGCACGTACGGGTAGTGCTCCTGTCCTCCCGCCTGGAGCTCGAACTCGGTTGCAGGATTGGTGCCGCGCAGCGCCGCGACCAGCGCATCGGCATCCTGGTCGCTCACCTCGTCGCCGCGGTACACAGTGACCAATTCCGGCTTCTCGGTCTGGGCCTTGAGCACGGCGTCGATGACTTCGACGTAATCGCTGCCGACCTCAGTGATGACGTCGTCGACGACGGCGATCACGTCGCCGAGCTTGATGTCGTGGCCGTTGACGCTCGTGTCGCGGACCGCGTGAGTTACCTCTACCGCTCGCACGGTCGCAATCGCAGCCTGCATGCGCTCGACGTTCTCATCGATGCTCGCGCCCGGGTCGAAGGCGAGCAGCGCGCTGATGCCCTGGGGCAGATTCCGCGTCGGCACGACGCGCACGTCGCAGTCCTCGGCGAGCGGATCCACCTGCTCGGCGGTGAGGATGACGTTGCCGTTGTTGGGCAGGAGGATCACGCGCTCAGCGTTCACCGCGCGCACGCCGTTGAGCAGGTCCTCGATCGAGGGGTTCATGGTCTGCCCGCCGCTGACGATGCTGTCGGCGCCGAGGCTGCTCATGATGTCTCGGAATCCCTTCCCGGGCGCCACGCTCGCGACACCGATCGGCTTCGGGGGAGCCTGCGGATGCTCCTGGGTTGCCACGCCGATGGCTTCGGCCTCCGCCTCCTCGGCGTCGGCGCGCATCAGCACGTCGTGATGCTGTGCCGACATGTCCTCGACCTTGAGCTTGCTCATGCGCCCGCGTGAGGACGCCACGGCGATCAGCCCGGCCGGATCACCGGTGTGAATGTGGACGCGAACGAGGTCGGGATCGCCCACCACCAGCGCGGATTCGCCGAGTGCGGAGAGCTCGGTGCGGATCGAGTCAACGTCGAGACCGGGGCCGTTGATGAGGAACTCGGTGCAGTATCCCCACCCCTGTTCGCGTGGGGCGACTGCCGCAGCGCCGCGACGGGCGCTCGACGAGCCGCTCGCCTCCATGTCGCCGGGGTTCGGTGGGAGCCGCAGCGCGGGCTCGCCAGAACGGCGGAGCAATGCCGGCGCCGGCGTGGTCGGTTGGGTGTCGCCGACCGCCCGGGCAAAGCCCTCGAGAATCACTGCAAGCCCGAACCCGCCCGCGTCCACCACGTTGGCCTCGCGCAGCACTTGGAGCTGATTGGTCGTCCGTTCGACTGCGGCATGTGCCTCGGTGACCACGCGCTCGAGCACGACCCGGATGTCATCGGTGGCCCCGGCGGCGGCCGCGGCGGCCGCAGCGACGTCGCGCACGACGGTCAGGATCGTGCCCTCGGTGGGCTTCATCACCGCTCGATAGGCCACAGCCGAAGCCTCGGTGATCGCGAGCGCCACGCCGTTGGAATCGAGGTGGACGCGCTGGGCAGCCCCCTGGGCGAAGCCGCGGAGGATCTGCGAGAGGATGACCCCGCTGTTCCCGCGAGCGCCCATGAGCGACCCGTGGGCCGCGGCCGCGAGCACCGAGTTCAGCTGCCTCCGGGTTGGGTGCGTCGCGAGCCTCCTCCACCGCCGAGCGCAGCGTCAGGTACATGTTCGAGCCCGTGTCGCCGTCGGGGACAGGGAAGACGTTGAGGTCGTTGATCTCCTGCTGGTTGGCCTCCAGCCACGAGAGGGCGGCCGTCAACCCCGCGAGCACCTGCTCGCCGCCGATCTCGCGGAGCGGTTCGCGGAGCACCGCCAGCTCGGGCGCGGGCTTAGTGGCGGACACCGTCAGCCTCCGCATGGATGCCCTGGACGTTCACGTTCACCGCGACCACGGGAAGCCCCAGGGTCTTCTCGACGGAATAGCTCACGGCACTCATAAGGTTGTGAGCCACCTCGCTGATACGGGTGCCGTATTCGACGATCACGTAGAGCTCGATGACGAGCCCGTCGGGGGTCACCTGGATCTCCACGCCGCGGTGGACGTTTTCCCGGTTCAGGCGCTCGGCGATGCCGTCCCGGAGGCCGCGAGCGGCCATCCCGACGATCCCGTAGCACTCATTGGCTGCATGACCGACGATCGAAGCCACCACTCGGGGCGAGACCTCGATCCTGCCCAGGGTGGCGGTGCGCGACAGTGCGTCGGACGCCCGGACCTTGCCTTTCACGTATCTCCGTAAGCCCGGTGGGGGCCTGTGGTATCCTCGGCGACCGGCCACCGGTTCATTCCGGAGGCCGCCGGGCGCCGCCGCCGGGGCTGCGGCCGAATTCTAGTACGCCAGAGCGGACGCGTCTCAGATACGCGTTCCGACCCACGAGAGATCTGATGTCCCAGCGCTGCGATATCTGCGGAAAAGGCCCGATGACCGGGAACAACGTGAGCCATTCCAAGGTGCACACCAAGCGTCGCTTCCTGCCCAACCTCCACGTCACCCACCTCGCGATCCGGGGCAAGGAAGTCCGGGCCAGGGTCTGCACCCGCTGCCTGCGCACGCAAGCCAAGGCGGCCCGCGGCTAGCTATCGGGGGAACGACCCGGTACGATCGCCCACGAGAGCGGCGGTTGGAGGCAAGGAATGAAGAGAGCCCGTGGGCTCCTGCTGGCTGGGGCGTGTTTCGCCATGGTCGTCGGGGCTGATGGCGGCGTTTTATCGCCCCTTCGGGTCGCCGCCGCCCCGCTCCAGGACGTCACACCGGTGGTCTCCAGCGTCGCGCCCGCGGCGGGGTCTACGGCTGGCGGCACCTCAATCGTCATTGACGGCACCGGTTTCACCGACACGACTGATGTCGTGATCGGTTCGACTGATTTACTGCCGTGCGGAACTGCCCCCTGCTTCACCTTCGTGAGCGACACGGAGATCGACGCCACAACGGCTGGGGCGTCTGCCGGCACCAACGACGTGATCATCGTCAATCCGACCTTCCAGAGCTCCCCGAACCCCCCGTCCGACTACTTCACATATCTGGACCAGCCCACGGTGACCAACGTGCCCAACACGGCAGCCGAGGGCGCAACGGGAGTTACGGTCACGGGGAGCGGCTTCTCGATACCGGGACCACCCGCCGGCACCGCGGTCAACGAGGTGGACCTGGTGCCCACGTTCACCGGACCGACCGTGGCATTGACGAACCCGTGCGCGTCGGCCGGCGCACCCGACTGCTTCGGCTTCACCAACGACACGCATATGCCCATAGACCTTCCGTCGTCGGACATCGCCCCGGGGCAGTACGACACGGTGGTCACCACCCCTGGTGGCACCTCGACCACATCGAACAGTGATCAGGTGGTGGTGCAGCAGGATGCACCGACGGTGAATTCGGTCACTCCCGATTCTGGTCCCCAGAGCGGGGGACCCCCTACCGTCACGATCAGCGGCAGCAACTTCAGCGGCTCGGGATTCACAACCACGGGCGTGTCGTTCGGCGGCACCGCCGCAGCCTTTACGGTGAGCAATTCGACGACGATTCACGCCACGCCGCCGGCGGGTACAGGCCTAGTCGACGTCACGGTCACGACGTCGTCCACCGACGGGACATCGGTGCAAACGAGCAACACCGCCCCGGCGGCCACATACGTGTACGCGCCGCTTCCGACGGTCACCAATGTCGCACCGAATTCCGGTTCGACTGGTGGCCACAACCAGATCGTGCTCACGGGATCTGCATTCGAGTCGAACAACGGCTCGAGCGCTGACTACGCGGCCACTGACGTCTTCGTCGACACGACCGACATCCCCACGTCACCATGCCTTGGGACTCCGACAAACCCATGCTTCACGGTCAATAGCGCGACGCAGATCACCGTTCAGGACATGCCGGCGCATGCTGCGGGCACGGTTGACATCACCGTTGAGAATTCGGGAGGAACGAGCGCCACTTCCAGCGCCGATCAGTACACATATGAGCCCACGCCAGTGGTGACGAGCGTCTCCCCGACGGCCGGCGTTCTTGGCGGAGGCAATAACGTCACGGTCAACGGATCCGAGTTCAGCGGTGCCACCGATGTGTTTGTCGGAGGTGATGACCTCTCGTCATGCCCGGGAGCTCCTTGCTTCGACCTCAACAGTTCGACGTCGATCACGATCGAAGGGATGCCATCGCATGGCGCCGGGACCGTTGACATCACAGTCACCACGCCCTTCGGCGCTAGTCAGACGTCGTCGGCTGACACGTACGCATACGCACCGCTACCGACCGTGACTGCGCTGTCACCACATGAGGGAGAGACGGCCGGAATGAATGTTGTGACTGTTAGTGGTACGGGCTTTGAGTCGGGATCCAACTTCACCACGACCTCGGTTTCGGTTGGAACTACCGCCGTCAACACTTCGCCGTGCGCTGGGTCGCCGGTTGCGCCCTGCTACACGGTGAATAGCGCCACGTCGATCACGATTGGCTACATGCCGTCGGGAAGCGGCCAGCCCAACGTCTCGGTCACAACACCTGGCGGAACCAGCGTCGCAACGTCGCAGAACGTGTATACGTACAGCACTGGCGGCCCGACGGTCACCGGGCTCTCGCCAGAGGATGGTGCCATTGGCGGCGGTGAGGCGCTCTCTTTGGGCGGCACCGGGTTCGGGCTGCAAGGCCAGGACTTTGTGACCGATGTGCTCTTCACCGTTGTGCCGTCCGGTGCCGTTACTGACGTGCCCTCGTCGAACACGTATCCGTGCCCGAATTCGACGGCCGGCTGCTTCACAGTGGTGGGTCCGACGCAACTCGCGATTTATACCCCCCAACACGCAGCTGGTGCCGTATATGTGCAAGTCATGACCTCGCTGGGTATGAGCGGAAAAAGCTCGAGTATCGAGTACACATTCATCGCCCCCGGTGCGTACACCGCCGTGACCCCCTACCGCGTCTGCGATACACGACCCGCAGGACACGGAATCGTGTCGAACCAGTGCGACACAGGATCGAATCACACGCTTGGCAGCAAAGGTGTCGTGACGGCGCAGATTACGACGACAACGAGTGGGGAGGTGCCGGTAGGGGCGCAGGCAGTGGTCGTCAACGTGACGGCAATCGAGCACAGCAGCACGTCGACATACGTGACGGCGTATCCCGCCCTTGGTTCGATACCGTTCGCCTCGAACATCAACCTCGCCGGCGGCAAGGTCGAGAGCAATCTGGCGATCGTGCAGCTCAGCGCTGGTGGCGCGATCAGCATCTTCAACGCGGCGGGCAGTACTGACGTGATCGTTGACGTTCAGGGGTACTTCGCAACTCCCAGCGGTCCTGCCGGCGAGTTTCACCCGATGCCGCCCCTGCGAAGATGCGATTCCCGGTCGTCCACCGGCTGCCTCGGGTCAGCGACCGGTCCGCTCCAGGGCGGTAAGTGGCGCGACGTCGTTCTGTCCGGGCTTCCCGCGGGCGCTGCCGTGGACACCCCGTCCATTCCCAGCATGGGGGCGGCCGCCGCAGTGTTCAACCTCACTGCGACTGGTGGCACAGCGCCGACGTTTGTCTCTATTGCGCCGGCGCTCGCCAACCACACCTGCCCAGGTGGGCAGCCCGCCTTCTCGAATGTGAACCCCTCGGCGGGGATCGCCCTGCCGAACCGCGTGATCTCGCTCCTCGGCCCCAACGAGGACGTCTGCATTTACAACGCCGTGGGCAGCATCAACTTCATCACCGATGTCAACGGATGGTTCGGTTCGGGAAGTGCGCCCGCGGGTGCCTTGTTCTACTCGGTTCCACCCACGCGCATGTGTGACACGCGCCCATCCAATACCAGCGAATGTACGAACAGCCCGTTGATTGCGCCCCGACCTGAGCCGATCGATGTTGCGGGTGTCGTGGCGGTGCCCGCGTGGAACGTCCATACGCCGCCGCTTGCCGTCGTTGCAAATCTCACGGCAATCGCCGGAACGGCGTCGACGTTTTTCACGCTGTACCCGAGTGACGACAATCCGAAACCCACGGCGTCAGACCTCAATCCGAGCGCCGGAGAGGTCATCGCCAACCTTGCCATCACCAGTCTCAGCCAGACCTCGCAGTCGGGCGTATATGCTCAGGGATACGTGAGCCTCTACAACGCCGCCGGTGATATCAACGCGATTCTCGACGTCGCCGGCTGGTTCCAGTAGGCGGCACCCTCCGGTGCCGTGTCAGCAGGTTCGGCGCGGATCGCCGATGTAAGGATCTCGAGACCATGGACGATGCGCGGGCCGGGGCGGCTGAAGTACGCGGATCCGTCCACCGCCAACACGCGTCCAGCAAGCGTGCACCGGAGTTCTTTGAATCCGCGCCGTGAAGATACCTCGGGAACCAGTTCCAGGGTGCGCGGCAGGTCATAGCCGCAGGGCATGAGCACCATCACATCGGGATCCGCGTCGACGACCTCGTCCCACGACACGTAGCGAGAAGGCTCTCCTTCCACGCCGAGAATGTCCACGCCGCCGGCGAGACGCACCATCTCCGGTACCCAGTGACCGCCGACCATGAGCGGGTCGGTCCACTCGATACAGACAACTCGCGGCCGATGTTCCAGTGGGTCAAGTGCGGCGATTTCAGCGACACGACGTCGCATTGCAGTCGCGGTGGTGGTCGCACCGTTGCCACATTCGGTGGCGGCGCCGACCTCTTCGATCGACGCGCAGATTTCCTCTACCGAGCGTGGTTCGAGCGAGAGCACGGGCACATCGCCCGGTAGGCGGCGAACCGCACGCTGCACTTGGCTGTAGGCGACGGCGCAGACGTCACAGAGTTCCTGAGTGACGATGAGATCGGGCTCGAGGCGCTCCAGTTCGGCCTCATCGAGGCGATAGATGCTCGAGCCGGCGTGCCGTGCCGCGTGAATGTGCCGATCGATGTCACCGGGCGCGACGCCGTCGGTCGACAGCACGCTCGAGGTCACCCTGGGGAGGGAACGAGCGGCGTCGGGGTGATCGCATTCGTGTGTGACACCGACGACGCGGTCACCGGCGCCAATCGCAAAGAGGATCTCGGTCGCGCTGGGAAGGAGCGAGATGACGCGCGACGCCGCGCTCATGACGCGGCGCGCTGCTCGGCCTTCCGGCGCAGTCGCAGGATGCGGAGCAGCGACACCATCTCGACCGCCGTGTCCGCCGCTTCTGCGCCCTTGTTGCCGTGCTTGCCACCCGCGCGATCCGTGGCCTGCTCGATGGTGTCGACGGTGAGTACCCCGAAGGTCGCAGGGACGCCGGTCGTGGCATGGATTGACGCGATGCCCTGCGCCGCCTCGCCGGCCACATATTCGAAGTGCGCCGTGTCCCCGCGAATCACGGCACCGAGGCAGACGACGGCATCGACGCCGCCATGCGTCGCAAGTTCGCGTGCTGCGATGGGAATCTCGAAGGCGCCGGGAACCCAGGCGACGTCGATGTCCCCGTCCTCGACGCCTCGCTCTTTCAGCGCCGCGACGGCGCCCTCGAGCAGGCGGGTGGAGATGATGTTGTTGAAGCGGGATACCACGATGCCGATGCGCATCCCCGTCGCGTCGAGGCTGCCGGTGTGGACCCGCGCGCCGTCGATCGGCGCACCGGCCGCGCCGGCGGCGCCGTCATATCGCGTCGATGGCATCGTCCATGTCCAGGCTGTGCCCGAGCTTCTCCTGCTTCGCGCGAAGGTAGCGCTCGTTGTGCGCGTTCGCCGGGATCACCAGCGGGATCTGATCGGTCACCTCGAGGCCGAAACCGCTGAGGCCGTAGTACTTCCTCGGGTTGTTGGTCAGGACGACCATCCGCCTGACGCCGATATCGGACAGGATCTGCGTGCCGATGCCGTAGTCGCGCTTGTCGACGGGCAGTCCCAGGCTCAGGTTCGCCTCGACGGTGTCGAGCCCGCGATCCTGGAGAGCGTAGGCGCGCAGCTTGTCCATGAGGCCGATGCCGCGGCCCTCCTGGCGCAGATACACGAGGACGCCGCGGCCCGCGTCGGCGATCATCGCCATCGCCTTGCGCAGTTGCGCCTGGCAGTCGCAGCGCTGCGAGCCGAACACGTCGCCTGTGAGGCACTCACTGTGCACCCGCACCAGCACCGGTTCATCGCCGTGGATATCGCCCCACACCAGTGCGACGTGCGTGACATGTGTGATCACGTCCTCGTATGCGTGGGCGACGACGGTGCCGAACTCGGTGGGCAGTGTCGTGGTCGCGCCGCGTTCGACAAGATGTTCGCTGCGCCGGCGATACGCGATGATGTCGGCGACGGTCACGATCTTGATCGAGTGCTCGGCGGCGAAAAGGTCGAGATCGGGGCGGCGGGCCATGCGTCCATCGGCGCGCATCACCTCGCAGATCACCCCGGCGGGAAAGCGCCCGGCGAGCTTGCAGAGGTCGACGATCGCCTCCGTCTGTCCGGCTCGTTCGAGCACACCGCCGGCCGCTGCCCGGAGCGGAAACGTATGGCCCGGCTTGGCGAAGTCGCTTGGCTTGGCATGCTCGTCGCAGAGCAACCGGATGGTGGTGGCGCGATCGAAGGCGCTGATGCCGGTGGTGACTCCGTGACCGATCGCCTCGATGGTGACGGTGAAGGCGGTGCCGAACCGCGAGGTGTTGTCGTCCACCATGGCACCAACACCGAGCTCGTCGAGACGCCAACCTTCAACGGGCACGCAGATGAGCCCCCGCCCGTGGGTCGCCATGAAGTTGACCGCCTCGGGCGTGATTCGATCGGCAGCGATGGCGAGATCGCCCTCGTTCTCGCGATCCTCGTCGTCGACGATGATCACGAACTTGCCGGCCCGGATGTCTGCGATCGCCTCTTCGACGCTTGCGAGGTTCACGCTGGTCATCCCTGCCGCGCTGCGGTCGCGAGCACCGCGCTGCTGTCTCGAGTAGCGAGTGTGCGCGCCACGTAGCGGGCGATCAGATCGACCTCGAGGTTCACATTCGTCGCCACTCGCCATGCGCCTGCAACGGTCGCGGCGAGGGTGACCGGGATGAGCGATACCGTGAATGCCGCCTCGAACACGTCGACCACCGTGAGGCTGATGCCATCGACGGCGATGCACCCCTTCTCGGCGACCAGGTCGATGAGATCGTCGGGCGTGGCGATGGTCACCCATCGGGCATTGGCATCCTCACGCAGGGCCGTGACGATGCCCGTGCCATCGACGTGCCCGGACACCATGTGACCGCCGACTCGATCGCCGAGCCGCAGCGCCCGTTCGAGGTTGACAGTCGTGCCGTCGGTGAGCTCACCGAGCGTAGTGCGGTGCCAGGTTTCCGGCATCACATCCGCCGTGAAACCGTCGTCCGAGATCGCAGCCACCGTGAGGCATGCGCCGTTGATCGCGATGCTCTCGCCGATCTCGATGTCCTGGAAGCGTGTGCGCGGCTTGATTGCAATGCGGTCGCGATTGCGCGCCCGTACCGTGCCGAGGCTTTCGATGATCCCGCTGAACACTCTGCTTACTCCTCGAGCTCAGCGTACACAGTATCCGGTCACCACGAGATCGGGACCGGCGGGCTCCACCGAGACACGCTCGAGCAGCCGCGATGCGCTGAGGCTCGAGACCCCGGTGCCGCCCACCGCCCCGGGTGCCTGCGCGCCGCCGATGATCCGCGGCGCCAGCATGGCGACGACCTTGTCGACGATGCCCGCGTCGAAGGCAGCCCCGAGCACCGCCGCTCCCCCTTCGATGAGCAGGCTCGTCACCTCGCGTGCTCCGAGCAGCGCCATCAGGGCACGGAGATCGACCCCGCCCGGCCCCTGGTCCACGACCTCCACCTGGAGGCCGGATGCCCGCAAACGTTCCACGGCTTCCGGGTCCGCTCGGTTGGTCGTGGCGACGAGCCCTGCCCCGGTCCCTGGCCGCAGTACCCGAGCTGCCTCGGGGATGCGCAGGGTGCTGTCGACCACCACTCGCAGTGGCGACCGGCCGCCGTCGAATCGTGTGGTCAGCTCCGGGTCGTCGGTGATCACAGTGTTCACGCCGACCAGGATTGCGTCGTGACGGTGCCGCAGGCGATGCGCGAGCGCCCGGGACTCCTCGGACGTGATCCAGCGCGATTCACCGCCCGCAGTGGCGATCCTGCCGTCCAGCGACGCGGCGAATTTGGCTGTGACAAAAGGAAGTCCGGTGGTGATGTGCTTGACGTAGAACTCGTTGAGGCCGCGCGCTTCGGGCTCGCGAATGCCGGTTTCCACCGTGATCCCGGCAGCGCGAAGCGCGTCGACACCCCGGCCGGTGACCTTTGGGTTTGGGTCGAGCATGGCAACAACCACTCGGCGCGGGGCGGCCGCGATCACTGCCTCCGCGCAGGGCGGCGTGCGCCCATGGTGCGCGCAGGGCTCGAGCGTCACATAGAGGTCGGCGCCGCGGACCAACTCGCCTGCGGCGGAGAGTGCTTCCATCTCCGCATGCGGACCACCGGCCCGCCGGTGGAATCCTGTCGCGATCACCTCCCCTCCCCGCACGACCACGCACCCCACCATCGGATTCGGGCTGGTCGCGTAATCGGCCGACCCCGCCGCCGCGAGAGCGGCGTCCATCAGCGCCTCATCGGCGCTGAGCGCTCCGGTCACGCTCGCGCCGGCACTCGTGGGGGTGAGAGCGTGCCGTCGGGACGGAGGAGCCGGCGTGCCTCGAGGTCGGCGCGGAGCTGACCGCAGGCGGCGTCGGCGTCGCCACCCCGGGTGTCGCGGACCGTGACGCGCGCCCCGCGCAGGGCGCCGAGGAACCGGCGGGCGACCTCGGGCTCGGGAGGGCCCCAGGGGCTGCCCTCGATGCGGTTCATGGGGATGACGTTGATGTGCGCCTGTGCCCGGCGCGCGAGATCACGGAGCCCTTCCGCCTGCTCGATCGAATCGTTGACCCCACCGATCAGGCACCACTCGAAGCTGATGCGCCGCCCGCTCTGCTCCGCGTACCGAGACGCGGTGTCCAGCACCTTCCCGAGCGGATACGTCCGGTTGATGGGCACGAGACGGTCGCGCAGGTCATCGGTCGCCGCGTGCAGTGAGAGTGCGAGCGTCACCGGAAGACCCGTCGCGGCGAGTTGCTGGATCCCGGGGACGACCCCGCTTGTGGAAACGGTGATCCGCCGGGCGCTGATGCCTGCCTCGGCGGTGAGCACGGTCAGCGACTCGAGCGTGGCTGCCGCGTTGGCGAGCGGCTCGCCCATGCCCATGTAGACGATGTGCGTGACCGGTCCCAACCCCCGCCGGTGCAGCGCACTCGACGCGGCGCGCACCTGGTCGACGATCTCTGCGGTCGTGCAGTTGCGCCGCAGGCCCATGTGCCCGGTGGCGCAGAAGGGGCATCCAACCGCGCACCCCACCTGGCTGCTGACGCAAACGGTCGACCGGCGGCGCGAGTCAGTCCCCGCCGGCGTTTCCATCGCCACCGTCTCGATGGTCTGGCCGTCAGCGAGGCGGCAGAGCAGCTTGACCGTCAGCCCTGCGTCGGCCACCAGTTCGGCGCTGACGTTGACCGTCGAGAACGCAAATTCGTCAGCGAGGGTGCGCCGCAGTGGCGCCGGGAGCTGGAGCAGCCCCTCGAAGTCGCCGACGTACGCCTGCCAGATCGAGGCCTGGACCTGACGAGCTCGCCAGGCAGGTTCGCCCAGGCGCGTCAGCGCGTCGCGGATCGCGGCTTCGCCGGCGGTGCTGAGTGCGCGAGTGGGCATTGGTCCATGGTACGGGTGACCGCGTCGGCGGCCGCGGACCACGTAGGCTGCCGTGAGTGAACGGGGTTCTTGCGGCTTTCATCGGCGTGCCCGCCACCATGCTGGTCGCCGGCGGGCTGGGCATCATCGGCCTGGCGATCTACGCGCGCGTGATCGGCACCCGTCGAGGCAGACGGCCGATCCACTGGGGTCACATGGCGCTCGGCGTGGTGATGTTCGCACTCGGTGTGCTGCTCCTCTGGATCGAGGTGATCACGTTCGGAGCGGGCTGAGGTTCCTCTACCGGTGGCCGATCAGGGTGAGAAACTCATTGCGCGACTTGTCGTCGTCTCGGAAGCTGCCGGTGAGCGACGAGGTCACCGCTGAGCTGTTCTGCTTCTCGACACCGCGCATCGCCATGCACAGGTGCATCGCCTCGATGACCACGCCGACTCCCCCCGGCTCGAGGACCGCCTGGAGCGCGTCGCCGATCTGCGTGGTGAGCCGCTCCTGGACCTGCAGCCGGCGCGCGAACATATCGACGATGCGCGGGATCTTGCTGAGCCCGAGGATGCGTCCGTTGGGAAGGTAGGCCACGTGGGCCTTGCCGAAGAAGGGCAGCAGGTGGTGTTCGCAGAGGCTGTACACCTCGATGTCGCGGACCACCACCATCTCTGAATACGGCTCCTCGAAGATGGCGCCGTTGACGACATCATCGAGATTCTGAGCGTAGCCGCTGAGCAGAAACCTGAGGCTGCCGGCCACCCGCGCCGGCGTGTGCACCAGTCCGGAGCGGGTTGGATCCTCGCCGATATCCGTCAGCAAGGAGCGCACCATCGGCGCGATTGAGTCGCTGTTGTCGGGGGGTGCGGTCACAGCCACCCGATCATGACGTTCGCGACCGCTAGGGTGCTGCCGGGTGAGCACCCGCGCCTGCAGGTGCCTGGGGTGCCTCGGCCGCGTAGGCGACCTCGCCGACGCTGACGAGGAGGTCCCAGGAATTGCGGAGCGCACCGACGAGCAGGACCACCGACACGGCGACGAGCCCGGAGAAGGCGTCCTGGTAATCGCCGCCGACCAGGAGGCCACCCATGGCGATGATCGTGAGGAAGGTGACCGTGGCGAACCCGAACCGGAGGATGAGCCGGGGGAAGCTGATGATCGTGTGGCTGCTGGTGCGTACACCGCGAACGATGCTGCGCGAGATGAGCAGGCACCCAAAGCCGCCAAGTCCGACCAGGTTCCACCCCGTCGACGAGGGATCGGGCGTTTCCGGAATCACCATGAACAGCGCGAGGATGAGTTCGAGTCCGAGGCTCGCGAGGGTGACTCGCGCCAGCGCCCTGACATCAGCGCGGCTGACCACGATCCGCAGATGCAGGGACAGTCCGACGAAGAGCAGTCCGACGAGGCTTCCTGCGGCCATCCCAACGATTGAGTAGAAGTCGTGCCAGCTCTGGAGCGTGCTTGCAAAGTTCATGGCGCCAGTTTGATCGCCGAGCCCGATGAGGAGGCCCAACCTGTCGCCGAAGGCGGTCAGTGACCCTCTGACACTTGTGACTGCGTCGTCGGAGCCGCCTGGAACAACGAATAGAGCAGCACGAGTGACGGGATGAGGATCGCTGTACCGATCGAGAGGGATACCACGAGAAAGCGCAGCGTCTGATCTGGCGCAGCCGCTGCGCTCACCGTGGTCACGCCGGCGAGGACGTCCGGGTATTGCGCGACGGCCCATGCCCAGAGCACAGCGACGACAGCCAATGCCGCGGTGATGCGCAGCGCCACAAAGCTTCGCAACAGGAGCAATACCAGCGACAGACCGCCAAAGACGGCACTGGCCAGGACCAGCGGAAGACCGTCGTGCGTGAGCCCGCTGAACAGCCGCGGTGCATCCGAGTGGAGGACGAGAATCCCGAGACCCGCGGTGATTCCGGTGATGACCCCCATGATCAACCCGCGGCGCCGAAAGTACATGGCGAGCTCGCCCTCGCCGGCGCGCTCAGCATCCCGCGTCAGGTAGACGGCGGCGAGGTAGGAGGAGACCTCGACGGCGAGTATTCCGCCGAGAATCGACGTGGGGTTGAGCCAGCTCGTGATCACGTTGCCTCGCGCGATCCCCAAGGGGACGCGTCCCGAGGCGATCGCTCCGGCGACCGTCCCGAGAAAGAACGGGGTCAACACCGATGACGCAGCGAATGCTGCGCCGAACGCGCGTTGCAGCGACAGCTCGCTCACAGCGCCGCGGAACGCGAACGCAGAGCCGCGAAGGATGACCCCGAAGGCAGCTGCGGTGAGCGGAATGTACAGGGTCGACGCGATCGCCGCGAACACCGACGGGAAGCCGGTCCAGGTGACCACGAGCGCAAAGATGAGCCACACGTGGTTCGCTTCCCAGACAGGGCCGATCGATGCCGCGATGCGACGGCGTTTGTCGGCGCCGGCGGTCGCTGACCCGGCGAGCAGATCCCAGAATCCCGCGCCGAAATCGGCGCCGGCGAGCAGCACGTATGCGGTGATGCCGCCCCACAGAAAGCCGAGCACGATGTTCGCGAGCATGCTGTCTACACGTTCACGTCAGACACCGCCACGTTGGGCATCTGCACGTTGGCACGTTTGATCCGGCGCAGCACGAAGATCGTGACCGCGGTCAGCACGCTGTAGACGATGAGCAGCACGACCAATCCCCAGTACAAGCCCGGTGCCGGATTGACCGCGTCCGCCGTTCGCATGACGTTGTACACGATCCAGGGTTGACGCCCCACCTCGGTGGTGATCCAACCGCATTCCATCGCGACCACGGCACCGGGGCCGGCCACGAGCGCTGCGCGCAGGAACCAGCGAGATGTCGGTGGCCCACGCCGGCGAATCCACCGGACAAGCAGCCAGATCCCAAGTCCCAGCAGCAGGAACCCGATCCCGACCATGGTGTCGAACGCGAGGTGGATCAGCGTGACTGCCTCGGGTCGATCATCAGGCGGAACACTGTCGAGTCCGGGCACCACCGCGTTCGCGTTCCCCTTGGCGAGGAACGCGAGGACGTGGGGCAGGACGATCGCGAACTGCAACTGTCCGTTGATGAAGATGCCGCCGATGTGCTCGCCCGCGCCAGCCGTTGTGTGCGCGAGTCCCTCCATGGCGGCCAGCTTGATGGGCTGATTCTCGGCGACCTCCCGCGCCGCGATGTCGCCGACGACGATCTGTGCAGGCGTGATCACCGTTGCGACGATCAAGGGCAGCACCAGACCGACGCGGTGATAGCGGTCGCTGCGACCGCGCAGCCGTGCCGCCGCGTACACGCTGGCGACGAGAAAGCCGGTGACCATGAATGCCGCGAGGATCATGTGGATCGTCTCGACCGGCGTGGCGTTGTTGAACATGGCGACGAGCGGCTGCGGATCCGTCACCTTCCCGCCCACGATGGTGAATCCCTGCGGGTCGTTCATCCAGGCGTTGGCGGTGACCACGAAAAATGCCGAGGCTACGCCGGCGATCGCGACCGGGATGCCGCTGGCAAGATGCCGCATCGGGCTCAGCCGATCCCAGGCATGCAGGTAGATGCCCAGGAAGATCGCCTCGATGAAGAACGCGAATCCCTCGAGGGCGAACGGCAGGCCGAAGACCGCGCCGAACTCGCCCATGAGCCGAGGCCAGAGGATCCCCATCTCGAAGGAGAGGATCGTCCCCGAAACGGCGCCCACCGCGAAGAGCACGCCGGCCACCTTCGCCCACGTGCGTGCCAGACGCATCGCATCGGCATCTCCGTGGATGCCGCGCCACTCAGCGATGAGTATCAGCGCGGGCAACCCCACGCCGAGGCAGGCGAAGATGATGTGCCAGCCGAGCGACAGTCCCATCTGAGCGCGCGCCGCTCCAAGGTTTGAGGCCGCGTCCCCAATCACGCTCAGCGCCGCGAATCACCGCGTGCAGGCACGACGGCTAGGTTAACGCTTATCTCCCGAAACCCGTGTCGCGGCGCCGAGTGCCAGCGCTCACACGTCAAAAACGCATCGCTTGGCGCAAGATCTGAGGCAAGGACAGCGTGACCACTGAACAGCCCGCCCTGGTCGTCGACCATCTGACCAAGCGTTTCGGGGACCGGACGGCATTCTCGGACGTCTCGTTCGAGGTGGCGAAGGGTGAGGTGTTCGGCTTCCTCGGCCCCAATGGCGCCGGCAAGACGACCACGGTGCGCACGCTGGGCACGCTGATTGCACCGACCTCCGGCACGGCCACGGTGGCCGGGATCCCACTGACGAGCGCAAACGGTGTGGAGATTCGTCAGCGCATCTCGGTCATGCCCGAGTCCCCGGGTCTCTACCTACGCCTGACGGTCACCGAGAACCTGGAATTCTTCGCGGGCCTCTACGGTGTTCGCGAGGCGGGATCTCGAATCAGCGAAGCCCTCGAGGCCGTCAATCTCTCCGAGCGGGCGGGAGATTTGTGCGGTGGCCTCTCGAAGGGACTGCGGCAGCGGGTCGGCCTCGCCCGGGCACTGCTCAGCGACCCGGTGATCATGTTCCTCGATGAACCGACCTCCGGTCTCGACCCGGTAGCGGCTCGCGAGGTGCACGACCTCATCAACGTGCTCCGCCAGAAGGGAGTGACCATCTTTCTCACCACCCACCGGCTCGATGAGGCGGAGCGGCTCTGTGACCGCGTCGCGATCCTCAACACGACGCTCCGTACGGTCGGCCGGCCGAGCGAGTTGCGACAGCAGCTCTTTACGAACGCGCTCGTGGTCAAGACGATCGGGCCGCTGCACGACCCGGCCGGACTTTTCATGTCAACTCCCGGCGTCCTGGGCTGGCGCGCCGATGACACGGGCGCCTATGTGCTCTCGGTGGCGGATCCCCGGGTTGCCGCGCCTGAGGTGGCACGCGCGCTCGTGCGCGTCGGTGCCGACATCCTGTCCATCAGCGAGGCGCAGCACTCGCTCGAGGACGTGTACCTCGAGCTTGTCGACGAAGACGTCGAGGCGCAAAAGCGATGATGGCGCTCGACCTCACCCGCGTCGCCGCCGTGGTGCGCAAGGAGCTTCGGGACTACCGGCGCAAACGCTCGATCGTCGTCGGGATGCTGATCCTTCCAGCGATCTTCCTCATCGAGCCCGTGCTCTTCGCCTTCCTGGGCGCGCCGGATCCGGTCGGTGACCCGAGTTATCGAGCCCCCTTGCTCCTGCTCCTGCTGATCCCGGTGATCACGCCCTCCACTCTCGCGGCGTACACCGTGGCCGGCGAGCGCGAGCAGGGAACCCTCGAGCCCCTGCTCACCACGCCGATACGACAGCTGGAATTCATCCTCGGCAAGGCGGCCGCGGTGATGATCCCGTCAGTTGGGCTCAGCTATCTCGTCTTCGGGATCTACCTGGTGGTCGTGCGGCTGTTCGCCAACCCCGTGGTCGCGGCCGGGATCTTCAACGAGGGCCCGATGCTCCTCGCCCTGTTCCTGTTCACGCCACTCCTGACCGGGTGGGCCATCGTCGTCGGCATGGCCGTCTCGGTGAGGGCGGGCGAGATCCGCGTTGCACAGCAACTCGGGATGATCGCCAGCCTCCCGCCTCTTGGCGTGGTGGTGCTGATGGTGGTCGGCGTCATCGCGCCGACGTTCACGGCTGCGCTTGTGTTCGCGGCGCTCCTGCTGGCGGTCGATGTCTTCGCACTGCGCGGTATTTCCGGCCTGTTCGATCGCGAGCGCCTCGTCACGGGCAGCAAAGCCTCCGGATCCTGACTGACCGACCACCCGCCGACCCCTTCCCCACAAGCCCCACCCTGGTTGTTTATTGTTCCGGTTGACGCATTCACAGGGGGGCAGCAATGGACGCGACCACCAGGTACTTCCTCGTCCTCACGGCGGTGATGACGGCAGTTGGGGCCTTCATCTCGTTCACGCTGGCGTGGCAGCTCCGCGATCGGTCGCCCAAGGGCCCGCCGAGGTACTGAAAGCCGAGAGGCTGTCAGGGTCGGCAGCGACCCCCGGGCACTTCTTCTCGCTGGTCGCGGCCGGTCAGCGTGCTGCCACCGGTACGGGCTCGAAGCTGGCGAGCATCGACTGCAGCGCCTGCTGGTCGGGGCCGACGAAGGGGTCGGCGCCGGGCGCAAGGGCAAGCATGTCGTAGAGCCGAGCGCCCGTCCGGATCGCCGGCGGCAGGTGTGTGCTCAGGATGGTCTCGGCATCGACAGCCTGCATCGTCCGGACCGTCTGCAGATAGCGGGTGGTATCAATGTTGTGCACCCAGGGGCTGTCAATCGTGGCCCACAGGAGCTGCGCGCCAAGGAGGTCAGCAACGGGCACCTCACCCACGTCGCAGGCGGCGGCGAGTTCCGCCGTGGCCAGGGGCGCACCGAAACAATCGGAGCTGAAGGACGTACGCGATCGATCGTCGTAGAAGCCGACCGTCGCCGGGTTGTCGAACAGGGGTGGGCGGAATGCGTGGAGGGTGCGATCACCGACATCGAGCGTCTCCCCCGGGTTGAGGAGGTAGAGACGATCGAGCGGGAGGGGCCGCTCCGTCGACATCAACCCGGCGCCGAGGAATGTTGTGATCAGCCGGGCCCGCGGTGCGGCCTCAAGGAGTTTGAAGAGGCCGCCAGTGTGATCCCGATCGGGATGGGTGAGCCAGATCCAGCGGACGTCTGCGGGATCCATGACGGCGCTCAGTGTCTGAACGAAATCACGATCCGGCAATCCGAGTCCCGTGTCGACGACGACCGGTTCGCGGGCGTGCAGTACGAACGCATTGATGGGAAGGAAGCCGATTCCCGGCACCTCGAGCTGGTCGTTGAGAACAGTGACGTCCGCGTTGAGTCGATGCGTGTGCATGTGTGCTTCCCGTGAGTCGATGGTGATTAGAAGGGAACGCGAGTGGCGAGGAGTCCGGACCCCGGACCGCGGCCT
Source organism: Candidatus Dormiibacterota bacterium (assembly GCA_963830305.1). Taxonomy (GTDB): domain Bacteria; phylum Chloroflexota; class Dormibacteria; order Aeolococcales; family Aeolococcaceae; genus Palsa-851. The sequence continues at coordinate 116,795 of CAWHLW010000005.1, read as the reverse complement.
GAGAGAATCCGGCAGAACGCAACGGCATCGAGCTCCAGGTCTGGTCCACCGTTCCCCGCGCTGAATCGACCGCCGGCAGGCCCGGTGAGGGTGAGTCCGAACGGCTGCGCATGCCGCCGCGCCCAGTCCGCGACGACGTCGGCGACGATGCGGCCATCGTGATCCTCGGACAACTCGACGTCGTGGTCGATCGCGCGACAGATGTCGACACGATGGATCCATGGATCGCGGGTGAGGATGATGTCGAACAGGTAGCCAAATGTCCACATGTCTTCACCGGGGAGGCCGGAGGGAAAGGGCGAGCCGCGTTGCTCCGCCGTCGTGCCGCCACGCCCGGCGAGCGCGCGCGGCACCGTCTCGTGCAGCGCCTGCCTGAGTTCGCTAGGCGACAATGCCGCATGCTCTCGCACCTGCAGCTCGGTCATCGCGTCGATACGCAGGCCGCCCCTCTGCTCGACCGCGGCGGTTGCGATCTTGAACTGGCGCATCCGTTCCTCGCCGTCCGCCTGCAGTTCGAACATGCCGAGCAGATGCGCAAGCATCTCCTTGACGTTCCAGTCTGGACAGTCGGTCGGGCGTAACCACTCCGTCTCCCCGAGACGGTCGGCGACGTCGAGCAACCGATTGCACTCGGCGGCCGCCAGATCCATCGCTTCGTCGTGTTCGATGGCGGGGATCTCGTCAACCGCTGTGCTTCGAACGATCATGGTGTCTCCTTCCTCGCTGGCGCGTGATGCGCCAGGAACATGTCGGTTGCCTCGTCTACGAGGCTCAACCAGCGATCGCCGCCGGGCTCGTTGGAGGTTTGTTGCGCAGCCAGTCCCGATGTGATTGCCGTCCACATGTCGAGGGCGGCAGCGTCGCTGATGCCGCACGCGCGGAGGCCCTCGCGAGCGCTGTCGAGAACATCGAGTGCCGGCGCATAGGCCTCGGGGCTCGGCTCGAATCCGGGGATCGTCCGCTGGAACAACAACTGATAACGGCTGAGATCCTCAGCGCAGAAAACTAGGAAGACCCTGGCGCGCTCGCGCAGCGCTTCGATCGGATCACGAATGGCTGCGAGGGCAGTCATGCGGCGCAGCAATTCGCGATTGGACTCGGCAAACATCGCGTCGTAGATCGCGAACTTGGATGGAAAGTAGGCGTAGAGGGACTGGGCGCGCATCCCGACTCGGGCGCCGAGCTCTCGCATCGCGAGTGCGCCCAGCCCGTTGGTGCGGGCGAGATCCCATGCAGCATCAAGGATCTCCTGGCGAGTCGCTGCATATCGTTCCGCCCTTCGATCCCTGGGCGCGGGCATGGCTGACATTGTCAGTTATTCTGAACAGTGTCAGTCTGGAAGTCAAGTAGGCGGCCGTCTGGGATGTGCTTGTATACGGCGGCTTTCAGGTGGTGCCGAGGAAGGGACTCGAACCCTTACAAGGTTGCCCTCACCAGCCCCTCAAGCTGGCGTGTCTACCAATTCCACCACCTCGGCACGGAAGCCGGCGAAGTCCGTCATCGGGACCGGCGCGGCTCAGCCATTCTACAGGCGGATGGCGCGCCCACCCGGCTGGCACCGGGGCTGATTTCAGCCTGCCGGGTGTGCGATGCTCAGTAGAGCAGCTCACTGAGGGATGGTCATGCCACGCCACTTCGGAGTGATCTGGGCGCGGATGTCCCGCCGGCTCCGCAGCCTCGAGCGGGAGCTTGACAGTGCCCATGAGGGCAATCGCCTGTACAGCTGGGGCCTGCCCGCAGCAGCGTTGCTGTTGTGCTTCACGATGCTGGCGATCGCCGGAGCGCTGAGCGGCGTCCCGATCGTCGAGTTCCTTCCCATAGCGATCTTCGAGGCGCTCGTCATGGCCGGCCTCTTCGTCGCCTGCATGATGCCGGCGGTCTCGCCGCCGGACGATCGCGGTGACCGCGGGCCGGACCCGGATCCGGATCCGACGCCACCGCCCTCCGACCCCTCTGTGTGGATCCGTTTGCTCGCCGACGCGGATCTTGGTCCACGTTCGCCTACCGACACCAAAGAGCACAAGTCGCGGGAGCTCGCAGGCACGCGTCGCTAACGCCGCTCGCTGCCGGGTGGCGGCGACGGCCGCGTGCTACCCTCGCGGGTCGAATGGGCCGCGTACTGAAACGAATCGTGTTCTCGTTCCTCATTGCCGTCACGGTGGTGCTCATTGCGGCGGTGGCGATCGCGAAATTGGTGGGCCTGATGCGCGGCCCGCACGAGGCAGCGGCCGATCTGGAATCCGCTATCGGCGGGTACTGGCCGCTGATCGTGCTTGCGATCGTCGCACTGACGATCGGTCTCTCCGTCGTTGGTCGGGGGGAGTCAGCGCCTGATCGATGAGGGTGGTGCGACCACGCCTCAGTGTGGTGCGCGGTGCCAGACGCTTAGTGTGGCCGCAACGCCGGGCATCGGCTCAAGGGCATGCACGGGGTACACCACCGTTCTCGTGAAGCGCTCGTTCAGCCCGCTGAGCCGAGTCGTGCGGTGGCCGCCATCTCCAATCACAGCAACGGTATTGCCGCTGTAAAACGCCAGACACTCCCCCAGGCTCGAAAAGAGTGGCGCCCAGCAGAGGAACAATGCGCGTTCTGAATACTGCGTGAGGACGGGGTGGTCTCCTGTGGAGACTGCGGTCCAGGTGGGCGTCGTCGCATGATATCGATTGGATCGCGCTCCATCGGGCGGTGCCTGGTCGAACGCCACAATGTCAACACCGAGTGCGCGCAGGCGGAACGCCCAATACCCAGTCCCGGCGCCGATCTCGACGAGCGGACCAAGTGTGCCGAGCTCCGCCAGAGATCGGTCATCGGGAAAGACGTATGAATAGCGTTGTGCCAGATTGGTCAGCGCGCCGTCGGGGGCGTCGGGTCCGATCTCGTCGAGCAATTGACCGAAGCGGTCCCGGTGCTGCTCGGTCGAATCCTCTTCCACCTGTTTGCTCAGCGAGCGCTGATCAGCCGGATTGCCTTCTGCTGAGCCGCGGATTCGCGCAATCGGTTCACGTCCCGCACGTGGCGTTACCGGCGATCGTAATGGTCTGTCCGGCAGCACCTGACCCGCTCTGCGTCAATACGGCATGGCTCCAGATGACGTGTCCCCCACTGAGCGTGTAGAGCCCGGCTGCCGACGACGTGAAGAAGTAGCTCGCCGAGGTCGTCGAGATGGATGCGAAGTACACCTCGCCGTTACTGCCACCGCCGATCTCGACCGATGCCGACGACGAACCAACCTGGGTCAGTCCGTTGATGAGCGCGTAGCTCGCTCCCGCGGGGCAGCTGACGAGCATCGACGTCAGGGCGCCGCTGATGGGTCCGCCGCTGCTGTTCCCGGTGATGATGATCGCGCCGCCCCCTGGCGTTTTGTTACCGCAGGACACTGATCCCGAGATTGCGGTGAGTGCGCCGATGGTGCCCGTGCTCTGTCCCGAAGGCGTGTCGTCGACCAGTGGGGTGTTGAACTTCGCTCCGGTCGACGCGTTGAAGTCGGTCACCCCGGGGCCGGAGAAGTTGCGCTGGGTGTAGCTTGTCCCGGAACCTTCGCCGATGCGCACGTAGACCTTGTTTGGAGTCAGCGTGATGTACCCGCCCATCGATTGATCGGCCGTCGAGACCTGCATGGTGATCTCGAGGCCGTTGAGCGATGGGAAGGAGCAGGTGACCAGATCTGCGGTGACGGTCGTCCCCAACGGGATGGTGCCGGTCACGGTGAACTGCCCTCCCGCCGGCGGGGCTGGTGTCTGCGCGGGAGTTGGAGTCACCGCGGCGCTCGAGGTGCTCGTCGCACCGCCACATGCCCCAAGGGCCAGGGCGGCCGCGATTGCGATCGATGCTGACGCCCATCGCAATGGAATCAGGGCCACGCGACGTCCCTGTTGAGGGTCCATGCCGGGCATCATCCCCTGTCCGGCCACAAACAGCGCCAAGAGGCGCATCTACTGGCCGATGCGTCCGTCGATCCGCTCACGCAGCAGGTCCGCGTGACTCATGCGACGGCGTACTCGAAATCATTCCGAGTCGTGGGCCTTCGATCAGACGAGCGGGTCGTGCAGGATCTCGCGGACCTCTTGAGCACAGCGACAGGCGACGGCGAACTTGGCAGCCCACTTCACCGCCTCCTCGCGTGACGGCACGTCGACGATCGAGAAGCCGCCGAGATACTGCTTGCTCTCCGAGTACGTGCCGTCGGTGACCGTCCCGTCGGTGCCCACCACGCTCGCCTCCTCGACTGCTGTCAGCCCGGCGCCGAACACCCACACGCCGGCATCCTTGGCCTCGTACATCACCGCGTGCACAGCGTCGGTCACGTCGGGCAACTCCTCCTCGGGGAAGGTCATCGCGCCATCATCGAACGAGATCAGGTACCGCGCCATCTGACGACTCCTTGATGATCTACTCCAGCTTCGATTATCCACTCAGGTTCGAATACAAATACTAGGTGTCTGTCAGGAAAAAACAAAGGAGAGACACCCGGCAAGCATTCGGAACTATGCGCCGTGCGTCAGATGAGGTTGTCGACCTGTACGAGGTTGATGGTGCCGCTCCTCGGCAGATATTGTCTGATCAATAGAGTCGCGCTGCAGAGGGAGTTGATCGCCAGCCGTTGCCGTCAGGACGCACCCTTGAATGCAAGGACCGCAGGTGGCGCTGCACCACCTGCGGTCCCGCCGTCATACGAATCGAATCTAGTGGGCTTCGAGTGGTGTGATCACGTCGGGGGCGAAGGTGTTCTGGCTCACCACGTTGGGGCTCAACGGGGCGTCGAGCGTCCAGATGCCGTCGTGCACATAGCTGATGACGTTGTTCCTGATGATCGTACCGGTAATCGGGCTCGGCGGCGGCGGACCCACCACGCCCGGACCGAGGCCGGAGCCGACCTGGATCGCCGTCGGCACGACATTGTTGATCAGGAAGTCGGTCTGGTCGCCAGCCAGATTGTCGTTGCTCAGGTGGTTGCCCTCGATGACGTTGCCATTCAGATCCTGGAAGCCGAAATGACTGTGAATCACGACGCCGCCGAGGCCGTTTCCGTCCGCGGTGTTGTTCCTGACGGTGTTGTTGTAGACGGCGCCACCGGGGCCCGCGGCCGCGAGGAGGACGCCACCGCCCTCACCCAGATTGCCGTTCCCGTCGAGGGTGTTGCCGACGATCAAGTTGTGGTACGTGCCACCCAGCGCAGGCTGGGGCTGGCCCGCGTTCGGGCCGGTCATCGCGACCGCATTCGAGCTGTGGCTCACCACGGTGATGCCGCAGTCGTATTGGTTGTCAAGCACCGTGTTGTTCGAGACAGTGTTGTCGTGGTTGGGGCCGAACTCATCGGTGAGGAGGATGCCGCCGGCATTATCCTCGACGAGGTTGTTGCTGACCAGCGACCACGTCGCTGTGAACAGGTGCAGTCCCTCACCGCAGTCGCCAGGAATCTCGGGCGCGGGTGGGACGCACTCACCAGCCGCCTGCGCGGCAAAGCCGGTGTCGTTGTATAGGACGGTGTTGTCCGAAATCACCACATCGGTGATCGGCTTGCCAACGGGGCCGCTTGTCGGGGGCGCGCCGATCGCGAGAATACCCTCGAACTCCGCGTTCATGACGGTGAATCCCCTGACCGTCGAGTGCGAGGCACTCGGGCCGTCGAGGAGGATCCCGTTGCCAGTGCGGGAGGTGGACGCGTCGATCGTCGGGTGGCCGAGGCCGATGAGCGTCAGGGCCTTCCTGATGGTCACGCCCTGGGTGTAGGTGCCCGCCTCGACCTTCACGATGCCCCCATTGGGTGCGAGATGCACCGCGTGCTGGATGGTCCGGCAGGGGTTGGCGTGCGTGCACGTCAGTGTGTCGTGACCGGTGGGTGAGACCCAAAGTGCGCCGCCGCTTGCCGAAGCCTGGGCTCCGGACAAAGCGAACAACCCACTCAGCGCGAGTGCCCCGGATGCGCCGAGCGCAAAGCGACGTCGAACAATACCTGTCATCTGCCTCTCCTCCGTACTCCCCGGTCACGCCCGGGGCCTCTTTTCCCGGGGGCATGCTAGCGCGTGGGTGCAGTGGATCGCTAGGGGTCCCGCTTACTTCCAGCGACCGGGTTGCATGTGTAGGTGCCAAAAACAGCCATTGCGTCCATCGCGTCAGAATCGCCAACCGGGGCTCGGGTCCCGCCACAGCCCGGCGCCGGCGCGACCTCACCCAGAGGGCTCCGCCCAACTTACGCGTGGGCGTCGTACTCGGTGACAGTCGTCGTTGTACGGACCTGTAGGTAGGCCGGCTGGCCGGGTGGAACGCCGTGACCAGTATCCAGCGGAAACATCTGCGAGTTGCCGGAGAGTTTCCGCGTATACGATTTCCCACCAACGGTCCACGTCATCGTGGCGCCTGCTGCCGCCCTGCTCACGGCCGAAAGCGGGCCAGTCGTGGCGCCGGCGAATGAATAGAAGCCGCCGCCGCCTCCGGTTAGGTTCCAGTAGCAAACCTGGCTTCCGATCGGGACGTAGGTCAGCTGGTCGCCGCAGGAACCATCGAGCGGCACGTTGATCCCGACCGAGCTGATGGTGAGTTGCCCTACGGGGGTTGACGTCGGCGTCGGGGCGGCGGTCAGGGTCGGCGTGGGAGCCGGCGCGACGGTCGGGGTTGGCGTGGAAGTAGACGCAGTAGGTGTTGTTTGCGGGATCGCGGCGGTGGGCGTTGCGGCCGGCGGCGACGCTGAGGCGCCACAGCCGACAAGGAGGGCTAGGAGAGAAGCAGCAAGGCAGAGGTACAGTCGGCGGAAGGCGAGTGCTTTCATCGCGTCTTTGGAAACGTAGGACTCGACAGTCCGTTACGTTCCGTTCAGCGGTAGTTATCTGCTGTGTTTCGGGGACAGCCGACCGCGGTTTTGATAGAACTCCTAGGAACCCGCTGATCCCGGCGCGTGCACTGACGACTAGCGTGAGCCCGATACGATGATCTCCCCATCGTGCCACTCCGATCGGACTCGAGGAGAGCACGCAGGCGCCCAAGGCGCGCTGTCTGCTCCGGCGTCGCACTGTTCGACGTGTACGCCGTCCTCCTTTGGTTGTGGCCGGGCTGCGCGAGTAGGGGTTCGGCAAGACAGGCCATGCGAGGGGCCCCGTCGCGTTCCGACTGAGCGTCAGCCACGCATCGGGACGCGGCATTGCGAGCTACGTCCCTGTGTCAAGATGCCCGGGAATCTACCTGCTCATGGGAACGAGGTGAGGACAGTGCTTTCGGATGCGATGCTGGTTACAACTGTTGCGGTGACGGACCTTGACCGCGCGAAACGGTTCTTCAATGAGCAGGTTGGGCTGGCGATACTCGAGGAAGCGCCGTACGCCATTCGCTTCGCGGCCGGGAAGGGAACGCAAGTCTCGGTGAGGCGCGGGCAGCCGAACGCCGGCCAGACCGTGGCGCACTTCGAGGTTGATGACATCGAAGGCGTCGTGCGCGAGCTGACCGCGCGTGGAGTCATCTTCGAGGAATACGAATCGCCGAAGACGACTAACTTCATAGCCCAGGTCGGTCCCGCCCGCGGCGCGTGGTTCAAAGACCATGACGGGAACGTATTCGGCGTGCGCGAAGGACCTGTACCCGGCGTCGCCTGAGCGACTCATGTCAGCGTGAACCTGATGCCGACGCGTACGAGCGGAAACCGTCTTCGACGCTGACCTGCAGAGGGCGAGGGCCACGGACCGCTAGGAGGTCTTTGGCCCCCTCGGCGTCACCAATATTCGGACGTTCATCGACCCGCAGAACCCGACGCGCGTGGCGGTGCTTATGGACGTTGCCGACATTGACGCGCTCACGGCAGCGATGCAGACACCCGCGATGGCCGAGCCGACGGAATATGACGGTGTGGTGCCAGAGAGCTTGGTGATCCTCGTCGAGTCGTAGTTTCGCGCGAAAGCCGAGCAGAGCGTCAGATCTGATCCGCGGTTTTCGGTCGTTCCTAACCCGCCCTTACAATCTGCCGAGTGAAGTTCGACGTCATCATTGTCGGCGGCGGCTCGGCCGGCTGTGTGCTCGCGAACCGGCTAAGCGAGGACGCTGGTCGCAATGTGCTGTTGGTCGAGGCAGGCCCGGACCACGCGGATATCACGACGGTCCCCGCCGACGTCCTCGATGCTTCTCAGCCGACATTCGACCACGACTGGGGCTACACCGCAGACGAGGAACTCGACCGAGGGATCCCGGTTCCCCGTGCCCGAATCATGGGCGGGTGCTCGGCGACAAATGCGTGCTTCGCCCAGCGGGGCGCGCCTCAGGACTACGACGGCTGGGTCGCGCTGGGGAACCCCGGCTGGAGCTTCGCCGACGTCCTCGACGATTTTCGACGCCTCGAGAGCGACACCGATTTCGATGATGAATGGCATGGCTCCGATGGCCCCATCCCAATTCGTCGACATCCGCGATTCGAGTTGAACCGCGTCCAAGCAGCATTCATCGACGGTGCCGTCGCGTCGGGGCATCAGTACATCGATGATCACAATCGACCGGGCGTTGTCGGAGCTGGAATGTCGCCGCGCACCGCCAAAGGCGGTATACGGATGAGCACCGCTGTCACGTACCTTGCCGAAGCACGCAATCGATCGAACCTCACTGTCCGACCTGACACGCTGGCGGCCTCTGTCGAGTGCACAGGAGCGCGTGCGACGGGGATCCGGCTTGTTGACGGAACATTCATCGAAGCGGACCGCGTTGTGCTTGCCGCGGGGGCGTATGCCAGCCCGATGATTCTCACCCGATCTGGCATCGGCCCTATAGCCGAGCTCGAACGGCTGAGCATCAGGCCGGTCATCGATCTACCAGGAGTTGGATCGAATCTCGTCGATCACGCACTGCTGTCGGTGGATCTGCCCACCCAACCATCGGAGAGTGCCACTCGTTTCGGGGTGCACGCGACATTGCATTCGAAGGCCGCGAACCTCGAGTGTCCTCCCGATCTCATGATGTTCACTGCGGGTCCGTTCGAGGTCGAACCTTCGCAGGCCGCGAGCGAAGCCGTGTTTGGCATCGTGGTTGGACTCATGGCGCCGCGTTCGCGAGGATGGGTCCGGCTGGTCTCGAGCAACCCGATCGACGCGCCTCGAATTCACCTCGCACACCTGAGCGACCCTTTGGATCTCGAGGCAATCCTTGATGGCATCGAGGAGGCGCGACGGGTTGCTTGTAGCGAGCCAGTCGCCGCCATCATCGCCGGAGCCGAGCTCTCTCCGGGGCTCAGCGCGCCACCGGGCGATCGCCGAGCACTGGCGTCGTGGGCTTCCAACGCTGTCTCGACCTTCCATCATCCCGTTGGTACGTGTGCCATGGGCGCGAATCCAGCGATGGGTGCCGTCACCGATGCTCGTGGCTCCGTTCATGGCATAGAAGGTCTGACCGTCGCCGACGCCTCGATCATGCCGACGGTGCCGACTGGCACACCGAATCTGCCAGTCATCATGGTGGCAGAGCACATTGCACGGTGGCTTCGGGATACCTGACGAAACCGCGTAGTGGGACGCGCAAGTGGACTGATCGATAAACCTGCGTCAGATGCCGGAAAACAAAAGAGAGATACCCGGCAACGACCTACTCTCCCACCCCGTTGCCAGGGCAGTACCATCGGCGCTGGTGGGCTTAACTGCTGTGTTCGGGATGGGAACAGGTGTTTCCCCACCGCTATGATCACCGGATATCTCTCTCATGACGAGTGAGAATGCGAGTCTGGTCCACGGAAGCGCATGCGCTGTCCGTCGGAGAATCCTAGTGCGCTACTCGAGCGCTCTGCCAGGCGTTGCACTTTCCTGCGGCGCCACCTTTGGCGCCATCCCACTAGTCGCTGAAAAGTGGGATAGGAGGTCAAGCCCTCGACCGATTAGTACCGCTCAGCTCAAAGAGTCACCTCTCTTACACCCGCGGCCTATCAACCAGATGGTCTCTCTGGGGTCTTACCCGGTTATCCGGTGGGAGATCTTATCTTGGAGTGGGCTTCGCACTTAGATGCTTTCAGCGCTTATCCCATCCGGACATGGCTACCCAGCGATGCTCTTGGCAGAACAACTGGTGCACTAGCGGTCCGTCCAACCCGGTCCTCTCGTACTAAGGTCAGCTCTCCTCAAATCTCCTGCGCCCACAGCGGATACGATCCGAACTGTCTCACGACGTTCTAAACCCAGCTCGCGTACCGCTTTAATGGGCGAACAGCCCAACCCTTGGGACCTACTCCAGCCCCAGGATGCGACGAGCCGACATCGAGGTGCCAAACCTTGCCGTCGATGTGACGCTCTGCAATTCCTTGCAGTGCAGACTATACCTTTGTCTCTTTCGAGACAGTGGCGTGTTATGGGGGACGTAAATTTGCCGTCGCCGGCAGTGTCCTCCATCTCTCGCCGTTGCGAGAAGTCGTTACAGGGGATGCTCGCGATGCATATTCGGTGCTAATCCGAACGTAGCATGTGGAGACGCTTGGTCTTTCACAGTTCGCATCCTTCCCTCGGTATTACCCACCAGACATTACTGGTTCGGGCTTCACCGATATGAGCCACAGTTTACCGCTCGATCACTCGAGCGGGGAGCCACAAATTGACTCTTGGGCAAGATCAGCCTGTTATCCCCGGGGTAGCTTTTATCCGTTGAGCGACGGCCTTTCCATTCAGAGCCGTCGGATCACTATGCCCGACTTTCGTCCCTGCTCGGCTTGTCGGCCTCACAGTCAAGCTCCCTTACGCCATTACACGCCAAGGCCTGATTTCCATCCAGGCTGAGGGAACCTTTGGGCGCCTCCGTTACCGTTTGGGAGGCGACCGCCCCAGTCAAACTACCCGCCTGCCACGGTCCCGACACCGGATAACGGCGCCGGTTAGAAATAAAATCCAGCAAGGCTGGTATTCCAAGGTTGACTCCACCGAACCTAGCGGCCCGACTTCACCGTCTCCCAGCTATCCTCTACATGCTGGACCCCATTTCAGTGGCAAGTTATAGTAAAGCTCCACGGGGTCTTTCCGTCCTGCTGCGGGTAACCTGTATCTTCACAGGTACTTCAGTTTCGCCGAGTACGTGGCCGAGACAGCGCCCATCTCGTTACGCCATTCGTGCGGGTCGGAACTTCATGTCTTCCCTCCATTACTGGAGGCACTGACTATAACTTCAAAGCCGCATTAGACTTTGCCGGCGTATTGGCTGTCACAAGGATTTGCACGACGCGATGTGGTGCTGGGTGACAGCCTTCGGCACATTGCCTCAGTCGATACAGGGTCAATCCAACTCTCGTTGGACGACTTCCCTCGGTATCACCCTCGACCAGCCGCACGCTGTCGTTCGGGCTTCACCGATATTAGCCGGTACGGGCTCGTTTATTCACTTACCCGACAAGGAATTTCGCTTAAGCCTTACCCGAGCTCCGAGCTCGAGCGGGAGGGCACTAGCGGTGCCTCCCCTGCATGTCGCCATGCAGATGGGACCATATCTTCAGTTCGCGTGAACCGTCCGGCGTATGGTCTCTGAGGATTCTGCTCAAGTCGAGCAGTCTTTCCTGCTGATTGTCCGCACCCGTCGCGTTGTCACTGCGCGAACGCAGTAGCGCGGGATTCTCGGGTTTTCCAGCATATAGCCAGATTTTACTAAGGCAGTTACTTTCCTACCTTAGGACCGTTCATCATTGTTGCTCCTCCAGGCAACGAACCTGGAGTGGCCGGATTGGTTACCAGCTCTCATGGTCGCCCATGAGATCGGACTATCTCATCCCTTCAACGCGAAGGGTTCGGCGTATAGTCTCTGAGGATTCTCTCCATGGTGTATCGGCGTTTGCCACCACCGTTGAGCGACTCTCGAATCTCGAGAATCTCCCGAGACGCTGTGTCGGTGAGCGGCGTCTGAGCCAATATCGAAACCGCGTCCGCAAACAGCTCAAAGTCAGTTTGTTTCCTTCCCACCAGTGGAAACCGGCGGAAGAATGGAACCACTGAGGCCTGGATGTCTCTGAGGTGGTTCACCTCGAAGTACCAGCCACCGTTCCCAGCCGTACGGAGCGTCCCGCAGCCGAGCGTCCTACGGAAGAGCTCGAGCGGGGCGACGTCATTCTGAGAAACATTGAATGCTGCGGAAACCTTCCATCCACACCTATAGTCGGCGCGCCGCCGGCAAACGATCATGAAGCTTCCTTCCCCGAGAGCGAATCCCGCCAGGAAGTTACCTAGATCTGATGCGATGGTTGCGATGGAGAGCCTTTCCTGCTGATTGCCCGCACCCGATGCATTGTCAGAGCCGACTGAATCCATGAGGACCAGTGCGGCGTCTAGCACGGGATACTTCACCTTTTCAAGGACGGGTATTCCAGCATATAGCCAAATTTTATAACTACCACGGTCAATGTTGATAGTTACGGCCGCCGTTTACCGGGGCTTCATTTCAGAGCTTGCACTCCTCCACTTAACCTTCCGGCACCGGGCAGGCGTCAGCCCCTATACGTCAGCTTACGCTTTAGCAGAGACCTGTGTTTTTAGTAAACAGTCGGATGGGCCTTTTCTCTGCGGCCCTCGTCAGCTCACCGAGCAAGTCGGATCACCGCCAAGGGCTCCCCTTCTCCCGAAGTTACGGGGACATTTTGCCGAGTTCCTTAGCCACGTTTCCCTCGATCGCCTTGGAATCCTCTTCCCACCTACCTGTGTCGGTCTGCGGTACGGGCGCCGTGGTTCTCGCTAGAGGCTTTTCTTGGAGGCATGGAATCGGCCCCATCGACACGAAGTGTCTTGGGATCCTTCTCAGAGTTAGTGTCAAGCGGATTTGCCTACTTGACCTCCTACAAGGCTCCGTCGGGGACAACCAGCGCCCCGTCAGGCCTATCCTTCCCCGTTCCCCCATTGCTGATAACGAACCAGCGGCGGTGTTGGAATGTTGACCAACTGTCCATCGCCTACGCCTTTCGGCCTCGGCTTAGGTCCCGACTGACCCTGGGTCGATTAACGTAGCCCAGGAAACCTTAGGTTTACGGCGAACACGTTTCTCACGCGTTTCTCGCTACTTGTGCCGGCATTCTCACTTCTGTCCGCTCCACCCGTCCTTACGGTCAGGCTTCGCAGCAAACAGAACGCTCCTCTACCACGACCTTCCTGTGAAGGAAGGCCATCCACGGCTTCGGTTGCAAGCTTGAGCCCCGATCATTGTCGGCGCCACGACATTCGACCAGTGAGCTGTTACGCACTCTTTAAATGGTGGCTGCCTCTAAGCCCACATCCTGGTTGTCTGGACACCGTGACATCCTTTTCCACTTAGCTTGCGATTTGGGACCTTAGCCGGTGGTCTGGGCTGTTTCCCTTTCGACGATGAAGCTTAGCCCCCACCGTCTCACTGCCGCCGGAAAGTTTGTTGCCATTCGGAGTTTGGTTGGGTTTGGTAACGAGGTGATCGCCCCTAGCCCATTCAGTGCTCTACCGGCCACAAACCCATCGACGACGCTGCACCTAAATGCATTTCGAGGAGAACCAGCTATATCCGAGTTCGATTGGCATTTCACCGCTATCCACAGTTCATCCGCCGCGTTTTCAACCGGGGTCGGTTCGGGCTTCCACGCGGTCTTACCCGCGCTTCACCCTGACCATGGATAGGTCACTCGGTTTCGGGTCTACTCCATGCGACTACCACCACCATTACAGTGGTCACGCCCTATTCAGACTCGCTTTCGCTACGGCTCCGGGTGTCAACCCCTTAACCTCGCCACATGGAAGTAACTCGCCGGCTCATTCTACAAAAGGCACGCAATCAGGCATTCCCACTAGGGGCATAGCCCTCTCACGGCTTGTAAGCACACGGTTTCAGGTACTTTTAACTCCCCGTCTGGGGTGCTTTTCACCTTTCCCTCACGGTACTTGTTCACTATCGGTCACCAAGAGTATTCAGGCTTGGACGATGGTCCGCCCAGATTCCCACAGAATTCCACGTGTTCCGTGGTACTTGGGAACTCTCAAAGGAGGTCGATTGCCTTTCGCGTACGGGGCTGTCACCCTCTGCGGCCGGCTTTTCCAATGCCGTTCGGCTAGACATCGACTTTGTAACTCCTTGCTTCCTCGGCAGAGGAAACGATGAGGTCCCGCGACCCCGAGACGGAAACGCCTGCCGGCTATCACGCCGTCTCGGTTTAGCCTCACCCCTTTTCGCTCGCCACTACTCAGGGGATGACATCTTTTCCTGCGGATACTTAGATGTTTCAGTTCTCCGCGTGCCCTCTACCCGGTCTATATATTCAACCGGGAGTACCTGGACATTCCTCCAGGTGGGTTGCCCCATTCGGAAATCCCCGGATCGAGTGCTTGCTAGCAGCTACCCGAGGCTTATCGCAACAACGCTACGTCCTTCATCGGCTCTTGGTGCCAAGGCATCCACCGTGTGCCCTTGGTAGCTTGACCTTTCCTATCGTCACTGTTCAATGACTGCAGGAGGCCTGGTGACGTCGCTGCGTCACCACGACACGTGTTTCGCCTGGCTTGTTGTTTGTTATTGAGGATTCTCACTTGAACGCTGGACGACGGAAACCGTCCAGTGTTCTCGCAGACTCGCTATTCTCGTGTCAACGTGCAAACGACCAGCCTTGAGGCCGGCTGTCGAGCGGAGGGGTCGTTGTTGCCCGTGGAGATGGCCGGGCTCGAACCGGCGACCCCCTGCTTGCAAAGCAGGTGCTCTTCCAGCTGAGCTACATCCCCGAACGGATACGAGCGTGGGCCTTTGTGGATTCGAACCACAGACCTCACGGTTATCAGCCGTGCGCTCTCACCAACTGAGCTAAAGGCCCGTGTGGGCCCGGCGCAGCCGGTCCCCTTGACCGCTGAAGCGTGGAGCGATTTCCGCGAGGCGACATAGTAGCCTCGGGCGCCTGGAGCACCGCGCTCCTGACGCGCATTTATTTTCTGCAGATTCCCACTGCCTGCTGGCCGGCCTCCCCATTGCGCTTGCGCACGATGGACCGCGCCGCATTACATCCCGGTACTCTTCGCGATTGCTCGCTACTCTTCGCGGTTCTTCACGACGCGTTACTGCACGACTTGAGTTGACTGGTCCGTGCCGTGATGTGCATTGCTGCACATACGCACTCGGGCCACTCCCTAAAAGGAGGTGATCCAGCCGCACCTTCCGGTACGGCTACCTTGTTACGACTTCACCCCCCTCACCGGGCACACCTTCGGCACCTCCGTCCCTTGCGGGTTCGGCCAGCGACTTCGGGTGCACCAGACTCGGGTGGTGTGACGGGCGGTGTGTACAAGGCCCGGGAACATATTCACCGCGGTGTGCTGACCCACGGTTACTAGCAACTCCGACTTCATGCAGGCGAGTTGCAGCCTGCAATCCGAACTGGGCCCAGCTTTAAGGGATTGGCTTCACCTCGCGGTGTTGCAGCCCGTTGTACTGGGCATTGTAGCATGTGTGTAGCCCCAGGTATAAAGGGCATGATGACTTGACCTCATCCCCGCCTTCCTCTGGGTTTCTCCCAGCAGTATGGCTAGAAAATTCAACTAGCCACAGGGGTTGCGCTCGTTGCGGGACTTAACCCAACACCTCACGGCACGAGCTGACGACAGCCATGCACCACCTGTGCATCCACCTTTCGGGGACCGTGTTTCCACGGTTTTCGAATGCATGTCAAACCTGGGTAAGGTTCTTCGCGTTGCCTCGAATTAAACCACATGCTCCGCTGCTTGTGCGGGCCCCCGTCAATTCCTTTGAGTTTTAATCTTGCGACCGTACTCCCCAGGCGGTGCACTTAATGCGTTAGCTGCGGCACTGAGCGCGTCAATACGCCCAACACCTAGTGCACATCGTTTAGGGCGTGGACTACCGGGGTATCTAATCCCGTTCGCTCCCCACGCTTTCGCGCTACAGCGTCAGTTGCGAGCCAGAAGGCCGCCTTCGCCACTGGTGTTCCTCCCGATATCTACGCATTTCACTACTACACCGGGAATTCCACCTTCCTCTCTCGCACTCAAGCCGACCAGTATTGGAGGCAGTTTCAGAGTTGAGCCCTGAAATTTCACCACCAACTTTGTCGGCCGCCTTAACGCGCTTTACGCCCAGTAAATCCGGATAACGCTCGCCCCCTACGTATTACCGCGGCTGCTGGCACGTAGTTAGCCGGGGCTTTCTTGGAGGGTACCGTCATTGTGTTCTTCCCCTCCGACAGAGCTTTACAACCCTAAGGTCTTCATCACTCACGCGGCGTTGCTCCGTCAGGCTTTCGCCCATTGCGGAAAATTCCTAACTGCTGCCTCCCGTAGGAGTCTGGGCCGTGTCTCAGTCCCAGTGTGGCTGATCGTCCTCTCAGACCAGCTACCCATCATCGCCTTGGTAGGCCGTTACCCCACCAACAAGCTAATAGGCCGCGAGCCCGTCATTGAGCGGCTTGCGCCTTTACTCACATCAGGATGTCCTGTTGTGACCACATCGGGTATTAATCCTGGTTTCCCAGGGCTATCCCCAACTCAAAGGTAGGTTGCTCACGTGTTACTCACCCGTTCGCCGCTAGATGTGATTTGGGTTACCCCGCATCACACCGCGCTCGACTTGCATGTTTCATGCACGCCGCCAGCGTTAATCCTGAGCCAGGATCAAACTCTCCATGAATACGTCTGTGTCCCGGTATAACCGGGTCGTAGACATGCTTGACGAGGCCTACGCCGGTCCGTGCTCGATCGCACGAGACCCAAGGCCGTCGCGGAAAGTCGTCTCCACTCTTCAAGTGTCAAGGTTCATGGCGCGCCAAGTCCACGATGGAATCCCTGGCAACGCGGCCGTCGGGAGCACCCCCGAGCGGGCAACCCGCAGAGTTTACCGATCCGGAGGGCTGAGGTCAAGTTGAACTTGGCCGCGTGATGTAGGTCAGCGAATCTGTCCGACCTAAGAGTTCAGGGAACCTGACCAGGCCACAGCTCGCCGATTCTGTGCGCATGGAGGAGATCGTCGCCCTTCTCGGGTACCCGCGGTGGGAGAATGGGGCGTGCTCTGGGTGGTCAAGCGCCGATGGTGGATCCTCGCCGGCGGCTTGGCACTCTTCCTTCTTGGCATCGAGCCGCCTGGTCCGGGGACGGACTTCCGCTCTGTCGCGGGCGGTATCGGCATAGTTCTGGTCTTGTTGGGATTGCTTGGGGTTGTTGTTGCGATTCCCATCGCTCTGAAGGCCCGCCGTGCGGAGCCTCGCTCTCCCCGTTCCAGCTGACCAACTACCGCTCGGTGTCGACCGTCCGGCCCCGCGCCGCCTCCGCACTTTGATAGGCCTCGACCTGCCGGCGTATCGCCGGCGGCAGATTGCCGGAGACCAGGTCGGCGATCGATACGCGCTCGAGCACCGATCGCAGACTCGAGCGCACCGCCATCCAGACATCGCGAAGCGGTTCTGCGGGGCCGGGATACCGGAGCGTCGCGACGCTCTCGTCGTGCACCGATACGAGCGGGCCGTCGATGGCACGGATGACGTCGGCAAGGTTGATCTCGCTTGCGGGGCGCGCAAGCGAGTACCCGCCCTGAATGCCGCGCTGGCTGGTCACCAGGCGGGCATGGCGCAGCTCGTTGAGGATCCCCAGAAGGAAGCGCAGCGGGATGTCCTGCGACGAAGCGATGTCCTCAGCCTTCATGGCGTGGTCGTCCGCGCTAACGGCGTGGCCGGCCGCATGGGCGCCGAGCTCGGCCATGGCGCGAAGCGCGTAATCGGACTTTGCGGAAAGTCGCATGAGCCCATTGTCCTATGACTTCATGAACTTCATGCGATAGGTCGACTTGCCACGTGCCGGCAGGGATCCAGCGGGTCCTAAAGTTCGGGCTCGGACAAAATTCCACGTGCTCTCTCGAAAGGATATGCATCGATCCTCAACCGTCGCCGCATCGCGGTGGTGCCCGTCAATGACGCCTGGAATGACGCGGCTTTGCGGCCGATCCGCACTCGATCGAGAGGCGCTTAGCCCTCGTACCAGGGGAGCTGATTGATCGCGTGGGGTTGCCTGACGGTGATCCGGGCGAACATGCGCTCACCGCATCCCGAGCATTTCGCCATCGGCCTGCGGTAGATGACTTCTGGCCCGGCCTCGCGCCGGTACACGGGGAAGGTGAGCGGTATCAGGCGGTCTTCCCCGCATGAGGGGCAAAGGATCATCAAGGTGAGGCGCATGGTGCCACGTCTCCCAACCTTTCATGTGTGCGTTGGGAAACCATTCCGGGGCAGCAGGCAGTGATGAATCAGGCGGAGTCGCGCACTCTTTTGTCATTGCGAATCCGCTTTTGCGGACATTCGCGAAAGCGAGCCGGCGGACGAAGGGTCGGCGCGCGCCGGCCGCCCTTAGAGCGCCCGGCGACCGGCGAATGCGCGCGCCATCGTGAGCTCGTCCGCATACTCGAGATCTGACCCGGCCGGCAATCCGTGCGCAGGCCGGGACACGGTCACTCCGAGGTTTGCGAGCCGCTCGGCGACGTAGTACGCGGTCGCCTCGCCCTCGACGTCCGGGTCGGTGGCGATCACCACCTCGCGAATCTCGCCTTCAGCCACCCGTCCCTCGAGCTCGCGGATACGCAGCTCGTCGGGGCCGATGCCGTCCATCGGCGAGAGCGCGCCGCCCAGCACGTGGTAGAGGCCGTGAAATTCGCCACTTCGTTCGACAGCCAGCACGTCGAGCGCTTCCTCCACAACGCATAACAACGATCCATCGCGCTTTGCATCCGTGCATATCGCACAGAGCGGTCCGTCGGCAATGAAGAAGCACCGCGAGCACGGGCGCACCCGCGTGTGCAGATCGGTGAGCGCTCCGGCCAGGCGCTGGGACATGTCCGCAGACGCGCGCAGGCAGTAGAACGTCAGGCGTTGTGCGGTCTTGGGGCCGATGCCGGGGAGCCGTCCGAACTCCGCGGCAAGGCGCTCGACAGCCTCAGGGACGAGTGGCACGACCGTCCTCCGACATCACGCCGCGGCCCGCTCCCGGTCAGAGCAGGCCGGGAGGAAGCCCCAAACCGGCGGTCAACTGCGACATGTTGGCGGCTGCCGCTGCGCGCGACTTCTCGAGCGCGTCGTTGCACGCTGCCATGACCAGGTCGGCGAGCAGCTCCGCACCCTCTTCGAGCGCCTCCGGCTCGATCGCGACCGCGAGGATCTTCTGATGCCCGTCCGCCGTGATCGACACCACGCCGCCCCCAGCGGTCCCGGTCACCGTCACGTCGTTGAGCTCCTCCTGCATCTTGGCCATGCGGGCCTGCACCTGCTGGAGCTGCTTCATCATCTGCTGCTGGTTCTTCATCTCAGACCTCGTTGGGCAGTCTACCCACCGTTGACCGATCGCGGCGCTCCGAGCCTCGTATCGTCGTGGAGGCGCGTGGCGGTGACGCGGCTGCCGGCGAATGTCTCGAGCACCGCCTGGGTGATGTCGCTCACCGCCCCCGAAGGTCCGCGCGGACGCTCCTCGCCGGTGAACCGGGTCAGCACCTCGACCGGACGTCCAGCGATCGCCGACAGCGCCTCTGCGATGACGCGCCGCTTCTCCGGGTCACTGATCTGCTCGTGGTGAAAGCGACCGTTGGTGCCGATGGTCACGCTGGTGGCGTCGGCGTCGACGGGCTTGCAGTCGCGCAGCACCCCGGCGAGACCCTTGTTCGCCCGGGCAACAGCCTCGATGGCAACCGGCCACTCGGCGGTCCAGCCGTCGACGGTTGAGAGATCTCGTCGGCCGATTGCCTCGACGATCACCTCACCGGCGTCTGAGGCAACGGGAGCAGGCGCCGGGTCCGCGCTCATCGCCTCCTCCGCCGGGCCTTCACCATCCACGGCACCGGCCGGCGGATCAGCTGGTCCAATGGACACCCGCGCCAGGGGCGGCGCCTGTGCCGGGGTTCCACCACCGCTGCCCCCACGCTCCAGGGCGGCCACCCGCGCCACCAGTGCCGACACGGCGGCCGCCTCGCCATCAGCGGCCGGCGGACGCAGGGCTCTCAGCAGGCTCACCTCGACGAGCAGGCGTGCATCGACCGACTGGCGCAGGTTCATCTCCGCCTCCGCGACCAGCTCGAGCAGACGCAGCCACAACCCGGCCGGAGCGATCGCGGCGAGGTCGGCGACGAGCGCGACCTCATCGGGACCGACTGACGCACCCTCGGGGTAACCGAGGGCCACCAGCTCCGCGGCTCGAGCCAGACGCGCGACATCGCGAAACAACTGGCGCGGATCGGCACCGGCGTCAAACGCCGCCGCGGCCGCCCGCAGGGTGCCGGCGGGGTCGGCGCCGGCCAGGGCGCTCACCAGCGCGTGAAGGATCGACGGGTCGGTGAGGCCGAGCGACCGCCTCGCAACCGCGACAGTCACGGGCCGTTCGCCCGCACCGAGTGCCTGCTCGAGCAGGACGAGCGCATCTCGGAGGCTGCCCTGCGCCGCGGTGGCGAGGAGCGCGAGGGCGTTGGCGTCGACGCTTTCGTTCTCCTTCCCTGCCACGTCGGCGAGCAACTGCTCGATCGCCGGCGCCGGCACACGGCGGAAGTCGAAGCGTTGCACGCGCGACCGGATGGTCTCGGGAACCTTGTGCGGTTCGGTGGTCGCGAGTACGAAGAGCACGTGGGGTGGCGGCTCCTCGAGGGTCTTGAGGAACGCATTCCACGCGTCCGTGGTGAGCATGTGCGCCTCATCGATGATGTAGACCTTGCGACGCAGCGAGGCGGGCAGATAGCCCACCCGCTCGCGCAGCTCGCGCATGTCGTCGATGCTGCGGTTGCTCGCGGCGTCGATCTCGAGCACGTCCACCGACGCCCCACTGAGAATCTCCAGGCAGGGCGGGCACACGTTGTCCGGCTCGCCGTCGACGGGAGCGTCGCAGTTCACGGCGCGCGCGAGGATGCGAGCGGTCGAGGTCTTGCCGGTGCCCCGGACGCCCGTGAACAGATACCCGTGGGCCAGCTCACCGGAGCGCACCTCGTTGACCAGGGTCTGTGCGACCACCTCCTGTCCGACGAGGTCGGCAAAGCGCTGGGGACGGTAGCGGCGATACAGGGCGAGGCTCACGACTCCTCCACGATAGCCACTCGCACGATGGTCACCCGGCGCGGGCGGCGTAATCGCAATGACGGGAAAAACGAGGTAGTCGCGCACCCCACGTCGTTGGCACGCCACCGGCGCTCACCCGTACGACCGGCTCAGACCAGGTGTCCCCACGGCACCCCCGGGAGACCGCTTACCGCTGCTTCCTTCCGGACCTGACGGGGTTCACGGGCCCGAGCTGCGCGGGACCCAGTCGTCAACGCCGGCGCGTCCGGAGCAGACCCAATGACGCGCCCCCTCGATGGGGAATTCAGCCCCGCTATAGCGGATTGCGGGTACAGGGCACCGCTAACGCCCCGCCTAGCGCGACCACCGTCATTGTACCGGCAGCGACGCCGCCATCGGGTCCTCGATGAGCACTGAGGCAGGCGCATCAACCTGGTCTGGCCAGCGCAGCGACACGCGGGTGCCGGAGCCGAGCAGGGTATCGACATCGATGGTCGCGCCATGCGCCTCAACCACGCGTCTCACCAGCGCAAGGCCCATGCCGGTGCCCCCGAAGCGCCGGGTCGCGGTGTTGTCCGCCTGGTAGAAGCGCTCGAAGATGCGCGGCACGTCCTCGGTCGCGATGCCGATCCCCTCGTCGATGACCTCGACGAGCACGGTGCCGGGGTCGGCAGGCGCCCCGCGCACGAGCACTCGCCCCTGGCCGTCGCTGAACTTAACGGCGTTGTCGATGAGCGCGCGCAACACCTGTCCGAGGCGATCCGGATCGGCCCGCAGGGTCACCCCCGGAACCACCTCGACCTCGACCGGGACGGGCAGACCGCCCTTGTGCCGCTCCCCTACCACCGTGGTTGCGGCGCGAACGGCGTCCTCGAGGGGCACGTCGGCCATGGCGAGGACCAGCGCCTCGCCGTCGCCCACCGAGAAATCGATGATCGTCTCGACGATCCCGTCGAGATTCCGGGCGGCCACCTGGATATCACGCAGCGCGTCGAGCTTCGGGGCATCCTCCCATACCGCCCAGCACATCTCGATGAGGTCGCTGAGACCGAGGATCGCGGTGAGCGGCGTGCGCAACTCGTGCTGCACCGTCGAGAGGAAGTCCGTCTTCATGGTGTCGAGCTCACGGAGACGGCGCACCGACTCACGCTCCAGCTCGTAGAGACGCGCATTCTCCATCGCGATCGCCGCGTTGTTGGCAAGGATGGCAAGAACACCCTCGACATCGGCGTCGGGCGTCGTGGAGTTTGATGGCGACATCACCGCCAGCGCGCCGACCACCTCGCCGCGGTATGACATCGGCAGCACCAGCAACGATCCCCGCCCGGGAACAACGCGCCGGACCCGCCGCCCGGCGACGACGTCCGGCTCCAGCTCCCAGGCGTCGAAGGTGACCGGCGCCGCCACGTGCGGGTCGACGACCCTGACGCTGAAGCGCTCGCCGTCGCGAAGCGCCAGCGCCGCCGTCGCGCCGCCGCCGGCGATCGAGGCAGCTGTGCACACGACCTCGCGCTGCAGCTCGGCAACGCCGTCGGTCGTGCTGGTGAGCGCCCGCGCCACCGCGTTGACCCGATCAACCGGGCTCTCGGCCGGCACGTGAGGGTTCGGCTCGCCCTTCATGCTTCGATCATACGGACGGTGCGGCCGGCGTCCGCCGATGAGTTCAGTGACGACCGCCAAACAGCCGGGTGGACACCTGGGGCTCCTCGCCACGGGCGATCCTCCGGATATTCGCTGCATGGCGGACGACCACGAGCGTCGCAGCCAGTGCCGTGAACACGAACGGCACAGCGTCGTGGCGCCGCGTGCTCTCCAGACCAGCGCCGAGGGTGGCCGTGCCAGCCGCGGTGAGCGAACCGACAGACATGGTCCGGCTCAGCGCAAGCGCACCGATGCCGCCCACGGTTGCCCACGCCGCCGCCTCGGGCGACACCATCAGCAGCCCGCCGAATGCGGTGGCGACCGCCTTCCCGCCGCGGAACCGGGCGAAGACCGGCCACGAATGGCCGATGCAGGCAGCCAGCCCCGCAGCGGCCTGCGCGGCCGGGTCGGCACCGGACCGACGCGCAATGGCCACGGCGCCCGCACCCTTGGCGACGTCGAGCGCGAAAGTGATCGCGCCGGCTCTGGCGCCGACCGTCCGAAGCACGTTGGCCGTGCCCATGTTGCCGCTGCCGAAGTCTCGGACGTCGAGACCGCCGACCGTCTTGCCGACGATCAGCCCGAAGGGCACCGACCCGATCAGATATCCCGCGGCGCAGCTCGCCACTGCAGCCGCGTTGCCAGCCATGCGGCGACGAGTCTATCCCTGCACGACATCGGGCGACAGTACGGCGACGCCGGGCGACGGCCGGAGCAGGAAGGTCTCACCGCCGCAGGCGTCGGCCATCGCGCTCCGGCACGCCTCGACGCTCTCCAGCGTCGCCAGTGCTGCGACGGTGCCGCCGAATCCGGCGCCGACCATGCGGGCACCGAGGCACCCTGGCACCGCTTCGGCAGCGCTCACCACCGTGTCGAGGATCGGCGTGCTCACCTCGTGGAGGTCCCGCAGCGACCGATGGCTGGCCGACATCAGCCGGCCGAGGGCGACGACGTCCGCCCGCCGCATCGCGTCGGCGGCCTCGACCGCGCGATGCGACTCGCCCATCACATGCCGGAGGCGGCGCTCGATTGCCGGGTCAAGGCGTCCCGCCTCGATGGCCGCCTTAGTCAGGTCCTGGCAGCCCGCGCTGCCGAGCGCGGCGAGACCTGCGTCGGTCTCCTCGCGACGGCGCCGGTACTCCGCGCCGCCGACGTCGTGGTGGGTCCCGGTGTCGCAGGCCACCAGGACGGTGTCCGGCCACGGCCACCCCACCGACACCTCGGCCCCGGTTGCGCAGTCGAGCAGCAACGCACCCTCCGCCGGGGCGTCCACCACGGCGCGTTGATCGAGCGGCCCGCAGGGGATCCCAAGCACGTCACGTTCAGCCGAGAGGGTCACGGCAGCGAGGTCCCGCGCCGTCATGGTCCGACCGAGCAGGCGGAGGATCGCGGTGGTGACGGCGACCATGAGGGCCGCAGATGAGGCAAGACCGGCGCCGGCCGGAAGGGTGGCGGCAATGCCCACCTCAACCGGCGGCACGTCAATGCCCCGTTCGCGGAGCGCGACCACCGGGGCGAGGACGCGATCACCAACATCGCCGTTCGAGCTCCGACTTCGCTGCGGATCGACAACGTTACTCGCCGCTGGCGACGAGGAAGCGCTCGGTGGTGCTGCGGCGCACGGCGGCGGCGATGCCGAGCTGGATCGCGATGCAGAGCACCTGGCCCCCGGCGTAGTCGACATGCTCCCCCACCAGCGTGCACCGTCCCGGGCCCCAGGCGGACGACGCAGTCGTTCCCGCCCCGGCTGCGTTCTCGAGTGCCTCGTGCGCCGCGAGGATCAGATCGCGCGATTCACCGGTCGTCATAGACGTGATGGAACGGATACCACTGCTCGGGGTGCACGCGAATCGCCGGCTCGACTGCGGCCGCAACCCGAGCGATCACCGCGGTGTCGTCCCCCGACAGGTCAATCGGCGGATGGATCTCGAGGACCCACGCCCAACCGTCGCGCCGGCAGGTCACCGGGAGGATTGCCGCGCCGGTGGCCGCCGCCAGTCGCGCCGGCACGGCGCTGCATCGAACCGGTCCCCCGCAGAACGGGACAACGACGGTCGGGCCGGCCTCGGGGACGTCGAGCATCAGGGCGACCGTCCGGCCCTGCCTGAGCGCGCGGAACAACCCGCGCGCCGACTGCCGCACCGTGAAGATCTCGAGACCCTTTCGCTGACGCGACCTGGCGACCATCTCGGTGATCCCCGGGGACACGACCGGCGCCATGACGGTGCTGAGGTGCAACCCAAGGCCGAGCGATGCGCTCGCCGCCATGTCCCAGTTGCCGAAGTGCGGCAGCACCACCATCGAGCCACGGTCGCCGACGATGAGGTGCTCCGCGCCGATCACCCGAAAATGCTCGAGCACCTGCGCCGAGTCAAGCGGCTCGGCCCACATCGAGTCCGCGATCATGCGGACGTACTCCTGATACGAATGGCGCGCGAGCCTTGCCGCCGCACGGCTGTCCAGGAGCGGGTTCATGCGGTGGTGGTTCGCCGCTGCCCGGACTCGGTCCTCGCGGCTCAGGCGCGCGTACCAGGACGCTCCGACCGCAGCCGACACGGGAGCGCGCAGCGGGCCGGCGGTTCGCGCCGCCCGGGTGAGCATGCCGAGCACAATCGCGGGCACATCGCGATGGCCTGTTCCTCCCAGGGGAATTTCCGCGCCCGTCAGCGCAGTGTTCCGGCTCCCGCTGTCGCCACCGCGAGCAGCGGCTGAATCAGCACCACCAGCCCGACGCCGGCAATGCAGGCTGCGCTCGCGACGATTCGAGAGACCAGCGGGGTTGCGCCGAGGGTGAATGGCACCTCGTCACCGGCGTCCGCGTACAGCGTCGCGAAGAGGCGCATCGCCGCGATCACGGTCAGCAGCGTCGCACCGGTGGCAAGGACCGCGAGCCAGCCGTAGTGCGTGTCGGCAGCACTTGAGATCAGCAGCGCTCGCGAAAGAAAACCGGCGAGGGGCGGCACCCCGGCGAGGGTCCCCACCGACACCGTCAGCAACAGTGCCGCCGGGGCCGACCGATGTGCCAGGCCACGCATGTCCTCGATCCTGTCGCCGATGCCGGCCACCTGGAGCATGGCGAGCACCCCGAACGCGGCCAGGATCGCGATCGCGGTGATGCCGAGGCCGCCGAGGAAGGCGGTCATGCCGTAAGCCGGGAAGCCTCGCGACCCGCTGCCGAATGCGAGCAGGCCGAGGAGCAGCATCGATGCCTGCGCACTGATCAGCTGGCCGATGAGCCGCGAAGCCGTCGTCTCCCGCAGGGAGCTCAGCGACGAGTAGCCGAGGCCAAGCGCGGCGACGATCGGGACGAGCCACCTCCAGACGCTGACGTCCGGACCGAGGCCGGAGATTGTCACGCGTGCCAGCGCTGCACCGCCGGCGATCAGGCTCGCGGCGATGATGAAACCGGCGGTGCCCGCGGGGATGTTGGTGGCGACCCGCCCGACCCATTGGCGGAGCGGGAACACACCGAACATGGCGCAGAGGCCGAGCACGACCAGCGCAACGCCGAGGGCGACCGCGCCAGGTGCGCCGCTTGCGGCTCCCTCGACCACCGCGAGGTTGGTGCTCCGCGTGGTCCCGTAGAGGAGCACCAGCCCATAGAGCAGCGCCGCGAGGCCGGCACCCCCCTCGATGAGATGCTCGAACGACGACACGGCGCCGCGAGGGTTGGTCTTGACGAGCGCGCCGAGCGCAACCAGGCAGAGCAACATGGCGCCGAGCGCGACGAACATCGTGATCATGTCGCGCTCGGCCGCGATCGCCTCAACTGCGGCCGTCGACACAAGAATCAGCGCGTAGTACGCGCTCGTCCGCAACGGAATCGTCCGCACCGCCGAATCGCTGATCAAGCAGGTGATGAGTCCTGTGACGCACGCGAGGATGGCGATGAAGAGCGCAAAGCTGTCGACCACGAATCCACCGCTCAGCACGTCGACGGCGATGCCGGAGGGGTGCTGACGCAGGCCGAGCAACACCAGTGCGCACGCGGCCAGTGACCCAAGGAGCCCGATACACGCGATCCAGCGATGGATGTCCGGACGCAGTCCCGGCCTGACCACCGCGATGAGCGCGGACAGCACCGCGATCCCGACGAGCATCGCCTCCGGGAGCAGGGCCAGGGTCATCGCGTGTGTGGAATTCACCGCCTAGCCCCCGGTGATCCGTGTGGTGATCTCGAGGACGCCGTTGGTGATCACCGGGACAACCGCGCCCGCACGAACGCCGAACAGCAACACTGCGCCGACAAGCGGGATCAGCACGGTCAGGTCGAGCAGGGTCACGTCGCGCACCCGCGCGAACTGGTCGCGCACCGGTCCGAAGAAGACCCGGTTGGCGACCCAGACGAGACCACCTGTGGTCACGATCACGCTCGCCATCACGAGCACGGTCGCGACGCGATGCTCGGGAAACGAGCCGGCGAACACCATGAAGTCGCCGGTGAAGCCGGCGAGCATCGGGATGCCGATGATGCTGGCCGCAGCAACAAGGTAGAAGCCGGCCAATCGCGGTGCCTGCGAGACCAGCCCGCCCATGGCGCGGATGCTCGTCGTGCGGGTGCGCTCCTCAACGGCGCCACTGACGAGCGTGAGCATCGCCGAGGCGAAGCCCTGCCCTGCAAGCAGCAGCACGGCGCCGACCAGCGCGACCGACGTCTGCGCGCCGATGGCCAGCAGGACGAGCGACATCTGCGCGACGTTCATGTAGCCGATGAAGCGGCGCAACTCGTCCTGGCGGAGCGCACCGATGCTGCCCCAGAAGGCGCCCACCACTGCAAGCCCGGTGATGACGAACGAGTAGTAGTGGGCAGGGACCGGGAAGACGATGAGGCTGATCCGCATCATCCCGTAGGCGCCGAGCATCAGCATGGTTCCGGACAGCACCGTCGCCACGCCCGCGCTCGCCTTGCTCTGCGCCTCGAGCATCCAGCTGTGCACAGGGAAGATGGCCATCGCGATGGCGAAGGCGATGAAGCTGAGCCAGAATCCGACGGTCTCAGCGGTGATGGAGAACGTGGTCAGGTCAGGGGTCATGTCAGACGTCTGATTCCCTGCCTCCACCACGACGATCACAGTCGTCGCGATGATCAGCGCGAGTGACACCGCCTGGAACCCGGCGAACCACGCCGCTGCCCGCCGCGCACCGTCACCTCCGTAGATGCGGATGAGCAGGTACATCGGGACGAGCAGCAGACCCCAGAAGGCTGCGAAGAGCACGAAGTCCGACGAGCAGAGCACGCCGTTGACACCGGTCTCCACCAGCAGCATGAGGACCACGTACAGGCGCACGCGCTCGTGCACCTTCCAGGAATGGAACATCGCGCAGCCGAAGATGGTCGTGACCACCACCAGGAGCGGAAGCGTGATGCCGTCGGCGACGAGGTCGTAGTGCGCCTGGAACAGGAAATTCCAGAACCACGTGTGGTTCTCCTGGTACGCCGATGCTAGGCCGCCGCCCG
This sequence comes from Candidatus Dormiibacterota bacterium, assembly GCA_963830305.1. Lineage (GTDB taxonomy): Bacteria > Chloroflexota > Dormibacteria > Aeolococcales > Aeolococcaceae > Palsa-851. The sequence goes on along the minus strand of CAWHLW010000005.1, from coordinate 88,746 downwards.
GGCCGAGCCCGATCTGGCCGAGAATCGCGAAGAACGTCGTCACGAAGAAGCTCGCCCCGGCCCCGGCGAGTGCGACGGTGCGCACCCGCGTGCGCTCCTCGTCGTTGCGCTCGGGGAGGAACACCGCGATCAGCGCGAAGAGCAGCGGTGCCCAGATGATCGTCGAGAGGATGACGTTCATGCGAGGTGCACCCAGAGGTGTCCGGTCGCGGCGAGCACGGATAGCAGCGCCAGGATCGCGATGACCACGATGCCGCCGGCGAGATAGCGCGCGAACCGGGCATTGCGAAAGAACGCGAGTCCTGCGGCGGCGTAATCGACGCTCTCACCCACCGACGTCTCGATGGGCGCGGTCACCTCGTCGTCGAAGGCCGCGACGCGGGCAGCGATGGCGAGGATCGGCTCCGCGGCCAGCTCAGTGAACCGCTCGACATAGAAGCCCTCTGCGGCGACCCGTAGCGGCAGGAGTGCCCGCTCGGTCATGGCGGCGGCCCGACGAGCCGGGCCGAACCAGAGATACGCCGCGCCGAGGCCGCACACGAGCGTCAGCAGTGCGAACACCGCTGACGTCCCGTCGAGTCCGATCGCCTGATGGTGACGACCGTCGAACACGAAACGCATGAAGGGTTCGAGCCCTGGCAGGCCGATCACGGCGACGACCACGGCCGCGAGGATGGCGAGCCAGAGCACGCGCCGGAGCGTGCCCTCAACTTCGGTGACGCGATCATGCTGGAAGCCCCGCCTGCGGGCGACGGTACCGCCGGTCACAGTCAGCAGCACACGACCGGCGAGCAATGCCACCAGCACCGCGCCGATCACCGTCACGATGAGCACCACGATGCGCTCGGTTCCGCTGAAGGTTCCGCCCGCGGGATCGGTGCCGCTAAGCGCAGAGGCCATCGCGTAATACGCGCTGAAACCCAAGCCGCCCGCGAGCACGGTCCAGACACCGAGCGCGACGCTGGTGGTGCGCAGCTTCGCCCACGCGCCGCCCATCTCGGCGATGTCGTCGGTGCGATACACGCGGACGAGGTTGCCCACCGCCAGCAACAGCAGCGTCGACGTGAACATCGACGTGATCGCAATGAAGAGTCCTGCGCTGTATCCACCCATGCCCACTGCAACGATGCCGAGCCCGATCTCGGCCGACACCGCGCAGACCGCGATACGCGTGATGCTCCGCTGGGCAATGCCCGTTGCGGCCGAGAGCACGACGGTGATCCCGCCCGCGAGCGCGAGGACGGGCAGGGTACGCGGTGCGTGCGCCACCACGGGGTAGATCCGCGCCACCAGGTAGATCCCGAGCGGCGCGACCGTCGCGGCGACCAGCGCTATCACCGGGACCGCTGACGCAGCGGTATCGGTGAGCCAGACGGTGAAGGGAAAGAGTGCGCTACGAACTGCCGCGGCAACGAGGAACACGATCCCCATCACCAGGAGCGCCCGTGGTCCCGTGCTCGCCACGCCGTGGTGCAGTGTCGCGATCACTCCCTGCTGCACGATGCTGAACGAGAAGGGATCGGCGAACGACTGTCCGGCGGGTGCCTCGAGGAGCGACGAGAAGACACCGAACTTGATCCACGCGAACAGGACGCCGAGGGTGAGCGCGATGTCACCCGCCGTCACGACGATGATGGCGCGCATCGCGCGTCCGGCGATGTCGGCGCGCTGCCACGACAGCGTCATCAGGATGTAGAGGCAGGCCGACGCACCCACCCACAGGATCAGCGAGTCGAAGAGGTTGGGAACTCAGTACGAAACCTGTGCTGCAGAAAGCGAGGATCGACGACCCGCAGAAGAAGCGCCGGTAGCCGTTCTCGCCGCGCATCGCGGTGACCCCGTATGCCTGGATCACAAAGGTCGCGAGCGTGATGGCGGCTGCGAAGCTCGCCGACAGCGCATCGACGTGCACGCCCACCTGCGCCTGGAACTGGGTGGCGAAGGTCGCACCTTCCGGCGGGCTCATCGCGAAGAAGGTCAGCAGCGAATCGAATTGCGCGCCGGTCGCGTGTGTCACGCGGACGACGAGCACGACCGCGGCGGTCAGAAACGACAGGCCCGTGAAGAAGACGCAGAGCTGCGCGGCACGTCGTTGCGTCTCCACGCCGAGAGACAGCAGAGCGCCGAGCAGCGGCAGGAAGGGAATCGCCCAGGCCGCGTTGTAGATGGCCATCGCTATCCTTCGAGGTCGCCGAGTGCGTCGATATCCGCCCGTCCGGTGCGCCGCCAGAGCAGCATGATCAGCGCGAATCCAAGGCTGCAGATGCAGCTCGCCATCACGATCGCGAATGCGGCGAGCGCGTCGCCGAACGCGGGCGGACCAGAGATCGCGTGGGTGAACCCGACCAGCGCGATCACCGGAGCGGCGAAGAGCAGGCCGATCGCGATGGTGACCCCAAGCGGATGGCGGCGCGCGAGCAGGCCATAGATCCCGATCGCGAACACCGCCGCGCTCAGCACCGCGAACGAACCCGGGCCGACGTTCACGGGTCGTTCCTTACCGGGCGTCGCCGGCCCTGCTCACGATCCTGACGGCGGCGCAGGGCCAGTTCCTCGCGCTGCCGGCGCTGCGCGAGCACCTGATCGAGCGTCTGCTCGTCGGCGCTCCTCCGTCCGATCGTCAGCGCGGCACCGATCGTCACCACGACCGCCACGACGGCGATCGCCAGTGCGTATGGCGTGCGGTAATGCAAGACCGTCACCAGCGCGGTGTCGATGTGGAACGCCGGCGCGGTCACGATGAGAGTCCCGGGGTACCACCCGCTCCCCGCTGCCGCGAGGGTCACCACGAGCACTGCCGCGGTACCGACCGCGATCGGAGCGGCGATCCAGAAGCGCTCCGGAAGGATTGGTGCACTGGTGAGCCCGCGATACGCGTCGCGCCGGAGCACGAGGGCGACGATACCCGCCGCCACTCCGGGTACCACCAGCTGCACCACCGCCAGTGCATACGCTCCCGAGATGAGCTCAAGCACGGCCATGAGCACGATCACCGCGGCGCCGCCAAACGCGGCATGGCGCAGTGAAGGAAGCCCAACTGCGGCCCCGGCGGCTAGCACGATGAGCACGGCGACGGCGTAGAACGCGACTGCGTTAGGGGTCATAGGGGCGCGGGCGGCATTGTAGTCAGCGCGGCCTCACACCGAATCGTCGTCTTCAAGCCGCGACGCAGGCATGGGTGCCGTTGCGCGGACCGTGCCGGGGACTCGCTCGAAGAGCAGCACCAGGCTGAGACCGACGGCCGCCACCAGCAGACCGACGATCGCCACCGGGGTCACCCGGATACCGATCAGTGGCAGCGAAACGCCCGCGTCCCACGGTCCGGGCGTCGAGGCCGACGCAGCCGATCCATAGCGAGCGATCGCGGCGGGGCTGGGAAACACTCGCTGACCGATGACGCCAGCGACGAACGCGAGACTGCCCACCGTGCAGACGTAGTAGAGCCAGTTCCCGGTCTGGCGCCCGGCGTAGGCGGATCCCGTCACCGCGAGGCAGCCGAAGAGCACCGCGAGGATGCCGATGACTACCTGCTCTGGGGTCGGGGGCACCGCCGCGGCGCCTCAGGCTGCCCGGCGGATCAAGCCGCCTCCGAGAACCTCGTCATCCCGGTAGAGCACGAGCGACTGCCCGGGGGCTGCCTGGTCGACCGGGCTCTCGAATCGCACGAGGACCTCGCGATCATCGCCCGCCTCGATCTGCGCAGGGTATGGCTCGCCATGTGCACGCACTTGCGCCTCACAGCGCGTGCCGGCGGGTGGGGCTGCACCCGCGACCCATCGGACCGCCGAAGCCTCGACAGTGCTGCAGCGAAGCGCCTCGCGCGGACCCACCACGACCGTGTTCGAGGCGGGCAGCAACCGAATCACGTAGCGCGGCGCGGCGTCTGGGCGCGACGGCGAGATACCGAGGCCGGTTCGCTGGCCCACGGTGAAAAAGGGCAGCCCCGCATGCTCGCCGATCACGGTGCCGTCGACCTCGGTGATGGCGCCCGGAGCGTAGCGACCGTCCAAACGCAATCCGAGCTCGGTCCTCAGGTCCGAATTGACAAAGCACAGGTCCTGGGACTCGGGCTTGGCCGCGGTCCCCAGCCCGAGCGCGGCAGCTTCGGCGCGGACATCGGCCTTCGACTCGTCCGCCCCCAAAGGGAACACGGCGCTTTGCAGTTGCTGCTGATCCAGCCGGTGCAGCACGTAGGCCTGGTCGCGGCGCGCATCTCGCGCGCGATGGAGCGTGATCAGTGAGCGCCTCGACCCGGTGCGCGCGTAGTGGCCGGTGGCAAGGTGCGTGGCCCCGGCCGCCCGAGCCCGCTCCAGGAGCACGCCGAACTTGATGCGCTGATTGCAGCGGACGCACGGGTTCGGGGTGACCCCGGCTGCGTAGCCGGCTTCGAAGTCGCGCACCACCTTGTCCTCGAAATCGCGCTCGAGGTTCCACACGTAATGCGGGAGCGCCAGGGCCGTGGCGACGCGTCGAGCATCATCCACCGCGTCGATCGAGCAGCAGCCGCGGTCGCGTACGGTCTCCCGGTTCCCGGCCCACATCGCCAGCGTGATGCCGAAGGCGCGCAGGCCGGTTGCGGCGACGCGCGCGGCGGTGACACTCGAGTCCACCCCACCTGACATTGCCACGGCGATCACGGCCGATCGCGGCAGCAGATCCAGCGGACGGTCAGCGGGGACCGCCACCTCCTGCAACGGCGGGGACGATCGATACCTCGTCGCGCTCGGCGATGGGGGTATCGAGACCCTGGGCGAAGCGGATATCGGAGTCATTGACATAGATGTTGATGAACTGCCTGAGGCTCCCGGAGTTGTCGTACAGACGATCGTGGAAGCCAGGATAGGTTGCATCGAGGTTGTTGAGGACGGCGCCGACGGTGTCGCCGTCGACGCTCACCTCGGCGCTGCCTCCGGTGAGGCGGCGAAGCGGTCCGGGGACGCGAACGGTGGTGGCCATTGAGCGCCGAGTATACGGAGGGTCACTGTTCCGAGCGCCGCGCCCGTTGACGAGCGTCGTTCACGGCGCGCTCTCCGTTCGGCCGCAGACGTCGGGCCCGGCGCAGCTCCTCGACGCGGCGCAGGTTGGCGTCAGTCCAGTTGCTCTTCGGGCGGCGCGGGGTGAAACGGAGCACGTAACTGGCGTCGTCGACGCGTCTGACAGTGCTGTCGATCCAGCCGTTGCAGAGCGCCTCGTCCACCGCGTCCGCGTAGGTGATGCCGGGGCGTTCGAACCCCCTCTTCCAGAACCCGATCCACAGCTCGGGCGCCAACGGGTTCGCGGCGAACCAGGCTGCAAGATCGTCAGGCGACAGGAAGAACTCGGGGTGTGGCGGCTGGGGCGGGGTCACGGCTCGGGTTCGAGATCGACCACGAGCGGGCTCTTCGCCACCCGCGTCTGCGCGCCCGCCACGAGGTCGTCGAAGACCAGTTGCGACCACGACTCCATGCTGAGGTAGTGGCGGCGCATCGCCTCGAGCGAGAGCGTCTCGCCCTCGAGCTTCTCGATCTCGCGCACCTCGACGACCCCACCTTCCGGCTCCACGAGGAACACGAGGCCGAGGTGCACGCGCGACACGGGGCTGGAGTCGTCGTTGAGCAGTGCCACGAGGCTCGCTCGTGCGGGCGCCGCGCACCGGATCTCCTCCGCCCATTCGCGGCGGAGGCCGCCGACCACCGGATCCTCCCCCTCGCCGTCGCCCGGGTTGACGTGTCCGCCGATCCCGAGCGAGTACAGGTGATGCAAGCGCTTCTCGCTCGATCGCCGGAGCCGGCGCGTCAGCAGGTACGTATCGTCATGGGGATGGTGGACGACGCAGTACGGAATGATCTGCTGCAACTCGGGGTCGTCCTCGATCTCCGCGCGCGGCCGGTACTCGGACGTCGCATGGATGGTCCGGAGCACACGCTCGAGGCCGCGCGCAACCAGGCCGTGCCACGCACCGTCCGGGAAGATGGTGGATCGAGGCACACAGAGCACGTCCTCCGCCCCATGCGCACGGCTTCGCCGCGGCCCGACGGCACGCGAACCAGCCACGCTTCTCGGCACCGAGCGCATTCTTTCACCCGCGATGCCTGAGTTGCCCGAGGTCGAGGCCCTCTGCCGGTCGTTCGACACCCGCCTGCGCGGTCGGATGGTGTCCAGGGTGACCGTCCGATCGGTCGCCGTGCTCAAGACGTTCGACCCTCCGGTCACGGCCCTCGAAGGCCGCGCTCTCGACGGCTGCGTCCGCCGAGGCAAGTTCCTGGATCTCTCGATCCCACCGCTGCACCTGGTGGTGCACCTCGCCCGCGGCGGGTGGATCAGGTTGCTCGACAAGCCGACCAACGCCCGCCCCGCACTGCGCGGCCCGCTGGCGGTGATGGTCACCCTCGACGACGGCGGCAGCCTCGAGATCACCGAGCACGGCACGGACAAGCGCCTCGCGGTGTCGGTGGTCAGAGACCCGGGTGACGTCCCCGGGATCGCCCGCCTCGGGATCGATGCGCTCGATACAACGCTGTCGCCCGGCAAGCTCCGAAACATCCTCCGAGGTCAGCGGGGAACGATCAAGAGCGTCCTGGCCGATCAGTCGGTCATCGCCGGCATCGGGAATGCCTATTCCGACGAGATCCTCCATGCAGCACAGCTCTCGCCCTTCCGGCACGCCGACGCGCTGAGCGGCGAGGAGCTCGACCGGCTCGATGCGGCGATTCGCGAGGTGCTGACCGCTGCGGTGGCGCTGGCAGTCGCCTCGGATCCAACGTCCCTCAAGGACGGAAAACGGCAGTCGATGCGTGTGCACGGCCGCACCGGCCTCCCGTGCCCCATCTGTGGCGAGACAGTTCGTGAAATCTCGCTGGCCTCACGCTCGTTTCAGTACTGCCCGGGATGCCAGACCGGGGGTCGCGTCTTTGCCGACCGGCGCCTGAGCCGGCTGCTCAGATGAATCCGGTCGACACGCGAGAGGACGACACCACGGTCACCCCGCTGGCGTTGGAGCGCGCGCTCTGGGCGCTGCGTGCTTACGACACCACCGCGCTTGCCACCGCCAGCGAGGCGGGACCGCACGTTGCGGGCGTCTTCTTCGCACCGGAGCGCACTGCGACGGGCATCAGCCTCCTGATCGCGACCCGAGGTGGGTCACGCCTGCATCGCGAGCTCAAGGCGGACCCGCGCGTCGCGTTCATGTGCTCGCCAGGCAATGCCTCGCGGTGGATCCAGGGCGGGGGCGTCGCCAGCATCGTCGAGGAACCCGGCATGCGCATCGATGCGGCCAGGCGGCTCATCGAGCATGCGGCGGGAGCCCAGGCATACGTCGAGGGACCCGGAGTCATCCCGGTCACGATCGCGGTGCGCTGGCTGAAGGTCGTCGAGGCCCGCGACGGTCCACATCTCCTGCTTCGCTTTGCCCCTGAGGGTCAGGACGCGATCAGGGCCGCGAGGTCGGTGAAGAAACCGGGGTAGGACACGGCGGCGGCATCCGCCCCCTCGATCACCGATGCACCTTCGCCGGCCGGAACCAGCGCAGCGGCGATCGCCCAGGCCATGGCGAAGCGGTGATCCCCCGCTGCGTCGAGGTGGGCGGCGCGCAGCCGGACGGGGCCGTGGATGGTGAGGGAGTCAGCGGTGCTCTCGCACGTCACACCGAGCAGCCGGAGTCCGGTCTCGAGCATGGCGATGCGGTCGGATTCCTTGTTGCGCAGCTCGCCGGCGTCACTGATCGCTGTATCACCGTCGGCCTGGCTGGCGAGCACCGCGATAATCGGCAGCTCGTCGATGCATCGCACCGTGAGCTCCCCCGCGATGGTGACTCCGTGGAGCCGCGTCCCTCGGACCTCGACGTCGCCCAAGGGCTCGACCCCGCCGGCGGGGGCACGCTCGTCCACCAGCACGTGGGCGTCCATCGCCTTGAGCACCGTGAGGATCCCGGTGCGCCCGGGGTTGAGGCCGACGCCGGGACAGCGCACCCGCCAGCCCGGGCGCGAGGCGGCCAGGGCCAGGAAAAACGCCGCCGAGCTGAGATCGCCCGGGACTCGCAGCCCGAAAGGCTCGACCAGCCCCGGATGGACCGTCACCACCGGCCCATTCGAATCGACGCCCACTCCGCACATGCGCAGCATCCGTTCGGTGTGGTCGCGGGTTGGAAGGGGCTCGATGACGGTGGATGGTCCGTCACCTGAAAGTGCCGCGAGCAGGATGGCCGATTTCACCTGCGCGCTCGCTACCGGAGAGCGCCAGGTCACACCGTTGAGCAGCTGCCTGCCGTGTACGCGAAGCGGTGGGGTGCCCTCGGGCGACGGCTCAACCTCGGCCCCCATTGCGCGCAGGGGCTCGACCACGCGCAGCATCGGTCGCCGGCGGAGTGAGTCATCGCCGTCGAGGATCGCCTCGAAGTCGTTGCCTGCAAGCACACCGGCGAGGAGACGCATCGTGGTGCCCGAATTGGCGCAGTTGAGCACCGTGTCGGGAGCACTCAACCTGCCGGCGCCGTTGCCGTCGAGCGCGTATCGCGCCGGCGGAAAATCGCGCACCCACACGCCGCAGGCCCGGAGACACGCGGCAGTGGCGAGGACGTCAGCGGCCGGCGATGCGTTGCCGATGTAGGTCCGGCCTCGGGCGAGCGCGCCGAGGATGAGGGCTCGGTGGCTGATCGACTTGTCCCCAGGAACATCCACCACGCCGTCGACGCGCTCTGCAGGAGCCACGCGTTCCTGCGTCACCCTGCTCGCGCGGCCTCCTCTCCGATCATCGCTCTGAGGAATGCCTCGGCTGCCGTCACCGGGATTGTCGGGTCCTCACCGATGCGATCGAGCAGCGCGGAGCCGACCACAGCAGCCTCGGCGTGCCCGCGCAGCGCCTCGAGGTGCTCGTGGTTCGATAGTCCGAAGCCGAGCGCGCGGGGCAGCGAGGTCACGTCGTGGACCCTGTCGAGCAATGCGATCGCGTCGCCGGCAACGGTGCTGCGGGCACCGGTCACGCCGGTGACACCGACGCAGTAGACGAACCCCGCGCCGGTCGAGCAGATGCGTGCGAGGCGGTCCGCAGTGGTCGTCGGGGCGACCAGTGGGATGACCGCGACGCCCGCTGCGTGCATGGCCTCTCGAACGTCATGTGCCTCGTCGAGCGGAAGATCCGGAAAGATGGCGCCGTCGACCCCCACCGCCGCCGTGGCACGGGCAAACGCCTCGAGCCCGAAACTGAGCACTGGATTGACATATGTCATCATTGCGAGCGGGATCGTCACGCCTCGCTCGCGCGCGTCGCGCACCTGGTCCAGCGCCATTGCGAGGGTCATGCCGTTGCACAGCGCCACCTGTCCGGTGCGTTGAATGGTGGGTCCGTCGGCGAGTGGATCGCTGAATGGAATCCCCACCTCGGCGGCGATGCACCCGGATCGCTGCGCGCACAGCAGCAGTTCACGAAGGCTGTCGAGCATCGGATAGCCGGCGGTGAAATAAGGGATCAATCCCGGCATCGCTCCCGGTGTCAGCGCGGCGAATGCGGCGCTGAACCGCGTGTCCGGTGCCGGTGCCGTCATGCGCGATCGAACTCGCGCACTGTGTCGATGTCCTTGTCACCACGGCCGCTGAGGCAGATCAGCACCACATCGCCGGCCTGCTGGTCGCGCGCTATCTGGGCGGCCACGTGCACGGCGTGGGACGACTCAAGCGCGGGGGTGATGCCCTCGAGCAGGCACAGCTCGTGGAATGCGGCCAGGGCATCGGAGTCGGTCGCGGCACGGTATTCGACGCGCCCGCTGTCCCGTAGCGCGCTGTGCTCTGGGCCCACACCCGGGTAGTCGAGGCCGGCGCTGATCGAATGCGTTGCGATGACCTGACCGTCGGCGTCCTGCATGAGGTAGCTCAGAGAGCCGTGCAGCACACCGGGGCGCCCCCGGGAAAGTGGTGCCGCGTGCTCGCCGCTGTCGAGCCCGCGCCCGGCAGCCTCGACACCGACAAGGCGGACGTCGTCGTCGAGGAATGCGGCGAAGATGCCGATGGCGTTGCTGCCGCCGCCCACGCAGGCCACCACAATGCCCGGGAGCCGGCCGAGCCGGGAGAGCATCTGCGCTCTCGCCTCATCCCCGATGACCCGCTGCAGCCGGCGCACCAGCGCCGGGTACGGGTGCGGTCCGACGGCACTGCCGATCACGTAGTGGGTGGCGCGAACGTTGGCGACCCAGTCCCGGATCGCCTCGTTGGTTGCGTCTTTCAGCGTGGCCGAACCGCTGTCGACGGGCACGACATCGGCGCCCAGCAGCCCCATCTTGTAGACGTTGAGCGCCTGCCGGCGCATGTCCTCCCGTCCCATGTACACGACGCATTCGAGACCGAATGCCGCGCAGGCGGTTGCCGTCGCGACGCCATGCTGCCCCGCGCCGGTTTCGGCGATGATCCGGCGCTTGCCCATGCGCCGGGCAAGCAGCACCTGGCCGAGCGCGTTGTTCAGCTTGTGCGCGCCCGTATGCAACAGGTCCTCTCGCTTGAGCCAGATCTGCGCTCCTCGATGCGCATCGGTGAGACGGCGCGCGTGGGTCACCGGCGTCGGACGACCGGCGAAATCAGCGAGCCAGCGATCCAGCTCGGACGTGAACGCCGGGTCGGCAAACGCGGTGGTCATCTCGGCTTCGAGTTCCTCGAGCGCGGGGACCAGGGTTTCCGGGACGTATGCGCCACCATAGCCGTCGAACCGGCCTGGTGAAATCACTTTCATCGCCGCTCGAGCTCCAGGTCCGCTGCAGCGGCGCGCGCGGCCAGTACGAAGCTGCGCACCAGATCAGGATCCTTGTCCCCGGGGGCGCGCTCGAGCCGGCTCGACGCGTCGACACCGGCAGGACGGACCGTGGCGATCGCCCCGCCCACATCCTCTGCACCGAGGCCCCCGGCGAGCAGGATCGCGCGGTGACGGGCAATGTCGGCCGCCCAGTCCAGTGGAACTCGGTGGCCGGTTCCGCCGGGGAGCGCCCCACGATCCGGCCGTCCATCGAGCATCACCAACGTGTCCGGCGGCCACTCGATGGTGCTGGCCGTCGCGCGATCGTCCACGTTGAAGACAGGGATGACGGGAACCGAGCAGGCGTTGACCAGGTTGGGGTCGAAATCGCCATGCACCTGAACCGCGGCGAGACGATAGCGAGATGCCGCCGCGTCGCACTCGGCAGCACTGGGCTCGACAAAGACGCCGATGAGGTCCGCCCGCCCACGGACCGCGTGCACGACTGCACGCGCGTCTGTGTCGTCGACCCAGCGCGAACTCTTGGGAACGAACATGAGGCCGATCCAGTCGGCGCCGGCTTCGATGGCGACCTCGGCGACCTCGGGGGTGCGGACGCCGCACACCTTGACGATCACGACTGGGTCGCCTCTCGAGCGGCGCTGACGATGGCGGAGCACATGGTCTCCGGGAAGGGCGCGCGCATCAGCAGCTCGCCGACGAGGACGGCGTCGGCGCCCTCCTGCACAAGTCGCGTGACGTCGTCGGGGCTGCGCACCCCCGACTCCGCGATGCAGACGACGCCGTCTGGGATCGTCCGGCGCACCCGAGCGAAGGTGTCGAGATCGGTGGTCAGGGTTTGCAGGTTGCGGTTGTTGATGCCGATGCACTCCGCGCCCGCGGCGAGCGCAACACGCGCTTCGTCGACGTCGTGCACCTCGACGATTGCCTGCGCGCCGCTGCGCGCCATGCCCGCGAGGCAGTGATCGAGCGCATCGGCGTCGAGCATCGCCACGATCAGAAGCACCCAGTCCGCGCCGGCCACGCGCGCCTCCGCGATCTGCACGGGGTCGAGCGTGAAATCCTTGCGCAGCACAGGGACATCGACTGCCCGGCGCACCTGTGCGAGGTCGTCGAGCGATCCTCCGAAATCCGGCCCGTCGGTGAGCACGGAGATCGCAGCAACACCGCATGTGGCGTAGACCGCTGCCATGGCGAGAGGATCGAGCGTGGGCCGGAGCACGCCGCCACTCGGCGAGCGCCGCTTCATCTCGGCGATGATCGTGCCATCGCGCAGCGCTGTCCTGATACCGCGCGCAGGCGGCAGCGACTCCGCTTTCGCCCAGAGCGCCGCCTCCGCACAGCGGAGCTGGTCGACCTCGGCACGCTTCCTCAGCGCGATGGCTTCCAGCGCGCCCGCCGCGCTCACGTGCTCACCCCGACGGCGACGCCGGTGCTCTCGAGAAAGTTGCACAGCAGTGCATGTCCGGCGGGCGTGCCCACCGACTCGGGGTGAAACTGCACGCCCTCGACGGGAAACGTCCGATGACGCATGGCCATGATCAGGCCGTCGTCGCTCCATGCCGTGGCCTCGAGCGATTCGGGCAATGAGTTTGCCGCGACCACCAACGAGTGGTAGCGAGTCGCCATGAATGGGTCGTCGAGACCGCGGAGCACCCCCGCGCCGCGGTGGTGCACCGGGCCGACCTTGCCGTGGACCACCGCCGGTGCGCGCACCACCGTCGCGCCATATGCGACGCCGATCGCCTGATGGCCGAGGCAGACGCCGAGCATCGGCACCGTCTCTCCGAGCTCGCGGACGAGGTCGACACAGATGCCGGCTTCCGCGGGTGTCCTCGGCCCCGGCGACATCACGATGGCGGCGGGGTTGGCGCGCGCGACGCCGGCGACCGAGACCGCATCGTTGCGCTCGACGGTCACGGTCGCGCCCAGCTCGCGCAGGTATTGCACGAGGTTGAAGGTAAACGAGTTGTAGTTGTCGATGACCAGCACCTGACGACTCAGTGTTGCGCCCACGCGTTCGCCTCCTCAACCGCAAGGATCTGAGCAGCCACCTTGTTGTCGATCTCCACAGTCTCCTCGCGGACCGACGAATCGGCCACGATGCCGGCCGCGGCCTGCACGTAGGCGACGCCGTCCCGGACCACAATCGTGCGCAGCGCGATCGCAGTGTCGAGGTCGCCGCCGTAGCCGACATAGCCGATCGCACCGGCATAGGGTCCTCGAGCCTCGGGCTCGAGCTCGGCGATGATCTCCATGGCGCGGATCTTCGGGGCGCCGGTCACGGTGCCCGCAGGAAAGCATGCGCGCAGCGCATCGAGCGAGTCGCTCCGGTCGTCGAGGGTTCCTTCGATGCTGCTCACCAGGTGCATCACGTGCGAGTAGCGCTCCACCTCCATGTGCTGGGTCACGCGAACGCTGCCGGTGGCGCACACCCGTCCGAGATCGTTGCGCCCGAGGTCGATGAGCATGAGGTGCTCGGCGGCCTCCTTGTCGCTGGTTCGCAGCTCGCGCTCCATCCGCTCGTCGTCCTCGGGTGTGCGTCCTCGCCGCCGGGTTCCCGCGATCGGGTGATACCGCACCGTCTGCCCGGTCACCTGGACCAGCATCTCGGGCGACGCGCCGACCAGGGTGCACTCCGGGGTGGCGATATAGATCATGTACGGGCTTGGATTGATCGCCCGGAGCGCGACGTACACATCAAAGGGATCCGCCTGCAGTGGCAGGGCGAACCGCCTCGAGACCTGGACCTGGAAGATGTCACCGGCGATGATGTAGTCGAGGGCTTGCCGGACTCGATCCTGGAACTCATCTCGGGAAAGATTCGCCTCGTGGTCGTGTGCGGTGACGTCGACCGGGATGCCCGCAAGCGCGACTGCCGGCTCGGGGGCTGCCCCGCAGATAACCTCTCGAAGCGCGTCGATACGCGAGAGCGCTTGCGCGTGCGCCGCTTCCAGTCCGGCCTGGTCGTCGCGGTGCACGCAGCTCGAGAGCAGGAGCCGCTGCTGGGCATGATCGAAGACGGCGACGGTGTCGAACACGGCGAACCACTGGTGCGGCAGTCCCAGTGGGTCTCGCGCCGCCTCGGGTAGCCGCTCATAGCGGCCCGCCGCTTCGTACGTGAGGAAACCGACTGCCCCGCCGAGCAGCGGCGCAGCCAGCCCGGGGGCGCACGCCGCGGCGATCGAGGCGATATCGCGATCGATCACCATCAGCGGGTCATCGCCGCCCGGGGTGTCACGGATCACGCGCGAAGGTCCGTGCCCGAGCATCGACCAGCGCGCCACGGCGCCGCTGCCCTCGACCGACTCGAGGAGGAAGCAGCTCGCCGTAGTACCCAGCGCCCGCATTGCCGCGACCGGTGTCGCCCTGCCAATCGGCAGCTCGAGGACCACCGCGACGACGTCGTGGTCAGTGAGCCGGCGCCACGTCTCCTCGATGCCAGGAAGCGGCTCGTTCATCGGTCGCACACCATGGAGGGGTCATCCGGCAACCCCGGCGCCGACGTACTGCGCGATCCGGCGCGCCGCCTCCTCCAGGTTGGCGATGGATGCGGCGTAGCTGAGGCGGATGTGCCCCGCGCCCTCGGGTCCGAAGGATTGCCCAGGGAGGACGGCAACCCCGACTTCGTCGAGCAGTGAGGCCGCCAGCTCGCGGTCGCCGAAGCCGGTCGCGGTGATGTCCGGGAAGACGTAGAACGCGCCCGCCGGGCTGTTGCACTTGAACCCGGGGATCTGGTTGAGCAGCTCGACGATGCGGTCGCGACGATGGCTGAACTCGGCGACCATCCGGTCCACGGCCGCGTCGGACTCCGGCGAGTTCGAACGCCTCAACGGCGGCCCACTGTGTGAATGCCGCGGCGCACGACGAGCTATTGATCATCAGCGTGTCCATCTTCTTCGCGATCGGCACGGGCATCGACCCGAAGCCGAGGCGCCAGCCGCACATGGCCCACGCCTTGGACAGCCCGTCCATGTAGATGGTGCGCTCCGCCATGCCGTCGATCCCGTACAGCGAGACGTGCGCGCCGTCGTAGCTCAGCCGGTTGTAGATCTCGTCGCTGAGGACGATGAGGTCGTGCTCGATGGCCAGCCGCGCGATCGCCTCGCAATCGTCCCGGGTGAGGATGCCGCCAGTGGGGTTCTGCGGCGAGTTGACCACCAGCATCCGCGTCCGCGAGGTGATCAGCCTCGCCAGCTCGTCAACGTCGGCGCGGAAGTCGTTCGCCTGACGCAGCGGCAGTGAAACCGCCTTCGCGCCGATGAACTCCACGAGCGAGCGGTAGATCGGGTATCCCGGATCGGGAACGATCACCTCGTCCCCCTCCTCCACCAGCGAGAGCAGCGCGAAGAGGAGGAGGTTCTTCGACCCCGGGGTCAGCACGATGTTCTCGAACTGCACGGGGACACCCGTATGCCGGGACACGTACGCGGCGGTCTTCTCGCGAACCTCGCGGATACCGCTTGCCGCCGTGTAGTGCGTCGCCCCGTCGCGCATGGCGCGCACCGCGGCGTCGATGATGTTGTCAGGAGTGGCGAAATCAGGCTCGCCGATCTCGAGGTGGACGATGCTCCGTCCCTCAGCCTCGAGCAGGCGGGCATGGGCGAGCACCTCGAAGGCGCTCTCGGTGCCCAGCCGATTGAGGCGCTCGGCGAAACGGATGGTCATGACGCCACCATCATGGCGGGAAGCTTGCCGGTCGGCGCGGAATACTCGACGTCGACACGCTCGACGCGCGCGTGGCTTGGGCCTTCGCGGAGCAGACGGAGCACTCGTTCCACCTCATGCGCCTGCCCTTCCAGCACCGCCTCGACCGTCCCATCCGGGAGGTTGCGCACGGTGCCCGACAGGCCTGCATCGCCGGCGTGGCTGATCACGAAGGCGCGAAATCCCACCATCTGCACCCGCCCGTGCGCGATCGCACGCACGCGCACCATCGCTTCACCCATCGCCGCCCGATTATAGGTGGGCGGCTTTGCCGGCTCAGGCAGCTGCGGGCGAGAGCTCCTTGGCCGCGGTCAGCTTGCGCACCAGCGGTGGGATCTCACGGAGATTCTTGATCTCCACGCCGCTCAGCTCGGACAGCAGGGCGAGAATCCGGCGCTGCACCGGAGCCTCGTGGTCGCGGCCCGGGAGGTACCAGTTGAGCATCCGCGAGATGTACTCGGGATCCTCGACCTTGCTCACCACCGATGGTTCGGTGATCGTGGTCGGGTGTTTGGGTGCGTCGTTGGTGCTACGCATCATCCACAGCGACATCTTCAGGATGTCGGGCAGGACCTCAGGCTTGTTGGCGACCGCGCGACGCATGTACTTGGCGTAGCACGCCGCATGGCGCAATTCGTCGGCGGCGAGGATCTTGAAGATCTTGCGCATCACCGGCTCCGGTCCCTGTTCGCTGAAGGCGGTGTACCAGTGCGCAAGGCGCTGCTCGCCGCAGAAGTGCATCGTGAGCGTTTCGATCGCGGGCCCCGGTGCGAACGTGAGCCGCAATTCCGGAAGCTTGGCCTCGTCGAAGGTCTCGCCACACTTCTCCAGGTATTTGCGCAAGGTCAGGTGGTGCTTCATCTCCTCGTAGAACCAGATCGAGATGAAGCTGCAGAAGTCGATGTCCGTGTAGAAGTCACGGATGAACATTTCCGTGGCATAGAGCGCGGACAGCTCCGTCAAGCAGATGTTCCGGAGGTCGCTGATCCATTGCGGGCTCAGCAGGCTCGGATCGATGTCATCGAAAGGGATGTCCGTGCTGAGCGTCCAGCGGGCGCGCTCGAGGCGGATGAACATGTCGTCGTAGAGCATTAGAAAAAAGCATACTTTCTTCGCCCGGCACAAAGGGTGGCCAATGTCACGTGGCGCACAGGCCAGTATTTGTGCAAAAGGGACAATATGGCCCAATTGACCAAGGCACCAGACCTCCGGTTGTCCGTAGCGGCCACTCTGCCGCCGGAAGTGACTGTCCGGCTGCTCTCCGAGGTTGACGTGATCGCACGCCGGATGACCCGCCACATCCTCTCGGGGATCTCGCTTCCCGACAGCAGGTTCCGCACCCTCGGATACTTCCGCACGGTCACCGCGGCCTGCCGGGATGCGCTGCGGACCTTCGTGCGGCTCCTGCGCGATGGACGTGGCCTTCGCGCAGGCGACCTGGAGCGCCTCGGATCGATGGGTGCGCAGCAGGCCGAGCTCGACGTGCCGCTGGAGTTGGTCTTCGGCGCGTACCGCCTTGCGGCCAGGGTGCTGTGGGACGAGGTGATCGGCCAGCCTGCGATCCTCAACGACGTGCCGCCGAGCACGGTGATCGGACTGACCAGCACCGTCCTCGAGTACTTCGACGAGATCAGCGCGGCGGTGGGCGGCGCGTACCTGGAGACGCGCGAGCGGCTGCTGCGCCAGCGCGATCGGGATCGGGATCGAATCCTCCAGCGGCTCGTCGCCGGTGACGCGTCAGCGGAGCTTCGCCGCATCGCCGTGTCCGCCGAGCTCACCCTGCTGCCTCCTTACACAGTGGTGGCGTGCTCGGCCCCGACGATCGAGGCGGAGCGTCTGCTCGAGGAGACGTGGCGAGCACAGGGCGCGCACCTGATCGGTGAGGAGCCCGGACTGTGGATCGCGCTCGTCCCCGAGGGTCGCGATCTTGCCATGCTGTGCGCGGCCGTCGGCCCGGTCGCCTTCGGAGTGGGTCCGGTTGCGACGACGCTGGACGCCGTTGCTCCCTCGGCGCAGCAGGCGCGCCGGGCACTGGAGGTGGGCCGGACGCTCTACCCGGACCGCACGGTGCACACCGACGCCGAGGTCGGCGTCTTCGCGGCCCTTGCCGACGACCGCGAGGCGATGCGCACCTTCGTGGAGCGGGTCCTCGGGCCGCTTGCCGAGGGCACCCCGAACCGGCGACTTGAGTTGGTCGCGACCTTGGAGGCGCTGCTCGACAGCCGCAGCATCGGCGACGCCGCCGATCGCCTGGGAGTGCACCGCCATACGGTGGTCTACCGGATCGGCCGGCTCCGCCAGCTCGGCATCGACGCCGACGACCCCGAGCAGCGCCACCAGCTCTGGCTCGCGTTGCGGTGCGCTCGCCTCCTCGAAGGCTAGATCCTCGCGCCGAACAGATCCATCGTAGAAAGAGATCGTTCCTATTGACTGATCCTCATTGACGCGAGTTCCGGACGCCCCGCAAAATAGAGCAATCGCGCCAGAGACACCAGCGGGGGTGCTAGAGAGGCTAACGGGGGTGACTGACTAGCCCGGTCGACGTGACAGGTTTAGCAGAGGAAACAGGGGGGTGCCCGACGGCCGTCGTGGGGCAGACTAACGTTCACATGAAGGGATGATTCCGTTCCAAGCAAGCTCCTTGCTTAATGGGAGCTTCAGGATGGAGAGTCAGCCCGACGATCTATAGCACCTGGGCGGGAGACCCCGGGTGGAATCATCAATTCGATCAACAGAGGCCGATCGAGAGGGGGCCTCGGGAAGAGAAATCGGTAAAGGGGAGACAAGGAATCATGTTCAGGAAATCACTTCTACGCTCGTCGGCGCCGCGGCAGGGTGGCACCCGGCGCGCGGCGACATCGGTTGCACTGCTGGCTACCGCCGTGGTTGTCGGCGCCTGCGGCTCGACTGCGGGAACGGGTAGCAGCAACAAGCCGCAGCCTGATCCGTCGACGCTCAACCTCGGGTATCTCGTCAACTTGACGCATGCTCCGGCGCTCATCGGCGTGTCGCAGGGCCTCTTCCAGGGTGCGATGCCCAAGGGCACCACGATCAAGACATCCACCTTCAGCGCCGGCCCTGCCGAGAGCGAGGCGCTCCTCGGTGGCGAGCTCGACGCAGCATTCGTCGGCCCCGGCCCGGCGATCAGTGCGTACCTCAAGACCAAGGGCGACGTCGTCATCGTCGCGGGTGCAGCTTCCGGCGGTGCTGGGCTCGTGGTCAGCAAGAGCATCGCGGACGGCAACTTCCCGGCCGACCTTGCCGGCAAGACGCTTTCGTCGCCGCAGCTCGGCAACACGCAGGACATCTCGCTGCGCACGTGGCTGGGCTCCAAGGGGCTCTCCACAAGCATCAACGGCGGCGGTCAGGTCAACATCGACACGACCTCCGGTAACTCGATCAGCCTGCAGAACTTCGAAGCCGGCAAGATCGCCGGTGGCTGGGTTCCCGAGCCTTACGAGTCCGAGTTCATCCTCCAGGGCAAGGGCGTCCTCGCGGTTGACGAGGCATCGCTCTGGCCGAACGGTCAGTTTCCGACCACTGTCCTCGTGGTCACCAAGAGCCTGCTGCAGAACCATCCAGACATCGTGAGCGACCTCCTCAAGGGGCTCGTCAAGTCGGTGAACTGGATCAACTCGAACGAATCCGCCGCTCCGGCCGCGGTCAACACCGCGTTGGCGGCAACCACGGGTGGCAAGCTGCTGAAGTCGGCGGTCCTCTCGCTCGCATGGACACACTTGAGCTTCCTGCTCGATCCGCTCGCAGCGGACCTGCAGACAGACGCCAACAACGCCCAGAAGCTCACGTTCAACACGAGCGCGAACATCAAGGGAATCCTCGATCTTGGACCGCTGAACGCGATCCTCAAGGCCCAGGGTGACGCGACGATCAGCGCCGGATCACTCGGCTGATGAACCTCGCGCTCGCCCCACGGCCATCGCTTGTAACCGTTGAGGCAGGTGACGCCTTCGTGACCCTCGAGGGGGTCACGAAGGTGTTCGGCCATGGCAAGAACGCGACGACGGCGCTCGAGAACGTGACGCTCGAGCTCAACAAGGGGGAGTTTGTCTGCATCCTCGGCGCGTCCGGGTGCGGCAAGTCCACGCTCCTGTCGCTCGTCGCGGGCCTGGACAAGCCGACCTCGGGAACGATCGAGATCGCCAACGGGCGGCCGGCCGTGATGTTCCAGGAGCCGGCACTGCTTCCCTGGCTCACGGTTCGACGCAATGTGGAGCTGCCGATGCGGATCCACAAGCTGGACACCGAACAGCGCAACAAAACAGTCAACCGCCTGCTCTCCATGGTCGGGCTGATCGACTTCGCGGATCACCGGCCACATCAGCTCTCCGGGGGCATGCGGCAGCGGTGCGCACTCGCTCGTGCCCTCGCGCAGGACTCCGAGTTGCTGCTCATGGACGAGCCGTTCGCAGCGCTCGACGCGATCACGCGCGATCAACTGCACGATGATCTGAACCGGATCTGGCAGGAGACCGGCAAGACCATCATCTTCGTGACTCACAATGTTCGCGAGGCGGTCCGCCTTGGCGACCGTGTCGTGCTCATGACCCCCCGTCCTGGGCGGGTCGCTCAGACCTGGGACGTGGACATCAGCCGTCCTCGCGAACTCGATTCGTTCGAGGTCTCGGGACTCGCGACCGAGATTACGGCGCGCTTGCGCGCTGGAGCCACGAACAATGAATCGGAGTAGGCTCCAGCGAATCTTTCGCGCCGCGTGGCCGAGGGTGCTCGCGATTGGCATCCTGGTCGGCATCTGGCAGTTGCTCGTCGTCATCGGGGTCACGTCACCGTTGAATGTGGCCCTGCCCGGTCCTGGCGACACGCTCGCCGAGATCGGTTATCTCATTCGCACCGGGGTGCTCATCCCCGCTTTGCTCAAGACACTCGAGCGCGCCGCGATCGGCTATGCGCTTGCTCTTGGGATTGGCACGGTCATCGGCCTTGCGGTCGTCCGTGTCCCGGTGCTTCGCGCCGGTGTGGGCTCGCTCCTGGCCGGCCTGCAGAGCCTCCCCTCGGTGGTCTGGGTGCCCATCGCGGTCCTGTTCCTGTCCTTTGGTGGACAGGTCGAGAACGCGATGTACTTCGTCGTGATCATGGGCGCCTTCCCCTCGATCGCGATGGGCGTGATGTCCTCGTACGACAACATCCCGCCACTGACGTTCAGCCTTGCGCGCTCAATGGGCGCACGCGGCCCGCAGTTCTACCGGCACTTCCTCTTCTCGGCCTCGCTGCCGGGCTACGTGGCCGGCATGAAGCAGGCCTGGGCGTTCTCGTGGAGGTCACTCATGGCCGCAGAGTTGATCATCGGATCGGTCGCGAGCAGCGGTCTCGGTCCGATCCTTGACGACGGCCGCACCCTCCTCGACGTGCCCGAGGTGCTCGCCGCCATGGTCACCATCCTGGTCGTCGGCATCGCCGTCAACGACATCATCTTCGCCCCGCTGGAGCGCGGACTTCTCCGCCGCCGCGGGCTGGTTACCGCCTAGTTCCTAGCGACTGGCTTTCCCGTCAGCCTCGCGGCGGCGCTGTCCGCCCGAGGCGACGGTGGCGCCCTGCTCTGCCTCTCGCGCGAGCATGAAGAGCAGGTCCGAGCACCGATTCAGGTAGCGGAGCACCTCGGGGTTCTCGACGCCACCCGCGCGTTGCAGTGACACGGTTCGGCGCTCGGCCCGGCGCACCAGCGTCCTCGCCAGGTCGATTGCTGCTCCGGTCGGTGTCCCGCCCGGGATCACGAAGCCACCTGGTAGAGGGACCCGAGCTTCAAGGTCGTGGATCTCGTTCTCGAGCGCGTCGGCCATCGCAGCTGTGACGACGTTGAAGTGGCGCTCGAGGTCCGCACGATGTCCGGGTCCAGTGGCGAGCTCCGCGCCGACGACAAAGAGCTCGCGCTGAAGCTCGAGGATGCGTGCCGCGCGTTCTGGCGAGTTGGTCAGCGACCGGGCCAGCCCCAGCGCAGAGATCGCTTCGTCCAGCGAGCCGTACGCCTCGGTGTGGAGGTCGTCTTTGGCGACACGGCCGCCGTAGAGCAACCCCGTCTCTCCCCCGTCGCCGTGGCCGGTGGTGATGCTGCTCACCGGGGTGTTAGACGGCGCCGTGCAGGGTCACTTCGACGAGCTCCGGTGGCGTGTCGTCGTGGCCACGCCGCCAGTCCTCGATCCACTTGCTCGCCGCGATCGTTGCCGTGGTGGCGTCGCCGACCGCCGTCGTGATCTGACGCGTCAGCTGGCTGCGCACGTCGCCGGCGGCGAAGATGCCCGGAATATTGGTCATCATCGTCATCGGATCGGTCTTGTAATAGCCAGCTTTGTCATGATCGATGTGGGCATCGACGAGCTGGGTATTGGGGATAAACCCGATGAAGATGAAGATGCCTCCGACATCGAGCACCGAACGTCGCTCGGTGTCCAGGTTCCGCAACGACAGATGGTTCACCTTCTCATCACCGTCGATGGTTTCGATGATGGTGTCGACCAGGAACTCGATCTTGGGGTGCTTGCGCGCCTCGTCGAGCAGGATCGGCTGAGCGCGAAACTCCTTACGCCGGTGGATGATCGTGACCTTGCTTGCATAGCGCGTGAGGAACAGCGCCTCCTCCACCGCGGCGTCACCGCCGCCCGCGACCGCCAGGTGCACGTCTTTGAAGAACGCCCCGTCGCAGACAGCGCAGTACGACACGCCGCGGCCGGCGAACTCCTCTTCGCCGGGGATGCCGAGCTTGCGCGGGTTTCCACCCGCGGTGATGATCACCGCCGGCGCGAGGTAGTCGCCTTCATACGTCTCGACGAGCTTCATGCCGTCGGGGAGCACCTTGACCGCCTTGACCTCGGTGCGGACCAGCTGAGTGCCGAAGTGAGCAGCCTGCTCCTCCATGACGATGGCGAGCTCGCCGCCGAGGATGGAGAGAAAGCCGGGGTAGTCCTCGATGAGTTCGGTATTCAGGAGCTGGCCACCGGGAGCCTTGCCTTCGAGGAGGACTGCACGCTCGCGGTTGCGACCGGCGTAGAGCGCAGCCGTGAGGCCCGCGGGACCGCCGCCGATGATCGCGATGTCGAATTCGTGTGTGGGCACGGTGGTTGTTGCACTCCTCGGGGTACGTCTGTACGTCCCGTCAGTGATGACGATACCCAATGCGGGCTGGATTCATCCGGCCGCAACCCATTGACGCAGCGTGGAGAGCACGCGGCTGATCGGGATCGCATATGAGTTCGCGGTTGAGGGGCTTGCCAGGGTGATGATCCCGATCACCTGCCCCGCGGCGTCGAGCACCGGACCACCGCTGTTGCCCTCGTAGATGCGAGCTCCCTGGAGGTGGAGCATGTCGTCGTACTCCTGGGGCAGCGACTGGCCGGCCTCGATACCGCTTCCCTGAAGGGGAACGTCGTCGTCCAGGCCGATGAGCGTCTCCGCGGTCATGTCCGCGTGTCCTGTGGCCCGGCTGGAAGCCAGCGTGAGGACCGAGGCAGGGACTCCGCTGAGGGTTCGACCGTCGATCGGCAAGGGTGTTCCGGTGAGCGTCCCGGTCACGCGCAGCAGCGCCAGGTCGCTGCTCTCGCTGCTCTGAATGAGGCGGGCGACGTAGGTGTGACCGGTGCGATCACTCACGCGAAGTGTGTCGTCGCCGTTGATCACGTGCGCGTTGGTGACCACGTCACCGAGGCTGTCAAAGATCCAACCGGTCCCCAGCGACTCCTCGGCGCCACTCTCGAGCTCGGCCTCAACGGTCACCACGCTGGCAAGGTCGTCGCGGCCGATGTCGGTGAGGAGCGGTGGTGATGGAGTTCGGAGCCTTCACCGGCGGAAGCCTGATCGGCGAAACCTTGCTCGGGTTGACCTGCGCGACCTGGTTTGCGATGAGGAATCCCGCCAGTCCGGCGGCCAGGAGCGCGATGATGGCCGCCACGGCGCGAGCCACTGCCCGTGGCTGGAACGTCGGCTCGGTCCCTCGGTCCACAAGGAAATATTGTGGTTGTTCGACAAGGTGGGGTCACCGTTGTTGGTGGCGGCGGTGGCGCCCTCGGTACCGCAGTCGTGCGCCGTCTGGCAGCGGCAGGCCGGCGCATCGTGGTCCCCACCCGGCATCCGGGCCGGACGGCGCAGCTCGAGGGAGTCACCGAGGTCGAGTGCGACCTCGATGATGCTGACTCCGTTGCGAGACTGCGGATCGATGTCGAGGCCATGGGCGCTTGGGAGGGCATGGTGAGCGCGTCAGGCGGGTACGCCGGCGGCCGGGCTCACGAGGTCGAGGATGCCGTCATCGAAGGCCAGATCGCAGCCAACCTGCTCGGACCGTGGCGGCTGGCACGCGCGGCGGCAGCGTCCATGGTCGCCGGCGGTACGGGCGGCAGGATCGTGATTGTCGCGTCGCAGGCGGCGGTGGCCGTGGCCCGCGGTCAGGCTGCCTACCAGGTGAGCAAAGTGGCGGTCCTCAAGCTCTCCCAGGTCATGGCGGCAGAGCTCCAGGGCCATGGGATCACGGTCAATGCGGTACTCCCGGGCACCATGGACACGCCCGGGAATCGCGAGTCGATGCCGAAGGCGCACCGATCGTCATGGGTCAGCACGGACTCGGTTGCCGCCGTCATCGAGTGGCTGCTCTCCGACGCCGCCGCGGCGGTGACCGGCGCCTCGATCCCGGCCGGCTGAACTTCAGGCGAACCCGGGCGGTTCGAACACCCCCGATGCACCGAGCCGGGCGATCGCGCGCGCCCGATGCGATACGCGAGCCTTGTCTTCATCCGGGGCTTGAGCGAAGGTGACGCCGAGATCCAGGGAGAGAAATCCCGGGTCGTAGCCGAAGCCGTTGGTGCCGCGAGGAGGCGACACGATCGAGCCGAGGCACTCGCCGTGGGCGGTGACCGGCTCCGCCTCGGGCCGGGCGAGGGCGGCCACGCAGACATAGCGCGCGCGGCGGTCGTTCGGCGTCCGGCGCTCAACATCGGCAATCAGCCCCAACAGCCGGTCCTCGTCAGTTGCCTCGTCTCCCATCCAGCGCGCCGAGAGCGGCCCTGGCCAGCCGCGCAACGCGTCAATCTCGATGCCGCTGTCGTCTGCGAGCGCCGGCAGGTCCGTCGCTGTGCAGACCGCCACCGCCTTGGCGAGGGCGTTTTCCGTGTAGCCGGGACCGGGCTCCTCGAGCACGCCTTTGAAGCCGATGTCGTCGAGCGATCGGAGGTCCAGAGTCCAGGCGCTGAGCAGGATCTTGAGCTCGCGGAGCTTGCCGGGGTTGCGCGTTGCCAGGACGAGGATCACCCGCTCACTTCCCCGCGCTCAACACCTCGGCCTGGAGGGCGAAGAGCTCCTGGAGCCCGGAATCCGCGAGCCTGAGGAGGGAATCGAGCTCGTGACGCGAGAAGGGCTCCTGCTCGGCCGACCCCTGCAACTCGATGAACCGGCCATCGAGGGATCCGACACAGTTCATGTCGGTCTCGGCCGCCGAGTCCTCGAGATAGCAGAGGTCGAGGCGCGGCTCGCCGGCCACGATGCCGGCGCTCACGGCGGCGACCGGCCAGCGCAGGGGGTCCGAGCGAAGCACCCGAGCATCGCGAAGTCTGGCGACGGCCAGCGCGAGGGCGACATACCCGCCGGTGATCGACGCCGTGCGGGTTCCGCCGTCGGCGACGATGACGTCGCAATCGATCAGGATGCTGCGTTCGCCGAGCGCCTCGAAGTCCACTGCTGCCCGCAGGCTGCGCCCGATCAGGCGCTGGATCTCCTGCACGCGGCCATCCACTCGCCCCTTGCGGCCGTCGCGTTCCGACCGCGTCTGGGTGCTGCGCGGCAGCATCGCGTACTCGGCGGTCACCCAGCCGCGACCGCTGCCCTTCCGGAATGGCGGGACGCGCTCCTCGACCGACGCGGCACAGAGCACCCGCGTGTCTCCCATGGTGATGAGCGCGCTGCCCTCGGCGTACGGCAATGGATGCAGTTCGATCGTTGTCGGGCGGAGCTGATCGGGGGCACGTTCATCTGGGCGCATTGGGCCGAGTGTATCGGTCGGCCCGCATCTCAGCGCCGGAAGATGCGCTGCAGCACGATGATCGACACCTCATAGAGCAGCAGCAGCGGGATCGCCAGCAGCGTCGGTGTGAATGGGTCCGCACCAGGCGTGATCACCAGCGACACGATGATGATCGCGACGTACGCGATCTTTCGCCAGCCCTTGAGCTTTTTCGACGAGACGAAGCCGAGCAGACCGAGGAGCACGAGCACAATCGGCATCTCGAACGTGATCCCGAAGATGAACACGATGATCAGGAAGAACCCGATGTACGAGTTGATGTCGGGGAAGTACACCGCGTGCCCGTTGAGGAAATTGGTCAGGAAGTTGAGCCCGATGGGCATCACGAAATATGCGAATGCCGCGCCGCCGGCGAACAGCACCAGCGCGCTCGCGATAAAGGGCCCGACGAATTTCCGCTCCTTCGGGCGCAGTCCGGGGGACACGAAGTTCCAGACCTGCCAGAGCACGACCGGCAACGCGATGATCAGGCCGACGACAGCCGAGACCTTCAAGGGAACCGTGAGCCCCTCGGTGGGGCTGGTGTAGATGGCAGCGTCACCCGGGATGATGCTGTGCGAGTTCTTCAGGACGGTGGTCAGCGGGTGCAGCAGGATCCCGATGAAGAAGCCGTTGAAGATGAACGCGACCGTCGTTCCGACGACCCAGGCAGCCATCACCCAGATGAGGACGCGCCGCAACTCCTCGAGGTGCTGGACGATCGTCATCCGCCGTTCGTCGTCGCCAGCCACTCCCTGCACCTTACGTGCCTCCGGTCAGCGCGCGCCTGAGCGGCGCGTCAGCCAGAAACTGAGGGCTGGTGTGTCGTCGCGTCGGCCGCGACAGTCACGGGCTCCGCGGGCTGTGCCGGGGCCGGAGCAGGCGCAGCGACGACCTGCACGACCGGAGCCGGCTGCGCCGGGGTGGTGGTGGTTCCCATCACCGTGTCGTGAGTTCTCGGTCGAAGCCTTGCGAAACTCGCGGATGCCCTTGCCGATACCCGCGCCGATGTCGGGAAGTTTGCCCGGCCCCCAGATGATCAGGATCACCACCAGCACGATGATGAGTTCCGGCAGATGTCCGCCTATGAATCCCATGACAGCCTCCAGTTTAGCACCATTTTTTTACGGCCCCTGAGATCAGACTGAGACCGAAGACAGGGTGCGGGCGAACGATTCGACCGTCCTATCCACGTCCTCATCCGAGTGTGTCGTCGAAAGAAACGCGGTCTCGAATTGAGAGGGTGGCCAGAGGACCCCGTCGTCCAGCCACGCCGCGTGGATGCGCCCGAATCGCTCCCGGTCTGCCAGCTTCACGTCGTCGAAGCTGCGGGCCTCGTCGATCCCGATGAACGGCGTGATCATGCTGCCGACGCGACCGACGGCGAAGGGCATGGTCGCCTCGGCCGCGACCGTCTTGAATCCTGTTTCGAGGCGCTGCCCGAGTCGCTCCAGGCGCTCGTAGAGCGCGGGGTTCTCGCGAAGGACGTCGAGCGCCGCGATCCCGGCAGCCATCGCCAGCGGGCTGCCGGAAAGCGTCCCCGCCTGGTAGACGGGACCCGACGGGGCGATCTGCTCCATGAGGTCGCGACGGCCGCCGTACGCGCCCACCGGGAGCCCACCACCGATCACCTTGCCGAAGAGGCTGAGATCGGGACGAACCCCGTAAAGGGTCTGAGCGCCGCCGTAGGCCACGCGGAATCCGGTCATCACTTCATCGAATACGAGCAAAGCACCCCATTTGGATGTGCAGTCGCGAAGTCCGTCCAGAAACCCCGGCTCGGCAGGGATGCACCCCATGTTGCCGGCGACCGGCTCCACGACCACTGCGGCGATCTGATCGCCCTCGCGCTCGAAGAGGTCGAGGATGGCATGGAGGTCGTTGTAGGGGAGCACGACCGTGCCGGCCACCGCCGCAGCCGGGAACTCCGGGTGAGCCTGGAATCCCGAGGGTCGCGATCCCCGATCCCAACTCGGCGAGGAGCGCATCGGCGTGGCCGTGGTATCCGCCTGCGAACTTCACGATCCGGTCCCGTCCCGTGGCTGCGCGGGCCAGGCGCATCGCGGACATGGCGGCCTCGGTGCCAGAGGTGACGAAACGCACCATCTCCACCGAATCGACCGCGTCGACGATCCGCTCTGCCAGCTCGACCTCGAGCTCGACTGTGTGGCCATATGCGATGCCCCGATCGAGCTGGGCACGGATCGCCGCGACGACCCGGGGTGGCTGGTGACCGAGGATGTGCGGCCCGTAGGCGAGCACGTAATCGATGAACTCATTGCCGTCGGCGTCGACAACGTGGGCGCCCTCGGCCGCGACGATGTGCGGCGGCACGCCAGGAACGGCGCGGTAAGCGCGCACGGGGCTGTCGACGCCCCCAGGAAGCACACGCTCGGCGCGCGCGCGCAGCGCCCGGGCGTTGCTGTCCTTCATGGCGCTAGGTCTGCTCTTTCACGGTGATCGATTTCATGACATCCCCCTGGGCGATCGCCAGGGCGACGCTCAAACCGCTCTCGACCTTTCCGAAGAGGTTGTAAGAAGGTGTCAGCGTCGATGAGTCGTCGGCCGTGCAGATGAAGAACTGCGAGCCGTTGGAGTTGGCCCCGCTGTTCGCCATCGCCACCGCACCTTCGACGTACTGCTCGTGGACGGTCTCGTCATTGAACTGGAACCCCGGTCCTCCGCTGCCGCACTCGCCGGAAGGCGTCGCCGGCGCGACCGGAACAGCGCCGATGCATTGCGGGTCACCACCCTGGATGACGAAGCTCGCCACCACGCGATGGAACGGGATGCCGTCGTAGTAGTGGTTCCGCGCCAGGGTCACGAAGACGTTGACCGTGTTCGGCGCGAGATCCGGCTGCAGGCAGAGGACGATGTTGCCTTTCGCAGTCGCGATGGTCGCCTGGTAGAGCTTTGCGGTGTCGATGGTCATCGCCGGCGCCGCGCTGTAGCTGTGGACGCTGGCCGGCGGGTTGATCGAGGCGAGCACCGGTCCGAATTTCGCCGTGGCGCAATTTGCAAATGCGATCGTGGCACCGGCGGTGGGGGCCGGGGTCGCGGAGGCGCTCGGTGTCGGGGTCGGCACCGGGGCGGTGGGTGTCGGCGTGGGCAGCGCCGGGAGCGGTGAGCTTGCGCCGTTCACGCCGATTGCGATGGCAACCACTGCGATCACCACCACCGCTCCTGATCCGAGCACCAGGGGAAGGCGGCGCCTGCCGCCGGACGGATCACTCATGAATGGAGTCGTGCATGCATTGATTTGCTTGCGTCAATTGAGCCTCTCGCCATGAATTGCTTCCCTGCATCAGTTTCACTCCTTGGATTCCGCAAGCCAGCGCGCTGCGGCCCGCGCGTCGTAGGTGATGATCATGTCGGCACCGGCGCGGCGGATGCCGCCCAGGGCTTCGAGGATGGCGCTGCGTTCGTCGAAGGCGCCTGCGGCTGCGGCATGGTGGAGCATCGCGAACTCGCCACTCACGCAGTACGCGGCCACGGGAAGATCGGTTGCGTCGCGCACACGCGCGACCACGTCCAGGTACGTGAGTGCCGGCTTGACCATGACCATGTCGGCTCCTTCCTCGACGTCGAGGATCGCTTCGCGGACCGCCTCGCGCTGATTGGCCGGGTCCATCTGGTATGAGCGGCGGTCGCCGGACCTGGGCGCGCACTCTGCAGCGTCACGGAAGGGTCCGTACAACACCGTGGCGAACTTCGCGCTGTACGCGAGGATCGCGGTGTCGGTGAATCCCGACGCGTCCAGCGCCTCGCGGATTGCGCCAACCTGTCCATCCATCATCCCGCTCGGCGCGATGATGTCGGCTCCAGCCGCAGCCTGGCTCACCGCGGTGCGCGCGTACAGCTCGAGGGTCGCGTCATTGTCGACCTCGCCGCTTTCGAGCAGGAATCCACAGTGGCCGTGGTCGGTGTACTCGCAGAGGCAGCAGTCGGCGATCACGACGCACGTGTCCCCAAAGCGTTCGCGCAGCGCCCGGATCGACTGCTGGACGACGCCATCATCGGCAAACGCGCCCGAGCCCTGCGCATCCTTGGCGGCTGGAAGTCCGAAAAGGAGCACGCCGCCAAGGCCCAGACCGATCGCCTCTTCCACCGTCGTGCACAGCGAATCGATGCTCTCGTGGCTCTGACCGGGCATCGAGCCGATCGGCTGCGGGGATTGCAGCCCTTCGCGAATGAACGCCGGGTGAATCAGCTGGCCCGCGCTGAGCCTCGACTCGCGCGCCAGACGGCGGAGTGCCGCGGTGCGGCGGAGCCGGCGGGGTCGTTCGGCGGGAAATCCCATATCGCGATCAGCGTAACGGCTGGGGGCTCAGGCACTCCGTCAGCGCGCTGACGAGCCCCTCGACGGACGCGTCGGGGGCGACCGAATGAACAGTGAGTCCCACGGCGCGTGCCTCTGCCGCGGTTTGCTCACCGATGCAGACGATCGCCGCGGAAGCTGGCACTCCGTCAGACCCCATGGCCCGGGAGAGATTGCGTGCTGTGCTTCCGCTGGTCAGCGTGACCGCGTCGACACCAGCCGCAAACGCGGCGCGGAGCAGTTCGGGAGCGGATGCGGGCATGACGCTCCGATAGATGTGTTGCACGGTGACCGCCGCACCGGCGCGACGGAGCCGTTCGGCGAGGTCAACGCGCGCTCCTTCAGCGCTGGGGATCCACACAGTCGCGCCTGTCACGCCGCGCTCGAGCATCGCCGCCGCGAGTCCGTCCGCATCGCGCTCGTCCGCCACCAGGTCCGGCGTCGTGCCGCCGGCTTCGAGCGCCGCCGCGGTCGCCGGCCCAACTGCAGCCACCAGCATCCCGGACAGCGACGACGCTCCCGCTGCGCCGACCACAAGACGCACGGCGGTCGCGCTGGTGAACGCGACCCACCGGGGTGGCGGGGCCGCAAGGGTCGCGGCGGCGACCTGCGCGATGGCGTCGGGTTCGGCAATCGGAACAGTGGCGATGAGCGGGACCACTGCCACCGACCCACCCACCTCATGGATCCGATCGACGAGCCCCTCGGCCTGCTCGCGGGTCCGGGTCACGAGGACCCGTCGTCCGAGGAGCGGCAGCGTGCGCTCGTTCATCGAAGCCGCGCCGCAACCATCCCACCGAGCGCTTCGGGATCGTCGAGGCTCCCATCGGCTTCGGCCCGTCGGATCGCTCCCTCCACCACCAGCGCAGCGACCAGCACCAGGCGTCCATCCACGATCCGTGCCCACGCACCGAGGGGAAGCAAGCAGCCACCGCCGAGAGCGCTGAGCACCGCGCGCTCGGCGGTCACGGCGATCCGCGTCTCATTGTTGTCGACCGATTCGCATGCGGATGCCGCGGCGGAGCCGCTCACCGCCTCGATGGCGATGGCGCCCTGGGCCGGCGATGGAACGAACTCGAAGGGATCGAGCCGTTCGGTGAAGCGGTCGCCGAGCCCCAGGCGATCGAGCCCCGCGCACGCAAGCAGGAGCGCGTCGAAACCGCCGGCGTCGAGCTTGCGCAGGCGCGTGTCGACGTTGCCGCGAATCGGCACCACCCGGAGTCCGGGATACAGGCCGGCGAGGAATCCCGCCCGCCGTGCGCTGCTCGTTCCAACCGTTGCCCCGGCGTGGAGTTCATCCAGCCGCCCGCCGCTCGCGGACACCACGCCGTCGCGGGCATCGGCCCGAGGAAGGTATGCGGCGATGGTCAGGCCCGCGGCCAGAGCGGACGGCAGGTCCTTTGCGCTGTGCACCGCCAGATCAGCCCGGCCGTCCAGGAGGCTGCGTTCGAGCTCGGCGGTGAACCAGCCCTGGCCCTCGAGCTGATCGACAGGCGCATCCACGCGCCGGTCGCCCTCGGTTCGGAGGATGACGCTCTCCACATCACCATGCCCGGCGTCGCGGAGCGCATCCGCAGCGAGCGCCGTCTGCCTGAGCGCGAGTGCGCTGCCGCGCGTCGCCAGCCGAAGCGTCGTGGTGTCCGCTCCCGGCATCAACGATCGAGCCGGAATGCCTCGCGGATCGCCAGCGCCGTCGCGGGGTCCCCGGCTTCGCGGAGGCGGGTGACCGGACCGTGGAGCAGCTTGCGCACCATGCTCCGAGTCAGCAGCTCGACACGCTCGCGGGTCGCCTCGTCGATCGGACGCCCGCTGTCGAAGGAGCGAGCCACTTCCTGAGCTCGAAGCTTCTCGGCCCAGTCGACGAGCGCGGCGATGGTCGGTCCCGCCGTGTCGCGCTGACCGATCACGGTGACCGTCTTCTCGAGCTCGTGGTCGATGATCTCCTCGGCGGCCGGTACTGTCTCCCGGCGCTGATCGAGTCGCTGGCCGGCGCGCCGCCCCAACTCGTCGATGTCAATCAGGGTCACCCCGGGCACCTCGGCAGCTGCCGCCTCGACATCGCGAGGCACCGCCATGTCGACGATGCACAGCGGACGCTGGCCGCGCCTGCGCTGCAGTGCATCGACCGCGGTGGCCGCGAAGACGGTGGCCGGGCTGTCCGTGGACGCGATGATCACGTCAACCTCGTCCGCAACCTCGCCGATCGCGGCCAGCGCCACAGGTTCGGCGCCGACCGCCCTGGCAAGCCGGCGGCTCGATTCGCCGCGCGACGTGGTCATGATGCGCGCGCCCTGGTCGTGCAACCGGTCCGCAGCCAGGCGGCTCATCTTTCCCGCGCCGACCAGCAGGACGCCCTTGCCCTCGAGGTCTCCGCAAGAGGCTCGCGCGCACTCCACCGCCACCTCGCTGAGGCTCGCGGCGCCTCGGCCCAGCGCGGTTTCCGTGCGCACGCGCTTGGCGGTCGAAATGGCGCGGCGCATGACGTAGTCGAGGCGCGCATCCACTGTCCCCGCCTCCGTGGCCACACGATGTGCGCTCTTGAACTGCCCGAGCACCTGCGCCTCACCGATCACCATGCTTTCGAGACCGCTCGCGACCCGAAACATGTGCTCCGCGGCCTCGCGGTCCTCGAGGGTGACCATGTGGCGCTCGAGCCCACGCGTGCCGCCCGGGTCGAGGTAGCGGGCCAGTCGCGGGGTGACCTCCGCGCTGAGGTTATCGGGGCAGACGACATAGAAATCGGTGCGATTGCAGGTGGAAAGGACTGCCGCGCCGAGGAGGCCCGCGTGCCCCACGAGGTACCGCAACGTCGTTGCAGCGCGCGCCGCTGGGATGGCCGCAGCCTCCCGCACAGCCAGTGGAGCGGTGCGAAAGCTCAGCCCGGCGGCTATCAGTCGCATCACGAGCGAGTATAGGTTGGAGGTCGGTCCTCACCGGTTCCCAGGTCCAGGAGTTCTACGATGGGGGTGTATGGAAGCTCGCCGGCGATACGGTCGCCGCCGAGGGAGGGTTCCCACGGGCGACAAGTTTCTGCCGCGCCTCGGTCCGGCGGGGTCCGAGCCGTTTGCCACGCTCGACGACGCAATCAACTCGTGGTCGGCCGAACGGCCATCTCCGGATACGCCCATCGACGCCTTGCATTTCGTTGCCCTGGACTGCGAGACGACCGGTCAATCGCCGCATCACCTGGTGGAGCTCGGTGCGGTTGCTTTCACGATGGGCGAGCACCTGATGAGCTTCGAGACGCTGGTGCACAGCAACGATCGGATCAACCCGTACGCTCGACGGATTCATGGCATCGACGCCGCGACCCTCAATGGTGCGCCGCCCGTTTCGCTCGTGGTGGATCGATTTCAGCGCTTCGCCAAAGGCGCGGTGCTCGTGGAACACAGCGCTGACGCTTTCGATACGCGGCTGATCGGCCGTGCCATCGGATCGAGCCTCGATGCGGACAACGTCGACACAACACGGCTCGCCGCCAAGCTCTTCGATCTCAAGGACACCATCGGCCTCGAGCGTTTGTGCCGCGAGCTCGGAGTGGTGCATCGCAAGCCGCACCACGCGCTTGCTGATGCGGAGGCCACCGCCGCGTGCTTTGTCGAGCTGGTGCGCCGAGGCGCCGAGCGCTTCAACTGGGCGACATTGGGCGATCTTCTGGTGGCAGGCAAGCCACCCGCCTTCGCGGCGGATACCGGCGTGACACCGCCTGGTGGACCCGCGAAAGGCACCGCCGCGAGCGCTCGATCGCGCCGGCGGCGTTGACAGCACGCCCAGCGCTGCATACCATCCACTCGAACCATCACATTCATACCGGTTCGCGTCGACGCGGCTCGGTGACTCATCCCGGTTCATCTCGAGGACAAGGCGATGCCCAGCCACATCAACAGGGCGGAGGCGATCGGTGTCGCATCAGCCGCCGTCGGCGTCCTCGTAGCGTTCCTTCCCTGGTACGCGTATTCCGCGGGCACCGCACAGGTGTCGGTCAACGCATTTCGTGCATCGGTCCTCGGGGACGTGTTCTTCATCGCGATCGCCGCAGTCGTCCTCCTGCTCCTGATCGGACGCGGGTTCGTCGATGACGTCATCACGCCCTATATTCCTGAGAGCGCCGCGTATGCAACCGCGTCCGCAGTGGCGATGGGCAGCGTGCTCATTCAGATGATCCTGGCGAAGGCAACCGGACGCTCCCTCGGCATCGGCATCTTTCTGGCCTTGGTTGCGGCGGCCGGACTCTGCACCGCAGCAGTGCTGCGCCGGTTGCATCCAGATCGTCGCCGGCTAGTTCGCGAAGGCCTTTCCCAAGAGGGCCTGATTACTCCATAATCCAGCCGACCGCGCTCGGGGGACGTGGCGCCCCCGGCCAACGCCGATGCCACACACAGCAGCTCATTCATGCTGGGAGGAACACCCGAACCAATGGCCAACATCCTGACTGACCCGCCCTTTGCGGCAGACCCGCCGGTCAAGCTGAACATACCCGCGAAGACTCTGGGCCTGGTGCTGCTCATCCTCGGAGTGATCGGCATCATCTTTGGAGTCCTCGGACTCACGGCCACGTTCGGCGCCTGCACTCTCGGGGGCTGCGGCTTCCCGATTCTGTGGCTCCTGGGCGCGATCATCGGACTCGTCGGCGTCTGCGTTGGCACCTATGGCGCCTACCAGATGTATCAACTCAACCGTGACGGCAAGCGTTTGGTGATCTACGGTCTGGCGCTCGGATTCATCGGCGGCGTCGTGAGCACCATCGGCACGATCATCTTCTACGCCGGATACGCGATCCTCGGGGTCGGGTACGGCGGAGCGATTGTCGGCCTGATCATCGACGTGATTGTCTACGCGATCGTCTGGTACGTGGTGGTCATCAGCCGGTTCCCCGGCGAGACGCCTCTCGTCGCGGCCGGACCGACCAGCGGCTACGGCAATCCTCCAGGCGGCTACAACCCGCCGCCTCCTCCACCTCCGGGCGCCTGAGGCCGGACCGAGCACCCAACGGGATCCGCTCAGTTCCGTGAGGGAGGCCTGATATGCCACTGAACGTGGCAGGCAAGCAGCTGTCGAATGTCGCCATCGTGGTCGTCGGCGGCCCCGTCCCGGGTACTCGTCCGGACCGAGCATCGGTGTCTTCGTGGGGATCATCACCGCGGCCGCTGTGGAGAGACCCACATGTCTGACGCTCCAGGGACTCCGCAGCCGCCGGGTTGGGGATCGCCGCAGCCCGACAACCCTCCGCAATCGCCCGGGTTTCCAGTGCAGCAGGGGTATCCACCGCAGCAGGGATACCCACCTCAGGGACCTCCCTACGGGTACTACCAGCAGCCCCAGCAATATGCAGTGGTCCAGCCAGGCAACGGTCTGGGGATCGCAGGTGGCGTCTGCGGGATCGTCGCGGTGGTGCTCTGCTGGATCCCGTTCATCGACTACATCAGCATCATCCTGGGCGCCCTGGCGATCATCTTCGGTGCGCTCGGCATCCGCCATGCGAACGCGCATGGCGGTGGCGGCAAGGGCATGGCGATCACCGGCGTTGTGACCGGCATCGTCGCCCTGGTCATCACGATCCTCTTCCTTGCCGTGGTCTACACGGCGGTCACCTCGATCAACACCCTGGGCTGAGCGGGTCAAACGCTGAAGTCGGCCACCACGGGATAGTGGTCGGACGCTACCGCGGCGTCGGGATCGGGCCACGTCCGGCCTCCGACGACGTCCGCGCCGACCACGTGCGCAGCGAGGTCAGGCGTCGCGAAGACGTAGTCGACGCGGGCGGAGAGCTGCCAGGTCGCGCACGTGAGCCCGCGCGCTCGCGGATGCACGTCGCGGTAGCAATCGACATAGCCCTCCTTGAGTAGGCGCTCGATCGTCCAGCGCTCGATGAGGCGTCCGAGAAACCGGTCCATGGCGCGCGAGACCGGGAGCCCGACAGTCAGCGGCGCAACCACCCTCGGGAGTGCGGGGATCCCACCGAGCAGACGCGGATCCACCCCAGCGCGACGCCAGCGATCCGCGAGGCCGTTGTCGTGCCCGTCCTGGGGAGCCAGGGGGGTGAGGATGCCATTGGATCCCACCACGAGGAGACCGGCGCGGCGCAGGTCGTTCATCCGCCGGAAGAACGACGTCGCGAGGATGTCGTCACCTGGCGACAGCGCATTGAAGTCGCCGATCAGCAAGTGCGGCAGCGGCGGCTCGTCGGCGATGTCGGTGAGCACCGCACCGATCTCCCGGATCCGACGCGCCTCTCCCTTGTTGCGATCGCCAAAGCGGGCCGCGAGGTGCAGGCAGTGAACGCCGACCACAGGAAGCTCGGCGCCGCCGGTCTCGATGTCGCAGTGCAGGTGGGAGCGCAGCATCCTGCCGTGGTGGCGGCGGTTCCGCCACGCGCGCACCGGGAGCCGCGTGAGGATGGCGGTGTTCATGGGCGAATCCGGGTCGCTGGGTTCTCCGAGGAACATCTCCATGCCGAGGTCGCCTGCAAGATCGCGGACGCGATCCACCTCGCGAACCTCCTGGAGCGCGACCACATCGGCGTCGATGCGTCGCAGCACATTGGCAACGAGCTCGCGGCGCTGCTCGCCACCAAGCAGGATGTTGTAAGTGGCGACGCGAATCCTGCGCGGTGTGGGTTTTCTGGCTCGCGACATCGACCGAACTTACAATGCCACGGTGCAGCCACAGCGCGACGCACATCTCACCGAGCTCGTCTTCCTCGACCGTGGTCCGATCGCGCTGCGCTGTGTCGCGGTTGCGGTCGTCGCGGCGGCGTGCGGCGTTGCCGGCACGTTGCTCGTGCGCCTGCACCAGTCGCTGGCCGCCCAGCTCGCCGCGCACATGGCGCTCAACCCGCTGCAGACGCTACTCGCCACCGGATCAAGCGTGCGCACGCTCTGGCCCGGGTGGGTGGCTGCCGTGTGTTTCGCGGCGGCTGTGGTGCGGCTTCGCCGCGGCGCCACCGAACCGCCCGCAGGCCGGACCTCGGTCGAGCACCAGACGCTCGCCCAGCTCCGTGCAGGTCTGCGTCGTGAGTATCGAATCGTTCGCTGCGCGCTCGTGCTGGTGTGTCTGCTCGCGGCGGTGGACGCGGCTCGCACGGTCGCGGGCGTCATCGCGGGCCAGTCCGCCGATCCGCAACTCCTGACCACCCTGCCGGCAACGGTGATCGAGGCCCTGGGGTACGTCGTCGCAGCGGCAGTGCTCGCGGTGTGGGCTCGCGCTTTTGGTACGGAAGTGCGCCGGCTCGGCGCGCTGTGAGCGGCCCGTCGACGCCGGGGAATCGCGCGGGTCAGATCCGGCGCTCGACGACGTAGTCGCAGACGCGCTCGAGGGTTTCGCGAGCGTCCGACTCCGGAAAGTCCTTCAACTCCTTGGCGGCTTCCCGCGCGAACTCCTGGGCGCTGCGTTCTGCCGCGGCGATCGCATCGGAGCCGCGCACCAGGCTCACCACCGTGTCGAAGTCCTCTTCGTTCAAGTCATTCTTGGCCAGAATGCGCTGGAGACGGGCGCCAACCTCGCGGTCCTTGAGCGCCAGCATCAATGGCAAGGTGACGGTTCCCTGGCGGAGGTCGGCGCCGACGGGCTTGCCCACCTCTGCAGTGGTCGCGACGTAATCCAGGACGTCGTCGGCGATCTGAAACGCCATGCCAAGGCTGTGCCCGTAGCGGCGCAGGCTCTCGACGGATGCCGTGTCCAGGCCTGCGATGAGGCCGCCGCCGTAGCAGCTGGTGCTGACCAGCGTCGCTGTCTTGCGGCCGATCTTGCGATGGTAGTCCGCGAGCGACTGGTCGTACTCGTTGCGGCTCGTCATCTGCAGCAGCTCCCCCATGCAGATGGTCATGACCGCGTTGCTGATCGCCGAGTTGATGGCCGGCATCCCGATCTCGGCCAGGAGGTACGCGCCCTTGGCGAAGTAATAGTCGCCGATGATCACCGCGGGGTCGGGACCCAGTGCCTCGTGGATGGTGGTGATCCCGCGCCGCGTCGGTGCTTTGTCGATGAGATCGTCATGGACGAGGGTCGCCGTGTGGATGAACTCGATCCCCATGGCGAGGTTGAAGACATCATTGGCATCGGCATTGCCGAGCCGGGCCGCGAGGATGACGAGCGCAGGGCGGAGGCGCTTGCCACCCGCCTTGACGATGTGCGACATGGCGCTCGCCATCGGACCGAGGTCGGATGCGATCTCGGCATCGAGGCGCCGTTCGAATTCGATGAGCTCCGTGGAGATCGGCTCCAGGAGTTCCTCGGCGGCGATGCTCACGACCCCGCCGCCACTCGAATCACCTGGGTGACCGGCCGCACCGTCCGGGGTTCGGGAAGCGGTTCGTCGAAGATGCGCGCCGCACTGCTTCGGAAGCGTGCCGGAGCAGCGGTGACCAGCAGTTCGGTCCGCATCGTCAGGCCCTCCGACCCGGGCGTTGCCGTCGCATCGGCGCCGATCCGGTTCACGGCGATGATGCGCTTGACGCGCGCAGCCGTGGTATCAGCGCTGTCCACCACGCGCAGCCGCCGGGCGCCGATCAAGCGCGCAAGCGTGGGACGGAGCAGCGGGTAGTGCGTGCATCCGAGGACCAGCGTGTCGGCCCGCCAGTCGAAGATGCGTTCAAGCACCGGTCGCAGGGCTGCCTCGGCCCTCGGCGTATTTGCGTCTCCGTCCTCGACGATCGCGACGAGATCCGCCGCGACCTCGCTGAGCACCGCGATCCCCGGGTTGGCCTCACGGATTGCGTGGACGTACTCGCCGCTTGCGCGGGTCCCCTCGGTGCTGAGCACCGCCACGCGGCCGTTGCGGGTCGCCGCCGCCGCTGCCTGCGCTCCCGGGGCGATGACACCAACCACGGGGATGTCGAAACGCTCCCGCGCGACATGGAGCGCCGCCGCGGTTGCGGTGTTGCACGCGATCACCACCAGCTTGGTGTCCATCGCCGCGAGCATGCCGATGATGTCGAGGGCAAGGTCGCGCACCTGGCTCTGCGAGCGCGGGCCGTATGGGAAGTGCTCCAGGTCGGCCACGTAGATCAGCGATTCGGCAGGCAACTGATGACGGATCTCGCGGAGCACGGTCAGACCACCGACACCGGAGTCGAACACGCCGATGGGGCGCGAGTCGCTCATTCGTTTTGCAGGATAGCAGGGGCACGCGCCAGGCCCGATCCGCCCAGGGCAAGGCCCATGAGCAGCATGTCCCGGTCGCCGCCGGGCATCCGCACCTCGCCCTTCACCAGCCCCTCCTCTTCGAATCCGAGCGACCGGTAGAGGCTGATCGCACGACGATTGTCGGGGAAGACCCGCAGGCTGATCTTGGCCAGGCCGACCGTGCGTCCCCAGGCGATCGCCGTCTCCATGAGCATGCGGCCAAGTCCGGCACCGCGCTCCGCGTTGCTGACAACGATGGCTATTTCACCCACGTGCGCATAGTGGTTCCCGACGCGGCGCTGCACCATCACGTGGCCTGCGGGTGCGCCGTCGACCTCGAGCGTGAGGCTCAGCCCGCCCTCGAGCACGATCGACACCAGACGCAAGCTCTGTTCGATGGTGTCCGGTTCACCGGGGACCGCCGCGAGCAGCTCACCCTCCCCCGCCACGGCGTCGATCAGGGCGGCGAGCCCCGGCGCATCGGCATCCGTCGAAGGCCTGATGAGGTAGGGGTGGCCATTTCGGGCGACGCCCTCGCGGCGAAGCCCCGACTGGGTCGCCGTCATACAGCGACGGAGAGCCCGGGATCGTCCTGCATCGCGGTGGCGCGATCGGCGATGCGCCGCGCGATCCCGCCGGCACTCATCACGGTCATGTGCCCGTGCGGGTAGGTCCAGAGATCCGTCTGCCACTCGGCGCTGAGCCGGGTGACCGGGTCGGGCCCGACCACCAGGTCCTGCATGGCCCGAACCATGGTGATGCGATCGCCCGGCGTCCGCGGGCTGAAGTTGCGCGCGACCAGCGGCGCCAGCGTCGACTCCAGAAAGCGGCCGGCGCTCGCGCGATCCGGACCCCAGGACCCGCTGAACTCGCCGATCATGCCGAGGTGGCGAAGTGATGGGGTCGGCGGCCGCTGCGAGAGTGTCGTTGCGGGGTCGCAGAACGGGGCGACTGCGATCACCCGGTCCAGGTCGAGCTGGGCGGCGAGCAGGGTGGCGATCAACCCTCCGAGGCTGACGCCGACGACTGTCACATATGGGCTCACCTCGGCGCGAGCCCAGGCGATCACCGCCGCCGCGTCCTCGACGGACTGGCGAACGACCGCCCTGATGTGCGCGGGATCGAGGCTGAAGTAACCGTCGCCACTGCGCTGTCCGGGGAGCGTGCGCCGAAGGTGATACGGCAGGTCGAGCCGCGCCGTGTGCGCTCCGCGAATGCGCATCTGCTTGGCCAGCCAGCGGTCGTACGTGGTCTGGGGCACGGCATACCCGTGCAGCAGCAGCACAAAGGGCGCCGGCCCCGGCTCCCTGCGGACGTGCGCGGTGGCGACCAGATGGCGGCTTCCCCAGTGACCCCCAGGACCCTCACTCTCGCCTTCGAGTTCGAGCTCACGCCAGCGTGGGCCGCCGAGCGACTCCCATTCCCGGTGTACCTGGATCGGGCGCGGATCGAGCACCCGGCTCTGTTCCCAGAATGCGGCACGGTCGACCGGCTCGCGGTCGATCGTCTCGGGGCGGGTGATCCCGACGGCGGTCAGGCGGACGTGCACCATCCGATCCAGGATGAGCGACACCCTTCCGATGAGACGGTCGTGGGAAGTTTCGGAACTCATGGCAAACCCTCTCCGTCAATCATGACCGCTGCGGCCGATTGCGTAACTCAGTGGCGTAGAACATGATCGAACGTGGCTGTGCCCGAATCGCCGCCCCCGCTTCGCGTGGTCGGCACCCCAGATCGCCAGAACGACTGGGAGTCCCTCTATCAGGAGCACGTGGCTCCTCTCTATCGATACGTCTACTCGAGAACCGGCAACACCCCGGACGCCGAGGACGTCACTTCCACGACCTTCCTCCGTGCCCTGCCGCGGTTGCGCTCCGACGTCACCTCGGCGGAGATCGGCGCCTACCTGCGCACCACGGCGCGGAGCGTGCTCGCCGATGTCTGGCGACAGCGTCACGGAACGGTCCTGATGGAGTTCGACGAGCAGCGCGACGCCTCCCCGGAAGTCGAGCAGCAGCGCGACGTGGATGTCAGCCCGATCCTCGACGGGCTGCCTGACAATTACCGAAGCGTGCTCGAGTTCCGATTCCTTCGTGGGTACTCCATCCGGGAGACAGCCGCTGCGATGGGCGTGAGCGTCGCCAACGCCAAGGTGCTGCAACTGCGGGCGCTGCGCCGCGCTGCCACCACGGGAGCACGCTATGTCGAAGGCTGATCGCCGCCTCACGCGTTTCATCAACGCACTGATCGCCAACCGGCGCCCGCCGCGGTCGCCTGCGGGCGACGACTCCGCCACCATGCAGGTCGCTGCACGGCTTCGGGCAGGGCACCCGGGCGGATCCACGCCGTCGCCCGCGTTCGTCGACAACCTCGCCCGGCAGCTGCGCGAGGCGCCCGGACAGGACCCGGGATGGGCGGAGACGGGAATCCGCCGGCGCCGGTTCCTCGTCGGCGGCCTCGCGACCGTCGCGGCGTCCGTCGCGGCCGGTGTCGGTCTCGAGGGCCTCCGTGAGGCGCTCACGGAACCCGCCAGCGGCAGCGGCACGATTCAGCCGTACATCAGCACATGGGTGGCAGTCGCGACGCTTGACGAGGTGACCCCGGGCAAGATCAAGCAGTTCTCCGCCGGGGGCATCCAGGGCGTCGTCTTCACCCTCGACGGCAAGATCCGCGGTCTCAGCGCGGTCTGCACCCACCAGGGATGCACGCTGATCCCGGAAGCCGGGCAGAACAAGCTCGTGTGTCCGTGCCATCCGATGAGCTTCAACCTCACCGGGGCCGCCAATCCGGGCGACTACCGCCTGAACCCCTTGCCGGCGATCGCGACGCGTGTCAACAAGGACAACGTCGAGGTGCAGGTTCCCGCGTCCTGGACCTGAGCCTCCCTCCTCTCGACCGGTGACGTGCCGGTCCGGCGCAAGAGTGATCCGTCGCCCGGAGCCGTCCGTACCAAGCGGTGACTGGGCGGTGACAAGACGGCCAACCGGATCGCCAACGACCGCCCCAGAGAGGTGTACACATGGCCAAGGTGACACGGCGGACGTTTCTGTCCACAACGGTGGGGGCAGCGGGCGGCGTTGCGGCGATGGGGCTGATCGCCGGGCCGAGCACCCTCGTGGAGGCGGCCCAGAACGTCGCGGACGCGAGTGACGGTCCGTTGTCGAGCGAACCGATGACCGCGTACGTTCGCGACGCGGCGACCGGCGAGATCTCCGTAATGGTGGGCCATCGCGAGGTCGTGACCAAGGACCCGCAGCTCATCCGGCGCCTTCAGCGCGCGACGCGCTGATACGCAACGCAACATCATTCACATCCTCACGAGGGGTACACATGTCTTCGCATCGCGAAGCACCCGGCATCTCGCAAGACCCGGTTGCTGACAGCACTGACCTTTACGCATTCACCAGTCCCGATCATCCCGAGACGGTGACGCTGATCGCCAACTACATCCCGCTGGAGGGACCGGACGGCGGCCCGAACTTCTACAACTTCGGCGACGACGTGCTTTACGAGATCACCGTCACCAACGGTGGCAGCGTCGCGGACGCGATCACCTATCAGTTCAAGTTCACCACCGAGTACACCGACCCGACTACCTTTCTCTACAACACGGGTCCGATCACCAGCCTGACCAGCTCCAGCTGGAACGTCCGGCAGTTCTACTCGGTGACCCGGATCCGGCACGGCAAGTCCGAGGTGCTCGCGAGCCGGCTCGCCTGTCCGCCGGTGAACGTGGGCGTCCGCTCGACCCCGAACTACGGCGCGCTCGCGAGTGCCGCGGTCCATCCGCTGGACGGTGGATGGGTGTTTGCAGGCCAGCGCCGTGAGGGCTTCTACGTCGACCTCGGGTCGATCTTCGATCTCGGCGCGCTCCGTCCCTTCCAGAACCTGCACCTGATTCCGCTTCCCGCCGTCGGTGGTGTCGATTCCACCAAGGCGCTGAACGTCCACACCATCGCGATCCAGGTTCCCAAGACGCACCTCACCAGGAACGGCGAGATGCCCACAGACCCGACCAAAGCCGATTCGGTGATCGGCGTGTACACCACGGCCAGCCGGCGCAAGTCGACCATCCTCGACAACGGCGGGCGCACCACCGACGTGGGACCGTGGGTGCAGGTGTCGCGCCTCGGCATGCCGCTTGTGAACGAGGTGATCATCCCGATCGGGAAGAAGGACTTCTGGAACTCGACCAAGCCGAGCAACGACGCCCAGTTCGTGGCCGACTACGCCCATCCGATGCTCGCCGGATTGCTGCCGGTGCTCTACCCCGGCGTCTTCCCGAACCTGTCCGCCTACACGAAGGTGCGCGCCGACCTCGAGGCGATCCTGCTCACGGGCGTGCCCTCGGGCGTTATCGCGGGCTTCCAGAACTCGACCGGGTCGACCCCGGCCGACCTGCTCCGCCTCAACATGGCGATCCCTCCGGCAAAGTCTCCGAGCATCAATGGCATCCTGGGCGGGGATCTCGCCGGGTTCCCGAACGGCCGCCGGGTGTTCGACGACGTGGCGACCATCGAGATCCGCGCCGTCGCGGGCGCAACGATCCCACTGGTCGATCCCAGCTACAAGGCTGACGGCGCGGCCGGCCTGGTCAGCGACTTCTCCTCCGCCCAGTTCAGCGGCGGTTCGGTGCCCGGCAGCAACCGGTACATCGACCACTTCCCGTACCTGGGCCAGCCACACAACGGATTCGACACCCCGAGTTGAGCGAGATCGAGTCTGCCGGTCCCGCTCCGAGCGAGCCGGCGGTCCTCGATATCGGTGGGGGGACGGGAGCGCTGCTGGTGATCGTGCCGGCAGCGCTCCTCCACTCCGAGATCGAGGTCAGCCCTGACGGGCGGCCCGGGGCCCGAACCCACACCGGGGTGCACGCGCGG
This sequence comes from Candidatus Dormiibacterota bacterium, assembly GCA_963830305.1. GTDB lineage: Bacteria > Chloroflexota > Dormibacteria > Aeolococcales > Aeolococcaceae > Palsa-851. The sequence continues at coordinate 44,990 of CAWHLW010000005.1, read as the reverse complement.
CCGATGCGAGGCGAACTCCTTGCGGTCGCGCTGTTCCCGTCCCTCGCTGCCGGGAACTGGACGCTCCTGGGCGCCGGTTCATGCGCCGCCCGAACCATCGAGGTTGTGGACGGTCAGGTCACCCAGGTGGACTGGCGCTGACTGTCGCTTGACGGTCCCCACGGTTTGCGTCTAACGTAGCCTGATTCTACAGGTGTTCAGTAGAATTTCTGCATCTACAGGGCTACTGGAGGGACCTGGGCGATGGGCTTGACCATGGGTGACATCGATTCGGAACTGGTCGCGTCGCTGACCGCTCGCGAGGAAGCCGAGTTCCGGTCTCGTCGTACCCGGTCACGTGACCTGTGGAGGGAGGCGACCGAGTACATCCCGCGCGGTGTGCCGAGCTCGTTCCAGGACACACCGCCGCAGCCGGTCTTCATCGATCACGGCCAGGGCAGCAAGGTCTGGGACGTCGACGGGAACGAGTACGTCGACTTTCACAACGGCTTCGGCGTCATGGTGGTGGGCCACGCGCATCCCGCGATCGTGGCCGCGGTGGACGCGCAGATGCATCGCGGATCGCACTTCGCCCAGCCCGTCGCGGAGAACATCGTTGTCGCCCGCGAGCTGGCGCGCCGTTTCCATCAGCCCCAGTGGCGCTTCACCAACAGCGGCACCGAGTCGAACTCTCGACGCGATCCGCCTGGCGCGCGGCTTCACCGATCGCGAGCGGATCATCAAGATCGAAGCCTCGTACCACGGGCACCACGACGCGCTGCTGGTGTCGGTCGAACCACCCGTGGATGCGATGGGCGACGCCGACTTCCCGAATTCGGTGCCCATGACCGGTGGCATCCCGCGATCGACCGTCGAGCTCACCACCGTCGTGGGATTCAACGACCTTCCCGCGCTCGAGCGCGCGTTCGTGGCGCATCCGGGCGAGGTCGCGGGTGTGATCGTCGAGCCGGCGATGATGAACATCGGGTTCGTCCTGCCCGACGACGGTTACCTTGCCGGCGTCGTGGAAATCGCCCACCGGCATGGCGCCGTGGCCATCTTCGACGAGGTCAAGACGGGCGTGACCATCGCTCCAGGTGGGGCGACCGAGCGCTTCGGCGTCGTTCCGGACATCGTCTGCCTTGCCAAGGCGATCGGCGGCGGCCTCCCATGCGGCGCAGTCGGTGGTCGTGCCGACATCATGGCGACCATCAGCGATGGCAAGGTCGCACAGCTCGGCACCTTCAACGGCAACCCGCTGACCACCGCGGCATCACGAGCCACGCTGCTCGAGGTGCTCACCGGCCAGGCCTATTCCCATCTCGACGCGCTGACCGAGGAGCTGAGTGGCGGCCTCCGCGAGGTGATGAGCGAATACAGCCTGCCCTTCCACGTCGTCTCGATGGGGGCCCGCGGGTGCGTCACCTACCGCGACGAGCCGGTGCGCAACTACCGCGACTACGCCGCGATGGACAAGTCGCTTGCGTACGTTTCCTGGCTCTACCAGACCAACCGCGGCGTCCTCATGGCGCCGGGTGCGGAGGAGAACTGGACGTTGTCGGTGCAGCACTCTTCGGATGACGTGCAGCGGTACGTCACCAATTTCCGCGAGCTGGCGCGGGATCTCAAGGCATGAGCACGGTCGCGGTACGCACTTTGCGCAACTTCGTCGGCGGTGAATATCGCGAGGCGAGCTCCGACGCTTCGACACCGCTCATCAATCCGGCCACCGGCGAGGAATTCGCCCGGGCGCCGGTGTCGAGCCCGGCCGACGTCGACGCCGCTCTCCAGGCTGCGCAGCGCGCATTCGCCGGTTGGCGCGACACCACACCGAGAGAACGGAGCCTCGCTCTGCTGCGCATTGCCGACGCGTTCGAGAAGCGCTCCGAGGAATTCGTCGCGCTCGAATGCGAGAACACCGGCAAGCCGATCTCGCTCACCCGCAGCGAGGAGATCCCCCAGCTGATCGACCCGGTGCGCTTCTTCGCCGGTTGCGCGAGGATCCTTGAAGGCAAGAGCGCCGGTGAATACATGACCGGCCATACCTCGATGATCCGCCGCGAGCCCGTGGGGGTCTGCGCGCAGGTCACACCGTGGAACTACCCGATGCTGATGGCGGTCTGGAAGTGGTCGCCCGCCATCGCCGCCGGCAACACGGTGGTCCTCAAGCCATCCGACACGACTCCGGTGACCACGCTGCTCATGGCCGAGATCATGGCCGAGTTCCTGCCACCCGGTGTCTTCAACGTCATCTGCGGCGATCCAAGCACGGGTGCCGCGCTGGTGACCCACAAGATCCCGGCGATGGCATCGATCACCGGGAGCGTCCGCGCCGGGATGGAGGTCGCACGTGCTGCGGCCGGTGACCTCAAGCGGGTTCACCTCGAACTGGGCGGCAAGGCGCCGGTGATCGTCTTCGATGATTCCGATGTCGCATCCACGGCCGAGGCTGTGGCCATGGCCGGCTACTTCAATGCCGGGCAGGACTGCACCGCGGCGACTCGAGTCCTCGCGTCGGCGTCGATCCACGACGAGCTGGTCGCCGCACTCGCCGAGCAGGCCGCCACCAACAAGACGGGCGCGCCGGACGACGATGAGGTTGCCTTCGGACCGCTCAACAACGCCAGGCAGCTCGATCGCGTTCGCGAGCTCGTCGGCAATGCGCCGTCACACGCTGATGTCGTCGCGGGAGGGCATCGCGTCGGCGAGCGTGGCTATTTCCACGAGGCGACAGTCATCGCCGGGCTGCGCCAGGACGACGATCTCATCCAGCGCGAGATCTTCGGTCCGGTGATCACTGTGCAGCGGTTCGACGACGAGGCAAGGGCGCTCGAATGGGCGAACGGCGTCGAGTACGGCCTCAGCGCGAGCGTCTGGACGAAGGACCACGGCCGCGCCATGCGCATGGCCCGAGCGCTGGACTTCGGCTGCGTCTGGATCAACACGCACATACCACTGGTCTCCGAAATGCCGCATGGGGGCTACAAGCATTCGGGGTACGGCAAGGATCTCTCGATGTACGGGTTCGAGGACTACACGCGCATCAAGCACGTGATGAGCAATATCGAAGCCTGACAACTCAGGCTCGAGTCAGGAGGATACGGTGAGGAGGAAGACATGGCGACGCTAGCGGAGCCGATCGTGCACGGAATGCCGGTCGAATCGGAGCTCAAGACCAACACGCTCACGCTGTTCGACACGACGGTCATCGCAACGTCGAGCGTGGCACCTGCATACACCCTGGCCGCCACGGTGGGGTTCCTGGTCGCGGCAGTTGGCCTCGCTTCACCGGCGGCAATCCTGATCGGATTCCTTCCGGTGCTCTGCGTCGCTGTCGCCTACTACTATCTGAACCGTCAGGATCCCAACTGCGGGGCTTCCTACTCGTGGGTCAGCCGGACGCTCAGCCCGCACGTCGGCTGGATAGGGGGTTGGATTCAGCTCGCGGCAAACGTGCTCTTCTGCGCGGCGGCCCCGCTCGTCGCGGGCGCGTACACGCTGCAGTTGCTCAACAGCCTGTTCCCCAGCTTCGTGACCACCGATGCCGCGAACAACAACTGGTTGATCGCGATTGTCGGTATCGCATGGTTGCTGTTCGTCACCTTCATGGTGGTCCGCGGCATCCGCGTCACCGCCAACTTCCAGTGGATCCTGGTGTTCATCGAGTACTTCATCGTGCTCGGGTTCGCGATCGCCGCATTCGTGAAGATTGCCGGAGGCCATGCCGCGGTGGCGCCGGTCTCGGGCAGTTGGTTCAATCCGGCCTCCCTGCACGATCTGGGCACCGTCGCCACCGGGTCCGCCCTCGCGGTGTTCTTCTTCTGGGGTTGGGATACCGCCGCCAACGTCAACGAGGAGTTGAAGGATGCCAACGAGTTCCCAGGGCTGGCGGGCATCTACAGCATGTTCATCCTGCTGTTCATCTTCCTGATCGCGGCGATGGCCATGCAGGCATATCTCGGGGAGACGGCTCTGACCAACCCGAACAACCAGAACGACGTGCTCTACTTCTTCGCAACCCAGATCTCAGGCACGCCGGTGGCCTATCTCATGGTGCTCGCGGTGCTCTCGTCGACCATTGCCACCACGCAGACGACGCTGCTGCCCTCGAGCCGGCTCACCTACTCGATGTCCCGCGACGGCGTCTTCCCGAAGGCGTTCGGGACGATTCACAAGAGTTGGAAGACACCGTGGGTCGGGACGATCATCTCCTCCGCTCTCGCCATCATTGTGATCCTCCTGGCGACGGGCGTGGATACGGTGAACACCGTCTTCGGCAACCTCATCCTCGACATCGGCGTGCTTGTGGCCCTGTACTACGGAATCACCGGGATTGCGTGCGCCTGGGCGTTTCGGAAGGTGCTGCTCACGAGCCTCACACGATTCATCTTTGCCGGCGTTCTGCCCTTCCTCGGCGGGCTCTTTCTCCTCGGCATCGCCTACGTGGTGATCGCACCTACCAACTTGCCGCTCGGCCAGGCAGCCGATTGGGCGACCGGCCTTCCGATCATCATCACCGTCTTGCTCGGGATACCGCTGGTCATCGTCGCTCAGCTGACCACGAAGTCAACGTTCTTCAAGGAGAAGACCGTCTCGTACATCCTGACGAACGGGCAGCTCGTGTCCGCGCTCGACGGCGCAGCAACCCCGGCGGTGGGTCCAACCGCCTAAAGCCGATCGAGCAAGGAGTAATACACACCCACGAATGGGAGGAACCAGGGGTGCCCCCGGTACAACGGAATCCGCGGAAAGCGGAGCTCCGTGAAGGCCGGTTGGGCACCCCTGGCGATCCACTCGCCGGCGAGCGTGCCCATCCAGCTACCCAGCGCGACACCACTGCCGCAGTAGCCCATCGCGTAGGTGACTCCGTCCGACCGGGTCAGATGAGGGAGTTGGTCAAACGTGAAGCCGACATTGCCGGTCCACGCGTGAGTCACGCGCACGCCGGCCAGTTGCGGATAGATGCCGATCATCGCCGCGTACAGGCGGTCGCGCGCGGTCTGCACGGTGACTGGCGCAAAGCTCGTCCGTCCACCGAAAACCAGCCGGCCGTCCGGTGACAGACGCCAGTAATGCAGAAAATTCCGCGTGTCACTCATCATCCGGCGCTGCGGGCTGATATCCGCGGCTCGTACGTCGCCGAGGGGTTCGGTGGCGATGATGTAGCTGCCGATCGGGATGACTCGGCGCCGCGCCCATGGAGCCGCAGCGTCGGTGTAGCCGTTGGTGGCAACGAGCACGTCACCGGCGGTGACATCGCCGCGCGAGGTGTGAACCAGCGAACCGACCTCGCGCGACGCGATCGAGGTCACCTGGGTGCGCGGATGCAGGGCGGCACCGTTGGTGAGCGACAACCGGGCGAGCCCCGCCAGATAGCGGGCAGGATGAATGCTCGCGCCGTTGTCGGTGAGCATCCCGCCGTGGAAGCCGCGACAGGGGGTCTCGCTCTCGAGCGCCGCCTCCTCGAGCATCACCGTCGCCTCGCCGAGCAGATGCCTGCGCTCCGCCTCGCCCTTGCGCAACCCCTTCATCCGCGATTTGCGATGCGCGAGGTGGAGCCATCCGGACTGGGTGTACATCGCATCCGGCGCCGCGGTTGCCGCCGTTTTCGCCACGAACTCGTAGGCTTCTACGCTGGCGTCGTGCAGCGCGTGTCCAGCTGCCCCGTGCTTTCGTTCCAGAAAAGCGAGGGAACGCCGCACGCCGGCGTGAATCATTCCCGCGTTTCGGCCGCTCGCTCCCTCCCCGAGCGCGCCGCTGTCAACCACGACCACGTGTTTCCCATGGGCGGCGAGCCGCGCGGCAGCGGTCAGCCCGGTGAATCCGGCGCCGACCACGACCGCGTCCGCTGTGCCCGGCAGGGGCGATTCCTCGATGACGGGAAACGCAGTGTCATCCCACCACAGCGGGGTCTCGCGGTACTGCTCGGCCAGCGGTGCGACGCGTCTGCCGGGCGGACCGGGGGGCGACCAGAGGCTCATAATCTACTCAACAGTGACAAGTTCGACCGGGTCGGACAGCGTACCCGCTGCCCGGCTCGGGTCGTGTCGAGGAGTCTGCGTGTGGACGACATCCGCATCGGCGAGGTCGCCCGGCGAGTCGGGGTGAGCCCGTCCACGCTGCGGGCGTGGGAGCGCAAGGGGCTGGTGCGCCCGCTGCGTGCCGGTGGCCGCCATCGCCGCTACACGGCCGAGGACATCTCCCGATTGCGCGACGTGCGCGCACTGCTCACCCGCGGCTTCGCTCCCCCGGCGCTGCAGTCGCTGATCGCCGGTGAGTTGCTTCCCGAAGACCACGTTGTCGGCAAACGTCTGCGTGCTGCCCGGACCAGGCGCAGCCTGTCCTTGCGCGGCGCGGCGGCGCGCGCAGGCATCTCGGCGTCGTACCTGAGCCTGGTCGAACGAGGCCTGGCGGAACCGTCGGTGTCGCTGCTCCAGCGAGTCGCCTCGGCGTATGGCGGCACCCTGCTCGAATTCTTTGGCGCAGCGCCCGCGGGAACGGAAGGGCCGAAGCTGGTGCGCATGGGAGAACGGCGCAGGCTGAGCGGTTTCGACCGCGTCGAGATCGAGGACCTCGTGACCTTCCCCAACGCTGTACTCGAGATCGACATCTTCAACGTCGCGCCCGGGGGCGGCAGCGGTGGCGCGTACTCCCACGACGGCGAGGAGGCGGTCTACGTGCTCAGCGGCGAGCTCGATATCTGGCTCGATGAGACCGAGCACTACCACATCGAGGCAGGCGACACCCTGTATTTCCACAGTCCCCAGCAGCACCGATGGATCAACCAGTCCAGCGACACGACCCGGCTGTTCTGGGTCAACACCCCACCCACCTTCTGAAAGGAGCGCGCAGCCATGGACACGGTCGAGAAGTACCGCCGTTATGTGACTACCAGCGCGTTCGCGGGGATCGAACCGATCACGGTCGAGAGCGCTCGCGGCGCGACCGTCAAAGACACTGACGGCACCGAGTACACCGACCTGTACGCCGGGATCGGCGTCGTCAACGCCGGGCACGTGCCCCCCAAGGTGGCGGAAGCCGCCAAGCGGCAGATCGACAAGGTCGTGCACTCCTGCTCGTATGTCTATCACGTCCCCGTCGTCGCGGATCTCGCCGAGCGCCTCGCGCAGGTGACCCCGGGGCGTCTCCAGAAGTCCTTCTTCGGCAACAGCGGTGCCGAGGCTGTGGAAGGCGCCCTGCGCCTCGCCCGCGTCTTCACAGGACGCCGCGAGATCATCGCCCTCCAGAGCTCCTTTCACGGCCGGACTGCCGGCGCGCTCGCCGTCACCGGCAACGCGCTGCGCAAGCGACGCGGTGGTGCGCAGATCGCCGGGATCGCCTTCGCTCCCACGCCAAATCAATATCGCTGCCGGATGTGCTCGGGCTCGTGCTCCCTCGCCTGCGCCGATGCGGTCGATGACGTGATTCGTTACGACACGAGTGATGACGTCGCCGCCTTTATCGTCGAACCGATCATGGGCGAGGGAGGCATCATCCCGCTGCCCGACGGCTATCTCAAACGGGTCAAGGAGATCCTCGATGCGCGCGGGATCCTGCTCATCGTCGACGAGGTGCAGAGCGGGTTCGGGCGCAGCGGCAGGATGTTCGCCGTGGAAGCCTATGACGTCGAGCCCGACATCATGACCCTCGCCAAGGGGATCGCCAGCGGCTTTCCGCTCGGCGCGTTTATCGCTCGCGAGGAGATCGCCGATGCATTCGAACCCGGCGATCACATGAGCACCTTCGGCGGCAACCCGGTCTCGTGCGCCGCGGGCGTGGCGACCATCGACATGATCGTTGCGGAGCGGCTGCCCGAACGCGCCGCCCGCGTTGGAGCGACGGTGCGTACTCGAACTCGACGCCTTTGCCGTGGAGTTGGACCTGGTCGGCGACGTCCGCGGCAGCGGGCTCATGATCGGCGTCGAACTGGTGCGCGATCGTGCCACCAAGGAGCCGGCCACCGCGGAGGCCGCGGCGGTGAAGCGGCACTGTCGTGAGCGAGGCGTGTTGATCGGGGTCGGCGGATCACTGGGCAACGTGGTGCGCATTCAGCCACCAATGGTGATCGGTGAGGAAGAGCTCGACCGGGCGATCGGCGTGATCGAGGAAGCGGTCACCAGTCTGTCGGCGCAACCGGTCGGGTAGCCTCAGGCGACGACGATCACCGGGGTGCCGAGCGGCGCCCACGAATACGCCCACCGCATGACCGACGTGGGCGCGTGGACGCAGCCGTGGCTCGCGTTGCCGGTGTTCTGGCTGCCCGGGCCGTAGGCGCCACCCGGCTCCCAGGGCGCGTCGTGCAGGAAGATGCCGGCTCGCACGACGGTGAACTCGAGCGCGTAATTGGCTCGCTCCGGTGGATACCAGTACGGCGATCCACGTGGCGCCCATGAGGTGAACAGCACGGGCGACTCCTTGTGGAACACGTGAAAGGTGCCCGTCGGTGTGCGCTCGTTGCGACGGCCGCTGGTCACGGCGGTCGCCTGGATCGCGCACCCGTTCTGGTAGAAGACGACTTCCTGGAGCGTGAGGTTGATGACGATCGCTTTGCCAGAGGGCACGGCATGGCCGCAGGCGTGTTGCCTCAACGCCGAGCTCACCGTGGCCTGAAGGGCCGTGACCTGCGTGCTCAACGCCGCCAGCACCGTCGTTTTCGGCTTGGCCGCAACGGCGGTCGCCAGCCGTCGGTACAACGCCAGATACGACGTGGCTCCTGGGACTGCCTCCGTGCCGGCCTGGTCCGCGTCGAGCATGAGCTGACGAAGACGACCGGGGAGCGCGGCGACGTCCGCGGTCGCGCTCAACAGGGCTGCGTGGTTCTCTGCGGCGGTCTGAGAGACGAGCTCCGTCGACAGCGTGTCTATGGCCGCCGGCGTGGTGGCAGACGCGATCCGCGCCACCCAGGTTGACGACGTCGCCACGGTAGGAGCCGCGAGCACTGCCGCGTTGTGCTCGACCATCACGTCCCATCCCACGAGCGCTGAGGTCGCGTGAGTTCGCGCCGCACTGATCGCTTCGTCCCACACCGCCTGTGTGCCACTTTCGAGGCTCTGGACAAATGACGTCCCCGGATCGTTCCACCAGCCGGGAGACCACCACGGTGCCTCGTACGATGAGGATCGCAGCTCGGCCTTCAGCGGAGCGAGGGCACCCAGAGCGACACCCTCGCTGCTCATCGCCGTCCAGCGCTGCTCAAGGGTCTTCGTCTGAGCCGTGAACTCGCCGTGACGGCCTGCCCCGACCGAGGCAAGCGTGGTGCCGGCAATTGCAATGACCACGGCGAGATTGGCGACGGCAAGCGGGGACGTGCGCATGGACCTCGCGATGGTAGCGGCACGGGGGTCGAGTGAGCCGTCGCAGTGCGCGGGATGGGGAGGACGTGTGTGGAGGCGGGTATCTCGCAGCCCCGGCTACCCCCGGGGCGAGAGTAAGCGGCGGGACGGCGAAGGCGTCCCGACCGCGGCCCGCCGCAGCACACGTCCTCCCCATCCCTCCCCCGTCAGTCCGACCGGTGATCCAGCGTTGCCTCGATGCCGCGGGCGTCGCCGTCCTCGTCGGTGAGGACTGTCGCGTCGACATAGCCGAGCTCGTTCAAGTCATCCGTCAGGAGCTGTGCCTGGTCACCGCCTAGCTCGACCAGCAGGGCTCCGCCTGGCCTGAGGAAGCGCGGAGCGTCGCGTATGACGCGACGGAGGATGGTGGTGCCATCGGGGCCGCCGTCGTAGGAAAGCGGTCTCTCGAAGGTGAAGGTGTCTCGCTGCAGGAGAGGTAGTTCCGCCGTTGGGACATAGGGGACGACGCCGACGACCACGTCGACGGAGCCGAGGAGATCGTCGGGAAGCGGCGTGAAGAGGTCGCCGAGGTAGGCGTCGATACCGTTGGTGATGGCGCATGCGACGGCTTTCGCGTCCACGTCGGATGCCACGACGCGGGCATCTGGGCGATGCGCGCGAAGCACCGCGGCAATCGCTCCTGAGCCGGTGCAGACGTCGATGGCCGTTCCCGCGCCTGGGAGACGCTCGATCGCCCGGCGTGCCAGCGGCTCGCTAAGCCATCGAGGGACGTACACGTCGGCGTCGATATGCACTGTGATGCTGCAGAAGGAAGTCGTGCCCGTGATCCAGGCGAGCGGTTCGCCCGTGAGGCGGCGGTGGAGCGCACCGTCGAGAACATCAGAGTCGCCCTCCGCGAAGGCGATGAGCTCCTGCGCTTCTTCGGCTGCCGCGATGAATCCTTCCCTCGCGAGCAGGGCGGTCAGCGACGCCGGATCGTTCAGGGGAGCTTGAAGTGTGGGTTCTCGATGATCCCGACGACGTTGCCCTCCTGGTCGCGAACGGCTGCGACGCGGATGCCGTCGCCCACGTCCTGGACCTTGCTGTGCTCGGTGGCGCCCTTGGCGAGGAGTTGCGCGAACGCTTCATCGGCGTTGGTGACTCCCCAGTACGCAACGGGGCCGACTGCGATGTCGGCGTTTGGGTCGAGGCCGAGCTCGTAGCCACCAACGCTGAAGCCGACGTAGAAGGGCTGGTCGAAGTACGGCTCCTGGCCGAGCAGCGTCGTGTACCAGGCCTTGGCGCTGGCGAGGTCGGGTGCCGGGTAGATGACGGTTCTCAAACCTAGGAACACGAATCCTCTCCTCCCACGGGTGGATGGATGGGCACGACGGTCAGCAGCACGCGTCGGGCGGGCTCGCGATTGCCATGATGCCGCCGATGACCAGGAAGGCGAGCACCAGCAGGAGCAATCCGGCGATGACCAACTTGGTCTTCGTGTCCATGACCGGGTGAATCATGCACAAAGTTGCGAGGCAGCGGCCCAGGGTGTGACGCGGCGGTGCGATGTGGATCAAGCACCGCGGGGTCCATTAGCCCGACGGACCCACCTCACGGACCACGGGATCCGGAGCGCGAGGCTCGAGCATAGCGCCCGGAGTTGGCCTTTGTGGGGATCGCGGCCGGGTGATTGCCCCCCGGCCGAGATGGGTGCGGCACTCGAGGCACTTGAAGAGTGGCCGTCCCGATGCGTCGGGCCAGCCGCCGCGATGGCGGTCGTCGCGACGAGACGGGGTGAATGTCAGCGGGATCAAGCGATCGGCCCCGCAACGGCCGCAAAGGATCAATGCGCTGCAATTATTCCATGAGTTTTCGGTCCTGTGTGTTCGCAAACGAACCGAAACAAAACGACAGGTTGGGGTGCGGATAGCCTCGGGCAGCTCGGCGATGCCGGCACCGCGAATCGCGCGATCCTGGTGCAGATCTACGCGCCTGCCGGCGTCACCTACCGCATGCTCGGGGACGCCGGAGCAACATCGTATGGCGTCACTCCAACAGGCGCCGTATCTGCGTGGGGTCAGGGCAGGCACTACGGCATCGGCACTGGTAACACGGCCAACGCAGCCGCGCCGGTTGAAGTTGTGAAAGGTGGAGTCACCCAGATCTCCACGACTGCTCAGGACGTCTTGGTGCTTGGGTAAACCAATGTTGTCGGTCCGCCAACGTACGGACGGCAACACGGTTTGGCTCGTAAGTCAAACGGCGCTCTCGCGCCCATCCCGGGAATGACCCGATGCCGTGACGTCGTTGCGATTCAGCGCCGATTCGTGAGACGAGCCGCGCACACACCGTTCGGCACACGCCGATCGGCAGCACTAGGAGGTGCGCATATGGGTCTTGGAGTAGGAATCTTTCTGATCGCCGTCGGGGCGATCATGGTCTTCGCTATTCACGTCAATCCCACAAATGGCGCAATCGACGTCCACACGGTCGGCTGGATCCTGATGGCTGCCGGCGCTCTCGGGATCGTGCTCTCGATGGTGTTCTGGAGCTCCTGGGGTGGTCCCGGATTCGCTCGGCGTCGTGAAGTCGTCGACCCAGCCGGCGCGACGCGGACGACGACCATCGAGCAGCGCTGACTGCCACGAAGCGGCGGTCAGTCTTCTCGCGGACAGACAGGGATACCCGTAGGTTGGCAGCATTGCAGGCGCCATGGTGGTCTGCCCAAAGTGTGGCTCAGACCGGCTGATCCCCCTGACGTTTGGCCTCTCGCCGGGCGTTGACCCGAGCGACCTGCCCCAACGAGCTGCCGCGAAGTGCGTGACGTGCGGCGAGTTGACGTACGCCTCGCGTCACCTCGGCAGGCCAGATACCGGTCGGCGCTAGCGGCTGACGGTCAAGCGGAGCTGAAACGTGAAACCGGCACGGGCTGGTGGGCGAAGGACCTCCGACCCAACTCGCCCGTCTTGCCGCCGACACGTCGGGTTGCCATGTCGAATACCCAAGCAGGGTCGGCGCCGATTCTGGCCGCGCAGTCTCGGAACGGAGCGAACCCACCCAAGATATCTCGCGAGTCCTCATCGGCTGCCTCACATGCATGCATATAGGACGTGAGGCCACTGACCAGGTCCAGCCATGAGCGGCTGAGTCCCTGTAGTCATCCTCCGCTGGTCGACACGACGTGCCAGCCGATCAACTCGTGGGTCTGGGCGGCGGTGAGGTTGAAGAGCCTATCGGCGCCGTCCGGTTGCCGCTGCTTGATGACTACGTAGTCTTGGCCGGGTAGCAGGTGTTCAATGCGAAGCCACGTCCCGCGCTCGTGCAGGCTTCCGTTCTTTTCGATGAACCTCCAAAGGAGCGGACGGTCGATTGAGAACCGCGTGGGCCGCTTGGCCTTGCGAAAGATCTCCGTCGCCGTCCAGAGCGCTGAGTAGAACTGCTCCATCTCGAGCCTGGTGTCGTACCAGCGTTCCGACGACTCAGCGTCCGCAGTCACGCGTGGTCCTCCTTCCGATTGAGGGCGCGAAGCTTACTCAGGCAGATGAGCTCCTGCCGCGTGGCTGTCAGATGACTCTCAAACAGTGGTACCGGGCCCGGGAATTGAACCCGGACGGGGGTTTCCCCCCAGCGGTTTTTAAGACCGCCGCGTCTGCCATTTCGCCAGCCCGGCACGCGGATTCTATGGGGCTGCGAGGTGTTCGGCCCGGGTAAGGACTGTCCGGGCTGCGGATCCAGGGACGGCCGTATACTCCCGGAGCAGATGTTCGGTCGACGCCCCGACGCAACCTACCGGCGGAGCCAGAGCGCAACCGGGCTTCCCGTGCAACCGAGCCCCATCGCGCGGGGGCTGGCGCTGCGCGTGATCAACTCGTCCGAGGACCCGGTCGAGCGCAAACGAGTGGGCCAGCTGCTCATCGATGAGCTGGATGCGCTTGCCGGCCTCCCCCACTGCGACCTGGTGGTGGCCGATCGCGCGCAGGTCCATTCGCACAACGGGCAGCGACTGCAGAGCAAGACGTATGGGTACTACCGCTGCACGTTTGCCGAAGGTGCGGTGAAGACGGCTCGCATCCGCATCTACCATCGGACGGCGGTGCGCCAGCAGGTGATCACCACCAAGGTGTTTCTCAACACGCTGCTCCACGAATGGGAGCACCACCATGATTTCGCGGGGCTGGGCCTCCCGCGCTCGCCGCATACCGCAGGTTTCTATGCTCGCCTTCGCGCTCTCGCCGGCGCGCTGGAGGTTGGCTTCGTGATGCCGCCCGAGCCAGGAGCTGACGGTACGGCGCAGACTTCAGCCGCCTGATCCGGTCCCCAACAAGCACGTGATGTGATCGACGCTGAGGTATGAGCGACTCTCTTATCGCGATCACCGGTGCGACAGGCAACGTCGGCGGCCGCGTTGCGAAGCTCCTCGCGGCTCGCGGTGAGCGTCAGCGGTTGATCGTCAGAGACGCAGGCCGCGCGCCGCAGTTGGAGGGCGCGGAGGTCAGCGTTGTGTCGGGCTACGCGGCCACAGATGACATGCGCCGGGCAGTACAGGGCGTGGACACGGTATTTCTCATCCCCGCGCATGAGTCGGCAACCCGCATTGCCGAGCACGCCTCAGCCGTCGACGCGATCGTGGCGGCCGGCGTGCACCGCCTCGTCTACCTCTCGTGGCTGAACGGTTCGCCCAATCTGGTCTTCACGTTCGGTCGCGACCACTTCGCCACCGAGCAGCACATCCGTGCCAGCGGCATCCAGTTCACGTTTTTGCGCATGCCCTTTTACGTTGACGTCATCCCCGCCCTGGTCGGAGCCGACGGCACCATCTCCGGTCCCGCCGGCGACGGCCGCGTTGGCGCCGTGCTGCGCGACGATATTGCGGAGAGCGCCGTTGCCACCCTGCTCGGCGACAGCCATGTTGGAAAGACGTACAACCTCACCGGCCCTGAAGCATTCACATTCACCGAGGCAGCCGACGTGATGTCCCGGATCTCCGGGAAATCGATTCGCTTTCACAACGAGACCATGGACGAGGCATATGCGTCACGTGCCAAGTACGGTGCACCCGACTGGGAGGTCGACGGTTGGGTCACGACGTATGCGAGCGTCGCCGCAAACGAGCTCTCGCTCGTGAGCGACGACGTGCGCAACCTCACCGGCCACGATCCGGTGGGCCTTGCCAGGTACATCGAGACGAATCCCGAAAGCCTGGCCCACGTCGTCAGCTCGTCAGTCCCTGGGTAACCTTCGAGAAGAGGTGACCGGCCTCGTGGCCGACGAGCTCCACCACCATGACGACCAGGGCGATGGTCACCACGGTGACCCCGAGCGACGCAAGCGTCCGCATCCGGCGCTGACGGCGCGTACTGGTCGACATCGTCGACATCCCGAACCCCCCGGTCGAATCAGTCCCTTCCGGCGCCCCCGCGCCACCTCATCACAGTATTACTGAACGCGTCAAAAGGTGCAAGCGACAGGATCGCCGCCTTATCCGGCCTTGCTCGCGGCCGAACTCGCACGATCGAGTCGCGCCAGGAGCGGGACTGCACCGAGGCTTCTGAAGATCTCACGCGCCTCGTCATCCTCGCCGTCCGGCGCGACGACGGAGCTCCGCAGGACAGCACGGTCAAGGGCGCAGAGCGCGAGGTCCAGAGGCGCGTCGAGGGTGCGCCATGCTTCGAGCGCTCGAGCGTAGCCGGCCGCGGCGTCATCCCCCCGTCCTTCGAGGGCTGCGATGCCTGCGTCTGCGGTGAGCCCGTTGGCACCCACCCAGCGGCCCCGAAAGGCGTGCATGCGGTCGCGGGCCGCGCGGGCTCGCGCGGGATCACCGAGCCAGAGCGCCGCCCGCATCTGCACAGCAAGTGCCGCCGGGGCATTGATGCCGGAGGGCTCTGCGTCAAAGGAGATTGTCGCTTCCTCGAAGGCGGTCTCCAGGTCGCCGGTGGCGAGGTGCGTTTGACACCTGCCCAGATAGTTGTTGGAACGCGCCGTCATATCCTCGGCTCCCGCCGCCTCGAACGCCGTCGCGAGCCGCTCGAGAGCGAGCGTTGTATTGCCGCTCCAGGCGGCCAGCACGGCTTCGTTCAGCTGGAGTTGCGTCTGGCGGGCGGCCGGAAGGTCCTGCTGGCTGAGCGCGTCAAGGGCCGCGCGAGCCTCGTCCCAGCGCCCGAGGCCAATCGCACCTTCCGCGGCGTTGATGAGGTTCACAGACTCGAGGCTGCGATGGCCGGCTCGTCGTGCCAGGTCGGCCGCCTCGAGCTGCAGCCGGATCCCTTCATGCGGGTCGTCATCGATCGCGAAGATGGACGTGTAGAGGATGGCCACGGCCTGCTCGACGAGCGACCCGGCTGCCTCCGCAAGAGCCACGCGTCCGCGTGCGAGCATGAGCGCTTCGCGGTGGCGGCCAAGTCTGAACAGCGCAGCGGACTTTGCGCCGATCGCGCGTGAGAACAATTCGTTGTCGTCGATGCTTTCAGCGAGCTTGCAGGCAGTCTCGGCCCAGACGAGCGCCCGCTCCGAGTCGCCGGATGTGCTCTGTAGGGAGGCGAGCGTCGCGGCGAGGTCGGCGCGGGTACGGTCGCTCCCCGATTCTCCGAGTTCGGCGAGCGCTTGCTCTGTTCTCGAGATGGCGTCGGAAACGCGCAACAGTCCCTCGCCGATGACCCACGCCAGACGCGCCATGCTGTGGCCCGCGGCATCGACGTCGCCGGCGGAGGTGTGCAAGCTCATCGCCGCCTCGTAGTGCGCGACCGAGCGCTCGAATGCGTCGGTCCTGAAAGCGGCATCACCGGCCATGTCGAGCAATGCCGCGCGCGCCGCAGCGTCATCCGTCAGCGCCAACGCGTCCTCGAGGTAGACGAGCGCCTGCCCGGCCGATCCGAGTGCCAGCGCGCGGCGTGCCGCCGACGTGAGCCACTCACGCGCTCTGGCGGTGAGCGCGTCCCGCTCGGGACCCTCGGCGGTGGCTCGTTGCGCCTCCACGTAATGCGTCGCCACCACACCCACCAGTTCCTCGTCATCCATTCCCTCGAAATACGCAGCTGCGGACACGTGCTTCGCCCGGCGCTCGGGCCTGGCCAGCGTTCCGTAGGCAACCTCGCGGATGAGCCCCTGGACGAAGCCGTACTGGCCCCGTTCCGGCGATCGCGGGTCGGTGATCAGGACAAGCAATTCCTTGCGTACCAGGTCGCGCAGTGGGGCGGCGAGCGAGGCCGGGTCGCGGCCCGATACTGCTGCCAGCGCTCCCACGGAGAAGCGCTGACCGATCACCGATGCGTTCTGGAGCAGCAAACGTTCCTCCGGCGGCACGCCGTCGAGCCGAGAAGCGATCAGCGCATGCAGCGTGTCGGGGATGTCCAGCGGACCGAGCGTCCCCGCCACGCTCAGCACTCCGTCGCGCTCCACCAACTCACCGCGGTCAACGAGCATGCGGATCGTCTCGACGGCATAAAGCGGAACGCCCTCCGAACGCTCCAGCACTTGCTCAACGATCGCCTCAGGCAGGCCGGCGACGAAGCCACGAAGCAGTGCTCTCATCGCCGGCGCTTCCAGCGGTTCGAGGTGCAGGGCCGTGAAGGAGCGCTGCCCTGCTCCCCACGTCGGACGCCGCTGGATGAGTTCAGGTCGCGACAGGGTCAGCACGAACAGCGGCCGGGTCCGCGACCACTCGACGATCGACTCGATGAAGTCGATCAGCCCCGGGTCCGCCCATTGCAGATCCTCGAAGACCAGCACCGTCGGCCCGCGATCCGCAATGCGCTCGAAGAAGGTCCGCCACGCGGAGAAGAGCTCCTCGCGGTCTCCTCCGGGCGGATCGGCAAGACCGAGCAGGTACGCCAGCGCCTGGTCGACCCAGCGTCGCTCCTCCGGGTCGGAGATGAATTCGGCGACCGACGCCGACAGCTTCGTGCGCGCCGGGGACGGGGCTTCCCCTTCTGTGATCCCCGCGCGCATCCGCACCATTTCCCCGAGCGCCCAGAAGCTGGCCCCCTCACCGTAGGACGGGGATCGGCCCTGCTGCCAGTAGATGGTTGCTGCGAGGCCGTCGATGTATTTGAGGAACTCCCAGGCAAGGCGGCTCTTGCCGATCCCGGCGAGACCGGTCACCGAGACGAGGCGAACCCGCTGCTCCCGCGTTGTCGCGTGGAGTAACTCCTTGAGAAGGCGTAGCTCCTCTTCCCGGCCGACGAACGGTGGTTCCGCCCGATGCGATCGTCCCACGCCACGGCGCTGCGCCACCACTCGCTCCGCCTCCCACACCGGGACCGGCTCCGCCTTGCCCTTCAGGGTCAGGGCATCGCGGGCGGCGAACGCGATCGCCGGGCCGGCAGCTCGCATCGTTGCCTCGCTGACCAGGACCGTCCCTGGCGGAGCAGCCGACTGCACCCGGGAGGCCGTGTTCACGAGGTCGCCGGCGACCATACCCTGACCCGTCACCCCCAAGGTCACGGCTGCATCGCCGGTGGTGACCCCCGCCCGAGCCATCAGGGTCGGGGCACCGACTTCTGCGCCAAGCGCCGCCACGGCAGCCACGATCTCCAGGGCCGTCCGTACCGCGCGCTCGGCATCGTCCTCGGTGGCTGCCGGCGCTCCCCATACCGCCATGACGGCGTCGCCGATGAACTTCTCGACCGTGCCGCCGTAGCGCTCGATGAGGGCGCGACAGACGTCGAAGTACCGGGACAGCAGATCGCGAACCTCTTCGGGGTCGCGGGATTCGGAGAGCGTCGTGAATCCGACCAGGTCGGCGAACAGCACCGAGACGAGACGGATCTCGGCAACCACCGTGGATGAGGGAGCGACCGGGCTGCTGGCGCTCGATGCCCCTGCCGGCGCCATGTCGGGAGTGGCGATCGCGGCCCCGCACTCCCCACAGAATTTTGCTCCGACGACGTTGGTCGCGCCGCAGGCGGTGCAGACGCGTGCCAGTGGCGCCCCGCACTCGGCGCAGAACTTGCGCTCCGGAGCGTTGCTCTCGCCGCAGTTCGAACAGACCACGCCGTCTCCTATCAAAACCCCGTGCGATCCGAATCGTACCCACCGTGAGACGCACTCGGAGCGCGTTGACGAAACCGCGAGTGGCCAAAAGGACGAGGAACGAGCCGCGCGACCGGGTTCAGCGGTTGACCGCTCCCATCCCCGCCGCGTCGTAGCGTTCGCCTGCGACGGCGGGCAGCTCGGCCTCGATGCGCGCGGTGTCGTCAGCGGTGAGCTGGACGTCTGCAGCGGCAGCGTTCTCCTCAAGGTATATCCGACGCTTGGTTCCGGGGATCGGGACGAGGTCGTCACCCTGCGCCAGCACCCAGGCGATGGCAAGCTGCGCTGGGGTGATCCCTTTTGCCGCCGCGAGCTCGGCGAACTTCGCTACGAGCCGCAGGTTCGCGGCCAGGTTGTCGCCGGTGAAGCGCGGCCCGCGTCGCCGGAAGTCTCCTTCGTCGAGCTCGTCCGGCGACGTGAACCGTCCGGAGAGGAAGCCGCGGCCGAGCGGCGCGTACGGGACGAATCCGATCCCGAGCTCCCTGCAGACGGGAATCACGTCGGCTTCCGGATCACGCGACCACAGGGAGTATTCCGTCTGTACCGCGGTGATCGGATGCGTTGCGTGAGCGCGCCTGATCGTGTCCGGCGCGGCTTCGCTGAGACCGAGATGACGAACCTTGCCTTGATGGACGAGCTCCGCCATCGCACCCACGGTCTCCTCGATCGGGACATTGGGGTCAACGCGGTGCTGGTAGTAAAGATCGACGTGGTCGGTGCCGAGCCGGCGCAGCGACCCGTCAATCGATGTTCGTACATGGTTGGCGGATCCGTCGATGGGGCCAAGCGTGGAGAGGTCGCCCGGCTTCGTCGTCGGCTCGATCCGCCGTGCGAACTTCGTGGCGATCACGTACTCATCGCGGTGGCCGTCGATCGCGCGACCGATCAACTCCTCGTTGGTCATCGGCCCGTACAGCTGCGCTGTGTCCAGAAAGTCGATGCCGAGCTCGAGCGCGCGGCGGATGGTCGCAATCGATTCGTCGTCGTCGGCCGATCCATAGAAGGCCGACATACCCATACAGCCGAGCCCGAGCGCCGACACTTCGAGCGACCCGAGCTTGCGCCGCTTCACTGACGCTCTCTCCGCATCAGGTCGAGTCTACAAGCCGTGTGACGCCAGACCGTCTCGCAAGGAGTGGCTGCGTGCGTGGGTCCTTCGGCGACAATGTCGAGTTCCAGGTTACGAGGCGACGTAGCCAAGTGGTAAGGCACGGGTCTGCAAAACCCTGACCGTGGGTTCGATTCCCACCGTCGCCTCCATGCCGGGTATCCTCTCGGCGTGTCCGTGACCGACGCCGTCCACACGCGCGCCCACGCGGATCTCGCCGAACGGGCGCGTCAGGTGCTCCCCGGCGGAGCCACGCATGCGTCGCGAACCTACGATCCGCGGATCTACGTGGCGCGGTCAAGCGGCTCGAGGAAGTGGCTCATCGATGGCACCGAGTTGATCGACTACACGATGGGTCACGGGGCGCTGCTCCTCGGGCACGCGCCCCCCGCAGTGGTCGCGGCGGTGCAGGAGCAGGTGTCGCGTGGGACACACTACGGCGCTGCGCATCCGCTCGAGGTCGAATGGGCGGAACAGATCGTGTCGCTCGTGCCGTCGGCTGAGAAAGTTCGATTTACGGCATCCGGCACCGAGGCGGTGATGCTCGCGCTGCGAGTGGCCAGGGCGGCGACGGGTCGCGATCGCATCGTCAAGCTCCAGGACCACTTCCACGGCTGGTCCGATGCAGTGAGCCCATACCTCGACGCTGACGGCAACACCCGGACCCCGATCGGCGTACCCGAGGCGCTTGGTCTGCTCACCACCGTCGTCCGCAGCGATGATCCTGCCGACCTCGTCGCAACCCTCGGCCGCGCCGATGTTGCTGCTGTGATCGTGGAGCCCTCGGGGGCGCACTACGGCCAGCTGCCGCTCGACCCTTCGTTCATCGCTGCCGCCCGCGCAGCGTGCACGGCGACAGGCACGGTGCTCATCTTCGACGAGGTGGTCACCGGCTTCCGCGTCTCCACCGGTGGCATGCAGGTGGTGCTCGGGATCACCCCCGACATCAGCGTGCTCGGCAAGGTGATGGCAGGTGGCCTGCCAGCGGGTGCCGTCGCCGGGCGGGCCGACCTGCTCGAACTGCTGGCCACGACAATCGCCCACCCGGGCACCTTCAATGCCAATCCGTTGAGTGCAGCCGCCGGGATCGCGACGCTGCGCGTGGTGGCCGACGGCGCTGCCGGCCGCTTGGCCGAGGAATACGCGATGAGCCTCGCTGTCGAGTGGACGGCTGCCCTCGAGGCGGCCGGCATCCCGGGGACCATCCGGCGCCTGTCGAGCATCCTGCACATCTTCCTGGGCGAAGCCACCGCGCAGGCGCGAATCGCCAATGCGATGCGCGCGGAGGGAGTCGACATCCTGAACACGAGCGCGTTCTGCTCGTCGGTGCACACGATCGCCGACCTCGAGCAGTCCGTGGCGGCCTTCAGCCGGGCGATCGTCGCGGCATCGACGCCGGCCTAGTCGCGAGGCACGGGCCTGAAGCCGGGCTAGATGATCCCGTGGCGCTGTGCCCAGAGCGCCGCCTGGACCCGGTCCTCGACGCCGAGGCGATCAAACACCGAACCCAAGTGAGCCTTGACCGTTTTCTCGCTGATGCCGAGGCGCCAGGCGATCTGCTTGTTGCTCATGCCCCGGCCGACAAGCGTGAGCACGTCAAGCTCGCGCTGGGTGAGGTCGTCGAGCGGGCGGCGCTTGATCCGGTCGCGGAGCAGTTCTTTGGCCGCCTTGGGCGACAGCGGCGTGTCTCCCTTCGCGGCCGAGCGGATGCCGTTGAGGAGCTCCTGTGGCTCGGTGTCCTTGAGGAGGAAGCCGACCGCTCCGTTGTCGATCGCCTCGACGACCATGTCGTGCTCGGAGTACGACGTGAGCATCACAACCTTGGTGCCGGCCACCGCCTTGAGCATCCGTCGGAGCGCCTCGAAGCCGTTCATTCCCGGCATCGAGATGTCCATCAGCACGATGTCGGGGTGCTCCTCGACGGCGTACGCCACCGCCTCCTCGCCGTCCGACGCCGCGCCGACGACCTTGATATCGGTGGTCCCGTTGAGGAGGGACGTCAGCCCTCGCCTCACCAACGGGTGGTCATCGACAATGAGCACTCGAATGGGAATGGGTTGCGTAACGTCCACAGTCGTGGCCCAGCCTAACCGATATCTCTCGTATTTGAGAAAGAAGTCGGCGGTGGCACCGACCCAGCAGAACCGCGATACACCCGGTGCCGCGGGGAGGGGGAGCCCGCGAGGGTAAACCACTGAACTGGGTCGGCGCCCGCCCGCCTATCAGGGGGACTTGCGTTTCGAAAGAGGTGAATTCCCGTCGCGACGATAGTCAGCCCGCCGCTATCCCGGCGTTGCTAGGCCAATCGTCTTAAGACCGCTCCCGGCGCCGATCCAGCGCTTCCCGATTCGATTCGAGCCGTCGTGCGACCGTCTCCTCGGCGCCGTGGTCCGAAGGGTCGTAATACCGGTGCCCACGCAGCAACTCGGGCAGGTGCTCCTGCTCCACCACTCCCCCCTCGTGGTCGTGGGCGTAACGGTACCCGGTGCCATACCCCATGGCCCGGCCGAGGCCGGTCACGGCGTTGCGGAGGTGCAGCGGCACCGGCTGGTGCAGGGTCTCGGCCACGTCCGCCGACGCCGCGACGTAGGCGCGAAGCGCGCTGTTGCTCTTTGGAGCCGCGGCAAGGTACAGCGCCGCCTCGGTGAGCGGGAGGAATCCCTCGGGCATCCCGATGAAGTGCGCAGCCTGCTGCGCCGCAACCGCGACGCTCAGGGCGTCCGGATCGGCGAGCCCGATGTCCTCGGCGGCGAGGATCACCATCCTGCGGGCAACGAAGAGCGGATCCTCGCCGGCTTCGAGCATCCGCGCGAGCCAGTACACCGCTGCGTCGGGGTCGCTCCCTCGGACCGATTTGATGAATGCCGAGATCAGCCAGTAGTGCTGATCGCCCGCTCGGTCATAGAGAAGTGCCGGGTTCTGCAGGGCACCCTCGATGTCAGCCGCGGTCACCCGCACCGCTCCCGCGGCGTCCGGGGCAGCAGCCTGGACGGCGAGCTCGAGTGAGTTGAGGGCGATGCGCGCGTCGCCGCCGCACAGCGAAACCAGGCGGTCGATGGCGTCGGGATCGACGGCGACGTGCTGACTGCCCAGCCCGCGATCGCTGTCCGTGAGCGCGCGGTCGATGAGCTTGCGCAGGTCCGCGGCTTCGAGCGCCTCGAGCCGGATGACGCGGCTCCGCGACAGCAGGGCGGCGTTGACCTCGAAGGACGGGTTCTCTGTGGTGGCACCGAGCAGCGTGACGGTCGCGTTCTCCACGTGGGGCAGCACCGCGTCCTGCTGGCCCTTGTTGAAGCGATGGATCTCGTCGATGAAGAGCACGGTCCTTCGCCCTGTTCGCAGACGCTCGCGGGCTCGCTCGACCACCTTTCGCAGGTCGGCGACGCCGGCGCTCGTTGCGCTCACCGCCTCGAAGCTCGCATTGCTTGCGCCCGCGATGAGCGCGGCGAGCGTGGTCTTGCCGCTCCCGGGCGGACCCCAGAGGATCAGCGAGGGCACCTCGCCGGCATCGACTGCCCTGCGCAGGACGGTCCCGGCGCCGATGGCGCGATGCTGGCCGACGAACTCATCGAACGTCCGCGGGCGCATCCGCGTAGCCAGCGGAGCGTGAGCGTTCGCGCTCGACGACTCGTCAGGGCTGACCGGGTCGGCGCCGAAGAGTGAACGCTGCCCGGCCACCGGCGAGGAACCGCTCAGCTACTGGACGGTGGCACGGTGACGACGGTCGGGGGTTCGAGCCCCGGCGCATCACCGAGCACGCTACGCAGGACCTGCGCCGCGCCGAGGAGCCCGGACGTCTCTGCCGGGACCACGAGCTTGGCGTTGGGGCTCTCCGCGAACTTCGTCAAGGTGTCGAGCTGGAGGATGGCGACCAGCGTGGGATCCGGCTGCGCTGCCTTGATCGATCCGTACACGGTGGAGATCGCCTGGGCGCGACCCTCGGCTTCGAGGATGGCGGCCTGCCGGTTGCCTTCCGCTCGAAGGATGGCCGCCTGCCGCTCGCCTTCCGCCTGCTTGATCGCGGCCTGCCGGTTGCCGTCTGCGATGTTGACCGCCGACTGCTGCTGGCCTTCCGACTGCAGGATGCGTGCGCGCTTCTCCTGGTCGGCCTGCTTCTGCAGCGCCATCGCCTGGAGGATCTGCACCGGCGGCGAGATGTCGACGATCTCGATGCGGTTGATCCGGATCCCCCACTTGTCGGTGACCTGTTCCATCTGCTGCTGCATGGCGGCATTGATCTGCTCGCGAGAGGACAGCGCCTCATCGAGGCTGACGTTGCCGAATGCATTACGCAACGTGGTACGGGCTTGCTGGTCGATGGCGACGAGGTAGTCGGACACGTTGAACAGCGCAGCCCTCGGCTCGATCACCTGGCTGAAGATCGTGGCGTTCACGGCCACCGCGACGTTGTCGCGCGTGATCACGTCCTGACGGTCACCGGTACGCGGCGTCTCGCGCATGTCAACCCGGAGCAACTTGTCGATGAACGGCGTGATGATGGTCAAACCGGCTTGTGATTCCCGCCGAAACCGTCCAAAACGAGTGACCACTCCGGCGAATCCCTGCGGTACGACACGCACTGCACCGCCGACGAGGATCGCCACCACGATGAGCAGGACGACGACGATGATCGCCGTGACCAGACCGCTGTTGTCCACTGAGTCAGCCTCCCTTGGGCGGGGCGACCACGAGTGTGGTGCCGCGAACTTCCACGACGGTAACCTGCTGGTGCGCCGGGACGCCACCCGGGCTCGTGGTGAAAGCCAGCCACTTTTCATTGAAGAGCCTGGCGTGGCCAGGATGATTCTCATCGCCCACGGGCTCGAGGGTCAGCGCGGCCTGTCCGACCAGGTTGTCAGACGCACCGGGCATGGTGAGCCTGGGACCGAGGTGCTTCGCCGAGAGTCGGGCAAGAGTCGGCCGGACGGCCAGGGTGCCCACGATGGCAACGGCGGCTGCGACGACTGCTTGCAGCCATACATCCGTCGGGAACAGTGCGACCACCGTCGCCGCGAACGCGCCCAGCGCGAGGAAGAGCGAGTAGAACGCCTGGGTGTGCACTTCCAGGCCCACGAGAACGAGGCCGGCAATCAACCAGACCACCCACATCCAGGTCAACATGCACCGAGTGTACCCGGCTTAAGAAAGGACTACACGGGAGGTTCGCTCGTCATCCTTCCGCCGGCCGCCCGGAGTAATGCGAGCGCGACCAGTCCACCGAGGGTCGCCCAGGCAGCCAGGCTGATCGCCACCTCGCTGAAGTCAGTGCCGGCCAGTTGTGCGTGGATCAGGAAGATCACGAACATCGGATAGGTCAGGCGATGGATCCAGCGCCAGACACTCGGGCGCATGAACCGTCGCAGTGCCGACGTCGCGGCGATGAGCACGAGCAGCAGTAATCCCACGGTGCCAAGGCCGATGGCGAGATTGGACCCCGTCCCTTCGTTGACTCGAAACGGCACCAGCAGGTCGAGCGGCGTGATCCGCGATGTCGCGTCGAGCACCAGGGCCGTCACGTGCACAACCACCAGCGGCACCCAGAACCACGTGAGAAACCCGTGCACCGCGATTACCGCACGGTTGCGCGCCAGCGGTGCCAGGTACGCCGTTCGGATCGCCATGCCGGTGAGCAGCGATGCCGGCGAGCACGAAGAAAGCGGCGAGAGCCGCAGCACGTGCTGCGTACCAGAGGATCAGGTCGGGGCTCACGTCATGTTCGGACGGCCGGGAGATCGTCCGGGCCACCGCTTAGCTTGTCCGCTCCCTCGTTCGCGCAAGCAGATTGTCGCGCTCTCTCGGTCGCTACCAAATGCGCTGCGTCCCGGACGATCTCCCGGCCTGCTCAGTGTGGCTGCATCGACCCGGATGATCTCCTGACGTGCTGCACCTCGCCGCTGGAGCCATGCGACGGCCGCGTCGTTGCCGAGCAGGCATGCTCCCTTCGCGAGGATTTCCGCGTGTAGCGCGGTATTGGCGATCACGGAAATCTCCCTGATGTCGGTCTGCGCCGGGACCCCAGTGCGCGGATCGATGAGGTGGTGACCGCCGGGCCAGCGGCGTGCTGAGGTTCCCGAGGTGGCGATGCCGGCGTCTTGAACGGTTACGCAGCGTCCGTTGCAGAGCGCGATTGTCCAGCCTGTGCCGTTTGGTCCGGCACCGCGGGTGCGAACGTCACCGCCGAGGTTGATCGCTGCGTTGTCGAAGCGCTCGCAGAGCCGGTCGGCGAGCCACCCTTTGCCGACACCGCCGAGGTCGACAGCGCAGCCCGCCGCAATTCGTGCCCACGTATCCCCCACCTCGAGCACGTCGGGCAATGGCGGCACTTCACGTCGAGGTGTCGTATGAGGTCGGTTGACCGGATGGCGCCGGACCTCTGTGATGGTGCGGTCGTATCCCGCGTCGATGAGTGCGGGAAGGCAGGCGGCGTTCACGAGGCCATCGCTCAGGTCATACGCGTCGAGGCAGACGCAGAGCAGTTCGGCGAGCAACGGCGTGACCGTGACACGCGTGCCGGCTGCGACGTTGAAGCGCGAGAGCTCGCTCTGCGGGTCGAATCTCGTGAGCTGGTGTTCGAACGCGTACGTTTCCACGATCACCGCTGATGTGTCGTCCTCATTCGCATCGCAGGCGATCACGTCACATCGGGCGCCGCCGAACGCTGTGAAAACATGGTGTATGGCGCTGCACCTTTTGGCGCTCATGAGACGTAGGTGTTGATCAGCGGTTGCGTCGAGGCCGGGGCCTCGACGACCGACGGGGCGATCGAGTCACCGCCGGCGTTGGCGCAGCTCGTGCTCGCGCCGATCGCGGAGCGGCCCGTTGCGCGCAAGTAGGCTTCGATCTCGAGTCGCTGCGTGGGGCTCAGTGCGGCGAGAATGGTTCGGCGCGCGGATGTGGTGGTTGCCTGACGCAGCCGCTGCACGATCGGCAGCAACGACGGGTCGAGGGTTCCGGAGCCGCAGGACGGCGGGATGTGCAGCGAAGCGGTGCTCGACGGCGAGCCGTTGACCGGCGGGCGCAGCGGTGCGGTGAGCGGCTTGGGATCGGCGGCGACGAGGAGGCCGCTGACACCGCAGACCGCCACGGCACCCACTCCGCTCAAGAGCTTGAGTGACCGGGTGCTGAGGACCACGCTCACGCCGTCTTGATGATCGGGAGCTCGGGAAAGGAGGCGCCGAGCACGGATGTCGGGTCCGCCTGCAGCCAGTCGCGGATGAGTGTCTGATACACGCTGCGGAAGTCGATGTTGTATTTGAGATTCCCCGAGTTCGACCGTGTTGGTGAGTGAGGGTTGCTCACCGAAGACACCGCCCTGCACCGGTTTCCCCACAACGAAGATCGGTGCTGCAGCGCCGTGATCCGTCCCCTTGCCGCCGTTCTCAACCACCCGCCGTCCGAACTCCGACCAGGTCATCAGCACGACCCTGTCCGCCATGCCGTGGTTGGCGATGTCCTGCATGAAGGCACTCACCGCGCTGTCGATGTATGCGAGCAGGGCGTTCTGGCGTGTGTCCTCATCCTGGTGGGTGTCAAAGCCACCGAGGACGACATGACAGATCTTGACGCTCGGCTGCGTCACGATCATCTCGGCGGTGAGCTGCAGCGATGTCGCGAGACTGTTCTTGCTGCCGTACACGGTGCTCTGCGGCGTGTACGTCACCGATGGTGTGTAGCGGCTCTGCGAATCCGCCAGCGCGGCGATTCCGTACTCAGCGGTGCTCAGCGCCTGGTCGAAGAGCGCGCCGTAGATGCCCGGCGTTTTCTTGTAGAGGGCCGGGGCCGCGACGCGATGGCCGGCGCCGCCGTCGACCTGGTAGGTGGGAATCGAATCGATGACGCTCACCGTGGCGTTCTGGGCCAGCAGCTCCGCCGGCGTGCTCGCCTGGCCCAATGCGCATCCGGCGAGAGGGTGTCCCTGGCTGTCGAGCTGGCTCGCGAGCAACTTGCCGAGCCATCCCTCGGTCTGCTGCATGGTGGGATCCGCGTGCTCCCAGATGTACAGACCCTCGAAGTGCGAGTACACAGGGTTCGGGTAGCCGACGCCCTGCACCAACGCGACTTCGCCGGCGTCGAAGAGGTGCTTGATGCCGGGCATCACCGGGTTGAGGCCGACCTCCGCATTCAGCGGCAGGACCTTGTCGGCTGGGATGCCGATGTTCGGCCGTGCCTGAAGGTACGCCGGGTCCGCGTATGGGACGACGGTGTTGAGCCCGTCGTTGCCGCCACCGAGTTGCAGGATGACGAGGACGCGGTCGTTGTGGACGTCCTCCATGGTGGCGGCGAACACGGACTGCGCAAAGACCGGCGGCACGATGATGCCCACGCCGGTTGCGGTGATACCGCTGACCATGAAGTCTCGTCGCGTGATCATGTCCTCTGCCTCATTTGAGCTGGAATTCCGGGCTCGCGAGCAGCGCGTACCAGCGGTCGCCATCGCTCTCGCTCGCGTTGAACACGGTTGCGGTGTCCGGGCCTACGACGCCGTCGAGCTGCACTTTCACCGCGTCCACCGGATCCGCAAAGCTCCGCGCGCTCGCAACCGCTGCAGCGGCGAAGTTGAGACGCGCCAGCCACGCTCCCGACGAGACCCATCCCTGGTTGGACGGCCACCCTGCGACCGTCGGCATGTCATAGAGGATCTGGTCCATGGCTGCGCCCGAGCGCGTCGACGTCGCGGCGAGATCAGGCGCCGCGAGAGCGCGCATGCTCGCGACCATGTACTCGGCCGGCCCGCGAACCAGCGACCGATACGCCGCGGGGGACGTGAATGCCTCGCTGGTGAAGATGGTGCGCATCAGCGTCTTGATGTCGTAGTTGCTTGCGCGGAATGGAGTCGCGACGCTCGTGATCAGAGCACTCGACGGGTTGGGCGTGCAGAACTGCTCCAGCGCAAGACGGGCGATGTGCGGTGCGCACGACGGCTGCGCGACGATGATGTCGAGCGCCTGCGCGGGATCGAGGTTCCCGGTGTGGCCGAGGAACGTCTTGCTCCCGGTGTCGTGCTGATTCCTTGCCAGGACACCTTTGAACGTCGCGCCTGTGGCGAGCACTTGCTGAATCGCCTGGGTGTATTCCGCCGGCGTCGAGCCCTTGGCCTTCGGCGGTTGGATGCGCTTTCCACTCGCATCGACCAGGACGGTGCGGATTCCGGAGAAGGCGCGAGCCCCCTCGCGCACGTCGGTCTCGGTGTAGTTGCCCACGCCGAGCGTGAACAGCTCCATCAGCTCGCGGCTGTAGTTCTCGTTGGGAGCGGCTGCGGTGCTCTCCTCGAGGTCGAGGTAGCGAATCATCAGCGGGTCGTAGGTGACCGCGCTGATGAGTGTGCGGAAGTCGCTCCGCCCCATCGATCGGTACAGCTCGTTCTGCTGGAGCACGAAGGGCAGGCGCGCCGCCTTCCGGTAGTCGCTGGTCAGCAGCCCGTGCCAGAAGAGCGTCATGCGCTCGGGAAACTGCGCGGGCGTGGTCGCCATGTGCTCGTACCAGGCACGGACAACGGCCTGGTAGTCGGTCGGGTCGGCGACCGCCGGCAACGGTGCCGCTGCCTGGTTGAGGACCATGTCGACGAGGTCCGGATACGACATCGACGCCGCCGTCTCGAGCTGGTCCGCGGTGTAGCTGAAGGTGGCTCTGCGCAGGAGGTGAGCGGCCAGGCCGGTCGCATTCGAGAGCGGGCTCGTCCAGGCGCCCGCAGATCCGGCGGCGGACGCAACCTGCTGGGACCCGCCGGGCAGCTGCAACGTGAGGTACCGGAAGCCCACGGCGCCCACCACTCCCCCGGCTGCGATGCCGAGGACCTGCCGGCGGCTGAGCCTGAGGTTGGCGCTGCCCATGGCCGCCGAGTCTCCGAGCTCGACCTGAGAATTCGCCTGGGTTGCGCTGTTGCGCGCGTGGGTCTCAGGTGATTCTCAGGCTCCGACGCTGTAGCCGGTGTCGCGTCCGCCCCGCTCTCAGTCAGTAGACTGGATCACGCCCGCCGCGTTGGGGGCTGCATACAGATCAATCGCAAGGGAGTACCAACGATGCCGTCCACTCCGGCCGAAATTTTCAGCGAGATCAATTCCCGCATCGCCGCAGATCCCGCCAAGACGGCTGGGATGAATGCGATCTACGCGTTCGACCTCAGCGGCGAGGCGCCCGGCCAGTACCACATCTCGATCAAGGACGGGACCGCTGACGTCGGCGAGGGTGTCCCCGAGAATCCGAACATCACCATCAACATGAAATCGGAGGACTTCGTCGACCTGGCCACCGGCAAGCTCGACGGCACCATGGCCTTCATGAGCGGCAAGATCAAGATCAAGGGCGACATGGGGCTGGCGATGAAGCTCCAGTCGGTGCTCCGCTAGGCGGCGTCGGTCCGCGCACGGTGGCCGTGGATCTCCGACCCGTGCGCTTCGATTACGACGAGAAGCACCGCTCGCTGCTGATCGAGTGGTCTGACGGTGCCGCGCAACACATTCCCTTTGCGGTGCTCCGGCGCGCGTGCCCGTGCGCCGCGTGCAAAGGCGAGCCCGGCTACCGTGGCCGCTTCAGCTCCGACCCGGATCTCCGTCCGGGAGAGGATGAGCTCGCCGACATCTCGCTGGTCGGCGCCTACGGCCTCAACGCCGTGTGGGCCGATGGACACAACACGGGCATCTACACCTATCAGCGGCTCCGCGAGCTCGGCGACGCGTCGGCGTAGAGTTCGCCGCGAATGGCCGCAGAAGCAACGCCGGTGACCACCCCGCAGCTCCTCGCGAGCGTCAGCGACGGGGTGCTGACGCTGACCCTCAACCGCCCCGAGGTGCTCAATGCGATCACGCCGGCGCTCCTTGACGAGGTCACCGATGCGCTCCGCGAGGCCGCTTCTGGTCGCGCGGTGCGAGCGGTGATCATCACCGGTGCAGGACGCGGCTTCTGCAGCGGCCAGGACCTGCGCGCCACTGCCGGCGAAGGTGGCCTTGACGTCGGTGCGATCCTCCGGGATCACTACACACCGGCGATTCGGGCGATCCGCTCGATGGATCAGCCGGTCATCGCGGCCGTCAACGGCGTTGCCGCCGGCGCCGGCTTCTCCCTCGCGCTTGCATGCGACCTGCGCATCGCCGCCGAGTCCGCCACGTTCGTGCAGGCATTCGTGCGTATCGGGCTCATCCCCGACCTGGCCAGCACGTACTTTCTTCCTCGCCTCATCGGCCCGGCCCGCGCTGCCGAGCTCACCATGCTCGGCGATACCGTCGATGCGTCGCGCGCGCTCGAGCTGGGCGTCGTCAACTGGGTCGTCCCGGACGCCGAGCTTCCGGTCGCAGCCGCGGATCTCGCCGGCCGGCTCGCACGGGGACCGCGTTCGATCGGGCTCACCAAGCGTGCGCTCGAGCTCTCGCGCGAGAACGATCTCGAGGCGCAGCTCGCGGTCGAGGAGCGCCTCCAGACGGAGGCGACGACCACGCGCGATTTCGCCGAGGGCGTGAGCGCGTTTCTCGAGAAGCGCCGGGCAACCTTCACCAGCTCGTAGGAGCCGCCCGATGCTCGGTGCTCTCGACAAGCTCACTGCACTCCTCGGTCCGGCGAGGACCCTGACCGCGGCCGAGGTCAGCGAGGACGACTGGCACGATGAATCGCTGGTCGCCCACTGGCACGCGCCGGACGTCGTGGTCTTCCCCCATTCCGCTGCCGAGGTCGCCGAGATCATTGCGATTGCGCGCGAGTTCTCGATGCCGGTGACTGCGCGTGGCTCGGGAACGGGACTGGCGGGGGCCTGCGTGCCCCGGGAAGGCGGGATCCTGATCACGTTTCGAGAGATGAGCGCCATCCTCGAGATCGACGTCGAGAACCAGGTCGCGGTCGTGCAGCCTGGCGTCACCCTGCGTGAGCTCGACGACACCCTGGCGAGACACGGGCTCGTATATCCGGTCTTCCCCGGCGAGAGCAGCGCGAGCGCCGGCGGCAGCGTCGCGACCAACGCGGGCGGAATGCGCGCCGTCAAATACGGCGTGACTCGCCACCAGGTGCTCGGACTTGAAGCCGTGCTCGGCACGGGCGAAATCATCCGGACCGGGGGCAAGTTCGTGAAGGCGACCTCCGGCTATGACCTCACCCAGTTGATCGTCGGCTCCGAGGGCACGCTCGCCATCGTCACCGAGGCGATCCTGCGTCTCTACCCGCGCCAGCCGCACGCCGCCACCGTGCTCGCGCCGTTCCGCACCGTGGCGGAGATCGCCGGCGCGGTGCCGCGCATCGTCCAGAGCGGTGCCGCACCGATGATCCTCGAGTACATCGACATGATGACCATGGCGGCGATCACCGCAGCGCGCGGGCTCGAGCTGGGGATCGGGACAGCGATCAAGGAAGCAGCACTCGCCTACCTGGTGGTGGTCCTCGAGTCACGCGATCCCGCTCGGCTCGACGAGGACATCGAGTCGCTCGGCGACCTCATCACCACGCTCGGTGCTCTTGACGTCTACGTGCTCCCGGCTGGAGCGGCGGCCGACCTCATCGGTGCCCGGGAGCGTGCCTTCTTCGCCGCCAAGGCCGCGGGTGCCAATGAGATCGTCGACACCGTCGTCCCGCGCGCCCAGATCCCCGAGTTTCTGGCGCAAGTGTCAGTAATTGCACAGGACAGCGGATCGATGATCCTGGGATGCGGGCACGCCGGCGACGGCAACGTGCACCTGTCGGTGTTCCAGCCGGACCCGGAGCGGCTCGAACGGGTGCTGCGACACGTCTTCGAGGCGGGTGCAGCGCTGGGTGGTGCGGTATCGGGTGAGCACGGCATCGGCACCGACAAACGTGCCCATTTCCTCGCCCTCGAGAATCCTGCGAAGCTCGCGCTCATGCACAGGATCAAGTCTGCATTCGATCCCGACGGCATCCTCAATCCAGGCGCGATGCTCGAGCCCTCTCCCAAGGCGGCCGGCGTGGCGCGCGGATGATCGGCGCCGAGGCGCTGCTGCGCAGCCTCGTGG
Organism: Candidatus Dormiibacterota bacterium; assembly: GCA_963830305.1. Lineage (GTDB taxonomy): Bacteria > Chloroflexota > Dormibacteria > Aeolococcales > Aeolococcaceae > Palsa-851. Next base: position 12,657 of record CAWHLW010000005.1, on the reverse strand, counting down.
CGTCGGATGTGGACGTGGTCTTCGCCAATCCCGGCACGTCGGAGATGCATTTCGTCGCTACCCTCGACGCCGTTCCGGAGATGCGCGGTGTGCTCGCGCTCTTCGAAGGGGTCGCAACCGGCGCAGCGGACGGCTATGCCCGGATGCGCGAGAGCCCCGCCGCGGTGCTGCTGCACCTCGGGCCCGGCCTCGGCAACGGACTTGCGAATCTCCACAACGCGCGGCGCAGCCGTGCACCCGTGGTGGCAATCGTCGGCGACCACGCGACCTCTCACAAGCGATACGACGCTCCGCTCGAGTCCGATATCGACACCGTCGCCCGCAACGTCTCGACCTGGATCCGCCGAAGCATCCACTCTGCGTCGGTCGGTGCCGATGCTGCTGCAGCGGTTGCCGCAGCGTGCGGTCCACCGGGACAGGTCGCAACCCTCATCCTCCCCGCCGACGTGTCGTGGTCTGAAGGCGGTTCGGTAGCGCCGGCGGAGCCACGGGCTGCGCGCCTCGCGGTGCGGTCCGAGGCGCTTGAGGCGGTGGCAGCAGCGCTGCGCTCCAAGCAGAATGCGGCTCTCCTGCTCGGTGGCAGCGCGCTCCGAGAACCCGGGCTGCGTGCTGCCTCCCGCATCGCTGCTGCGACAGGGGCGGAGGTGCTCGTCGAGACATTCCCGGCGCGCGCCGAGCGAGGCGCCGGCATCCCGGTGATCCAGCGCCTCGCCTACCTCGCGGAGATGGCCGCCGGTCAGCTCGACGGTCTTCGCCACCTCATCCTTGTCGACACCACCTCGCCGGTGTCGTTCTTCGCCTACCCTGGCAAGCCGAGCGACCTGGTGCCCGAGGGTTGCGAGGTCACTGTCCTGGCGGGCGGCGGCGACGACGCCATCGCTGCGCTGGAGTTGCTTGCCGGCGAGCTGGGCGCAAGTGCCGCACCCGACGGCGGATCCCCTTCAAGACCGGATAGGCCGGCGGGAGAGCTCGGCGCTGAATCGATCGCCCGCGCCATCGGCGCGCTCCTGCCGGAGGGAGCGATCGTTTCCGACGAGGCCAACACCAGCGGCACCTTCCTGCCGGCGTTCACGGCGGCGGCGCCTCGGCACGACTGGCTCAGCCTGACGGGCGGCGCGATCGGCCAGGGTCTCCCAGTCGCGCTCGGAGCAGCGATCGCCTGCCCCGATCGTCCGGTGCTGGCGCTCGAGGCGGACGGCTCGGCGCTCTACACCCTGCAAGCGCTCTGGTCCATGGCTCGGGAACAGCTCGACGTGACCACGGTGATCTTCAGCAACCGCCGCTACGCCATCCTGCGCATGGAGCTCGCCCGTGTCGGGGCAGCGGCGTCCGGCACGCGCGCCCTCGAGATGCTCGACATCTCCCCGCCGGACGTCGACTTCGTGGCGCTGGCGCGCGGATTTGGGGTTCCGGCCACCCGGCCGGAGACTGCCGAGGCGTTCACCGCCGACCTGGAGCGAGCCTTCGCAGAACCGGGCCCTCACCTCATCGAGGCGGTGATCCCCTCGCTGTTCTGATCACGAGCGGAAGCGTTCGCCACCACGGATCGGGATCGCCAGCCAGTTCTCGCGCGGCGGCAGCGGACAGCTCCATTGCGGGTCGTAGCTGCACGAAGGCTGATACGCGAAATTGAAATCGAGGATGAGGCGGCCATCCGCGCTGACCCCGAGATCCGCTCCCTTCGCGGTGTCCAGCAGATACCGACCCGCGCCGTACGTCTCCGCTGCGCTGGTGGCATCGCGAAATGAAAGGAAGAAGCCACCGGCATAGTCGAGCAGCCAGAACACCGACAGGCCGACCGACTGATCGCCGAGGACGAAGCGCGCCGTACCGGCACGTTCGGCGGTGACATGACCGCTCGTGGATCCGGGGAGCTCGAACGTTGCGCCGTCGGCCGGCTCGACCTCCGCGACGGTGCGCAGCGCAGGGTCGTACTCGTAATAGAGAGGCGCGGTCGCGTCGCCGCGGTCGCTCTGCGGGACGGGGCTCTGCGGGTGCGCGCGAAAGAGTCGATCGCGCCCCTCGCGCCAGTGCGTCCATGCGACCACCGGATCCGGTTCGGCGCGGATCGCGACGTACAGCTCGCTCACCTGCCGACGCCAGTCGGCCAGCTCGAGCCGTTCAGCGATCACGCCGGGAATGTACCTCGCTCAGGGACCGTCGCCGTAGACGACGCCGCCGCGCAGCTCGTCCATGCGTCGCATCCGCGCGTGCGCCGTTTCGCCGAGCCGCGCCAGCACCCCGGCGATCAGGGCCTCGGTGAGCGCCACCGCGGACACCATCGAGTTCGAACGGGGCGACGGTGGTCTGCACGCCGGTGACGAGCACGAATCGCGCCGAGGCCGCAGCCGGCGACAACCAGGGATCGGTCACCAGCACGACGGTGCTGCCGCGCCCCGCTGCGACCTTGGCGCTGTTGATCGTGTCGCTCTGGTACCGGCGGTAGTCGAAGACGACCAGGATGTCCCGGCGCCCGAGGTCGACGAGATGGTCGGCGGGGTTGCTCCGTTCCGGGTCGATGAGCTCGACTCCCGGTCGGATGAGATGCAGCTGGCTGGCGAGATAGCGGGCCAGGAACGCGCTCACCCGTCCGCCCAGTGAGAGGACGCGCCGGCGTGGATCCGCGAGCAGGTCGATCACCGCGTCGAAATCGTGCTCGGAGACCATGTCAACGCTCGCCCGCAGGCTGTGCTCCTGCGTCGCGAATGCGTCACGCAGCGTCGAGCCGTTCGGATCTGGCGCGGCGGTCAGCTCGTACCGGGCAAGCGGTGAGCTCAACCGCTCCTGCAACTCCTGGCGGAGCGAGTCCTGGAATTCCGGGTAGCCGCGCAGGCCGAGTTTGGCGATGAACCGGGTCACGGTCGCGGGGCTGACCCCGGCGCGCTCCGCGAAGCGGGTCAGGTTCTCGAGGCCGGCGACCGGGTAGAAGGCGAGCAGCACCTGCGCGAGCCGACGCTCCGAGGCACTGAGCACCCCCATGCGCTGGCGAACCAGCTCACCGACGAGGAACTCAGGCATTGAAACGATTCTTACAGTTTGTACCTGGTTGGGTCGATTCGATAAATCTGTTGACGCTGGTACAGGCCCGCTGCTACTGTGCGGCCCACCACATCCGGGGTCGCATTTGGGAGATGAGCCGATGAGCGTTCAGGTGGTTGACAGCGATACCGAGACTCTTCACAAGATGGGGTACGCACAGGAACTCCTGCGGCGGATGGGGGGCTTCTCCAACTTCGCTGTGTCGTTCACGATCATCTCGATCCTGTCCGGCTGCCTGACCGCCTACGGCGTGGCGATGTTCAACGGCGGCCCGATCGACATGAACATCGGGTGGCCGCTGGTCGGTGTCATGGTCATCATCGTCGGCCTCGCCATGGCCGAGGTCTGCTCGAGCTACCCCACCGCCGGGGGTCTCTACTACTGGTCGGCGAAGCTCGGCGGCAAGAACGGACCCGCGTGGAGCTGGTTCACCGGCTGGTTCAACCTCGTGGGCCAGGTTGCGGTGACCGCAGGCATCGACGGTGGACTCGCGCTGTTCGCGTCGGCGTTCATGAACAACTGGTTCGGCTATCCGCTCGACCCGCCGCACATCCTGCTCGTCTACGCGGTCGCGCTCATCATCCACGGCCTTCTGAACACGTTCGGCATCCGGCTCGTGGCGCTACTCAACGACATCTCGGTGTGGTGGCACATCCTCGGGGTGGTCGTCATTGTCGGGTTCCTGCTCATCGTACCCAAGCACCACCAGTCGGCCGGGTTCATCTTCTTCCACTTCAACAACGGCACGGGTGCGTCATTCCCGGGGAGCGTCATTTACGTCTTCCTCATCGGGTTGCTGCTGGCGCAGTACACGTTCACGGGCTACGACGCGTCGGCGCACATGACGGAGGAGACGAAGAACGCCGCGACCGCGGGACCGCGCGGCATCGTGCTGTCGATCGTGGTGTCGCTGTTCGCCGGCTGGATCCTGCTGATCGGCGTGACCTCCGCGATCCAGAACTACGCCACGGAGTCCGTCGCGGTCGTCCCTGCCGCGCAGATCTTCATCGACGCCGCCGGTGGTGCTGCGGGTCAGTTCCTGCTGCTCATCGCCATCGGGGCGCAGTTCTACTGCGGGATGTCATCGGTCACAGCGAACTCGCGGATGATCTACGCCTTCTCGCGTGACGGCGCCGTCCCGGGGCATCGGCTCTGGAGCAAGATCAACAAGCGCACGCGCACCCCAACCAACTCGATCTGGCTCGCGGTGGTCGGCGCATTCATCCTGTTTTTGCCCTATCTCTTCAATGCCTACGCCTATGCAGCGGTCATCTCGATCGCGGTCATCGGTCTCTACATCGCGTACGGCATCCCGATCCTCCTGCGCCTTCGGGCCGGATCGAAGTTCCAGCCCGGTCCGTGGAACCTCGGCAGGTGGAGCCGCCCGATCGGCATCATCGCGGTCGTCTGGATCGTGATCATCAGCATCCTGTTCATCCTGCCCACGGCGTTCCCGGTCACCGGCACCAACTTCAACTACACGATCGTGGCGTTCGCGGTTGTGCTGGGCGCCACCACCATCTGGTGGTTTGCATCGGCGAAGAACTGGTTCAAGGGTCCGAAGATCCAGGGAACCGCCGAGGAACTGGCGTCGATCGAAGCGACGTTCGTCAGCGGGGCAGCACCGGCGCCCGCGGTTTCGGCAGGCTGATAGGCTCACAGATCGGTTCACCAGGCGTGCTCGCGGCCGTGGCGCCGCGAGCACGCGAAGGATTTACGAGATGTCCAAGCCCAGGATCGGTGTGACGTGCAGCCCGCTCCGCGGACCCGCGTATTACCTGCCGTACCTGCGCGCGATTGAGGCGACCGGCGGTGAGCCGGTCACGCTCGATCCGCAACCGGGTGGGCTTGCATCCACCCAGGCGACATCGATGATCCAGGGCATCGACGGTCTGCTGGTGCCGGGCGGCTGGGATGTCGACCCACCCGTGTACGGCGAGGATCGCCAGGAGGAAACCCCCGACGTCGACCCACCCCTGGACCTGACCGAGATCGCGCTCGTGCGCGCTGCGGTTGACGCGGGTGTTCCCGTCTTCGGGATCTGCCGCGGCCAGCAGGTGATCAACGTGGCACTCGGTGGTTCGCTGCGCCAGCACATCGATGGTCACGACAACCACGGTCACCCGCGCGACCTGCTCGCCCACTCCATCGACGTCGTACCCGGGTCGGAGCTGTCGAAGGTGACACCCGGCGACCGGGTGATGGTCAACAGCCTGCATCACCAGTCGGTGAAGGACGTCGCGCCCGGCCTGCATGTCACCGCGCACAGCCCCGACGGAGTCGTCGAAGGCATCGAGTCAGCCGATGGGATGATCGTTGCAGTGCAATGCCATCCCGAGGAGTTGCTCGGCCAGCAGGGATGGGCGATGGCGCTGTTCAGCCGCTTCGTCGACCGCGTTGCCGATCACAACCACAATGGCGCGGTTGCCACCGACGCCGGCAAGGAGGGCAGCTGACCGATGCTCACGCTCGACGAACTGAAACAGGAGGTCGAGGCCGGCAAGGTCGACACCGTCGTCGTCGCGTTCACCGACATGCAGGGACGCCTGATGGGCAAGCGCATGGAGGCACATTTCTTTCTCGAGGAGATGGAGCACACCAATCCGATCGAGGGGTGCAACTATCTGCTTGCCCTCGAGATGGAGATGGACCCGGTACCCGGGTATGAGATCGCGAGCTGGGAGCGCGGCTATGGCGACTTCTCGATGGTTCCCGACTTCGCGACGATGCGCCGCATCCCCTGGCTGGAAGGCACAGCGCTTGTCCTCTGTGACGTGGCCTGGAATGACGGCACGCCCGTCCGGCCGTCGCCCCGGCAGGTGCTCAAAGCGCAGGTGGACCGGGCACGAGCCCTTGGCTACGAGGCGATGTTCGGCTCCGAGCTGGAGTTCTTTCTGATCAAGCAGACCTACGCACAGGCGCACGCGCAGCACTATCGCGACCTGACGCCGTCGGTGCCGTACATCCTCGACTACCACATCCTCGCCACCAGCTATGACGAGCCGTTCATCCGCTCGGTGCGCAACAACATGCAGGCAGCGGGGATGCGAGTCGAGACGTCCAAGGGCGAGGCCTGGCCCGGCCAGCAGGAGCTCAACTTCCGCTACAGCGACGCGGTCACGATGGCCGACAACCACGTCATCTACAAGAACGGGATCAAGGAGATGGCGCAGCAGAGTGGCCAGTCGGTCACGTTCATGGCCAAGCCCGACCACACCTGGATCGGCAGCTCGTGCCACATCCATTCGAGCCTCTGGGGTGACGGCAATGCCCTCTTCTCCGGGGAATCGCCGCTCTTCAACCACTACCTTGCGGGACTGATTTCGTGCGCCGACGAGTTCGCGGTGTTCCTCGCCCCGAACATCAACTCCTACAAGCGATATGCGGCCGGAAGCTGGGCGCCGACCACACTCGCATGGGGCTACGACAATCGCACCTGCGGGTTCCGCGTTGTTGGCCACGGCAAGGCGCTGCGTGTCGAGTGCCGTATCCCGGGTGCCGACGCCAACCCGTACCTCGCGTTCGCGGCGCTGCTCGCTGCGGGCCTGCACGGTATCGAGCACCAGCTCGAGCTTCCCCCGGTGTTCACCGGCAACGCCTACGAGTCCGACGTCAAGCGTTTTCCCCACACGCTCAACGAGGCGATCCACGCGCTCGAGCACGGCAAGGTCGCCCGCTCGGCATTCGGAGACGACGTCGTCGATCACTACCTCAACTACGCGCGCACCGAGCAGCAGCTCTTCGACAAGGCCGTCACCTGTTACGAGCGCGAACGCTTCTTCGAGCGCGGATGACGCTTCGGCTGCTGAACCCGGCCACGGAACAGCCGGTGGCAGAGCTCGAGCAGGCCGGGGTGATCGAGACCGATCGCGCGGTTGCGGCGGCAAAGACGGCGTTCCCCGCATGGCGTGCGGTCTCCCCCGCTGACCGAGCGCGCCTGCTTCGCAGACTCGCCGGGCTCGTCGAAGACCACGGCGAGGAGCTCGCGTTGTTGGAGACGAGGAACGTCGGCAAGCCGATCGCCGACTCGCGGGGCGAGGTCGGCATGGTGGCCGAAGTTTTCCACTACTACGCCGGCGCCGTCGACAAGCACTTCGGTCAAACCATCCCAGTCGCAGGCGGCGTCGACATGACGTTCCGCGAGCCACTCGGCGTGGTGGGGTTGATCGTCCCCTGGAACTTCCCTTTGAACATCTCGAGCTGGAAGGTCGGCCCGGCACTCGCGTGCGGCAACACGGTGGTGCTCAAGCCCGCCGAGCTCACCCCGATGACGGCGATTCGCCTGGCGGAGCTTGCACTCCAGGCGGGGATTCCCGAGGGTGTCCTCAACGTGGTGGTCGGGCCGGGCCGCATCGTCGGCGAGCGCCTCATCCACCATCCCGACGTCGCCAAGATCGGTTTCACGGGCTCGACGGAAGTCGGCGTCGAGGTGATGCGCGGTGCGGCCGAGAGCATCAAACGCGTGACCCTCGAGCTCGGCGGCAAATCCGCCAACGTCGTTTTCGCCGACGCGGACCTCGAACGTGCCGCGGCCGCGGCCCCATACGCGGTCTTCGGCAACGCCGGACAGGACTGCTGCGCGCGCTCACGCGTGCTCGTCCAACGCGATGTGTACGACCGCTTTGTCGCGCTGCTCATCACCGCGACGGGGGCGCTCCGAGTCGGTGATCCTGAAGATGACGCGACGGAGATGGGACCGCTCGTCTCGGCGAGCCACCGCAAGACGGTGGCGTCGTTTGTCGAGTTGGCGCCGCTGTTCAGAGGATCGATTCCCGATGGACCGGGCTTCTGGTATCCATGCACGCTCGTCGAGGCGACCAACAACGACCGGATCGCGCGCGAAGAGGTGTTCGGACCGGTCGCCGCCATCATCCCGTTCACTGACGAGGCGGATGCGGTGCGGATCGCCAATGACACCCCGTACGGGTTGTCCGGGTCGATCTGGACCACCAACGGGGCACGCGCGCTGCGGGTGGCGCGAGCGCTCGACACGGGTGTGCTCTCGATCAACAGCAATTCCTCGGTGCGCGTCTCCACGCCGTTCGGCGGCTTCAAGCAATCCGGGTTTGGGCGCGAGCTCGGCATGAACGGCCTCGACGGCTATTCCGAGGTCAAGAACGTCTACATGTCCACGGAGGGCTGACACAGCGATGGGACGTCTTGACGGCAAGATTGCGGTGATCACCGGCGCGGCCGGTGGCATCGGGCGCGAGGCGGCGATGCTCTTTTCGCGGGAGGGAGCCACGGTGGTCGTGGCCGACACCGGACGGTCCGCCGGTGCTCAGACGGCGGCGGAGTGCGAGCGCGCGACATTTGTCGAGGTCGATGTGAGCGACGCGAACAGTGTCACCGCGATGTACGCGGCTGCGGTCGTCGCCTACGGTGGTGTCGACATCCTCTACAACAACGCGGGGATCATGCCGCCCGACGACGACTCGATCCTCACCACCGAGCCCGACGCGTGGGATCGGGTGCAGGCGGTGAACGCCAAGGGAGTGTATCTCTGCTGCAAGTACGGGATCCCGCATCTCCTCGAACGAGGCGGCGGGTCGGTGATCAATGTCGCGTCGTTCGTCGCGCTGGTTGGCGCGGCGACATCGCAGATCGCGTACACGGCGTCGAAAGGCGCGGTGCTGTCGATGAGCCGGGAGCTTGCGGTGCAGTTCGCGCGCCAGGGCGTTCGCGTCAACGCGCTGTGTCCGGGGCCGGTGGAGACGCCGTTGCTCATGCGCCTCTTCGCGGACGACCCCGCCGCATACGAGCGGCGCCGCATTCACCTGCCGATGGGCCGCCTCGCGACGGCGCTCGAGATCGCCAATGCGGCGCTGTTTCTCGCCAGCGATGAGTCCTCATATGTCAACGGCGCGACCTTTCTCGTCGATGGCGGGCTCACCGCGGCGTATGTGACCCCGGAGTAGGTCACCTGTAACCCGGGGGCATACTCTCCGCATCTCCAATTCACCGCAACGGGCCACTGCCGCTCCGATCGTCGGTGTCATGATCCGAGCGCATGGTTGTTGAGGCGGCGATCCGCTCCGCGGCGCTGCCCGATCGCCGCGCCGGGTGGCCCGTGCTCGCGCCGGTCACGATCGACGGGCTCGGTACCGCGGTGCCGCCATACGAGGTCGCCGGCGACGAGGTCCTCCGCCTGATCACCCAGCTCTGGCCGAGGCTGGAGCGGCGCGTGAGCCTGTTCACCGAGGAGCTCTCCGGCACCCACCGTTTCCTGGTGCGGCCCATCGAGGACGCGCTCGTACCGCTGACACCCGGAGAGCAGGCGGCCCGGTACGCAGCCGAGGCGACGCCGCTGGCCATCGCTGCGGCTGAGCGAGCGATCGTCGATGCCGGCGTCGCGATCGCGGACATCGGGTTGGTCGTGGTGTCCTCGTGCACGGGCTTCGTGCTGCCCGGCGTCGATGTGGCCTTGATCAATCACCTCGGTCTTCGACGCGATATCCGGCGCATGCCGTTCATGAACTTCGGCTGTGCCGGCGGTGCCGCGGCACTGGCCTGGGCCTCCGACTGGGTGCGCTCGCATCCCGAGGAATCGGCGCTGGTGGTCGCGGTGGAGGTGCCGTCGCTCACCTTCCGCCCGGCCGACACGTCCGCTGACAACCTCCTGAGCGTGCTCGTATTCGGCGACGGGGCCGGCGCCGCGGTGCTGCGTGCCGGATTGGTCCCGGGACAGCTGGGCATCGGCAGGACTGGTCACCAGGTGGTGGCGTCGACCACGGAAGCCCTCGGCTTCGAGCAAGCCGACGACGGATTCCGGGTGGTGGTGTCGCGCCAGCTACCGCGGCTGCTCGAGATCCACCTCCCCGCCCTCGTCGACGACTTCATCGGTCCGGCATCCGAACTGGACGTCGTCGCGCTGCATCCCGGCGGTCAGGCGATCGTGGATGCGGTGATCCGGTCGCTCGGTCTGCGTGCGGGGCACGTCGACGCGACGCAGCGGGTGATGCGCACCAGCGGCAACACCTCGTCGGCCGCGATCCTGTTCGTCCTTCAGGAACTCGCGGCGGACCTCCCGGCCACACATGGTCGTGGCCTCGCCGCCGCGTTCGGGCCCGGGTTGACCGTCGAGCTCATCGAGTTGCTCTGGGCGTCGTGAACCGGCGGGCACGCACCGCTCTGGTGGTCGCGAATGGAGCGCAGCGCCTCGTCGAGCTGCGCATCTCGTCGCGAAACCGGGCCACGCTGGGGCAGGCTGAGCAGGCGTCGCCTTCCACCTACCCGGCGATGGTGGCCGCGCACGTTGCGCTCTTTGGCCTGTGCGTCTGGCCGCGGCGCGGTCGCCGGGTGCCGCGGGTTGTGGAGATCGGCGCGCTGACAGGGCTGGCGGCGGCAACCGGCCTCCGCCTCTGGGTGATCAGAACCCTCGGAACGAGCTGGAACGTGACCGCTCACGTCTCGCCGGCCATGCACATCGAAACCGGTGGGCCATATCGATGGGTCCGCCACCCGAACTACGTTGCGGTGACGCTCGAATTCGCGTGTCTTCCCCTTGCGGTCGGCGCTGCACCGGAAGCCGTGGTGCTCTCGCTCGCCAACGCGCTCGTTCTCGCTCCCCGGATCCGTGCCGAGGAGCGATTGCTCGATGCGCTTCCCGGGTATCGCGCTGCCTTCGCCGGTGTCCCGCGGTTCATACCGAACCGGGGTCGACGCAGCGTCAGACCCCTGCCAGGGAGAGCCAGTCCCGCGGTGTGAGGTCGCGGAACGTGTGGTATCCGCAGTTGACGGCCACGAGCTTGCCGAGCGCGCGAGGATCGCGGACAGCGCGTTCGAGGGCTCGGCGGCTGAGCCGCGGAGATCGCGCCAGGAAGAGCGCCAGCTGCGTGAGACGCCGGCGGTCTCGCACCAGCCGGATGTGGTCGCGGGCGTAGCGAGCCTCGGCAACCGCAACAGGAACGCGCGCGCTGAGGAACGACCCCACGTGTTCCGCGAGGCGTTCGGCGAGGAGCATCCCGATGGCGATGCCGTCGCCCGTGGTCGGATCGTCGTAGCCGGACGCGTCGCCCACCAGGAACACACCGTGCTCCGCAACGCTACGGACGCGTTGATGAAACTGCGCGGCGCCGAGCGGTCCCGAGACCAGTTCCGCGTCGCGGAGGGCAGGCACACTTCGACGCGCTGCGTCCGCGTAGTTCCGCGCAGTCATCGGCGGCTGCGACCGGCGCGTCAGGATCGACACGAGCAGCAGATCGGGACCGACCGGGGCCTCGTACCACTCGTGGTCGCCGCCGAGGGTCACCGTGATCGCGTCCAGGTCGCGCGTCTTGACGCGCCAGTGGCCCGCAAGTCCGTATCGCAGACGGGCCCGCGGCGCGATCCCGAGGCCCATCCACGAACGAATCGCCGAGTGCAGCCCGTCGGCGGCGATCACGGCGCGGGCCCGAATCTCACCGGACGTCGTGATCACACCCTTAGCCTCGACGGCATCGCGGATGAGCCCTGTCACCCGTTCGCCCTCGCGCACCGTGGCGGTGGATTCGCGGCGCACCGCGTCGACGAGGACGGCATCGAAGCTGGTGCGGCGCACACCCAGCCCGTATGCGGGTCCGCCGGCCGGAGGCGCGGGAAACGGGATGTTCACCCGGGGACCTGCGCTCGATTGCTGGTAGGTGACGCCCGCAAGCGGTCGGACGCCGGTGGCCGAGACCTGCTCGAGGAGGCCCATCCTCCGCAGCAACTCGACGCCGGGCGGCATGAGCCCCTCCCCACACGCCTTGTCGCGGGGGAATCGGGCACGGTCCACGAGCACTACGTGGTGGCCCATCCGTGCCAGCAGCAGCGCGGTCGTGGCGCCGCTCGGACCCGCGCCCACGACCACGGCGTCAGTCTCCATCAGCGGCCACTCTCGCAGAACCATCTGGTTGCAGGCGTACGGCAGCGTTCGGACCCCGGGGGGATGATGAGCCGGTGAACTTCCTCTCCGGTTTGCACGGGGCGGTTGCGCTTGCCATCCTGCCCGGGCTGCTCTTCGCTGAAGAGGCCGGCGTCCCGCTGCCCTTTGCCCCGGGTGAGCTGACCCTGCTGGTGGCCGGCCTGCTCATCGCGTCGGGAGGGCTCAACCCTTACGCGTTCATACCCCTTGCGCTGGTTGCTTGCATCGCAGGTTCGCTCGTCGGATACAGCTGGGCGCGGGCGGTGGGTGATCGCGGCCTGAGGGGTCTCGCGCGGCGGCTGCGCCAGCAGCGCAACCTCGAGCGCGTCGAGGCGCGGCTCCGCTCGGCAGGCTGGAAAGGCATCGCGATCAGCCGGCTGATCCCGGGCCTGCGCATCTACACCACGCTGGTCGCGGGTGCTGTTCGCGCTCCACGCCGTTCCTTCGTCCTCGCGATGGTTTCCTCGACGGTGGTGTGGGTTGGGGTCTACGTCGCACTTGGCATCCTGATCGGGGTGCCGGTGGAGCACTTCCTCGATAGGATTCAGAAGCTCGCCGTACAAGGCGCCATCCTCATCGTCATGGGCGTCGGCTGTTATCTGGCCGTTCGCAAGACGCCATCCTCCTCCGGGGCCGGGCTCGTGCGAGTACCGCGCTGGGTGCGCGTCGTCCTCGCCGCGTTGCTCGACATCGGTGTCGTGGCCAGCATCGTCACCGGGCTGCTAGCGCTCGGC